>NZ_JBXARR010000008.1:126870-309385 GCF_058808435.1 Pseudomonas sp. GW821-FHT11D10 | reverse complement strand
TTCAGTCGGTTAGAATACCGGCCTGTCACGCCGGGGGTCGCGGGTTCGAGTCCCGTCCGCTGCGCCATATTCGGTAATCTGGAACGCTGAACGCCAGATCACCACAGAAAGCCCGCCTTGTGCGGGCTTTTTGCTGTCCGGGATTTGACTTTTGCCGGGTCAGAGCATGAGAAAGCGACCATTGACGGTCGCTTTTTTCGTTTCTGGCGCGGCTATTGCGCCGAGTTGCGGCTGTGGCGGTAATCGCTGACCGCTTCATACACCGCTTTGCGCAGGCGGTTGATCCCGCCAATCGGGCGATGAGCGTCGATGCCGAACCAGGGATTGAACGACAGGTTGTCGCATTGCAGGTTCAGGGCCGGGGTGTCGAAGTCCTGCGGGGGCAGGGTGATCCGCGCCACTGTCTGGAATGGGCTGTCCTGCTCGCGCCATTCGATGCTGGTGTCTTCGATCGGCATGTACCTGTTCGCGTCCTGCCGCTGGATCTGCAACACGAAACACGCCGGAATCCGGTCGGTGGACAGCTGTTGATTCAACGCACTGCGCAGGAAGTTCGGCAGATCCTGGTTCTGTTTCGGCAAGGTATAAGCCGGGCAGCGCTCCGGATCCGGCATCACCCGGAACTTGGCATTGGCCTCGCCGAACTTGTAGGGCGATACCGAGAAGTATGTCGTGCGGGTCGGGCTCTCCGGCGGTGGCGAAAGTGTCGCCAGTGCAATGAACAAATGCCGGATCTGCCAGCTGCGCGGATCCCACCCCGGAAAAAACGCCATGACCTTCTTGCCGTCAGCCTGCGCCGCCACATTCTGACGATACTCGGCGACATCGCTGACAAAGAAGTTCGGGTGACTGAACATCACGAAATCCTGCTCGTTCAGTCCCTGACGGTCCCCCAGCAACTGCTTGCCCGGCACATCGAGCAATTTGAGCGCCATGCCCCGGGCATCGCGGATGCTGTCAAATTGCGGGTAGGCATTGCCGTTGGACAGGCGCATCGTTGCTTTCCAGAGCTTGCCCGGTTCGCTGAAGACGCCCTGGCGCAATTCCTGAGCCAGATCCGGCAACACCTGCACATCGGCCTTCACGCAGCCATGGGCCTTGGCATGGGCATCGCGCAGGTAGCGGGTGCTTTCGCGGTGCTGATCGACGATGCGCACCGCGGTCTGAATCACGTCCTGGGTCATGGCGGCTTCGCCGTCCGGAATTTGCTCCAGTGCCGACACCGGGCCACGGTGCTGCCAGGCGAACCACGCGGTGGTCAGGGCCCAGCCGATCAGGCCGATCACCAGCAGGATCAGCAGGGTTTTGCCCAATAACCGACCCAGCCAGAGCCAGAAACGCGCCAGCATCGAAGGTCTTTTGAAGGAATTGAAGATCATGGCAGTTGCGCCTCCAGCGGGCCGCCCAGCACTTTCAGGTATTCGAGCAGCGCCCAGCGTTCTTCAGGCTGCAGCAGTCGGCCGATGACGCCGTTGCCGCGTTCGCCGGCGCGGAATTCGTGGCCGCTGTTGTGGTTGCCGGTGATGCGGGTGTCGAACAGGAAACCGTTGGTAAAGGCTTCGGTGCGATAGCCCAGATGGCGCGGGTCGTATTCGAAGGTGCCTTTATAGAAGGTGGTGGCGCGCTCGTCCTGAGGCGACAGCAACTGATAAAGGCTCGGCACCGAGCCGTTGTGCAGGAACGGGGCCGTGGCCCAAACGCCGGCAAGCGGACGCGCCTTGTAAGCGACTTTTTCGCGAACACCGATCGGCAGACCGAAGCCATCGAGCTGTGGTTTTTCGGCGGCGGTGACGCCTGCTTCACGGTACGCACGGTTTTCCACGAAGGCGGTGACGTAAGCCAGTCCCTTGGCCACTGACAGCTGGCTGAGGTCCAGCGGTTCCTTGGGTTTGGGGTGCAACTTCACGTCCATATGTTCAAGTTCTGCCGGGTTCCATTGCAGGGCGGTCAGGTCGAAGCGGTGATTGGCAATGTTGTTGGCGGCATTCGGGTCGGTGCCGATGACGTCCACCGGGAGCATGTGCAGGTGTTGCACCCAACGCTCGCCTTCCTGGGTCTGGCGCGGGACGTGGCATCCGGCGCAATTCTCGGCGAACAGGGTTCGCCCCTTGGCTGCCAAGGGTTTGTCGACCACGCCGAGCAACTCTTCAGGCCAGGCTGGTGGTCGCAGTTTTTGCAGGGTTTCTTCGATCTTGTGCAGATCACGCACGCGTACGCTGGAGGCGTAGCGCTCATCGCCCTGCAGCGGCTGGCCGTTGGCATCGAAGAAATTCAGGGTGGCGCCGACGCCCAAAGCCTCGCCGATATTGCGTGCCATCGGTTGTTGCGCCGAACCGTTCCACTGCACCCAGTCGAACGTCCACATGTCCCACAGTTGCGGGTAATCCACCGGGGCGTTGGCCACGCGGTAATTGCTTGGGGAGATCGCATCGCCGAAGGTCGCGTTGGCGATACGCCCGAACGCATCGGTGCGGCCCGGGCCTTCTTCGGTGGGGTAGAGGCCACGATGGGTGTCGTTCCAGGCCACTTTGATGAAGGTGTTCAGTGAGCGTTTGAAGTCTTTGCGCAGTTGTTCGTGGCGTGCGTCGTAGTCGTTGCCCAGCACGTTGCGGGCGAAGCGCTCGAATTTCCACGGGTTGTAGTAAGTCGAGGTAAGACTGGCGACCAATGCCTGTCCGAAACTGCCGCCGCGCAATGTAGGAACGCTGGAGGGCAACACATGCTGGGCCGAGCCACCGTCGATGCGTACTGCCTGGCCATTGAAGTGCAGTTCACCGGTGTGGCAGGCCGCGCAAGTGATGTCGAGATATTGCTCGGCGCTGCCGGGATTCTGGTGCCGGGCGAAACCTACCGGCAGATTCCCCGGGTTGTCCGGCGTGGCTTTCTGTTGCGGATCGATCAGAAAGCCGAAGCGCGCGAGGTATTCCGGTGAGGCAAAGCGTTGCTGCGAGAACGGCAGCTCCAGCGCCTGAAACCATTCGTAACGAAGGCCTTTGACCTGCGTCCCCTGCGGAGTGAAGTAGTAGGTCTGGCGCTCTTGCTCAGTCCACTGGTTCAGGTAATGCACCTGTTTTGCGGGCGCGGGGAAGGGCAATCTCGGATTGGCGACATAGTAAAGAACCACCGCCAGAACCAGTCCCAGCAGCACCACGATCAGCGTCAACACACGGTATAAGAGGCGCAAGATGAACATCCTTGTCGAGTTGTTGCGCTGTTATGCCTGAGGCGGGTCGTGTGCGGCAAGTGGCCATTACGCCAAGTGTTGTGGGAAGCGGCATCAATCGCTGTCGGCGAAAGATGACAGAAGCTTCATCGTGGCTTTCGCCAAATGCTTTTTAATCCCTGAACTTATCGGAAGATTCCTGCTCTCATGCCGGTAGCCATTGGTCGTGGCGGCCTGATAAGCTCGCGGCTTTACTCGATTGCCCTTTCGGCGCATGAACAAGGAAATAGCATGAAACAGCATCGGTTGGCGGCGGCGGTTGCCCTGGTTAGCCTGGTACTCGCGGGTTGTGATTCGCAGACCAGCGTGGAGCTGAAAACCCCGGCGCAAAAAGCTTCCTACGGTATCGGCCTGAACATGGGCAAGAGCCTTGCTCAGGAAGGCATGGATGATCTGGACTCCAAAGCGGTAGCCCAGGGCATTGAAGATGCCGTCGGCAAGAAAGAACAGAAGCTGAAAGATGAAGAATTGGTCGAAGCTTTCGCCGCGCTGCAAAAGCGTGCCGAAGAGCGCATGGCCAAGATGAGCGAAGAGTCGGCAGCCGCCGGCAAGAAATTCCTCGAAGAAAACGGCAAGAAGGCTGGCGTGACCACCACGGCTTCCGGTCTGCAGTACGAAGTGGTCAAGAAAGCCGACGGCCCACAGCCTAAGCCTACCGACGTCGTGACCGTTCACTACACCGGCAAGCTGACCAACGGCACCGTATTCGACAGCTCCGTCGAGCGCGGCAGCCCGATCGATCTGCCGGTCAGCGGTGTGATCCCGGGTTGGGTCGAAGGTCTGCAACTGATGCACGTTGGCGAGAAGTACAAGCTGTACATCCCTAGCGATCTGGCTTACGGCGCACAATCGCCAAGCCCGGCAATCCCGGCCAACTCGGTTCTGGTTTTCGACCTGGAACTGCTGGCCATCAAGGATCCAGCCAAAGAAGACGCCGCCGCCAAGTAATCTGCGCCGGTTTCAACAACAACGCCTCGCTTATGCGGGGCGTTGTTGCATCTGGACGATGGTCGGCGTAAACAGACCGAACCGATGCCGGTCATGGCAGTCCTAGACTTTAAGGTTGCCCGCGCTAGACGCCCGGAGCCGCCAAGTCAATGAAATATTGGGTTTTTTTATGTGAGTAAAAAACGCCCGATCTGAGCGCAGCCCTTATGAAACGGGGCTCTCAGCGCTGAAATGCAGCTCTGTTCACAAGGTTATCCACAATTTGTGTGGATAACATTTCAACGGGAGAAATAAATGAAAGCGCCGTGGAATTTCGCCCGATTCCTGCCTTTGGCCGGACGCTTGCTGGCTCGAGGCCGCTTGCCGACCTTGTTGTTCGCCGTGGCCAGCAAAGGCGCCGCCCAAGGCAATCGCCTTGGCAAACTGAAGGACGATCTGCGTCTGTTGCAGGCACTGTGTCTGGCGTACTGGCGCGGCGAGTACCGTGCGATCAGCGCCAAGGCGATAGTTTCGGTGGTGGCCGGTCTGATGTACTTCCTCAGTCCGGTGGATGCGATCCCGGATTTCATTCCCATGTTCGGCATGCTCGATGATATCGCCGTCCTCGCCTGGTTGATGAAAACCCTCGACGATGAACTGAATGCTTTCCGCCTGTGGCGTCAGCGCCAGGCGCCGGAAAAGCTCAGAGTGGTCGAGCGTCTGCCCGATACGCCCGAGCAACTTCAGCTTCAGGGGCCGAAAAAGTCCTGAATCGCGACAGCCTCGTACACAGATAGATACCCCCCACGACCTTGGCCGCTGTTAGGATTACACTTCTAGGGAAAAGTGCCGACTCGCTAAGTGTTGTTGTCCTACGGGGTAGTCATGGATATTCAGATAATTGCACGCGATGGCGAACCCGAATATGCGGTTCTGCCATGGGCTCAGTATCAGGCTCTACTGAAAGCAGCAGGCATCAACGAAGCACCGTCGCAACCGGCTCCAGCGCCGCTTGCGGCAACCCCGGACCCGATTCTTCCAGGTCTGGATCAGTTACGCAGTTTGCGCGAAGGGAAGGGCATCGCCATCGAGGCGCTGGCCCGCACGGTAGGCATCAGCCCGTCTTACCTGGCCATGATTGAAATCGGCGAGCGTCTGCCCGACGCCGCGATTCGCCGCAGCTTGGCCTGGGAGTTGACGGTGCCAGGGTGGAGGGAACAATCGTGAGCGTACGCATCAGTCGTCAACATTGGGACGGATTGCTGGGGGAGCTGGATCAGGCGCGCAGGCAGCGCCATCTTTTGACTTATCGAGCCTTGCTTGAACGCCTGCAACTGCCCACGCCGGCCATGCAGACATTGACCGCTGCACTGGAGCATCTCGCGGCACTGGACGCGAAAGCCGAACAACCGTTGCGCAGCTCGCTGGTGATCAGCCAGGGTGCCAGTCGCCTGCCACGCACCGGTTTCTTTGAGTGTGTCGAGCGTCTGGGGCGTTTTTCCGGGCCGTCCGACGGTGTTGCCGCCGCCTCCTGGCATGCTTCGGAAGTGGTGCGGGTGTTTGAGTACGAGTACCCGGAATCGGCGGAGGCCTGAGTGTTTTTACGACTCAAGGCGCGGGCAAGTTACTGGTTGGCCCGTAGGCTGTTTCACTGGTCGTGGTTTGTCCGTCAGCCCCGCGGCTGGCGCTGGCTCGAAGGACAGTTTGCGCGCATGGCCAACCTCGGCGATGTCGGCGCGCAAAGCTTTTACGGGCACATCCTGACGTTTCGCGGGGTTGGCCTGGGCGCACGTGAAGAAGGTGTGCGGTTGTTGCGACTGGCTGCGCTGGCCGGGGATGGCAAGGCGGCGTATCAAGTCGGTGTCATCAGTCTTGCAGGTACGCCGAGCAAAGCGCCAGACCCTTCGGAAGCCGCTCGCTGGTGGACCATGGCCGCGAAAGCAGGGCATCCGTTGGCCGAGCTCAAGTTGAAGGAGCTGGCCGGTCGAGACTCCTCTCAATAAGCAAATCATCTGTTCCGTGAACGGGGCTTGAGGGAAACCTCCCGCCCCGTTTTTGCGTCTGCGGTTCGATAAAAATCAGTTACAGACTTCTCCTACATCCTCCGCCTACTCGCCTGACTTCTTTTCTGTTTGATCCCCCGCAAAGTCCCTCGCCTGATTTTTTGCGCGAGGGAACGCACATGTTTGACCCGGTTTTTCGTTTCGCCATGCGTATGGAAATGCGCTGATGGATGCCGTCACCCGCATCGAGCAAGAACTCGACAGCTTTCCCCGCACCCTCGATCTCTATCGCGAACAGCTCAGGCACTGGTTCAGTCGCTCGGCAGACGGCGTCAGTCATGCGGCCGATCTGCCGTCGCTGATGGGGATGGAGCGGATCATCCGTTTCGGTGAGCACAGCACGGAGGTTGCGATAGACGACGGCCGTTTTTCTTCTGCGGTCGTGCAATGCCCGGAATCCGGGACGATGGAGATCGAGAGCAAGTTCGAGTCGGCCTATGACATTCCGTTGGGCGACATCGTTGTCGATGTGGTGGCGGTGGAGGGCGGTGCAGTCAAGTCGGTCACCCTCGATGCTCAGGGCAATGGGGTGTTCACCGGTGAAGCGGGCAAGTTTTATCGGGTGGTGGTGCACAGTGAGGCCAGCGAGCAGCAGGTTGATGCGCTTTTCGAATCCTACGATGGCCTGACTCGGCAGCTGGATGGCTGGCTGCGCAGCGAGTGGCAGGGATTCAAGCCGCAATGGTCGCAGTCGGTGGCCACTGCGGCCGGGAACGGCATGCTGGCCGGCAGCTGGGCGGCGATCGAGGGGGTGTGGGACAGCATCGGGTTGCTGTCGGAGATTCTCCAGGAACCCGGAAAGTTTGCCGAGCGGTTGGGCAGTGGCGCCGCACAGCTGATCGCGTTGGCAGAAACAGCGCCTGAAATGATGGAGAAGCTTCAGTTACTGGTCAGTGACGAGGCGGCGCTGTGCCTTTTGCTGCGTACCGCCAGCCTCTGGCTGGAGATGCTGCCACCCAATGAAATTGCCGGGAAAACCGCCGAGGCGGTCTCGATGGTTGTGGTGCAACTGCTGATCGATGTGTTGATCGGCGTTGTGCTGACCTTTGTCGGTGCCGGGGCGGGGATTGCGTATCTGACCTTGCGTCTGGCGGAGCGTGGCGCTCAGTTGCTGTCGGCAGTAACGCGACTGGTGAAGGCGATGTTCGGCATCGTCAGCACCTTCATCGGCTACGTGAACCAGTACAAATCCGTCGCCGCACGTGGCATCGCCTCCGGGGTGAAAAAGGGTCGCATGCAATTGCGCTGGGATGCCCGGCGTAATGCTTCTTTGAAAAAAGACGAACACCACGACGACACGCCGGATCAGGCGAAAAATCCCAACGGTGACAGTGCCGATTGTGCACCCAGAACCTGTACCAACGGCTGTCCGGTGTCGATGGTCACTGGCGAAGAGTTGTTGACCCTGACCGATGGCGTGCTCGATGGGCTGCTGCCGTTCGAGTTCAGCCGGCTGTATCGCAGCAGTGCGGCCGAGATCGATGTCGGGCTGGGGTTTGGCTGGAGTCATTCGCTGGCGCATCGGCTGGAGGTTGATGGCGCTGCGGTGGTCTGGGTTGACCATGAGAACCGGCGGACGCGGTTTCCGTTGCCGAGCAGTGAGCGGCCGGGGATTCACAACAGCTTGTCGCGGGCGGCGATCTTTCTGGGGGATGAGCCGGAGGAGTTGATTGTTGCGCTGGCGGGGGACGCGGCGCGGTTTTATCACTTTCGGGCTGGGCGTCTGACTGCTGTCAGCGATGCCTACGGCAATCGTCTGACGGTGCATCGGGATCATTCCGACCGGATTCAGCGGCTGGATAACGGGGCCGGCCGGTCCTTGTTGCTGCGCTACGAGCGCGCGCACTTGGTCGCGGTCGATTATCAGGTTTTTCGGGAGTCTGCCTGGTGCACCGAGCAGACGCTGGCCAGTTATCGTTTTGATGCCCGTCACCGATTGATCGAGGCGATCAACGCCGTTGGCGAAAGCGAGCGTTACGACTACGACGATCAGCACGTCATCCTGCAACGGCAGCTGAGCGGCGGCGCGAGCTTTTTCTGGGAGTGGGAACGGGCCGGCAAGGCGGCGCGCTGCGTGCGGCACTGGGCGTCGTTTTCGCAGATGGATACGCGTTACGTCTGGGATGACGCCGGCCGTGTCACCGTGCATTACGTCGATGGGACTGAGGAAGCTTACGTCCACGACGACACGGCGCGGCTGGTGCGTCAGGTCGCCTCCGACGGGGGCGAGCAGCTCAAGGCCTATGACTCGGCGGGCCGGCTGGTCGCCGAGCAGGATGCGCTGGGGGCGGTTACCGAGTACCGCTATGACGATGTCGGACGGCTGATCGCGCTGATTCCGCCGGACGATGCGCCGACGTCCTACGAGTACCGCAACGGTTTCCTGCACAGCCGTTCGCGTGGCGATGCGGTGTGGACGTACCGGCGTAATGCCCAGGGTGACATCACCGAGGCGGTCGATCCGGACGGTCATGTCACCCATTATCACTTTGATGCGCAGGGGCGGTTGCTGTCGATCCGTTATCCGGACTCCGGTCGCCATGTGTTCGTGTGGAACGACCTGGGCCAGTTGGTCGAGGAAAGTTTGCCCGACGGTGGGGTTCGCAAGTTTTCCTACGACGTTTTGGGGCGGCGGACGACGGTTCAGGACGAACACGGTGCGGTCACTCGCCACACGTGGGACGCCGTTGGCCGGCTGATCCAGACCACCTCGCCGAATGGCGCCACTCGAGCCTTCAGTTATAGCGCTTACGGCCAGATCACCGCCGAACGCGATGAACTGGGGCGGATCACCCGTTACGAGTATGACGACGACCTGCATTTGGTCAGCCGGCGGATCAACCCCGACGGTACGCGACTGCAATACCGCTACGACCATGCGCAGCTGCTGCTGACGGAAATCGAGAACGAGTCCGGCGAAAAGTATCGGCTGGACTACACGCCGACCGGACTGATCCGACAGGAAACCGGCTTCGATGGCCGACGCACGGCGTATGCCTACGACCGCAACGGCCACCTGCTGGAAAAGACCGAGTTCGGCGACGACGGCTCGACGCTGGTCACCGGCTACCAACGTGATGCTGCTGGGCGTCTGCTGCTCAAGACCCTGCCGGACGGGGTCGAGGTCAGCTACCGCTATGACCGTTTAGGCCGTTTGGTCGGCGTCGATGACGGCCAGGATCACCCGCTGGCCTTCGAATACGACCTGCAGGACCGGCTGGTGCGCGAGCATCAGGGCTGGGGCACGCTGCGTTACGCCTACGACGCCTGCGGCCAGCTCACTCGCCTGCGTCTGCCAGACAACAGCAAGCTTGATTATCACTACGCCAAGGGCGGCGCGCTGACCGCGATCGACCTCAACGGCGCCTTGCTCACTCGCCACGTCTACCAGAACGGCCGCGAACAGCAGCGCCAGCAAGGCCTGCTGCTCAGCGAATACGCCTACGACGAACAGGGCCGTTTACGCGCCCACGCCGTAGGCCATCAGCGCAACTCGCTGTACCGCCGCGACTTTGCCTACAGCGCCAACGGCAACCTCGAACACATCGCCGACACCCGCCACGGCCAGCGCAGCTACACGTACGACGCCCTCGACCGGCTGATCCGCGTACGCCACACCCGCGACGACCTGCCGGAAAATTTCGCCCACGACCCGGCCGGCAACCTGCTGATGCAGGACCGCCCCGGCCCGACACAGATCAAAGGCAACCGCCTGCTGATGCAGGGCGACCGCCACTACGATTACGACGCCTTCGGCAACCTGATCCGCGAACGCCGCGGCCGCGCACAAACGCTCGTCACCGAATATCGCTACGACAGCCAGCACCGCCTGATCGGCCTGACCCGTCCCGACGGCAGCACCGCGACCTACCAATACGACGCCTTTGGCCGGCGCATCCGCAAAACTGTCGACGGCCAGAGCATCGAATTCTTCTGGCAAGGCGACCACCTGATCGCCGAAAGCAGCAAGGGCCAGCACCGCAGCTTCATCTACGAACCCGGCACCTTCCGCCCCTTGGCCATGCTCGACGGCAAAGGCCCGAAACGCGCCTGCCCGTTCTATTACCAACTCGACCACCTCGGTACTCCGCAGGAGTTGACCGACTACAGCGGCGACATCGTCTGGTCAGCCAAATACAGCGCCTACGGCAAGGTCACCTCGCTGGAACTGGCGACCGAGGACTACCTGAACCAGCCACTGCGCTTTCAGGGGCAGTACTTCGATGACGAAAGCGGGCTGCATTACAACCGGCACCGGTATTACGACCCGGACGTGGGACGGTACCTGACGCCGGATCCGGTGAAGCTGGCGGGTGGGCTGAATCAGTACCGGTACGTGCCGAATCCGACGGGGTGGGTGGATCCGTTGGGATTGACGTCCAATTGTCCGCCGCCGAATAAGCCGGGTTGTTCGGTGCCGGATGGGGTGGGTGGATCAGTAGTTGATGAAGGCGAGCCGCAGCTGCCGCGCATGACAGCGCAGGAACGGCGGGCGAAGATTGATGAGTTAGCAGAGGCGAATGCTTATCGGCGATTGGATGAAATGGAGAAAGCTACGCGAGACGCACACTCCTTAGAGAAACATGGCAAACAGACCACACTGGCTTCTCAGCAGGAACGTTCGATGACGGGTAGAAATCCAACAACTGGAGTCATTGAGGTTTACACCAACGGAAGACGAGCAGGGCAGCCAAAAATACCCAGTGCTGCCACTCATTTTTTTAGCTATCGAGACCAACTGAATGCGATACATCGTGCTCAGCTTATTTTCAGGCGAAATGGGCAAATGGCGTCTAAGGAACCGATGAATATGGGCAAGGTTGTTGGTGAAGGATACAAAAGAGGTGGAGTAATTTACGGACAGCAAACACATGCGGTAGTAATCCTTGATAGAGCAGGTATGCCGATAACCTCTTATACGGAATTTGTGGAATGAAACGTAAGCCTGAATATTTTGTTTTGCGTGGTCTTCTTTTTCTGTTTGATATAGAAAACACTCATGATGATGCACGTGAAAAGATCATTGTTTCAAAGAATGTTAATGACAAGAAGGAGCTTGCTGAGCTGCTTGATATTCTTATGAAGCCTGAGTTTCTTTCTTACACTTTTCATGAGCGCGAGTGGTGTATTGATACGCTGAAGCACTACTTGGACGCTGGTGACAGCTTTGATGCTGTATTCACAAAAATCACAACTTATTTTGATGACGATGTAGAGGATCAACGTCAGTTCATGCAGGTTTTGTTAAGTTGCTTGTTGAGGTATCACATCGATGACTCAACAGAGAGATAAGGATGGCACAGGGAATGGCCGTACTTTGACAGTCAGCGTTGGCCAATAACCTGCGGTGTATCAAGGTCAGGAGCCGTAAGACTATCAATCAAATGCACGCTATACCCCGGAACATTCTTCGCATGATGCTTCGCCTGCGAAGCCATCTCTGCTAACTGACTCGCATCCAGTTGCGCACACGCTTCAGGATGCAAATGCACCACGCCAATGGACAATGACAGCAACGGAAACTCCTGACGAATACCCTGACGATTCGGCGCAACAAAACACCCAGCCTCCAGATGCTCAGGGCGGTAGAAGCGTCGGCATTGGCTCTGGAAGTCATCAAGCAATTGGTTCAGCCGTTTGCGCCAATCCTCCGGGCCGAGCACCAACAGGAAATCATCCCCCCCAATATGCCCAACGAAATCGCGGGACGGGTCGACGCGTTCGTTGAGGCATTGCGCCAGACACAGCAACACCTCATCCCCACGCCCATACCCATAGATATCGTTAAAGGGTTTGAAGCTGTCGATGTCGACATAACAAATGACCGACTCGCGCCCCTGTTGCAACAGTCGGGTGAGGCATTGCTGAATCGGCACATTCCCCGGCAGCAACGTCAACGGATTGGCATAGCGCGCCTGCTGGATCTTCAGTTCGGTAATCAGTTTGAGCACGTCAATCACCCGGCCCAGGCCCAGGTAACTGCCGTTGAGGGTGATGATGAAGTCTTCTTCGATGCGTTGCCGGGCGCGGCTGGTGATCAGGCGGCTGACTTGTTGCAGCGACTGGCTCATTTCCACGGCGAGGAAGTCGTCGTTCATCAGGCGGCTGATCGGTTTGCGGGCGAACAGGTCGGTGGCGAACGGTTTGAGCAGCGCATCGGACAACGAGTGACGGTGGACAATGCCGCATGGCTGACCCTGTTCGTCGAGTACCGCCAGCGAGTTCAGGTTGGCCTGGCGGCGGAAGGCTTCCAGTACGGTGGCGGTCGGTGTGTCGCGATTCACGGCGGGTTGATCGTTGAGCAGGGCGCTGAGGTCGCTGCCTTCATCGTTCAGTGCCACGGCGCTGCTGTCGTGCTTGGGCATCAAGGCTCGGGCATCACGCGGTGGGTGTTCCTGAGGACGGCCGAGCAGATAGCCCTGCACCAGATCCACACCCATCTCGGTCAGTACCGCCAGTTCTTCCGGCAGTTCGATGCCTTCGGCAATTACCTGGGCCCGGGAGGCCTTGGCGATTTGCAGGATCGATCCGACAAACTCGCGCTTCAACGCGTCCTGATGAATGCCGTCGATGAAGTGTCTGTCGATCTTCACGTAATCCGGTCGCAGCTCCGACCACAGGCGCAGGCTCGAATAACCCGCGCCCAGATCGTCGAGGGCAATCGAAAACCCCATCGCCCGATAGTGATGCAGTGCGGTTTGCAGCAACTGGAAATCATCGATCGGCGTCTGTTCGGTGAGTTCGATCACCACCTGGCTCGGCGGAATACCAAAATCCTGAAGCAGCTGCAGTGTGCGCCCCGGCTGGTGCGCGGCTTCGAGCAGGGATTCCGGAGAGACGTTGAGAAACAGCTTGCCCGGCAACTGCTGCTCATTAAAACGGCGGCATGCACTTTGCCGGCAGGCGATTTCCAGTTCGCTCAAGCGCCCGGCCTGGCGGGCCACGGCGAACAGGGCGATGGGGGAGTGCAGCGGGCTGTTGGACGGGCCGCGGGTCAGGGCTTCGTAGCCGAGAATGCGCCGTTCGGAGAGGCAAATGATCGGCTGGAACAGGCTGTGTAAACCGCTTTGAGTCAGGATCGAGCTCAAGGCACTCAGCTGTTCGGTCGTGGTCATGGCAATCTCTGGCGATAAAAAAAGGACTGGGAGCGTTCTCGATGAAGAGAACAGCTCCCAGTCCTTTATTGCACGACAGAATGATGACTGTTTGATGACGATCCGGGGATCGTCAGCATTAAATTGCCATCACCTTACTTCTTTGCGACCTGGTTGCTCAGCTTGAGGTAATCCAGCAGTACGCGCCCGGTCTCGCTCAGGTAGGCGTCATCTTCCGGTTTGACCTTGTCCGGCTCGGCGGCTGCCAGGGCGTCGTCGTCTTCTTTCTTCAGCTCTTTGAGCGGTTCTTCGCCTTTGGCCTTGCGACGGATGTTCTCCATCGCCAGTTGCTTGGCGTCGATGTCGGCGTGCTGGGCACGGCGTTCGGCTTCATTGAGGCTGACGGTTTTTTCTTCCAGCAGCTTCTGCGCCAGAGCCAGCTTGTCGCGGATGAACACGAACTCCGCGTCCTTGGCGGAACGGCTGTCATGCTCGGATTTCAGCTGGGCCAGGTACGGCTTGAACGGATCGCTCGCCGGTTTGATCGCCGCGCGGATGGTGTCCCACGGCATGGCTTCCGGCAGGGCGCTTTCGCCGATTTCCTTGGTGTCGATGATCGACGGGTAATCGATGTCCGGCAGTACGCCCTGATGCTGGGTGCTCTGACCGGAAACCCGGTAGAACTTGGCCAGGGTCAGTTTCAGTTCGCCATGGTTCAGCGGCTGAATGGTCTGCACGGTGCCTTTGCCGAAGGTCTGGCCACCGATGATCAGCGCGCGATGGTAGTCCTGCATGGCGCCGGCGAAGATCTCCGAAGCCGAGGCGGACAGGCGGTTGACCAGCAGCGCCATCGGGCCTTTGTAGAACGCGCCCGGGTTTTCATCTTCAAGTACATCGACCCGGCCATCGGCGTTACGCACGAGCACGGTAGGGCCCTTGTCGATGAACAGGCTGGTCAGCTCGGTGGCTTCCTGCAGGGAACCGCCGCCGTTGTTGCGCAGGTCGATGACCACGCCGTCGACTTTCTCTTTCTGCAGTTCGGTCAGCAGCTTCTTGACGTCGCGCGTGGTGCTCTTGTAGTCCGGATCGCCGGCACGGAAGGCCTTGAAGTCGAGGTAGAACGCCGGAATCTCGATCACGCCGAGCTTGTAGTCGCGGCCGTCCTGTTTCAGGTTCAGCACGGACTTCTTCACGGCCTGGTCTTCGAGCTTCACCGCTTCGCGGGTGATCGGCACGATCTTGCTGGTCTGGTCGTTCGGCGCATTGCTGGCCGGGATGACTTCCAGACGCACCACGGTGCCTTTCGGACCACGGATCAGCTTGACCACTTCGTCCAGACGCCAGCCGACCACGTCGACCATCTCTTTGTTGCCCTGGGCAACGCCGATGATCTTGTCGGCCGGAGCAACCTGCTTGGTCTTGTCAGCCGGGCCTGCCGGCACCAGACGCACGACTTTCACCTGGTCGTTGTCGCTCTGCAACACGGCGCCGATGCCCTCGAGGGACAGGCTCATGTTGATGTCGAAGTTCTCCGCGTTATCCGGCGACAGATAGTTGGTGTGCGGATCGTAAGACATGGCGAAGGTGTTGATGTATGCCTGGAAGATGTCTTCGGCGCGGGTCTGGTCCAGACGCGCCAGTTGATTCTTGTAGCGTTTGGTCAGGGTTTCCTGGATCTGCTTCGGCTCTTTGCCGGCGATCTTCTGCCGCAGCACTTCGTCCTTGACGCGTTTGCGCCACAGGTCATCGAGTTCGGCGGTGGACTTGAGCCACGGAGCGTCCTTGCGATCGATCAGCAAGGTTTCCTTGGTGGTGAAGTCCATCTTGTCGACGCCTTTGTTCAACTCGGCAAGAGCGAAGTCCAGACGCGCCTTCACGCGGTCCAGGTAGCGCTTGTAGATGGTGAACCCGGCGTTGAGGTCGCCGCTCTTGAGGAAGTCGTCGAACTGGGTCTTCCACTTGTCGAATTCGGCGATGTCGCTGGCCATGAAGTAGCTGCGCGACGGGTCGAGCAGCTTGATGTAGCTGTCGTAGATGATCACCGAGCGCGCATCGTCGAGCGGCGGCTTGCTGTAGTGGTGACGCTTGAGCAACTCGACGACGTTCAGACTGGCGATCACTTCGTCGCGATCAGGCTGCAACTTGTCCCAGCTGTTGGCTGCGAATGTGGTGCCCGACACCGGCAACAGACCGATACCGATGAAAAGAGCGAGGGCGGTGCTGGGGAGCAGATGCTTCATGCTGATTCGACGCGGGGACAATTGATAACGCATATTAGGCCGTCTTTGAAGTCGCCGGTACCTCTACGCTCTGTACGATAACTGCTGTTCAGCGTTCGTTCAGACCCCAGGGCCGGTCGCATAATGCAAAAAGCCCGGCGCTACAGCTTCGGGCTCAGTCCAGACTCACTATGGAGGCACTGTGAAGGCATTGCAAGGCGTTGAAGGTCAAGTGGCATGGGTTGATGAACCAAGTCCTACATGTGATGTAGGACAAGTTCGCATCCGGGTGGCGGCAGCGGGCCTCAATCGCGCGGATTTATTACAGAAAGCCGGACTTTATCCACCCCCTCCGGGTGCCAGCCAGGTGCTGGGTCTTGAGTGTTCCGGGGTGATCAGCGAGGTTGGCGCAGGCTCGTCCTGGCAGGTCGGTGACCGGGTCTGCGCCTTGCTGGCCGGGGGCGGGATGGCGCAAGAGGTGGTCGTCGACGGACGGCATGTGCTGCCGGTTCCGGAAGGTGTATCGCTGATCGAGGCCGCTGCCTTGCCCGAGGTGTACGCGACCGTCTGGCTGAATGTGTTTCAACTTGCGGCGCTCAAACCGGGTGAGAAAGTTCTTCTGCACGCCGGGGCCAGTGGCATCGGTTCAGCCGCCATTCAACTGTGCAAGGCTTTCGGCAATCCGTGCTGGGTCAGCGTTGGCTCGGCTGAGCGGCTGGCCTACTGCGAATCGCTGGGTGCCCAGGGCGGGGTGGTTCGCACCGACGATCTGGAAAGCCTGCGGGATTTCGGACCGTTCGATGTGATTCTGGATCCGGTGGGCGGCAATTATTCGGCGTTGAATCTGAAGTTGATGGCGCAGGACGGACGCTGGGTGCTGATCGGTCTGATGGGCGGCCGCGAGGCAAAACTGGATCTGGCCCAGGTATTGGCCAAGCGCGTGCAACTGCTGGGCTCGACCCTGCGCAGCCGTGACGATCAGTTCAAGGCCGACCTGTTCAGCGATCTGAGCCAGCACGTGTGGCCGCTGTTTTCCGAAGGGCGCCTGAAGCCGCAACTGGCCAAGACCTTTGCGATCAAGGATGCCGAGGCGGCGTTCGCCGAACTGGCGAGCAATACGGTGGCGGGGAAACTGGTACTGGTGATCGACGAAAGCCTGAGCTGATCATCGAAGCTTGTGGGAGCAGGTGTGCTCCCACGAGACAATCGCTTACTTCCAGAGGTGGATCGGCCACCCGGATTTCTCGGCCTCTGCAAGCAGCACCGGATCCGGATTGACCACATGCGGGAAATCCACTTTCAGCAGCAGCGGCAGATCATTGCGTGAGTCGGAATAGAAACTCGCGCCCTCTAGGTTTTCCTCTTCGGCATCCAGCCATTCCAGCAAGCGGGTGATCTTGCCTTCGCGGTAGGTCAGGGTGCCCACGGTGTGGCCGCTGTACACGCCATGCGCCACTTCCAGTTCGATCCCCAGCACCTCGTCGATGCCCAGTCGTTCGGCAATCGGTTTGACCAGGTGTGTGCCTGAGGCCGAGATCACCAGAATCCGGTCGCCGGCCTTGCGGTGGGCGGCGATGGTCTTGGTGGCGTCGCTGAAGATGATCGGTTCGATGAAGTCTTCAACCCACGGCCCGACCAGATGCTCGACTTCTTCCGGGGTGCGCCCGATCAGCGGCTCGAGGCTGAAGTCCATGTAGTCTTCCATGCGCAACTTGCCATGGCTGTAGGCGTCCATCAGCTCGTTGTTCCTGCGCATGAACGACTCGGGATCGACCCAGCCCAGGCGCCCCATCTGCTCGCTCCAGAGAGTGGCGCAGTCACCGTGGATCAGGGTTTCGTCCAGATCAAAAATTGCCAGGGCCATCAGTTCAGTTCCCTCTTGGGTGTCAGCAAAGTCATCAGGCTACCTCACACAGGGCGGTGGGATCGATGGAAAGTGACAGGCGCTGACCGTCGGGATGCAGATCCGCCGCCGAACGGTTGAGCACATCCACCACCAGTTCCACGCCTCGGGCTTCGACGCGGTAGCGGATCACGTTGCCCAGCAGGCTGTGGCTGCGGATTTGCGCGTCGGGTTCACCGCTGAGGCTCAGTTCAATGGCTTCCGGGCGAATCGCGATGCGGTGGTTGATCGGCCGCTGCAACAGCTTCGAGGCACTCTCGGCATCCAGCAGGTTGTAGTTGCCGATGAAGCCGGCGGCGAATACGTCGACCGGCGCGGTGTAGAGGGTTTCGGCATCGCCGCTTTGTACGATCTTTCCCTGATTCATCAGGAAAATCCGGTCAGACATGGTCAGGGCTTCTTCCTGATCGTGTGTGACGAAGATCGTGGTCAGGCCAAGTTCGCGCTGGATCTGACGGATCTGTTCGCGCAGGTGTTTGCGAATCCGCGCGTCGAGGGCCGACAGCGGTTCATCCAGCAGCAACAGGCGTGGACGGGTCACCAGTGAGCGGGCGAGGGCGACACGCTGGCATTGACCGCCGGACAGCTGATGCGGATAGCGACTGGCGAAGTCGTTGAGTTCAACCAGTTTCAACACTTCGGCAACCCGCTTGTGGCTGTCGTCGGCGTTGACCTTTTGCATGCGCAGGCCGAAGGCGACGTTCTGCTCCACGGTCATGTTGGGGAACAGCGCGTAGCTCTGGAACACCATGCCGATCCCGCGTTTCTGCGGGGTGAGCGGCACGATGTCGACGCCATCGAGCAGAATCTTGCCGCCATCCACCGGCGTCAGCCCGGCGATGCAACGCAGCAGGGTAGATTTGCCGCAACCGGACGGGCCGAGCAGGGTGACGAATTCACCCTTCTGGATCTCGCAGTTGATATCGCTGAACACCGTGGTGCCCGCGTAGTTTTTTTGCAGGTGTTGGACGCTGACATAGCTCATTCGCTTTTGTCCTTGTTCAAGATGTTGGCGACCCAGGTCAGGACCAGCACGAAAAAGAAGTAGGAGATCACCAGCGCACTGGTGAAGTGGCCGCTGCTGTTGCGCATGTTGTTCAGATAAACCTGCAGGGTTTCGTAGCGGGTGCCGACCAGAATGTTGGCGAACACGAACTCACCGAACAGGAACGAGAACGACAGCAGCAACGCAACCATCAGGCCTTTGCGCAGGTTCGGCAGCACCACCAGGAAGGCTGCCTGAAAAGTGCTGGCGCCAAGCAGTTGGGCGGCGTCCATCAGGTCGCGCAGGTTGATCGCTTGCAGGTTGTTGGTGATCGCCCGGTACATGAACGGCAGCGCCACGGTGAAGTAGCAACCGATCAGGATCCACGGCGTGCCGACCATTGCGAACGGCCCGGAACCGTAGAGCTGCAACAGGCCCACCGACGACACCACCGGCGGCACCGCGAAGGGCAGCAGGATCAGGATGTTCATCAGCGCATCGAGTTTCGGGAAGTGGTAATGCACCACGAACAGCAGCGGCAGGATCAGCACCACCGACAGAATCAGCGCGCCGACGCACACCAGCAACGACTGGCCGAAGGCGTGCAGAAAGCGCGGATCGCTCCACAACTGGATGTACCACTTGAAGGTGAAACCGCTAGGCAGGATGGTGGCCGACCAACTGCTGGCGATCGAGTAGATCAGCGTGCCCACCAGCGGCAGCAGCAGGATGGCGAACAACAGATAGACCACGACGCGGTGGTAGACGCCGGCCGGGCCGGATTCAGCGCGAGACATGGTAGCTCCTCTTCAGCAGCAGTTGATGCACGACGGTCACCAGGGTCATCAGCGCCACCAGCACCACGGCCAGGGCGCTGGCTAGGTTCGGGTCGAGGGAAATGTCGCCGGACACCATTGCTGCGATGCGAATCGGCAATACGTTGAAGTTGCCGGTGGTCAGCGCGTAGACCGTGGCATAGGCGCCGAGGGCGTTGGCCAGCAGGATCACGAAGGTGCCGAGCAGGGCCGGGGTCAGCACCGGAAGGCCGATGTGGCGCCAGAACTGCCAGCCGTCAGCGCCGAGTAGCGCGGCGGATTCGCGCCAGTCTTCGCGCAGGGCATCGAACGCCGGGTACAGCAGCAGGACGCCGAGGGGAATCTGAAAGTAGGTGTAGAGGATGATCAACCCGGTCTTCGAGTACAGGTTGAAGTCCTCGATGATCCCTGCCTGTTTCAGCATGATGGTGATGCTGCCGTTGAAGCCGAGCAGGATGATGAACGCGAAGGCCAGGGGTACACCGGCGAAGTTGCTGGTCATGTTGGCGAAGGCGTTGACGAAGTTGCGCAGTTTCGAATCGACCCGGCGCAGGGAGTAGGCGCCCAGCACCGCGATGATGATGCCGAACACACTCGACCAGAAACTGATTTCGAGGCTGTACTGGATCGCCTGCAGATAGAACTTCGAACTGAAGATCTTGCTGAAGTTGGCGAAGCCCCAACCGAATTCTTCCGATTGCAGGCTGTTGATCATCACCCAGATCAGCGGGGCGATTTCGAACACGATAAAGAACAGCGCGAAAGGCACCAGGCACAGGGCGGCCAGCCATTTGCCGCGAGTCATTGAGTTCACTTGAGCAACTCCCGGCACACAGGTTTGTCGTGGGGTACGCCGAGCAGTTCGCAGACGGTGCCGCAGATGTCGGTCTGCTTCGGTGCAGCTTCGCTGTCCAGGCTGAAGGCATCACCGAGTACGAACAACGGCACCTGACGTTCTTCCGGTAGCAGGCCGTTGTGCGAGCGGTCGTTGTTCATGCCGTGGTCGGCGGTCACCAGCACCTGGCAGCCGGCGTCGAGCCAGGCTTGCAGGTAGTCGGCTAGGATGATGTCGGCGCTGCGCGCGCTGTTGCGGTATTGCGGGGTGTCGAGGCCGTGCTTGTGGCCGGCGTCGTCGATGTTCATCGGGTGGATCAGCAGAAAATCCGGGGCGTGGCGCAGGCGCAGGTTTTCCGCGTCAGCGAACAGGTGCGAATCTGGGTAGTGATCGTTCCAGTAGAAGTGGCCGTGCTGGATCGGTAGCGTCGGGTCATCGGTATGCCGATCCCGTGCCGCCACGAACGGCGAGCGGTTGTAGAGCTCGCTGACCCAATGGTACGCCGCGGCGGCGGTTTTCAGACCGGCATCGCGGGCGTAGTGATAGATGCTGCGCTGGTTGGACAGGCGCGAGACGTTGTTGTGGACGATGCCGCTGTCGATCGGCGGCACCCCCGTGAGGATGCATTCGTAAAGCGGTCGGGACAGGGCCGGCAGCTCGCACTCCAACTGATAGAGCGCGGCGCGTCCTGCGCCAACGTAAGCCTGCAGATGCCCCATGGCGTGACGCGCAACCTCGTAGTTGAGGCCGTCGAGCACGACAAGGATGACGGTGTGCTTCATAGGGGCAAAAACTCCGCGAAACAGAAAATTTCAGATTCAGTCGGGAGCCCTTGTGGGAGCGAGTAACCTCGCTCCCACAAGGGATCTCCAGCAATCCCGGAAGCGGGACTTACGGGCTTACTTCATCTCGACGATGACTTCTTCGTTCCACTTCTGCGGCAGGGCCTTGGAGGTTTTTTCCCACGCATCGGCGTCCTTGATCGGCGTGACCTTCTTGTACTGCTCGTTTGGCAGCAGCTTGGCTTTCACGTCTTCCGGCAGTTGCAGGTGCTCGGCGCGGATCGGGCGGGCGTTGCCGCGGGCGAGGTTGGTCTGGCCGGCGTCGCTGAAGATGTATTCGCGGGTCAGCTTGGCGGCGTTCGGGTTCTTCGCGTATTTGTTGATGATGGTGGTGTAGCCGGAAATCACCGAGCCGTCGGACGGGATCAGCACCACGTAGTCATCCGGGTTGGCCATCTTGGCCTTGTAGCTCAGACCGTTGAAGTCCCAGACCACGCCGACTTCGATCTCGCCTTTTTCCATGGTGGCGATGGTCGGGTTGGCCATCGACAGACGCCCCTGCTTGGCGATATCTGCGAACAGCAGCAGGGCAGGCTGGAGGTTTTTCTCGTCGCCGCCGTTGGCCAGCGCAGCGGCGAGTACGCCGTTGGCAGCCTGTGCGGCAGTGCTCACGTCACCGATGGAAACCTTGTATTTGCCGCCCTTGAGGTCAGCCCATTTGGTCGGCACTTCGGAGCCGTGCAGCAGTTTCTTGTTGACGATGAAAGCGATGGTGCCGGTGTAGGCCAGTGCCCAGTTGCCGTCCTTGTCCTTGGCCCATGCAGGCACTTGATCCCAGGTGGTCGGCTTGTACGGTTGCACCACGCCCTGCTTGACCGCGATCGGGCCGAAGGCCGCGCCGACGTCACCGATGTCGGCAGTGGCATTGTCTTTTTCTGCGGCGAACTTGGCGATTTCCTGGGCCGAGCTCATGTCGGTGTCGATGTGTTTGAGGCCGTAGTTCTTGGCCAGGTCTTCCCAGGTGCCTTTCCAGTTGGCCCAGTCATCGGGCATGCCGACGCTGTTGACGGCGCCTTCCGCTTTCGCAGCGGCTTCGAGGGTTTTCAGATCATCAGCCGCCATGGCGGCGGTGCACATGGCAATGGTCGAGCCTAACAGTGTTGCCAGGAAAAGCTGTTTCATTCCGAAGCTCCTTGGTCGTGTTCAACGCTGCGATTGCGGTTTGTGTTGGTCTAGGTCAGCAATACCTGAGCCAATGTAGGGGGGCTGGATGACACTTTGATGTCGGCGGATACCCGACCCGCGTTTTATTTCTCCGGTATCGACGGCTGCCCGCTAAGCGTAGACCACCCGCAAAGTCCCGGTGGGCAAGGGACTTGGCCGATGTATTGCAAGTTGTCAGGGCGACCGTTCGGTAGTTTTGTCATCTCTCGGTCATCTGCACTGCCTAGGCTTGCAACACGACCAAACGGCGCAATAGCTGTGCGGTTTTGCCCCGAAACAGTGCTGGTCTAGTCCAGATAGGTAACGTTGATGCGCGATGAGGCAACAAAAGCGGTGACAGCGATTGGCCAGATCCTTCAGGAGCAACTCGACCATGGGTTGCTGGCGGCAGGGAGCAAGTTGCCGGCCGAGCGCAAGCTCAGTGAGCTGTTCGGCACGACGCGGATTACGGTACGGGAAGCCTTGTTGCAGCTGGAGGCGCAAGGGCAGATTTATCGCGAGGAGCGGCGGGGCTGGTTCGTGTCGCCGCCGCGTCTGGCCTACAACCTGATGCAGCGCAGTCACTTTCACGCGATGGTCAGTGCGCAGGGGCGGGTGCCGTCGACCGAGGTGATTTCGGCGCGGTTGCAGCCGGCGTCAGCGGCGGTCTGTGCGTGGTTGCAGTTGCCGGCGTTGTCGAGCGTGATTCAGATTTGCCGGTCGCGGCGGATCGATGGGCGGCTGGTGTTGTATGTGGAGCATTATCTGAATCCGCAGTTTTTTCCGGGGATTCTGGAGTTTGATTTGAATCAGTCGATTACCGAGCTGTATGCGCGGCATTACGATTTGCACTATGGGCGGGTGCGGTTCGAGATTGTTCCGACGTCGTTGTCGGTGGAGGCGGCGGCGGGGTTACGGGTTTCGGTGGGGAGTCCGGGGTTGAGGATTGCTCGGGTTAATTATGATCAGTTTGGGCGGTTGATTGATTGTGATCTGGAGTTTTGGCGGCATGATGCGATTCACGTTGGGGTTGATGTGGTTTGACCTTGGCGGCCTCTGGGCCGACCAGGTTTTGGGTTGTTTTGGGTGAATATCCGTTGCTTCGGGTGCGGCGGCTGACGGTTTCGCCCTTACGGCGAGTCACTTTTTTCAAACGCCAAAAAAGTAACCAAAAACGCTGGGCCCCGGCGTTCGGCGCCTCGCTGAGGCTCGGCGTTCCTTCGTTCCGGGATTCATCCGGGGGCATCGCCTACGGTTTGCTTCGCTGCACCTCCTCTCGATGCATGCGGCTTCGCCGCACGGTCGCTGCGCTCCCACCCCCGGATAAATCCCTCCACTCAGCCTTCCGATGGGGCCGGCACGTCAAGAGCGGTACTCGAGCTAACGCTCATTGTGTTGAGTGGTGGGAGTTGGCTTGCCAGCGAAGAGGGCTTTGACGGTAGCCCTATTCTTGAGTTTGGCCACCACCGCCTGCTGTGATCACTTGCACGTTCATTCTTGGTGTTGCGAGGTCCAGGCCGGCTTCATCCAGATGTCGTTTCAGCGACAGATTGAACGCCCGTGAAACTTCCCACTGTTTGATCGGTGCGGTCTTGAACCTTGCACGCAATATCGCGTTGCCGGATTCAAAGCTTTCCACGCCCTGAAATTCCAGCGGTGACCAGATGTTGCGTCGTTGCAGCGGATCTGTGCGCATTTTCTGGCCGACATCGCGCATCAGTTTGATGGCTTCGTCGATGCTCATGTTGAACGGCACGGCCACGCGGAAGATGGCGTAGCCGAATTCGCGGGAGTAGTTTTTGATGCTTTTGATTTCGCTGAACGGGATGGTGTGGACGATGCCGTCGATGTCCCGCAGGCGGACGGTGCGGATGGTCAGGCCTTCAACGGTGCCCAGGTGGCCGCCGACGTCGACGTAGTCGTCGATGGCCAGGGAGTCTTCGATGATGATGAACAGGCCGGTGATCAGGTCGGCCACCAGTGACTGGGCGCCGAAGCCGATGGCCAGGCCGATCACGCCGGCACCGGCCAGCAGGGGCGTGACGTTCATGCCCATGTTTGCGAGGGCGACGATCAGGGCGATGATGAAGATCGCCACGAACAGCACGTTGCGGATCAGCGGCATCATGGTTTGTGCGCGGGCGTTGGCCAGGCCTTTGCGGGAGCGGGTGAGGGCGTGGTGCACGGCGGTGTCGCTGAGGATCCAGATCAGCCACGCGAAGATCAACGTGCCGATCAGGCTGAACAGTTTGACGCTGACGTCGTGGCCTTCGCCTTCGGTGAAGCCGATCAGCGACATGCCCCAGACCCGCAGGCCGAGTTCGATGAAGGCCAGCCACACGATCAGGTGGGCGAGGGTGTAGAAGAAGCTTTTCAGGCGCTCGGAATACAGCGCGTGGCGTTTCGGTCCGCGTTGGGGTTTGAGGGCGTGACGGCGGACGAGGCCGTTGATCACCATGCACAACACCAGCAGCACGGTGCAGATCAGCGACTGGCGCAGGGCGGTGCTGGTGTCGCCGGCGGAGACGAAGGTGGCGAACAGGGAGATGCCCACCAGCACCAGTGCCGGGATGTACCAGAAGGTGCCGAGGATTTCGATGGTGTCGCTGAGCGCGCGGCGGGTCAGGCGGCGGGACAGGGGCTGGTTGCGGATCAGGTGGGCGATCGGCCGGCGGAAACGCAGGATGAACAGCCCGGTCGACAGCGCCGCGAGGACGTTGGCGACGGTGGCAGCGGTGTGGGCCAGGTGTACGCCGAGGGCGGCCACCAGTTTTGGATCGCTCAGGGCTTCACCGAAGGCGGCGAAGCTGCCGATCAGCCACAACGGGCGGAAGGCCTGGTGACGCAGGATGTACAGCGCGCGATGACGGTGCGGGCCGTCGAGTACGGAGAAGGCGATCACGCAGATCGCCGAAAAACAGGTGCCGACCACCAGCGCGTAAGCCAGCACCATCGCCAGGCTTTTGCCCAGTGACGAGGGCAGTGCGTAGCTCATGTAGACCGTGATCACCAACGCGATCAGCCAGGGGCCGAGCTTGCGCAGGGCGAAGCGCAACATGTCGAGTGCCCGGGGATTTTGCGGCAGTTCTTCGGTCAGGCCGAAGCGCATGCGTACCCGGTGGCCGAGCCAGATCAGCGCGGCGGCGAGCAGGCTCCAGACCGCGAGGATCACGGCGAAGGCAAAGATGATCGGCAGCCATTCGCTGGCCGGCAGCATCAGGCCTTTCAATTCGTCCGTGGCCATGTCGAATTCGGCGGACCAGCGATTGAGCGGGCTGTCGGCGCCGGTGAACTGTTTTTCGAAGGTGGCGAGGGTGCCGCCGATCAGTCCCAACACACCTTCTTCCGGGCTGGCCTGGGCTTTTTTCGTGGCGTCGCGGAGTTTTTTCAGGTCGGTCAGCAACTGGGCGCGTTGCTTGTCGTTTTCCAGCGACTTGATGACTTCGTCCAGCGACTGGCCGAGTGGTTCCTGAGCTTCGGGCTGAGCCTTGCCGGAGCCCGTGAGCAGTCCCGGCAGACCGGCAGCGTCGGCAGGTGCCGGCGACATCAGGGTCATCAGGCAGACGAGGAGCAGGCAGGGCAGGGCAAAAAGACGAGCGAACACTAGGCGGTCAACCTCGCAAGGGGCGGATCGGGCGAGTGTACGAGCCCGCCAGATTCAATGCGAGCCGGGCGCGGATTTATTCGTTGAGTTTGGCGAGGATCTTGTAGACCACGGTGGCCAGGATCATCAGCATGCCGATCCACATGGCGAACACGCCGGCGTTCTTGTCACGGAAGTTGAAGCCGATGGCCAGCAGAATCATTCCGCACAGGATGGGAATGAGCATGGAGTGGAACGCAGACATCGAGATCATGGCGACAGCCTTGTCGAAAGGGATAATTCAAGTCTAGGTGGGTTTTCGATGAACGGTGCTGATGTGTATCAGAAATGAGCCGGTTCTACAGGCCGGGGGATCGCAGCTCCACGCTGCGATCCCGGCTGTTTCTTATGGCAACTCGCGACTGGCGTAGAACGCGCTCAGCACTTTGACCAGGTGCGCCAGGTCGTGGCTGCCGCACAGTTCGCGGATCGAATGCATGGCGAAGGTCGGCAGGCCGATGTCGACCGTGCGCACGCCCAGGTGGCTGGCGGTGATCGGGCCGATGGTCGAACCGCAGCCCATGTCGCTGCGCACCACGAAGCTTTGCACCGGCACTTCTTCGGCCATGCACAGATGGCGGAAGAAACCGGCGGTTTCGCTGTTGGTGGCGTAGCGCTGATTGCTGTTGACCTTGATCACCGGGCCGGCGTTGAGTTTCGGGCCGTGGTTGGCGTCGTGTTTCTCGGCGTAGTTCGGGTGTACGCCGTGGGCGTTGTCGGCCGAGACCAGCAGGGATTTCTGAATGGTGCGTACGAATTCGTCACCTTCCGGCAGCAGACGGCGCAGGGTCTGTTCCAGCATCGGGCCGTCGGCGCCACACGCCGAGCAGGAGCCGACTTCTTCGTGGTCGTTGCACACCAGCACGCAGGTTTCTTCGGTGTCGGCGGTCAGCAAGGCTTGCAGGCCGGCGTAGCACGACAGCAGGTTGTCCAAGCGCGCACCGGCGATAAAGTCGCCGTGCAGACCGATAACCGCTGCGCTTTGGGTGTCGTAGAAACTCAGTTCGTAATCCAGCACCACGTCGGCGTTGAGGCCGTGCTCGCGGGCCAGTTGATCGGTGAGCACCGCGCGGAAGTCCACGCGCTCGTCACCGGCGAACTGCGCGAGAATCGGCGGCAGTTCGGTCTGGGCGTTGATGGCCCAGCCCTGGTTGGCTTCACGGTTGAGGTGAATGGCCAGGTTGGGAATGATCGCAATCGGGGCCTTGAAGTCGATCAGTTGGCTTTCGACCTTGCCGTCGCGGCGGAAGGTGACGCGGCCGGCCAGCGACAGGTCGCGGTCGAACCATGGCGCCAGCAGCGCGCCGCCGTAGACTTCGACACCCAGTTGCCAGAAGCCCTGGCGCTGCAGTTCAGGTTGTGGCTTGACCCGCAGGCACGGGCTGTCGGTGTGGGCGCCGACCAGACGGATGCCGTCGTGCAGCGGCGAGTTGCGGCCCATCTTGATCGCGACAATCGAGGAATCGTTACGGGTGACGTAGTAACGACCATTGGCTTCGGTGTGCCAGGTTTCGCGCTCGTCGAGGCGCACATAACCGGCGGCCTCCAGGCGTTGAACAAGGCTGGCGGTGGCGTGGAACGGGGTAGGGGAGGCCTTGAGGAAGTCGATCAGGCCTTGGTTCAACTCTTCGCGCATAAGAAGCTCCAGACAGCAATGGGCGGGAGTTTAACGCATCGGCCTGATGCTTGGGACATGACATGTGCCGCTCGCGTCAACGAGCGGCGGCCACGCGTTTTTTCAGGTAGTTCATGATCGCTTTTTCGTCTTCAGGCTTGTCCGGGCGAGGCAGTTGCTTTGGCCAGCGGCTTTGCTCAAGAAGCTTTTTCTGTCGGCTCTCGTCCCAGCGCAGGATCTCCCGCGAGGCGCATTCCCACCACTCATGACGACAGGCGCTGTAGTAAGGGTGATCCGGCGCGGCGCTGCCGTACAACAGATCCCGGCCGACCTTGCGCATGGCGCCGCTCTGGTTGCGCAGTTTCCATTTGATCTTCAGCCGCTGCCAGGCGGACGGAAAGGGTTTGACCCGAGGTACGTCAGTGCACAGGTCCACCAGTCGCTGACTGAATTTCTCGCCGTGCTGAGCGAAGAAAAACGCCTGCATCGCGTGGAAGAAACGCTTTTCCGCGAAGTAGTGATAGACGTGTTTGCGCGCTTCCATCACCGGCCGTTCGCGCATTGCGTAGGACAGGGCGATCTGCTCGATGGTGTGAATCTCGAACCCGCCGGCCGTCCACTCGTCAATCAGGCGGATCGACTCTTCGAACAGCGCAGAGTCGCGGTCGGTGATGCCACACAGGCCGCTGTTGTAGAGCTTGAAACCGTTCTGCGGGGAAACACCGTGGACGCTGAGGTCGCGAGCGAGCTTCAGGTAGTCCGGCCGTTCGAAGACGTCTTTCCAGTCGTATTCGAAGCGATCCATCACCGACTGATTTGCATCGATGTATTGGAACAGGCTGTTCGGGTGGCTGGTGAACAGCGTGTCCGTGTCGACGAACAGGGTTTTCTCGGCCAGTTGCATACCGGCGGCAATCGCGCAGGCCTTGCGCCGATGGTGGTAGCCGTTCTGCCCTTGCCAGCGAGTCAGGGTCGCTTCGTCGAGCAACACGGTGTCGACTGGCCAGCCTTCGTAATCCTGCGGTCGGTCAGTGAGGATTCTGATCGCCGGGCGCTTGCCGTTTTTGGCCTGGGACAGGGCGGTCAGGATGCTGAACTTGGCTTCGCGCCGGTAGACATCCTGATTGCCGTAAATCAGGTAAAGCAGTTGATGACGGGTCTTCTTGACGGGTGTTGCCAGGGAATCAGTACAACTCATCCGGAACAAAATCCTTTAAATCGGGCAACTGTCGGTCTGACAGTGCTTAAAACGGTGCCGGGCATTCGAAGCGCAAACGCTCGCCGGACTGGGGATGGGTGAAGCTGAGCATGCTCGCGTGCAGGCACAGGCGCGGCCAGGCAGCCAGGGCTTGCTCGTGGGCGTAGAGGCCGTCACCGAGCAACGGGTGACCGATCGACAGCATGTGCACGCGCAACTGGTGCGAACGCCCGGTGATCGGCGTGAGCTCGACGCGACACCAGTCGCCGCAGCGCTCAAGTACACGCCAGAAGGTCAGCGCGTGCTTGCCGAGTTCGTGATCGACCACGTGACGCGGTTTGGTCGGCGGGTCGTAGCGCAAGGGCAGGTCGATGCTGCCGCTGTCCAGTTCCGGCTGACCCCAGCAGAGCGCAGTGTAGGCTTTCTCTGTTTCACGATCGTGAAACTGCCGCGACAGTTCGCGGTGGGTATCGGCGTCACGGGCCAGCAGAATGATCCCCGACGTTTCCCAGTCCAGGCGATGGACGATACGCGCTTCCGGGTAGCCGTTTTCCTGCAGGCGGGTGATCAGGCAGTCCTTGTTGTCGTCGGCCCGGCCAGGGACGGAGAGCAACAGGGTCGGTTTGTTCACCACCAGAACGGCGGCGTCCTGATGAATGATTTGGACGTTGGACAACGGCATTAAAACAGCCTCGTAACAAATGCCAACGGCGGCTCAGGGCCCCTCCGGTGTCGGAAGGGCCCTGAGCCGCCGTCGTTCCTGCCGGATCGACTCAGCGGTCTGGCAGGGTGATGTTGAGTTCCAGAATCGAGCAGCTGCCCTGGCTCTCCAGTGCCACGTGTACGTCGTCGTTGCCGATGTTGACGTATTTGCGGATCACTTCCACCAGTTCCTTCTGCAAGGATGGCAGGTAGTCAGGGGTGCTGCGCTGGCCGCGTTCATGCGCCACGATGATCTGTAGACGCTCTTTCGCGACCGAGGCGGTACTTGGCTTTTTGTTGGCACGAAAGAAGTCAAAAAGGTTCATTACCTACCTCCAAACAGACGCTCGAAGAATCCCTTCTTCTCGACATTCAGGAACCGGTGTTCTTTTTCCTTGCCCAGCAGGCGATCAACGGTATCGCTGTAGGCCTGGCCGGCGTCGCTCTGATCATCGAGGATCACAGGTACGCCCTGGTTGGAGGCCTTGAGTACGGCCTGGGATTCCGGAATGACGCCCAGCAGGCGCACGGCGAGGATTTCCTTGACGTCTTCGACGCCCAGCATCTCGCCTTTTTCGACGCGCTCCGGGTGGTAGCGGGTGATCAGCAGGTGTTCCTGGATCGGCTCTTCGCCGCGTTCGGCGCGACGGGACTTGCTGGCCAGCAGGCCGAGCATGCGGTCCGAGTCACGTACCGAGGACACTTCCGGGTTGGTCACGACGATCGCTTCGTCAGCGAAGTACATGGCCAGGTGGGCGCCTTTTTCGATACCCGCCGGGGAGTCGCAGACGACGAACTCGAATTGTTCCTTGAGCTCCATCAGGACTTTTTCCACGCCTTCCTGTGTCAGCGCGTCTTTGTCGCGGGTCTGGCTGGCGGCCAGTACGTAGAGGTTTTCCAGGCGCTTGTCTTTGATCAGGGCCTGTTGCAGGTTCGCTTCGCCGTTCACCACGTTGACGAAGTCATACACCACGCGGCGCTCGCAACCCATGATCAGGTCAAGGTTACGCAAGCCCACGTCGAAGTCGACGATCACTGTTTTGTGGCCGCGCAGAGCGAGGCCGGTACCGATAGCGGCGCTGGTGGTGGTCTTACCCACACCACCCTTGCCGGATGTAACCACGAGAATCTTGGCCAAGGTGTTTCACCCCTAAGGAAGAAGGACTGTTCAGCCCCTGAAAAACATCTCTAGAAAACTACTGCAGTCGGACAGCCTTGGCTGGAATTCGGCTTTTGGCCTTTTTCCTACTTCGTTTGAGCCGTTTTCGCTACGTTTTAGAGATGCTTGGAAAATGCGGCAGTATCCGTTAAAGCCGAATGATGTTCAACACGTCGCCCGACAGGCTGACCTGTACGCCCGAACCCCACATCGGATCGCGACGCAGGTCTTCGGAAACCTTGTAATGGCCTGCGATGGAGATCAGTTCAGCGCTCAATTGCTGACAGAAAATCCGCGCCTTGGTGTCACCCTTGACCCCGGCCAGCGCACGACCGCGCATCGGGCCGTATACATGGATGTTGCCATCGGCGAGAAGTTCCGCCCCCGGACTGACCGAGGAAACCACCACCAAATCGCCACCTTGCGCATATATCTGTTGGCCACCACGTACTGGCGTGGTGATGACGCGGGTCGGTTTGACGGCTGGCTCCGGCGGCTTTTCCGGCTTCTTCGGTGCGACGGGTTCAGCGCTTTCCAGCGGTCGTTCGCGGGCGCCGGACGGCGGCAGCACCGGGATGTCGATGGCGATGGCGGCGGCGATGTCTTCGATGCGGCTGGCGCGGATCGCCAGGGTGCGCAGGCCGTGCTGACGGCACACGCGCATCAGGCCCGGCAGGTCGACGGCGCCTTCGCTTGGCGGCAGTTTGTCCAGCGCCAGAACCAGCGGCGCGTTGCTGAAGAAATTCGGTGCCTGGGCGACTTTGGCGGCCAATTGCCGATCGAGGCTGTCCAGGTCGTTGCGGGACAGCTCCAGCACTGTAATGGCGAGCATGCTGCCCTTCAGCTGGAACACGGGATCTTGGTCTTTCGGTTCGGTTTGGCTCATGTCGGCATACAACGGCTTGTCACTAAAAGTGCCGAGACTTATAACGAGAACGCCCGCAGGCCGCAAGCCGGGTCGAACGATGTAGAATGCGCGGCCACTGTATTTACGGAAGCTTTAATGGATCGCCCGCGTTTTCGAAAAGCATTTCTTGCCCCACGCTTCTGGCCGCTCTGGTGCGGCCTCGGGCTGTTGTGGCTGATCGTGCAGCTGCCGTATCCGGCCTTGCTGGCCATCGGTCGTTTTCTTGGTGCCCTGATGTATCGCTTCGCCGGCGACCGGCGGCGCATTGCCAAGCGCAATCTGGAACTGTGTTTCCCGGAAAAATCCGCGGCCGAACGCAAGCGCCTGCTCAAGGAAAACTTCGCCTCCACCGGCATCGCTTTCTTTGAAATGGCGATGAGCTGGTGGTGGTCGCGTCAGCGCCTGGCGAAACTGGCTCACGTCGAAGGGCTGGAACATCTACAAAAGGCCCAGCGCGAAGGCAAGGGCGTGATTCTGATGGCGGTGCATTTCACCACCCTGGAAATCGGCGCGGCGCTGCTCGGTCAGCAGCACACCATTGACGGCATGTACCGCGAGCACAAGAACCCTTTGTTCGACTTCATCCAGCGTCAGGGCCGCGAGCGGCACAACCTCGATTCGCTGGCGGTGGAGCGTGACGACGTGCGTGGCATGCTCAAGTTGCTGCGCGCGGGCCGGGCGATCTGGTACGCGCCGGATCAGGACTACGGCGCCAAGCAAAGCATCTTCGTGCCGCTGTTCGGCATTCAGGCCGCGACGGTCACCGCCACCAGCAAGTTCGCCCGTCTGGGCAAGGCGCTGGTGGTGCCGTTCACCCAGGAGCGTCTGGCCGACGGCAGCGGTTATCGTCTGGTGATTCATCCGCCGCTGGAAGGTTTCCCGGGCGAGACCGAAGAAGAAGATTGCATCCGCATCAATCAGTGGGTCGAAGGCGTGTTGCGTGAGTGCCCCGAGCAATACCTGTGGGCACACCGGCGCTTCAAGAGCCGGCCACCGGGCGAGCCGAAGCTGTACGCCAAACGCGGTTGATTGACCCATCCCCATAAGCACCACGGAGCGTTGCGATGAGCCCAGCTGAACCGGTCACAGGTTTGATTCTTTCCGGCGGCGGGGCTCGGGCGGCGTATCAGGTGGGGGTGCTGGCGGCGATTGCCGAATTGCTGCCGCTGGGGGCGGACAATCCGTTTCCGGTGATCGTCGGCACGTCGGCCGGGGCGATCAACGCGGTCAGCCTGGCCAGCGGCGCCACGGACTTTCGCGCCGCCATCGAACGCCTGACGCTGTTCTGGCAAGGCTTTCGCAGCCATCGCGTGTTGCGCAGCGACTGGCCGGGGGTGATCCGCCAGGCCAGTCGTTTTGTCAGCCACAGCCTGTTGGGCATGGGCCGGCAAATGCCGGTGGCGCTGCTCAACAGCTCGCCGCTGCGTCATCTTCTCAACGAAAAACTGCACATGCCCGGCATCGCCGAATCCATCGCCCGCAAGCAACTGCACGCGGTGGCGGTGACGGCGTTCGGCTACGAGTCCGGGCAAGCCGTGACCTTCTATCAGGGCGGCGGCACCATCGACTCATGGCTGCGTCACCGGCGCATCGGTGTGCCGACGCAGTTGTCGGTGGAGCACTTGCTGGCCAGTTCGGCGATCCCGCTGTTGTTCGCGCCGGTGAAGATCGGCGATGAATATTTCGGCGATGGCGCGGTGCGGCAGTCGGCGCCGATCAGCCCGGCGCTGCACCTGGGCGCGAGCCGGGTGCTGGTGGTGGGCGTCAGCGGCAATCCGCGCGGTTTTGATCCGGCGCAACCGCTGGAGCGCACTTACACCGGGCAGCAGCCGACGCTGGCGCAGATCGGCGGGCACATGCTCAACAGTACGTTCATTGATAGCCTGGAAAGCGACATCGAGCTGCTTCAGCGTCTGAACCAGTTCAGTCATCTGATGCCCGAAGGCACGCCGACCCGCGCGCTGGGTGTGGCGCCGGTGGAAGTGTTGGTGATTTCACCAAGTCAGCCGATCGATGAAATCGCGGCGCGGCATCGCCAGGAATTGCCGGCGGCGTTGCGGTTGTTTTTGCGTGGGCCGGGAGCGACCAAGACGAGCGGGGCAGGGGTGTTGAGTTACTTGCTGTTCGAGGCGGGGTATTGCAGCGAATTGATCGATCTGGGGCGGCGCGATGCCCTGGCCAAGCGCGATGAGCTGTGCCGGTTTCTCGGGATTGGCGAGGCGCTGGTTCCGGCCTGAGAACGATGGCGCCCGAGCGGGCGCCATCTGAACCTTCATCAGAAGTGGAACTTCACCAGGAAGCTGGTCACGTTCTGATTGGTGGTGAAGGCCTTGGTGTCGTCGATACCGTACTTGTCTTTCCAGTAGTCGTATTCAACACCGACGTACAACTGCTTCTCGCCGAAATTCAGCGCCTTGCCCAGGTCGTATTTGACCTGCGGGTTGAAGTGCAGGTTGGCGTGGTATTCGCCTCTGCTGTTGACGTCGTTGTCGACCACCCAGTCCATGTAGCCGTCGATCAGGATGTTCGAGTCGCCCACCGGAATGGTGTAGGACCACACTGGTGTGATCTGCCAGACGTTGTCACCCGGACGCGAGCCTTCGGTGTGACGCTGGTAGAAGTTCAGCTGGAAGTAGTCGAAGCCCGGAATGGCCAGGTCGAAGCCCGGGCCGATCAGGTAGGACTCGGTGTCACCCTCGCCGAACTCGTAGGTCATCGCCAGCAGGACGTCCTTGATCGGGCCGAACTCGATCTTCTGGTCGAGCACCTTGCCCAGCGAGATGCGTGGCTGGAATTCGCCGTAGTAGGTGTTCGGACCGTTGTTGAAGTCCTTGTCACCGTTGTAGAAGATCTTGTCGAGGAAGAAGAAGTTGTCCCCGTACTTCCACGCATCGGCGTGTTCGAAGGTCACGGTCTGCTGGATGGCCGGGTTGACCTTGAAGTCTTTGCCGTAGAGGTAGGTCAGGCTGTTGTTCTGCCATTGCAGCAGGCCGTCGGCCATGGCCTGACCCCCTGCCAGCAGCGATCCCGCAAGCATCAGGCTGGTGCACATACGTTTCATTCGGTTGCTCCCAAAGTAGGTGTTCCACGTTTATTTTTTTGAGTCGGCGCTCTGGTGTGGCGCCTTTTTTCGTTGCAGCAAAATTCATCCATTCGGTCAGCTTTAGTGCTGTTAGCAAGAGCTGAGCCAAGGCTTTTCGAAAAGCAAAAAAACGCCCGTCGGCTGCTGAAAAACAGTCGATTGAGCGTGTTTTCGGGATGCCTCGGTACTGACCGCGGCCGGGATAAGTTGGCTTTTCGGTCAGGAATTAAATTCGGGCTTTTTTTTAGACCGAATTCAGGAGGCCGCGGAGAATACTGACTCAACGGCCAGGCCTCAAGTGCCCCGCAACAGAGCACCGACGACAGGTAGGGGGCACGGTTGCGGGTCATCTTAGAAGTGCACCTTCACCAGCAGGCTGGCGGTGTTCTGGTTGGTGTCGAAACTGTGGGTGCTCTCGACCCCGTATTTGTTTTTCCAGTAGCTGTATTCGGTGCCGACGTACACCTGCTTTTCACCCCAGCCGAGGGCTTTGCCCAAGTCGTATTTGATCTGCGGGTTGATGTGCAGGTTGGCGTGATAGGTGCCGCGTGAGTTCTGGTCGTTGTCGACCACCCAGTCCAGATAGCCGTCGATCAGCAGGTCGGAATTGCCCACGGGAATGCTGTAGGACCAGCCGGGGGTGATCTGCCAGACGCCGTCGCCGGGGCGCGGGCCTTCGGTCTGGCGGCGATAGAAATTCAGGGTGAAATAGTTGAAGCCCGGCACCTTCAGGTCGAAGCCGGGGCCGATCAGGTAGGCCTCGCTGTCGCCTTCGCCGTACTCGTAGGTCATGGCCAGCAGCACGTCCCTGATCGGGCCGAACTCCAGCTTCCTGTCGAAGATCTTGCCGAACGACAGGCGCGGGCTGAATTCGCCGTAGAACGCGTGGGGGCCTTTGTTGCGGTCTTCCTGGCCGTTGTAGAAGATCTTATCGACGAACAGGAAGTTGTCGCCGTACTTCCACTTGTCGGCGTGCTCGAACGTCACCGTCTGCTGGATCGACGGGTTGATCGCGAAGTTCTTGCCGTACAGGTAGCTCAGGCTGTTGGTCTGCCACAGCAATAAATCGCCGGCCATGGCTTGCGATGCGGCCAGCAGGCCGCCGCTCAACAACACGTTGGTTTGAGTCCGGATCATCTGTTGCTCCCTCTTGTTTTTATTGTTTGAGGCAAAGCTGTCGCGAGGGGGCAGGCTTGGGCGAGCCCCCTTTTTTACTCTTCGGATCAGTGCGGGTGTGCGTGACAGTCGTTGATCGCGGCGCGTTCGGCACCGCCGAGAATGTTGAACAACAGGTTCAGCGTCAGCGCGCTGAGGGTGGCCATGGCGATCCCGCTGTGGGTGATCGGGCTCATCCACAACGGCAAGTGGGCGAAGAATTCCGGGCGCACCACCGGGATCAGGCCCATGCCGATGCTCACGGCTACCAGCAATTGATTGCGACGGTCGCCGATGTCGGCTTCCTGCAGAATCTTGATGCCGGTCGCCGCCACCATGCCGAACATCGCAATCGCCGCGCCACCCAGTACCGCTGGTGGAATCGATGCCACCAGGAACGCCGCTTTCGGCAGCAGGCTCAGGACGATCAGCAAACCACCGGCAACGATGGTCACCGAACGGCAGCGCACGCCGGTCATCTGCACCAGGCCGATGTTCTGCGCGAAGGAGGAGTGGGTGAAGGTGTTGAAGAAACCGGCGAAGAACGACGCGCCGGCATCACACAGCAAGCCGCGACGCAGCATGCGCGGGCAGACTTCCTGGCCGGTGATCTTGCCCAGCGCGAGGAACATCCCGGTGGACTCGACGAAGATGATCACCACCACCAGGCACATCGACAGGATCGGTGCCAGTTCGAACTTCGGCATGCCGAAATGCAGCGGGGTGACGAACTGAACCCACGGCGCGTTGGCCATGCCGCTCAGGTCGACCATGCCGATGGCGCCGCAGAGCACGTAGCCCAGGCACATGCCGATCAGCACGGAAATGTTGACCCAGAAACCGCGCATGAAGCGGTGGATCAACAAAATGGTGGCCAGCACCAAAGCGGCGATGGCCAGATAAATCGGTGAACCGAATTGAGCGGCGCCAGCGCCGCCGCCGGCCCAGTTCACGGCCACGGGGAACAGCGACAAACCGATCGAGGTGATGACCGTGCCGGTCACCAGAGGCGGGAAGAAGCGTACGACCTTGGACATGAACGGCGCGATGATCATGCCGAAGAACCCGGCGGCGATGGTGGCGCCGAAGATTCCCTGCAGACCGATGCCGGGCATGCCGGCCATGGCGACCATGCTGCCGACGGCGGCGAAACTGGCGCCCATCATCACCGGCATGCGAATGCCCATCGGGCCTATCCCTAAGGACTGCACGATGGTGGCGATGCCGGCGACCAGCAGGTCGGCGTTGATCAGGAAGGCGATTTCTTCACGACTCAGGCCAGCGGCCTGTCCAATGATCAGCGGTACCGCGATGGCGCCGCCGTACATCAGCAGTACATGTTGCAAACCGACCAGGATCAGTTGCAAAAGGGGCAAACGCTGAATGGCGGGTGCGTCGGGGATGCGCGCTTTGGACAGCTCGGACATGCAACACCTCGGATCTTTTTTATTCTTGTGATGAACAGCAGCCGGGTTGCTTGCCGCTGTTCTCTTTGCATCAGGCAGACCGCTTATGCGGCCAATCGCAGGCAAGCCAGCGCCCACAGGATCCGGATGATCCGCGTGGGCGCGAGCCTGCTCGCGAGGTTTTTACGGCTTAGTTGGTCTGGGCTCCCTGGGCGATCCATGCACCGATCAGGTCACGTTCCTGCTGGGTCATCTGTGTGATGTTGCCCAGTGGCATGATCTGCGTGGTGATGGCTTGCGCCTGGATCCGTGCCGCGTTCTGGCGGATCTGCTCGGGGGTGTCGAACATCACACCGGCCGGTGCAGCGCTGAACAGCGGGCTGGTCGGTTTGGCCGAGTGGCAGACCGCGCAGCGTTCCTGGATCACTGTGTGCACCTTGTCGAAACCCGGGCCGGCGTTGGACGCCTGAGCGGGAGCAGCGGCCGGTGCAGCAGGGGCGGCTGGTTGTGCCGCTTCAGCCGGTTTCGCGCCACCACCCAAAGCCGTTTCCGGCAGCGGCTGGTACTCGATTTTCGCAGGGGCCTTGGCCACGTCCGGAGCGGTCGACATCGGCGCAGGGCCGGTGACGTACGCCAGACTGATCATGCCCACCGCTGCAACCGGCAGGGTCCAGGCAAACTTGTGGCTGTCGTGACGGGTGTTGAAGTAGTGACGCACCAACACCGCCAACACCGCGATCCCGGCCAGGATCAGCCAGTTGTACTGGCTGCCGTAAGTGCTCGGGAAGTGGTTGCTGATCATGATGAACAGCACCGGCAGGGTGAAGTAGTTGTTGTGACGCGAACGCAGCAGGCCTTTGGCCGGCAGCGCCGGATCAGGCGTGCGGTTCTCGGCAATCGCGGCAACCAGTGCGCGCTGCGCCGGCATGATGATGCGGAACACGTTGCCGACCATGATGGTGCCGATGATCGCGCCGACGTGCAGGTACGCACCACGACCGCTGAACACCTTGCTGAAGCCATACGCCGCGCCGATGATCAGCACGAACAGGATGAAGCCGAGCAGGGCGGGTTTCTTGCCCAGAGGCGAATCGCAGAGGAAGTCGTAGATGAACCAGCCGGCGATCAGCGAACCGATGCCGATTGCCACGCCTTCAGGGCCGGTCAGGCCGCTGCCGGGTGCCACGAGGTAGAGCACGGGGTTGGAGTAGAACACCACGCACAGCAGCGCGATCCCCGACATCCAGGTGAAATAGGCTTCCCATTTGAACCAGTGCAGGTTCTCCGGCATCGACGGAGGGGCCAGTTTGTATTTTTCCAGGTGATAGATACCGCCGCCGTGGATCGCCCACAGATCACCGGCAAGACCGGTTTTCGGGTTGACGCGGTTGAGGTTGTTCTCCAGCCAGACGAAGTAGAACGACGCGCCGATCCAGGCCACGCCAGTGATCATGTGAACCCAGCGCACGCTCAGGTTCAGCCATTCCAACAGATGTGCTTCCACAGTCTTTACCTCTCGCCCGTCACTCTTGTTGTCGAGTGATCGGACCTTCTCTTATTGGTGGGGGGCGAGGATCAAACGCTCATCCTCTTTGAAAAAATGCTCATCGCAGTTATTGCCTGTGCCACTGCGATCAACCACCAGGAAGTCATCCCGCTTTTCGATCGTCAGCACCGGGTGGTGCCAGACGCCGCGATGGTAATTGATGCCCTGCCTGCCGTTGGTGACGAAGGCGCGGACCAAGCCTGATACAGGTACATCGCCAAGTGGCGCGACCACGATCAGAAAGGGGTTGCCGAGCAGCGGAATGAAAGCCTGGCTGCCCAGCGGATGGCGTTCCAGCATGCTGACGGTCAGCGGCATGTCCTGCGCGTCGGCGCGGAAGATGCTGATGATCGCGTTGTCCTCAGGCGTCGCGGTTTCGACCGTCGCCAGTTTGTGGAAGCGCATGGTCGAACCGTTGTTGATCATGAAGTGATCGCTGCCGTCGGTTTCGATCACGTCACCGAAAGGGGCGAAGGCTTCTTTGGTCAGCGGTTCAATCGTCAGTGTGCGCATGCTGTTCTTCTTTTCGTTGAGTGATCGTTCCCACGCTCCGCGTGGGAATGCAGCCCGTGACGCTCCGCGTCACATCCAGAGTGGACGCAGAGCGTCCAGTGATGCGTTCCCACGCAGACGGTTCGACGCCTCGACGTGGGAACGATCATTACGGTGTTACTTCGCGATCTTGCCCAGTACGCGCAGGCGGCTCACACCACCATCCGGGAACACGTTCAGACGGATGTGGGTGATCGGGCCCAGTGCCTTGATCTGCTCGACGAAGGTGTGTTCGGCGTGCATTTCCAGCTTCTGGCTCGGCAGCAGTTCGCGCCAGAACAGCGACTGGGTTTCGATCTGGCTGTCGGTGCCGCCCTTGACGAACGCGCCCTGGATCGAGCAGGTGTCCGGGTAGTTGCCCTTGAAGTGCAGGGTGTCGACGATGATTTTTTCGATCTCGCCCGGGTGGCCCAACGCGACGATTACCCAGTCATTGCCTGGCGTGCGACGACGTGCGGTTTCCCAGCCGTCGCCCATGTTGATGCCACGACCCGGGTTGAGGATGTTGCTCATGCGGCCGAAGTGTTCGTCGGAGCAGGCGAGGGCGCGGCCACCGTTAAGGGCTGCAGCCAGGTCGACTTGTTCGTTGTCGCCAACAGCGGACCAGTCGCGGAACGGAATGCCGTACACGCGCAGACGGGCCACGCCGCCATCCGGGTAGATGTTGAAGCGCAGGTGGCTGAACGCCTTGTCGTTGCTGATTTCGTGGTAGTGGTGGCTGTTGCCCTGCAGCTCGACGGCCGACAGCACTTCGGTCCACTGGGTGTTTTCGTCCGGCTCGCCCGACGCCAGGAAGCACGCTTCCAGCGAGGCCGATGGCGGGAAGTTGCCGGTGAAGAATGAAGTGTCGATGTCCACGCCTTTGATCGAACCCGGTACGCCCAGGCGGATCACCGCGCTGTCGTAGCCTTCGAAGCGCTTGCGGCGGGACTCCCAGCCGTCCATCCACTTGCCGTTGTCATCGAACACGCCCTCCTTCCACACGGCCGGGGTCGGCTGAAACAGACGATTGGCGTCTGCGAACCAGTCATCGGTGACCGAGATGATTTTGGTGCCCAGACGGGCATCGGCCAGGTTGACGAACTTCTCGAAAGGTACGGCGTAAGCTTTCATTCTTCTTGTCTGCCTTTAAATAAGTGGCTTGGGATGCTTGCGAGGCCCTGGGCGTTCTCCGCGTCTGACACGCTCGGGCCAGGCTTGCTAGAGAGTCAGTAATCGGAACAGGGCGATCTTGTTGATCTCCGCCAGCGCGCATTTGAACTCGGTATCCACCGGGTTGTGAATGCGCGTTTCGAACGCCGCGAGGATCTGATGCCGGTTGCTGCCTTTTACCGCCATGATGAAGGGAAACTTGAACTTGGCTTTGTAGGCGTCGTTCAGCTCGGTGAAGCGCTGGAACTCTTCGGCCGTGCATTGGTGAATACCGGCGCCAGCCTGTTCATTGGTGCTGGCTTCGGTCAACTCGCCCTGGACGGCAGCTTTGCCGGCCAGGTCCGGGTGAGCGTTGATCAGTGCCAGCTGACTGGCGTGATCGGCGCTCAACAGGATGTCGCTCATGCGCTGGTGCAGGGTTTCGATCTGGTCGATCGACGCGTCCTGGCCCAGGTCGAAGGCCTTCTCGGCCACCCATGGCGAATGTTCGTAGATGTCGGCGAAGGCTTTGACGAAGGCGTCGCGGCTCAGGGTCGACGGTTTCAGGGTTTGAAAGGTGCTCATTTGGCAGCCCCTTGGTACGGGTGGGTTTCGTGCCAGTGACGCGCGATGTCGACGCGACGGCTGAACCACACCTGTTCATGACTTTTAGCGTATTCGATAAAGCGCTTGAGCGAAGCCAGACGCGCCGGACGGCCCACCAGACGGCAGTGCAGGCCGATCGACAGCATCTTCGGTGCTTCGGCGCCTTCGGCATAAAGCACGTCGAACGCATCTTTGAGGTATTCGAAGAAATCGTCGCCCTTGTTGAAACCCTGGACCTGGGTGAAGCGCATGTCGTTGGTGTCCAGGGTGTACGGGATCACCAGGTGCGGCTTGCCGGTTGGGTTGTTCGGTTCCCAGTAGGGCAGGTCGTCGTCGTAGGTGTCGCAGTCGTAGAGGAAACCGCCTTCTTCCATCACCAGGCGACGGGTGTTCGGGCCGGTGCGACCGGTGTACCAGCCCAGCGGGCGCTCGCCGGTGAGTTCGGTGAGGATGCGGATCGCTTCGAGCATGTGCTCGCGTTCCTGCGCTTCGTCCATGTACTGGTAGTCGATCCAGCGGTAGCCGTGACTGCAGATCTCGTGACCGGCCTCGACCATCGCGCGGATCACGTCCGGGTGACGCTGGGCGGCCATGGCCACGGCGAAGATGGTCAGCGGAATGTCGAATTCCTTGAACAGTTTCAGGATCCGCCAGACGCCGGCACGGCTGCCATACTCGTAAAGCGATTCCATGCTCATGTTGCGCGCGCCTTGCAGAGGCTGGGCCGCAACCATTTCCGAGAGGAAGGCTTCCGATTCTTTGTCGCCGTGCAGAATGTTGCGCTCGCCGCCTTCTTCGTAATTGAGCACGAACGACAGGGCGATCCGGGCATTGCCCGGCCAGTGTGGGTGAGGAGGGTTACTGCCGTAACCGATCAGGTCGCGTGGGTAGTCAGCGCTCACTGCAGTCTTCCTTCTTATTCGTTGACAGATTGTGTGGCGCCCTGAAGTTTGGATGGCAGGCTGGCGTCACAGCGATGGGCTGATTGTATACAACTTTATTCTCAATTTGTAAGCCTGAATTTTCGCATTTTTCACCGGCTGTCATCTTTTGCTGTTAATGGCGTGAACCTGCAAGAAACCTGCCTGACCAGTCAGCTAATGGATTGGGGGTTCAATGAATGCGAGGTTATGGGGCAAATCACCGGGAAATCGAGGGATGGCGGGGATGAGAGGAAAAATGTCGTTTTTATTGTGTACAATTTTTTTGAAAAGTGTCTTAATCAATCGCTCGCCGCAGCTTTTCGTGCTCCGAAACGGTGCGGTCTCCTTTTCAACTGACTTCGGGAGGCGCGAAGTCTGACTGCTCCACGCAGGCAGGCGCGCAGAATCAATGGGACGTTTGACAACACACGTTTTGGACGCTGCACACGGTTGCCCGGGCAGCTCGATCAAGGTCGAGCTGTACCGCGTTGAAGGTTCGCACCTGGAATTGGTCGCCAGTGCGCTTACCAACAGCGATGGCCGGGTCGATGCGCCGCTGCTGCAAGGCGATGACTACCGTACCGGTGTCTATCAGGTTCAGTTCCACGCCGGCGATTACTACCGCGCCCGTGGCGTCCAGTTGCCGGAGCCGGCATTCCTGGACGTGGTCGTGCTGCGGTTCGGTATTTCTGCCGAACAGGATCACTACCACGTACCGTTGCTGATCTCGCCTTACAGCTATTCCACCTATCGGGGCAGCTGACCCCCAAGCAGCTGCCCCTGCCGGGAAGCGACTGCGCATATAGCTTCTTTGGTCTTTCGCCCGCTCACACTGCGGGCTTTTTTTCGCCCGTCGTTCAGCCCGTTGCGATCACAGTCGTGCGAGTCCGTCGCGCACGATAAACACCGTGTCACCAGCGTTTGCAAGCGTTTGCGGCCCGCCTCTGAGCCAGACGACCTGGTTGGTGGCATTTGCTGCGATAACGGCCGCTGCCGCCGCTGCGCCGACCTGAATGTGCAGGCGCAGGCTGGCGCTGTTCTGGTCGACATTCAGCGTCTGGTGGATTTTGCGACCCCGGATGCGATGCAGGCTGATGAAAAACACGTAGTCATGCCCGGTGCGCTTGAACACCAGCGCCGGAAACGAGTTGGAGGGGCTGGGATCGAATACGGCGTAGCCATTACGGGTCAGCAGTGTCGCCATGAAGCGTTTGAGATCCACCGCCGACTGGGTGTTGGTCGAGTACAGCCATTCCTGGCGAAACAGTGCCGGATCAAAATCAATTCGTTGCAATGGACCGCCCGGTGTAGGTGTCGGCAGTTCGATGATGCGGATCGTTCCACCTCCCGATGTCGGCAGTATCGGCAGCATCAGCAGGGGGTCTGCCAGTTGCGGGCGTGGATGGGCATTCCCGGCTTTCCAGTCGTTGAAGGTTTGTCGCAGCAGGGTCAATCCCGAGCCGGTGGCGGTGTTGGCGCCGTTTGCCAGTACAAACTGATGGAAGGCGACGTTCTCCCGCGAGATCGCCGATAACTCCGGAAAGTATCGGCTGACGTAATTCGTCAACGGGTGCTCGAACGGCAACGTCGGATCAATTTCCCAGTGATGGGCAGGCGGAACCTGAATGGCGCCACGCGGTTGTTGCTGAGGGTCTGTTCTAAGCGTGTGATCCAGCAAGTCGAAGTCGTAGATCAGATGGTTCGGGTTCTTGATGTAGACGATCGGATCGCGTGCGTCGCCTCGGGGAATGATTTTGTACTGAATCCCGTCGACGCGAATGTCAGCCGCGGTGGCCTGTTGCTGGTCTATGCCCCAACTGCTCCACGGAACAAGCGATTCATCGATGCGAGGTCGTTTTGACGGGGTGGCTGGCGGTTCACCCTCCGGCAATGGATGGCGTGTCATGAGAAGGTATGAAGTGTTGGTATCTGGCGCGTCTTGCGCAGGGAGCGGACGCCAGACAAGCGTTCCCTCGACCCGTTCCAGCAAAGGGCCGGACGCAAGGAGTTCGCTGGATAACCGCGCTCTCAGCCTGTTCTGTGGATCGGGGCCGATCAGCACCGTTCCACCCTCGACAAGGTCGACATAGGCATAGCGCCCCGCTGAACGAATGCCATTCGCCAGGTCGGGAGGCGGCAATCTGTTGACCAGTCCGGGTGCGAGAAAATAACTGCCGATCGGCCTTTGCGCGGTGGTAGCCCGTACACGCGTCTCGGGAGGGAGATCGTAGACTTCGATCATCTGCTGGCGGGTGACAGCGGGCATTGGTATCTGCCAGGCCGGGTGGGTCAAGGTTGGATCGACCAGTATGTCGGGCACCAGGCTCGGGGGTGTTTGGATGTCCGGCGCGGTGTCCCGTACGACAGGCGCAGTATCCGGCGTATCTGTTTTCGGTCGGATGGGGCGTTTGGGGCTCATTGATTCTTTAGCTCAGTCAGGCAATCGTTTCAGGGCACATTCTTCGTGTGCCAGATGAGGCGCACGATGCACGGAAAGGATCGTCAAACCGGTGTTTTGACAGGTGGTACATATGTATTGCACAGGCAGATGAATACGATCGGGCAATCGTTCATCAGAAGGGGGCGTTAGCGAATCGTCTGCCACCCTCGCATGGCGATTCGAGGGTGGCAGTCAGTCAGGACACGATTTCGTGATCTCAGTGCCCGCTGAGCAGCGATGCTGCACCGGCACCGCCAAACAGTCCTGCGCTGATGCGGTTGAACCAGCTTTGACCCTTGCCGCTGCGCAGGTAACGCGCGGCGCCATGGGCACCGAGGCCGTAGGTCAATTTGCACAGCAGATCGAGCAGCGTCCAGGTGGCAATCATCACCAGCAGTTGCGGCAGGAACGGTTGCTCGGCGCTGAGGAATTGCGGCAGAAACGCGGCGAAAAACAGAATGTCTTTCGGATTGCTCGCGCCCAGCACGAAGGCCCGGCTGAACAATGCACGGAATTTCGGAACCGGTGCAGCCTGAGGTACTTCGGCACCCACCGACGGCTGGCGCGATTGCTGCCAGCTCTGCCAGGCGAGGTAGAACAGGTAAATCGCGCCGACGATCTTCAGGGCGCTGAACAGTTTTTCGGACGCCAGCAGCAGGGCGCCCAGCCCCAGCGCCGAGGCACTGAGCAGGCAGATCGAGGCGAACACGCCACCGAGAAACGCCGGGTACGAACGACGCAGACCGTAATTCAGACTGTTGCTGATCATCAGCAACGACAGCGGCCCCGGAATCAGGATCACCACCAGCGCAGCGCCGCTGAACAGCAGCCAGGTTTCCAGACTCATCACTTGCTCCTTTTTATCGTTATCAAGAATGTGCAAAAGCCCCACCCGGTGGGGTGAGGCTGTTTTGAAGCGTGAACCGCGTAGCGCTTACAGGAAGATGAACTTGGCGATGAAGATCGCGCAGAGCACCCACAGGCTGACGGAGATTTCTTTGTACTTACCGGTGCCGGCCTTCAGCGCGACATAGGTAATGAAGCCCAGCGCGATACCGTCGGCGACCGAGAAGGTCAGCGGCATCATGATCGCGGTGACGATCGCCGGAATGCTGTCGGTCGCTTCGTCCCATTCGATGTGCGCCATGCCGCCCATCATCAGCATCGCTACATAAATCAGCGCGCCGGCGGTGGCATAGGCGGGAATCATGCCGGCCAGCGGTGCAAAGAACATCGCGGCTATAAATAGCACACCCACGGTGACTGCGGTAAGACCAGTCCGACCACCAGCCGCTACACCGGCGGCACTTTCCACGTAACTGGTGACCGGCGGAACACCGACGACCGCGCCGAAAACGCTGGAGGCGGAGTCGGCTTTCATCGCACGGGACAGGTTTTCGATGCGCCCGTCAGCGTTCACCAGGTTGGCGCGCTGGGCGACGCCCATCAGGGTGCCGGCGGTGTCGAACATGTGCACGAATAGGAAGGCCAGCACCACGCTGATCATGCTGACGTTGAACACGCCGGCGACGTTCATGGCCATAAAAGTCGGCGCCAGGCTTGGCGGGGCAGACATGATGCCCTCGTAGTGCACCAGACCAATCCCCCAGCCCGCCAGGGTCACGGTGATGATGCTGATGAGGATCGCGCCGAACACTTTGTGATAGCTGAGGATCGCGATCATCAGGAAGCAGATGGCGGCGAGCAGCGGGCCGGGTTCACGCAGCGAGCCGAGCTTGATCAGGGTGGCCGGGCTATCGACGACGATGCCGGCGGTTTTCAGGCCGATCAGACCGAGGAACAGACCCACGCCGGCGCCCATTGCATAGCGCAGGCTGACCGGGATGCTGTTGAGCAGCCATTCGCGAATCCGCGAAAAGGTCAGGATCATGAACAGCACACCCGAGACGAACACCGCACCGAGCGCGGTTTCCCAGTTGTAGCCCATGGTGCCGACCACGGTGTAGGTGAAGAACGCGTTGAGACCCATGCCCGGCGCGAGGCCCACCGGCCAGTTGGCGTAGAGGCCCATCAACAGGCAGCCCAGCGCAGCGGCGATACAGGTAGCGACGAAGGCTGCACCGTGATCGATCCCGGCATCGGCCATGATGTTCGGGTTGACGAAAATGATGTAGGCCATGGTGATGAAGGTTGTCAGACCGGCAATCAGCTCGGTCTTCACCGTGGTGCCATGCAAGCTGAGTTTAAAGATGCGCTCAAGCAAGCCATTGCGTAACGGCGGCGAGAGTTCCAGCGTCGATGCTTCGGATTTGCGGCTTTCCACAGCGAGTACTCCTCAAGAGTTTTATTGTTATTTCCAGGACCGGACCCATGAGGGGTGGCAGCGGCCCTTTGAGGCATACGCGAATTTGTTGACCATGCGGTCAGGAACTCGCACGCTGTGGATTATGCTTTTGTGTACAAATAAAGCAAATATTGTTTTTGTTTTTGTAGACGAAAATACTGGCGATCAAGCTATATCACTCATTCGGACGATGGGTTCCCAGCGCCAGATTCACCGCCAGCCAGCCGTTTACCGCCGTTTCGCCGGCTTCGGCAAAGACGCGCTCGAGCAATTTCACCTGTTCACGGCGCAGCGCCTGTTCAAGTTTCGCGCCTTCAGCGGTCAGCTCCAGCAGGCGTTTGCGCTTGTCGGTCTCGGACGCCACGCTGTCCACCAGATGCATTTCCTGCAATTGCCGCAACGGCATGTTCAGCGCCTGCTTGCTGACGCCGAGCAGCGCGAGCAATTCCTTGACGCTCAGGTTCGGGTAGCGGGCGATGAAAAACACAATGCGTTGATGCACGCGGGACAAGCCGCGACGCTCGAGCATTTCATCAGCCTTGGCGGTGAACGCCTGGTAACCGAAGAAAAACGCTTCCATGGCTTGTTGCTGGCTGGCGCAGTTTTTAAGGTCAAGCATATTGACGTTTCCAGAGAGGGTGTCGTAATTTCAGTCAACAAGTTTGACTCATTTTTCTCATGCCTCGCTAGCGGTGACTTCCATGGCTTTTTCCGAACGTGTCTCGCGCCTCAAAAGTTCTCTGATCCGTGAAATCCTTGCTGCGGCCCAGCGCCCGGAAGTCATGTCTTTCGCCGGAGGTTTGCCGGCCGAAGCGATGCTGCCGAAAGTTGAATGGGCAGAAATGCCGCTGTCTCTCGGCCAGTACGGCATGAGCGAGGGCGAGCCGGCACTGCGCGAAGCGCTGGCGGCAGAGGCGAGGGCGCTGGGGTTGCCGTGTGAGGCGAGTCAGGTGCTGGTGGTCAGTGGTTCTCAGCAAACCCTCGACCTGGCGGCCAAGCTCTACATCGACAAGGGCACCGAAATCCTGCTCGAAGCACCGACCTATCTGGCGGCCTTGCAGATCTTCCAGCTGTTCGGCGCCGATTGCCTGACCGTGCCGCTGGAGGCTGACGGTCCGAACCTTGCGCAGTTACGTCAGCGTCTCGAGCAGCATCGTCCGGCGTTCATCTATTTGATTCCGACCTTCCAGAACCCGTCCGCCGTGCGCTATAGCGAAGCCAAGCGCGAAGCCGTTGCGGCATTGCTCGACGAATTCGGCGTGACCCTGATCGAAGACGAACCCTATCGCGAGCTGACCTTCGACGGCGGCAGCGCCCAGCCGATTGCCGGACGCCTGAAGAAATCCAGCTGGATCTACACCGGCACCGTGTCGAAAACCCTGTTGCCGGGCCTGCGTGTCGGCTACCTGATCGCCAGCCCGGATCTGTTCCCGCACCTGCTCAGACTCAAGCAGTCGGCGGATCTGCACACCAACCGCATTGGCCAGTGGCAGGCATTGCAGTGGATTGGCAGTGAGAAATATCAGCAGCACTTGAGTGAATTGCGCGGCTTCTACCGTCAGCGCCGCGACGCCTTTCAAGCAGCGCTGGAAACCCATTTCGCCGATCTGGCGGACTGGAACACGCCGCAGGGCGGGCTGTTTTTCTGGCTGACCCTGAAGCAACCGCTGGACACCCGCACGTTGTTGAACACCGCGCTGGCCAACGATGTGGCGTTCATGCCGGGCGAACCGTTCTTCCCCGAGCCGGATCGCAATCCCGGGCATCTGCGCCTGAACTTCAGTCACATCGATCCGGCACGACTGGACGAAGGGCTCAAGCGGCTGGCGGCGGTGGTGCGCCAGGCACAGGCTGCGCAGGCCGCATAAAAAAACCGGCCATCAGGCCGGTTTTTTTGGTTCAGACTGCGGCGAACCGCTTGTTCAGATATTCGATGATCGTGTTGGACTCGTACATCCAGGTGGTCTGGCCGTTCTCTTCGATGCGCAGGCACGGCACTTTGATCTTGCCGCCCTGTTCCAGCAGGGTCTGACGATCCTGCTCGTTGTTTTTCGCATCCTTCAGGGCCACCGGAACGTTCAGGCGGCGCAGGCTGCGGCGGGTCTTCACGCAGAACGGGCAGGCGTGGAACTGATACAGGGTCAGGTCCTTGGCGGCGGCGTCAACCTGAGCCTGGGCAGCGGCGGGGCGCTGTTTCTTGCCCGGGCGGGTCAGGAAATCAACGAAGATGATCAGTTGGCCGAGGCCGACACGAAGCGCTTTGACGAACACGTTACAAGCCTCACAGGGACATTGAAGAAGGCGCGCAGCTTACCCGATTTTTCACGGACGAAAAAAAACCGGCGATCAACGCCGGTTTTTTTGTGTCACGAGTTACTTGATCAAGCTGAGAAACTCGCTGCGGGTCGCCGCGTTTTCGCGGAACTCACCGAGCATCACCGAAGTGATCATCGACGAATTCTGTTTCTCCACACCGCGCATCATCATGCACATGTGCTTGGCCTCGATCACCACGGCCACGCCCAGCGCGCCGGTGACCTGCTGGACCGCATCGGCGATCTGGCGGCTGAGATTTTCCTGGATCTGCAGGCGGCGGGCGTACATGTCGACGATCCGCGCGACCTTCGACAGGCCCAGCACTTTTCCGCTCGGGATATACGCGACGTGGGCCTTGCCGATGAACGGCAGCAGGTGGTGTTCGCACAACGAGTAGAGCTCGATGTCCTTGACCAGCACCATTTCGCTGTTGTCGGAGCTGAACAGGGCACCGTTGGTGACCTCTTCGAGCGTCTGTTCATAACCGCGGCAGAGGTACTGCATGGCTTTGGCGGCACGCTTTGGCGTGTCGAGCAGGCCCTCGCGGGAGACGTCCTCGCCCAGTTGGCCGAGAATCGCGGTGTAATTCTGTTCCAGGGACATGAAACTACCTGTGGGGATTTTCGCAAAGGGCAAGGGTACGGTGGCGGACACGACCCTGCAAGTTCGGTGTGACGGGTTTATTCGTCGCGGCCTTCCATCATGGTGCGTTTGAGCATCACATACACGGCGCCGGCGCCGCCATGTTTCGCCTGGCACGAGCAGAAACCGAGCACCTGCGCGTGCTGGCGCAACCAGGTGTTGACGTGGCTTTTGATCATCGGTCGCTTGCCGTCCAGACGCACAGCCTTGCCGTGGGTGACGCGCACGCAGCGGATTTCGAATTTGGTCGCTTCGGCGAGAAACGCCCAAAGGGTTTCGCGGGCTTTTTCGACGCTCATACCGTGCAGGTCGAGGCTGCCTTCGAACGGGATCTGCCCGACCTTGAGCTTGCGCATCTGGCTTTCCTGCACCCCGTCGCGGGCCCACATCAACTCGTCTTCGGGACCGACGTCGATCACGAACTGATCGGACAGGCCGTCAACGGTAGCGGTGTCGGTGCGCACGGTGGCGGACTGGCGCAGCTTGGCGATCCGGTCACGGTCTGCCTTGGGTTTGCCGGTGTCGGCGCGGTCGTGCTTGATCGGCTTGACGCCTTGGATCGCACTTTTGAACAGGGAAAAATCGTCGTCTTGCATGTCAGCCTCCGCGAAGGGCGGCCAGTTTACCCAAACAGACACAAAACGGCCCGGCAAAAAGCCAGGCCGTCGATCAATCGTGTTTTTTCATCAGGTGCGGGGACATGTTCAGCTCCCGCGATTGCCGTGCGCGACGCCGGCAACGACGCCACAGGGCCACACCGAAATACAGGAACAGCAGGCCGACTGCGAGAATGATCGCCGAGCCGAGCGGTGTTGCATTCAGATCGCCGAGCGCCGGCGGGCGCCCCAGCAGGCTGGCGGCCCCGGCCATCGCCAGCAGCACGCCGAACGTGGCCAGAATGGCCGCGATCGCCGCGCCGAATCGAAATCGCCAGTTGCTTTGGCCTTTGGGCCGCAAGCGGCGTGCGTCAAATCCATCGGATAACTTCATTCCGACCTTCCTCAATGGGTATCGGCCCTTCGACCGGGAGTTGACCGGGTTGTTCCTGAGGCTAGGGTAATTGAAGCAAATGCGAGGTTTTTGCAGATGAGCGGCGGGCTGAGCCGCTCATTTACGGTCGATCAGATCAGATCCTGGGTCAGCGCGAGGGTGGCGAAGTTGTCGGCCATGATCGCCATTTCCGCTTCCTGCACCTGTTCGGCGCTGAGCACGCGGCCCTTGAACGGCAGATCGCGGGTGGCGCAGGCGTCTTCGACCAGTGTGCAGCGGAAACCGAGGTTCTTCGCCGCGCGCACGGTGGTGCTGACGCTGGAGTGGCTCATGAAACCGCAGACGATCAGGTCCAGCGAACCGATGGTTTGCAGACGATCGTAGAGTTCGGTGCCGTGGAAAGCGCTCGGCAGCAGTTTGCCGATGATGGTTTCATCGCCCTGGGGTTCCAGGCCGGGGATGAACTCGCCGCGTTCGCCCTGCGGGTCGAACAGACCGCCGACGGTGCCGAGGTGGCGCACATGCACGATCGGCCGGCCGGCTGCGCGGGCGGCGGCAACCAGTTGTTTGATGTTCGCGACAGCCGCGTCCATGCCGCTCAGGGCCAGCGGGCCGCTGAGGTACTCTTTCTGGGCATCGATGATGACCACGGTGGCATGGCTCAACGTGGCCGCTGCGTAACCGCGACCGCTGAGTTGAAACATCGTTTTTGGAACGGACATTCTGGGGCTCCTTCGGGTGGGGCTTTTGCGACATTGTCCTCTGGCTGAGCGGTTCTGTGAATCGCTACCATCGTAGACACCGTCGTTGCTGGCCTGCAGCCTTGTCAAGTTACACGATCTGTTCAATAGCCGAGGGGAAAATCGGAAGCGTCCTACCGTCGCCCCGGAATCTTTCCTGCGTCGTCGCGGCGCGTTTTGGCTGCTAGAATCGCCAGTCGTTTTTTCTGGAGTTCTGCCCCGTGATCACTTCCCGACTTCGTACCCTGCGCGACCACATCCGTTGGGCCGTCAGCCGCTTCCATGGGGAGGATCTGTTTTTCGGCCATGGCACCGACAATGCCTGGGACGAAGCCCGGCAGCTAGTACTCGGTGCCTTGCACCTGCCATGGGAAATCGCCGACAGCTATCTGGATTGCGCGCTGGAAGACGATGAACTGGTCAATCTTCAGCGCCTGCTCAAGCGCCGCATCGAAGAGCGCATTCCAACCGCTTACCTGCTCGGCGAAGCCTGGTTCTGCGGCATGTCGTTCATCGTCGATGAGCGCGTGCTGATCCCGCGTTCGCCGATTGGCGAGCTGATCGAAAACCGTTTTGCCCCATGGATCGGCGACGACCCCGCGCGCATTCTCGACCTGTGCACCGGCTCCGGCTGCATCGGCATCGCCTGCGCCTACGAGTTCCAGAATGCCGAAGTGGTGCTGGCTGACTTGTCGTTCGAAGCGCTGGAAGTGGCGAATCAGAACATCGAGCGTCATGGCGTCGATGAGCGTGTGTTCACTGTGCAGGGCGATGGTTTCGATGGTCTGCCGGGTCAACGTTTCGACCTGATCGTGTCGAACCCGCCTTACGTCGATGCGGAAGATTTCGCCGACATGCCGGACGAATACCAGCACGAGCCGGAACTGGGCCTGGCCTGCGGCGACGATGGTCTGAACCTGGTACGCCGGATGCTCGCCGAAGCGGCGGATCATCTGACCGAGAAGGGTTTGCTGATTGTCGAGGTGGGCAACAGCCAGGTGCACGTCGAGGCGCTGTACCCGGAAGTCGATTTCGCCTGGCTGGAGTTCGAGCGCGGCGGGCATGGCGTGTTCATGCTGACCGCCGAACAGTGCCGCGCCCATCAGGCACTGTTCGCTTCCCGCGTTTGACTGACGCCGAACGCTGACGGGGCGCCGATCGTTCCCACGCTCTGCGTGGGAATGCAGCCCGGGACGCTCCGCGTCCCATCCGAATCAAACGCGGAGTGTGGGAAAGATCAGTCAGCGGTGCGTTGCAATCCAGATCAGCAACCCGGCCTGAAACACCGCAAACGCCACCAGACAAGTAATGGTGAACCGCAACCCGGCGTCTTCACGTTTGAACTTGCTGACCTTGTCTTCCTGCTTCTTCAGCTTCACTTCCTGCTCGGCCAGATTCTGCTCAGCCTGCTGCAACATCTGCGCGGCTTCAAGAATCTCGACGATCTGCAGCTTTTCGCTGTTCCAGTCGCCCAGCAAATCGCCGACCTGCACTTCCTTGACGCTGCCCTTCAAATGCTGGGCGTCGGCGTAAACCACATCAAAGCCGTGCACCCGCAGAAAGTGATCGCGGCGCAGGCGAGTGTCTTCGTTCAGCGCGTCCTTGTTGTTCAAGTCCATGCCGTCGACGGTGTAGGTGGGCCAGCGTTTTTTCGCCCAGTTGATGCCTTGGGCGGCCATGAAGCGGCCGATGCCACGGTTCATCGGTTCGATCTGCAAACCGCTGTCCGGGCCGAAATGCACGCGTTTGGTCGTGTGATCGACCCACACGTCCAGATGATTCTGTTCTTTGCGCACGCGCTGAGCGGGCAACTTGATCGCCATGCGCATCAGGCTGTGCTCTTTGCCGTTGCGCTCGGCGTAACCGAATTCAACGAAGCGCAGCGGCCGTCCGCCAGTGTTGCGGTCGGTCTGCAACGGCGCCAGGCGGAGCATCTTGTGGTGCTCGACGTGGACATCCGCCCATGGCAGCTCGACCGCTGGCGGTGCGTCTTTTTCAGCGGTGGTGTCGGGTGAAGTCTGGGTATCAGTCATAACGGCGAGATCCTGTCCAAGCTGCTTGCCGCCAGCCAGTACGCTGGCGACAAAGGCTTATCGGCCGTTTTCTACAGGACTAGAGGGTAAAAAGAGCTCAACGGGTGCGAAGTCCGTCAATAAATTCAAGGACGCGTGTCCCCAGTTCCGCCGCCAGCGGCAAATTCGGGTCCTTGTAGGAGGCCAGTTGCCGCTTCACGTCGTTGGGCACGATGCGCAACACGTGGTTCATGCCTTCGATCAGCGCCAGCTGCGCGTCCGGTTTGGCGGCCTTGAGCAATTTCGCATCATCGACCTGAACCTGGATGTCGTTGCTGCCTTGCACGATCAGCGCCGGCATTTTCAGTTGAGCGAAGGCCGCCGCCGGATCCTGACGGAACAGCGAAATCAGGTACGGCTGCACACTCGGACGGAAAATCACCTGCAGCGGCGCCGGCACATTGTCGTCGGTATGCCCGGCCTTGAGGCTGTCGAGCAGTTCGTTGCTGCGCAGCATCAGCGGAGGAGGGAGGCTGCGGGCCAGTTGCCGACGCAGTACCTGATCGATCGGTCGGGCTGTGCCGGAGAGCGAGATGACCGCCGCCGCGTCGACCTTTGGCGCCGCGAGGCTGGCAATCAGCGCGCCTTCGCTGTGGCCGAGCAGGATCAACGGGCCGAAGCGCGGATCGGCTTTCAGCTTCTGACCCCAGGCCACGGCGTCCGCCACATAGGCTTCCACCGACAGGTTTCGCTCGTCCGGGGTTGCCGCCAGGCTGGCAGCCACGCCGCGCTTGTCGAAACGCACGCTGGCAACATTGTGTTTGGCCAGCACCCAGGCCAGTCGCTTGAGGCTGTCATTGCGTCCGCCGTCGGGGTTGTTTCCGTCGCGATCCGTAGGACCCGAGCCAGAAAGGATCAGGACAACCGGCACGGGGCTGTCGGATTTCGGCAGCAACAGCGAGCCGAAAAGTTCGCCATTGTCGGTAGTCAACGTGACCGGTCGTTGCAGGACAGTCGCCTGGACGAAGCCGGTAAACAGGGAAAGGCTCAAGATCAAAACTCGCAGCATCATCACGCCATCATTTGCCAAGGTGCCGGTTGGACTCACCCACACCGCTAAGGTTCGAGGATGAACTACTCGGTTAGCCTGCGTATACTGGCGCGCATCACGAATTTGGGTTCGATTTCACGGAGCGTCCTGCATGTCCGGCAATACCTACGGCAAGCTGTTCACTGTCACCACCGCGGGCGAAAGCCATGGTCCGGCGTTGGTCGCCATTGTCGACGGCTGCCCGCCGGGCCTGGAGATTTCCCTTGAGGACTTGCAACGCGATCTCGACCGTCGCAAGCCGGGCACCAGCCGCCACACCACCCAGCGCCAGGAAGCCGACGAAGTCGAAATACTTTCCGGCGTTTTTGAAGGTCGCACCACCGGTTGCTCCATCGGCCTGCTGATCCGCAACACCGACCAGAAGTCCAAGGACTACTCGGCGATCAAGGACCTGTTCCGCCCGGCCCACGCCGACTACACGTACCACCACAAATACGGCGAGCGCGATTATCGCGGTGGCGGTCGCAGCTCCGCGCGGGAAACCGCCATGCGCGTCGCGGCGGGCGCCATCGCCAAAAAGTACCTGGCCAGCCAGGGCATCGTCATTCGCGGCTACATGAGCCAGCTCGGCCCGATCGAAATCCCGTTCAAGACCTGGGAATCGGTCGAGCAGAACGCCTTCTTCAGCCCGGACCCGGACAAGGTGCCGGAGCTGGAAGCCTACATGGACCAGCTGCGTCGCGATCAGGACTCCGTCGGCGCGAAGATCACCGTGGTCGCCGAAGGTGTGATGCCGGGCCTGGGCGAGCCGATCTTCGACCGTCTCGACGCCGAACTGGCCCACGCGCTGATGAGCATCAACGCGGTCAAAGGCGTGGAAATCGGCGCCGGTTTTGCCTGCGTTGCCCAGCGCGGCACCGAACACCGTGACGAGCTGACCCCGGAAGGTTTCCTCAGCAACAACGCCGGCGGCATCCTCGGCGGGATCTCTTCGGGTCAGCCGATCGTCGCGCACCTGGCGTTGAAGCCGACTTCGAGCATCACCACCCCGGGCCGTTCGATCGACATCGATGGCAACCCGGTCGAAGTGATCACCAAGGGCCGTCACGATCCGTGCGTCGGCATCCGCGCCACGCCGATTGCCGAGGCGATGATGGCCATCGTGCTGATGGACCACCTGCTGCGTCACCGTGGCCAGAACGCCGATGTGCGCGTGAGCACCCCGGTGCTGGGTCAGCTTTGATGGGTGATCTCAAAGCCGCCGCGGTCTGACCGTGGCGGCGCTCCCGTACTGGCGGCTGTCCAGTTTCTATCTGTTCTATTTCGCCTTGCTCGGTTCGACGGCACCGTTTCTGGCGCTGTACTTCGATCACCTCGGATTCAGTGCCGCGCGTATCGGCGAGCTGGTGGCGATCCCGATGCTGATGCGCTGCGTGGCGCCGAACATCTGGGGCTGGCTCGGCGATTACACCGGCAGACGCCTGGCCATCGTGCGCTTCGGCGCGGTGTGTACGCTGCTGACGTTCTCATTGATTTTCGTCAGCAAGACTTACGCCTGGCTAGCGATGGTCATGGCCTTGCACGCGTTCTTCTGGCACGCGGTGCTGCCGCAGTTCGAAGTCATCACCTTGGCGCATTTGCAGGGCCAGACCTCCCGCTACAGCCAGATCCGCCTCTGGGGCTCGATCGGTTTCATCATCACCGTGGTCGCCCTCGGTCGCCTGTTTGAATGGCTCAGCCTCGACATCTACCCGGCGGCGCTGGTGTTGATCATGGCCGGCATCGTCCTCAGCAGTCTGTGGGTGCCGAACGCTCAGCCGCCTCAGGGCAATCGGCCGACGGGCGAAGGCTTTCTCAAGCAGTTGCGCAATCCCGGGGTGTTGGCGTTCTACGGTTGCGTGGCGCTGATGCAGATGAGCCACGGGCCGTATTACACGTTTCTCACTCTGCACCTCGAACGACTGGGCTACAGCCGTGGCGTGATCGGCATGCTCTGGGCGGTCGGCGTGGTGGCGGAAGTGCTGATGTTCATGGCCATGAGCCGGATCCTCGCGCGTTTTTCCCTGCGGCGGGTGCTGATGGCGAGTTTTCTGCTGGCGGCCTTGCGCTGGTTGCTGCTAGGTTCGTTCGCCGAGTTCCTGTGGGTCTTGCTGTTTGCCCAGGTGCTGCACGCGGCGACGTTCGGCAGCTTTCATGCGGCCGCCATCGCGTTCGTGCAACGTAGCTTCGGCGCGCGCCAGCAAGGGCAGGGCCAGGCGTTGTATGCCGCGCTGGCCGGCACCGGTGGTGCGCTTGGCGCGTTGTATTCCGGTTACAGCTGGAATGCCCTGGGCGCGACATTGACCTTTAGTATTGCCAGTCTCGCAGCGCTCGCCGCTGCCGTTATCATTGCCATTCGAATGCAAGAGGACAGGCCATGAGCCTTACCCGTGAACAGCTTGCCCAGCAAATTGTCGACGCCGGGCGTTTTCTTTATGGCCGCGGCTGGTCGCCGGCCACCAGCAGCAATTACTCGACGCGCCTGTCGCCGAGCGAAGCGCTGCTGACCGTGTCCGGCAAGCACAAGGGCCAGTTGGGCCTGGACGACGTGCTCGCCACCGACCTGTCCGGCAACAGCCTGGAACCGGGCAAAAAACCGTCCGCCGAAACCTTGTTGCACACCCAGCTCTACAGCTGGCGTCCGGCGATCGGCGCCGTGTTGCACACCCACTCGGTGAACGCCACGGTGCTGTCGCGCCTGACGCCCGAAGACTTCATCGAGTTCGAAGACTACGAACTGCAAAAAGCCTTCAGCGGCGTTTCGACCCACGAGTCCCGGGTGCGCGTGCCGATCTTCGACAACGATCAGGACATTGCGCGCCTTGCCGCCAAGGTGCAGCCTTGGCTCGACGCCCATCCCGATTGCGTCGGTTATCTGATTCGCGGCCACGGCCTCTACACCTGGGGCGCGCAGATGAGCGATGCGTTGCGCCAGATCGAAGCCTTTGAATTCCTGTTTGAATGCGAGTTGAAGACCCGCAGCGTCATGAACCGCCAAGGCTGACTTCACCAGAACCAGCCCATTTGCCTGATGAATGCAGTGCCCGACCGGTCTCGAAGAACCGGACGGCAAGGCCGATACCGAGGAATGCCCCATGAGCAGCCTGTCCGTCTATCACGTTTCCAGCCCCGAGATTCCAAACAAGGTGCTGACCCATTTCGAAGACATCGCCTCGACCCTGGCCGAACAGGGCGTGCGCTTCGACCGCTGGCAAGCCGCCGCGAAGATCCAGCCCGGCGCCAGCCAGGAAGAAGTGATCGGTGCCTATAAAGAGCAGATCGACAAACTGATGACCGAGCGCGGTTACATCACTGTCGATGTGATCAGCCTCAACAGCGATCACCCGCAAAAAGCCGAATTTCGCGCCAAGTTCCTCGAAGAACATCGCCATGGCGAAGACGAAGTGCGTTTCTTCGTCGCTGGTCGTGGCCTGTTTACCCTGCACATCGACGATTACGTCTATGCCGTGCTGTGCGAGAAGAACGACCTGATTTCGGTGCCGGCCGGCACCAAGCACTGGTTCGACATGGGCGAGAACCCGCATTTCGTGGCGATCCGCCTGTTCAACAACCCTGAAGGCTGGGTCGCCAACTTCACCGGCGAAGACATCGCCGGTCGCTTCCCGCGTCTGGAGGACTGAGCCGATGTCGATCAAGGTCATTCTCACCGACATCGAAGGCACCACCAGCGCGGTGAGTTATGTATTCGACGTGTTGTTCCCATATGCCGCCAAACACCTGCCGGACTTCGTTCGTCAGAACGCCCAGCGCGCGGATGTTGCCGAGCAACTGGACGCCGTGCGCCGCGACAGCAACGAACCGCAGGCTGACGTCGAGCGGGTCGTGGAAATTCTGCTGGCGTGGATCGCCGAAGACCGCAAGGCCACGCCGCTGAAAGCGTTGCAGGGCATGGTCTGGGAACAGGGTTATCAGGCCGGTCAGTTGAAAGGCCATGTTTACCCGGACGCCGTTGAAGCGCTCCAGCGCTGGCATCAGGCCGGTTATCAACTGTTTGTGTATTCGTCCGGTTCGATTCAGGCGCAGAAGCTGATTTTCGGCTGCTCGGAAGCAGGGGATCTGACGCCGCTGTTCAGCGGCTACTTCGACACCACGTCGGGCCCTAAGCGCGAGGCGCAGTCGTACAGCAACATCCAGCAGTCCATCGGTGTCGAACCGCAGGAAATCCTGTTCCTGTCCGACATCGTCCAGGAACTCGATGCCGCCCAGGCCGCCGGCCTGCAGACCTGCGGCCTGGCCCGTGAGGGCGGGGAGCTGGAGGGTCACGTGACTGTCGACAGCTTCACCGGGATCGAACCGGAAGCGTTCTGAGTTCACCCAATCGACGCGCAAAAAAAACAGGCCGTGAAGCGAACGCTCCACGGCCTGTCTGTTTATACGGTGTTCGGATTACATCGAGTGATAAGTCGGCAGGGCAAAACGCTGCTGGCTTTGCAGCATGCCGATCTGCGGCAGCTCGCTGGCTTGTTCTGCCAGATCACGACGGATCGCGCTGATCGCCCACGACAGTTGGTCGCCGGCATGCAGTTGCTGATAGGTCAGCGCACGTTTGAACACTTTGCCGTCGGCACTCTTCAGCGTCAGCAGAATCCCGCCATCGGGACGTGGCGCAGTGGTGACGTTGAAGTTGGAGAACAGGGAGGTAAATTTTTCTTGGATCAGGCTCATGTCTTTCAGCTCCGTATGCACTTGAATGGCAAGCATGCGTAGGGAGTTGCAGCGATTGTGCCAGTATTTCTTTTTTTAAATATCTTTAAAAATCAATAACTTATAAAGCCTGCATATTTCGACTGTCGTGCAATCTGCATGAATGGCCATCGTGCATCCTGCATTTTGCGGGATCGCTGTCGATCCAATGGAACCATTCCGGCGGGCCGCAATCCCGCTTTACCTTGTAGCGCTGGCGGATACAAAACATTGCAAAAACCGCGTGTACAGCCCGCGAAGCCCTGACGTATTTTCGGCCTCGACCCTCGCTCGAGAAGCGCCGGTTGCCTCACCCGATTGCCCGACAATAAAAATCCGGCCTGCACGTCAAGGTCGAACGGGAGCTGCCATGCGCCACGCGCCGAGCGACACGATTACCTGGAGCATGATGCTCCGCAAACTGCCGATGATTGCCAAAGCTATCCCCCGGGTGGTGAAAGGCATGAAGGTGGCTAACGTCAAGGATCCGACCCAAACCTGTGGCCTGGGCTGGACATTCGAGCAAGCGACCCTGCGCAATCCCGAAGGCCCCGCGCTGCTGTCGGGCGAGGTGGTGCTGAGTTATTCACAGGTCAACCAGTGGGCCAACCGCATCGCCCACTACTTAATCGGGCAGGGCATCGGCAAGGGCGATGTGGTGGCGGTGTTCATCGAGAACCGCCCGGAACTGCTGGTGACGATTCTCGCGCTGGCCAAGGTCGGCGCGGTCAGCGCGCTGCTCAATACCTCGCAGACCCGCGATACGCTTATCCACAGCATCAATCTGGTGACACCGGCGGCGATTGTCGTCGGTGAAGAATTGCTGCCGGCATTTGCGGCGGTACGCGAGCAAGTGTCGATCCCGGCAGCGCGTGCCTGGTTCATCGCCGATCAGGATACGTTCAGCCATCCGGGCATCGCGCCCGAGGGTTATATCAACCTGATCAGCGCCAGTGCCGACGCCTCGGGCGACAACCCGGCCAGCAGCCGGCAGATTTTCTTCGACGATCCCTGTTTCTATATCTACACCTCCGGCACCACCGGTTTGCCCAAGGCCGGCGTGTTCAAGCACGGACGCTGGATGCGTAGCTCGGCGAGCTTCGGCATGATCGCCCTCGACATGCGTCCGGACGACATCGTCTATTGCACCTTGCCGCTGTACCACGCCACCGGGCTTTGCGTGTGCTGGGGTTCGGCAGTCAATGGCGCGTCGGGTTTCGCCATCCGCCGCAAATTCAGCGCCCGGCAGTTCTGGAGCGATGTGCGCCGCTACCGCGCAACCACCATCGGTTACGTCGGCGAGTTGTGCCGGTATCTGGTGGATCAGCCGCTTAGCGCCGACGACAGCCGTCACGACGTGCGCAAGATGATCGGCAACGGCCTTCGTCCCGGCGCGTGGGCCGAGTTCAAGACCCGCTTCGGCGTGGATCATATCTGCGAGCTCTACGCCGCCAGCGATGGCAATATCGGCTTCACCAACATCCTCAATTTCGACAACACCATCGGCTTCTCGCTGATGGCCTGGGAACTGGTCGCCTACGATCAGGACAGTGGCGAGCCGATTCGCGGCGCTGACGGTTTCATGCGCAAGGTCGGCCGGGGCGAGCGAGGCCTGTTGCTGGCGCGGATCGATGACAAGGCGCCGCTGGATGGCTACACCGACCCACAGAAAACCGCGAAAGTCGTGCTGCAGGACGTGTTCGCCAAGGGCGATCGCTTCTTCAACACCGGAGATCTGCTGCGCAATATCGGTTTCGGCCACGCACAGTTTGTCGACCGTCTCGGCGACACCTATCGCTGGAAGGGCGAGAACGTCTCGACCACCGAGGTCGAAAATCTGCTGCTCCAGCACCCGCACATTTCCGAAGCGGTGGCCTATGGCGTGGAAATCCCCAACACCAATGGCCGCGCCGGGATGGCGGCGATCACCCCGGCCGAGTCTTTGGCGACCCTGGATTTCGCCGAGCTGCTGGCTTTCGCCCGCCAGCGCATGCCGGCCTACGCGGTGCCGCTGTTCTTGCGGGTCAAGGTGAAGATGGAAACCACCGGCACCTTCAAATACCAGAAAACCCGCCTGAAAAACGAAGGTTTCGACCCCGGCCAGACGGGGGATGACCCGATTTATGCCTGGCTGCCGGGGACCGAAACCTACGTGCAAGTCACAGGTGAAATCCTTGCGGACATCCGGGCAGGCAAGTTCCGTTATTGATATTGGCTATCGGCGGTCTTGGAAAAAAGGGGATGACAGCTATCGCCGCGCTCGGGAAACTATCGGCTTTCCGATTGACCGAAAGTGGAGTTGCCCCATGTCCGACCAAAGCCGCCAGATGACCCCCGAAGAAGCTGCCGAATTCACCGAGCAGGTATTCAACAAGGCGCGCGAGGGCGATGCGGTGATGCTGGATCGCCTGATCACTGCCGGTCTGCCGGTGAACCTGACCAACAGCAAGGGCGACACCCTGCTGATGCTCGCCAGTTATTACGGTCACGTTGACGCGGTGCAAGTGCTGCTCAAGCACAAGGCCGACCCGGAACAACGCAACGGCAACGGCCAGAGCCCGATTGCCGGCGCGGCGTTCAAGGGTGATCTGGCCGTGGTCAAGGCATTGGTCGCCGGTGGGGCGCAGATCGAAGGCGCCTCCTTCGACGGCCGCACGGCGTTGATGATGGCGGCGATGTTCAACCGCGTTGAAATCGTCGACTTCCTGATCGACCAGGGCGCCGATCCGAAAGCCAAGGATGCCAACGGCATCACCGCGCTGGACGCAGCCCGCACCATGGGCGCCGTGGACACCACCGCGCAGCTGGAAAAACTGCTGGGCTAACGCCGCTGGCCGGAACCCGCTCTGTGGCGAAGGCGAGAATGCGCTATCCTTCGCGCCCTCAAAATTCCCTTCGCCACAGGATCCGCCCCCATGAAAGCCGCACTCGCCGAACTCATCAGCAAAATCAGCTCCGGCTGCATGGGCGAAGACGAGATCCTGAAGGTCGCTGACGAAGCGGCGCAGGCCTACGCCGATGCCGACGCTTTTCTGACCGCCAACCCGGACATCAACTACGACGACACTTTCCCGATTCCGCTGGGCGAGTGGGTCGTGGTCGGCAGCCTGCCGGAGACCGTGCTGTTCCAGGCGGATACTTACGCCGACCTGTTCGCGCAGATCGTTGCCTCGTTCGGCCCGGGCGTCGACTTCAACCTCAAGCCCAAGCAACTGGCCAAGACCGAAGCGCTGACCGCGCTCAACCGCATCCAGGTGCAGATGAGCAGCCTGAACAAGGAAAACGGCGGTTACACGCTGATGAACTTCAGTCAGCTGCTCGACGACGAGCTGCAAGTGGTACTGGTCTACGGCAACGACGTACCGCGCGTGCTGGAACTGTGTGCCGAAGTCGGCATTGCCGCCGCGCCGTCGCTGGAAGCCCTGAAGGTCGCCGTTCACGTCTGAACGCAATAAAAGGGAACCCTGTGCGTGACCGTCTATCCTAAAAGTGCATGCCACTATTCTGGAGCGACACCATGGGTTCCACGTTCAACGGCCTGGTCGGCCTGATCATTCTTGCGCTCGACATCTGGGCGATCATCAATGTGCTGAAAAGCGGCGCCGAGACCGGGATGAAAATCCTCTGGGTGCTGTTGATCATCCTCCTGCCGGTGCTGGGCCTGATCATCTGGGCGATTGCCGGACCGCGGGGCAGTGTGCGGATCTGACCGTTCGCAGCCTGATTGGGTCGGGCCGATGAACTGAGGTTCGACCTGTCATCTTCGGCAACGTAGAATGCGCGCCTTTCCCGGGCAATCGAACCTGACGATTGGCGCCCGCGCATTCATCGGAGCACTTCACCATGACCGTCACCAAGACCAGCGAATACCTGGAAACCCTCTACGAAGGCTACGGCCAGCGTTTTCGCATGGAAAAACTGCTGCACGAAGTGCGCACCGAACACCAGCACCTGGTGATCTTCCAGAACCCGCGCATGGGCCGGGTGATGGCGCTGGACGGCGTGATCCAGACCACTGAAGCCGATGAATTCATCTACCACGAAATGCTCACCCACGTGCCGATCCTCGCCCACGGCACCGCCAAGCGCGTGCTGATCATCGGCGGCGGCGACGGCGGCATGCTGCGCGAAGTGACCAAACACGCCAGCGTCGAACACATCACCATGGTCGAGATCGACGGCACCGTGGTCGACATGTGCAAGGAGTTCCTGCCGAACCACTCCAAGGGCGCCTACGACGATCCACGCCTGAACCTGGTGATCGACGACGGCATGCGTTTCGTCGCCACCACCACTGAAAAGTTCGACGTGATCATTTCCGACTCCACCGACCCGATCGGCCCGGGCGAAGTGCTGTTCTCGGAAAACTTCTACCAGGCCTGCCACCGCTGCCTGAACGAGGGCGGCATCCTCGTGACCCAGAACGGCACGCCGTTCATGCAGATCGAAGAAGTGAAAACCACCGCCGGCCGCCTGCGCAGCCTGTTCCCGGACTGGCACTTCTATCAGGCGGCCGTACCGACCTACATCGGCGGTTCGATGACCTTCGCCTGGGGCTCGACCAACCCGGCCTACCGCAAGCTGAGCCGCGAAGTGCTGCAACAGCGCTTCATCGGCAGCGGCATCGTCACTCGCTACTACAACTCGGAAATCCACATCGGTGCTTTCGCCTTGCCGCAATACGTGCTGCAAGCGGTGAACAAGCCAAGCAACGACTGATCGTTCGCGGGTCAGAAAAAGCCGAGGCCGGTGTGCGAAAACACGCCGGCCTCGGCTTTTTTCATGTTGCATCGGTGTAAACCTTTTGAACGATCAATCCTGACAAAAGTCGAGATAGGTGTAAGCCCATTTGCGGGTTTGATCGAGGAGGCTCCGATGTCAAAGTGGAAAGTCACTTTCGTGGACGATCATGGTGAAACGATCGACGAAGTCTTCGAGTGCGAGGAATGCCCCAGTCATGAACGGGCAGCCCGCCTCATCAAGGAACGATTGCTGCCGGTCGCCGCCGAGCTTGACCTGAACGATCTGGAAGGGCGCACCGCCGATGCCGGCGTAAAAAGCCTGAAAACCCAGAACAGCATCGAAATCCGCAGCATCACCCCAATCTGAATCTTCCTTTACATTGCTTACCAGGCCTTGGCAGCGGCTCTATCTTGGGGCTACTCTGCAAGCGAGATCAGCGAACGGATCGCTAAGGTCTGGTCTTGTCAGCTACATGCTTGTTTCCCGCCGGCAACGCGGTTGCCGTAAGCACCCGGGCCCTGTGGGCCAGTGCAGGGAATACGGAAAGTCTATCCATCTATGCGAGGGGGACGATTCATGAGCACAGCCTATCAAGAAGACATCAGCAGCAGCGTGCTGCGCCGCATGAAAGAAGGCGGTTTCGATTTTTCCCGATTCCATCCCATCGAGTTCTACGCCATTTTCCCGGACGAGGAGCGGGCGCGCAGGGCGGCAGGCAAATTTCGCGGTGAATCCATCAATGCCCAGGTCAGTGCGCGCGACGACGGCGCCTGGTCTCTGGAATTGAGCAAGGTGATGTACGCAACCTACGACGACATTGGCGATTTCGAGCAGGGCTTTTCGGCGGTGGTCGAGCCCTTGGGCGGCATCATCGAAGGCTGGGGCGTGAAACAGGAGATCCGCAACCGGCACCGTTTGAACTGATCACTCTCGCAACACGTCGAGCTACGGCTGACCTTCGGGTCGGCCGTTGTCGTTTCTGCCGCCCCGAAAGCGCATGGCAAAACCCTGAAACAAGAAACCGGCGCAAAAAAAAGCCACCTGAAAAGGTGGCTGAAAGGGAAGACCGGAAGGAGAGGAAACCGGTCAGGGTTACGGCCGGGAAGGCTGCCGAGGCAAGCCGGATAAGTGGAGCTGCGGACTTCGTCAGCGACGTTTTTGCAGCGGATGCGCGGATTATCCGCAGCCGTCGGCGGGCAGTGAAATCAACTCTGACTATGCTGGTGATAGGCGACGGGACTGCGTCGCAATGAAGCGGGGGCGATCAGGTTGGGGCATTTGCCGCACAGGAATGGTGCGGTGCGTGTGGCGTGATTATCCAACCGATTGAAATCAAAGCGTTTATGCCGATGGCACGGGCCTTGCGAAGGCCTGTATGTCCGGGGTGACAAGGAGTACGGCATGATCCGCACCTATTTTGATGAAATGTACGATGCCGGCGGCCAGGTCCGCCCGCATTACCGGGAGTTTGCCCGCTGGCTGGCCGAAACGCCTGACGAACTGCTGGCCCAGCGGCGACGCGAGGCCGATCTGCTGTTCCATCGTGCCGGGATCACTTTCACGCTCTACGGGGACGAGCAAGGGACAGAACGCCTGATTCCCTTCGACACCATCCCGCGCAGCATTCCCGCCAGCGAGTGGCGGATCGTCGAGCGCGGCTGCATCCAGCGGGTCAAGGCGTTGAACATGTTCCTCGCCGACCTTTACCACGAGCAGCGCATCATCAAGGCCGGGATCATTCCCGCCGAACAGGTGCTGGCCAACGAGCAATACCAGTTGGCGATGCAGGGGCTGGATCTGCACCGCGATATCTATTCGCACATCTCCGGCGTCGATCTGGTGCGCGACGGCGACGGCACGTATTACGTGCTCGAGGACAACCTGCGCACGCCGAGCGGCGTGAGCTACATGCTCGAAGACCGCAAGATGATGATGCGCCTGTTCCCCGAGCTGTTCGCGGCCCAGCGCATCGCCCCGATCGACCATTACCCGAACCTGTTGCTCGACACCCTGAAAAGCTCAAGCCCGATCGACGACCCGAGTGTCGTGGTGCTGACACCGGGACGGTTCAACAGCGCGTTTTTCGAGCATGCGTTCCTGGCCCGGGAAATGGGCGTGGAGCTGGTGGAGGGCGCGGACCTGTTCGTGCGCGACGACAAAGTCTTCATGCGCACCACCGACGGGCCGAAAGCGGTGGACGTGATCTACCGCCGGCTCGACGACGCATTCCTCGATCCACTGGCCTTCCGCCCGGATTCGATGCTCGGCGTGCCGGGGCTGCTGTCGTCGTATCGCTCCGGCAACGTGGTGCTGGCCAATGCCATCGGCACCGGCGTGGCCGACGACAAATCGGTGTATCCGTTTGTCACCGAGATGATCCGTTTCTACCTCGACGAAGAGCCGATCCTGAAGAACGTGCCGACCTGGCAATGCCGCAATCCGTCTGAACTTTCCCATGTCCTGGCCAATCTTCCGGATCTGGTGGTCAAGGAAACCCAGGGCTCCGGCGGTTACGGAATGCTCGTGGGGCCGGCAGCGACGACCGCGGAAATCGATGCCTTCCGCGAGCGGATCAAGGCCAAGCCCCACGCGTATATCGCGCAACCGACGCTGTCGCTGTCGACCTGTCCGACCTTTGTCGAAAACGGCATTGCGCCGCGCCATATCGACCTGCGCCCGTTCGTATTGTCCGGCCGCGAAACCCGGGTCGTACCCGGCGGTTTGACCCGTGTCGCCCTGCGTGAAGGCTCTCTGGTGGTGAATTCATCCCAGGGCGGCGGAACCAAGGACACCTGGGTGGTCGAGGATTGAAGGAAGCCTGCCATGTTAAGTAGAACTGCCTCGGATCTGTACTGGATGTCGCGTTACCTGGAGCGGGCGGAAAACCTCGCACGGATGCTCGATGTCAGTTATTCGCTGTCGCTGATGCCGCAGGACGGCCGTGGCGACGGTCTGCACGAACTGGCGATGCCGCTGCTGATCACCGGTACGCTGGACGATTACCTGGAACGCCACGGCGAGTTGCATGCCGAGCGCTTGCTGCACTTCTTCGCCCTCGATGCGGCGAATCCGGCGAGCATCTATAGCTGCCTCGGCGCGGCGCGAGCCAGTGCTCATGCGGTGCGGGGGCGAATTACTGCCGACATGTGGGAGAACATCAACGCCACCTGGCTGGAGATCCGCGGGATCGCCAATCAGGGCCTCAGCCGTTATGGCATGAGCCGTTTCTGCGAGTGGATCAAGGAGCGTTCGCACCTGTTTCGGGGCGCGTCCTACGGCACCATCATGCGCAACGATGCGTTTCGTTTTATTCGCCTGGGTACGTTTATCGAACGCGCTGACAACACGTTGCGCCTGCTCGATGCCCGCTACGAAATGGCCGGCGATCAGGCCGAAGCGGTCAGCGACGGCACCGCGCATGCCTATTACCAGTGGAGTGCGCTGTTGCGGGCCTTGTCATCGTTCGAGGCCTACACCGAGATCTATCGCGATGCCCCGGGCGCCCGGCATGTGGCCGAGCTGCTGTTGTTGCGCGCCGACGTGCCGCGTTCGCTGCGGGCCTGCACCGAAGAAATCGACCAGATTCTCGCGCAACTGCCGGGGGCCAACGGTCGTCCTGCACAACGACTGGCGGCGGAAATGGACGCGCGTCTGCGCTACACCGGCATTCAAGAAATTCTCGAGGAAGGGCTGCACGCCTGGCTCACCGAATTCATCCCGCTGGTGCGCCAGCTGGGCAACGCCATTCACAGTTCCTACCTGGAGGCCGCATGAGACTTTCCATCAGCCACGAGACCACCTATCACTACGAAGATCAGGTGCGCGCGAGCATCCAGTACCTGCGCCTGACACCCCACGACAGCGAGCGTCAGCACGTGCTGAGCTGGCAGCTCGACCTGCCGCGCCCGGTGCGCGCCCAGCTCGATCCGTTCGGCAACATCCTGCACGTGCTGACCATGGACGAACCCCACGAAGCGATCATCATCGGCGCCCGGGGACAGGTGGATATCGATGAGTTGCGCGAAGCCGAGCACGAGAGTCAGTCGGCGCTGCCGTTCCTGCGTTTCACCCGGCTCACCGAGGCTGACGAGGCACTGCGGGCGTTTGCCGAGAAGTCCTGCAAACAACGACGCGACCGCAATGCACTGATCGACCTGATGCATGGGCTGAACCAGCACATGACCTATAAGCCGGGCGCCACCGAAGTCGACACCAGCGCCGCCGAAGCGTTTGCCGGGCGGGCGGGTGTTTGCCAGGATCACGCCCACGCGTTTCTCGCCTGCGCGCGCAGCCTTGGGGTGCCATCGCGATATGTGTCGGGTTATCTGTACAGTGAGGATTGCGAGCATCTGGCCAGTCACGCCTGGGCCGAAGCTTGGATCGATGACGCCTGGTACAGCTTTGACGTGACCAATGAACTGGCTCGGCCGGAGCGGCACCTGAAACTGGCGGTGGGTCTGGATTATCTGGATGCCTGCCCGGTGCGCGGGATGCGCCGGGGCGGCGGGTCAGAGCAGATGCACGCGAAAGTGCTGGTGTCGCCGACACCAGCGCCAATCATCTCGGTTCAGCAGCAGTAAGCGGCGTAATTGGATTACTTGGCCGGCGCAACCTTGCGCCCGGCCATGTGCTGCAAATACCCGATCAGCTTATGCAGATCCGCATCCGGCAACACTTCGGCGGAAAACCCTGGCATCTTCGCTTGCGGCCACTGACGCAGACTCTGCGGATCGCGGATATAGCGCTTGAGGAAGTCCGCGCCGAAGTACTCGGTCGGGTTGTACGGAATGTTCAGGTCCGGCCCGAACTGCGCATCCCCCGCGCCATTCAGGCGATGGCAGGCCAGGCAGTTTTTCTGGAACAGCGCAAAACCCTGATTCACCGGGTCATCGCCCTTCAACGCAGGATCCGGCAGCAGAGCAGGGAAGCGCTCGGCCACTGGCGCCATGCGCTTGATGCTCGCCACTTCGAACGGCCATTGTTCCGGGCTGATATTGCCGGCCTGTGGATCGGTCCACACCAGATAAAACGGCCCGGCGCTGTGCTTGCCTTCCGACAGCGGCGGCCAGGGCTGCGCCGGATCCTCGATGGCCAGCCAGGCGCGTGAACCTTTGTTGTTGAGTAGCGGCGCGGCGGACAGTTCGGCGGCAAAACCGTCCAGCGCCACGGCTTGCAGGTGATCGTCCGGTTTGATTCCGGTCAGCAGCGCGGCAATCGGCACGGCGCGATAAGTCATGTCCTTCTTGTAGGACACGTCATTCTTGATCGTGAGGGTTTGTACCTGAGGATGCTTGAGCAATTCCTCGGTCTGCCAGATGCGGCTGTTCGCGCCCAGCTCCAGGTTCAGCTGCGCGGCAGACAGGGGCATGCTCAGCAGCATGGCCCCGAACAGAATGAGCGTTTTCAAGTGATCGCCGTCCGTGTCGTGGAAGTGCGCAAAGGTTGGCACAGCCACGCTGGCCCGGGTAGCGGGCCAGTCACATTTTCAGTGGCGATGAACAATACCTGCCGCTTGAATCAGCCGATGACCTTGGTCAGGTTCGGCAGAATCAACAACAGCGTCGTGGCGAAAAGAATGAGCCCTGCTTGCCGTACTTTCGGTTGTTTGAACATGGCTTGACCGCCTTTTTTGTTATTTCCTGATACCTGCCTGCATATCCATGACGGCAAGCGCTGCACTTCCTGTAGCGAACGCCTGTCTCGGCAAAACCCGACGACAACGACGTACATCTTCACCTTAGGGCCCGCGTCACGCTTGGCTTAGATCCATTTCGTATGTATTTGCTACCCGTCGCGATTAAAAAGGCATGAGGCCCATTGCCAGCTTCTTTGCCGCCCGTTTGCTAGACAGCTCGCGCACCTGAACCGGTTAATCAAGCCACGGATGACCGTCCGTCTGAGCGTGCGCGTCAACGTCATTGAGCGCTGTGGTCATTGAATCCATGGCCTGCGAAGACAACAGTGACAACACGAATTTCACTCACCGCACAGGTTCGAGGACGTCATGACCCAAGCTTTGATTTTCGACGCGTTACGCACGCCCCGTGGCAAGGGCAAGGCCGACGGTTCGCTGCACAGCGTCAAACCGGTGAACCTGGTGGCAGGGCTGCTGACCGCTTTGCAAGCGCGCACGGCGCTGGACACCAGCCAGGTCGATGACGTGGTGCTGGGCTGTGTCACGCCGATTGGCGATCAGGGCTCGGACATCGCCAAGACCGCCGTGCAGGTGGCCGATTGGGACGTCAGCGTCGCGGGCGTGCAGATCAACCGCTTCTGCGCCTCGGGGCTGGAAGCGGTGAACCTGGGGGCGATGAAAGTGCGCTCCGGGTTCGAAGACCTGGTGGTGGTCGGTGGCGTCGAATCCATGTCCCGGGTGCCGATGGGCAGCGACGGCGGTGCCTGGGCGCTGGACCCGCAGACCAACCTGCACAGCCACTTCACACCACAAGGCGTCGGCGCCGACCTGATCGCCACCCTTGAAGGCTTCAGCCGGCAGGACGTCGATGCCTATGCGCTGCACTCGCAGCAGAAAGCCGCGCGTGCCCGGGCCGACGGTTCGTTCAACAAGTCGTTGGTGCCGGTACAGGACCAGAACGGCATCATCCTGCTCGATCACGATGAGTTCATTCGCGCCGAGTCGACCCTTGAAGGCCTGGGCAAGCTCAAGCCGAGCTTCGAGATGATCGGCCAGATGGGCTTCGACGCCACTGCGTTGCGGGTCTACAGCCATGTCGAGCGGATCAATCATGTGCACACGCCGGGCAACAGCTCGGGGATCGTCGATGGCGCGGCGCTGATGCTGATCGGCTCCGAGGCCAAGGGCCGGGCGCTGGGTCTGCAACCCCGGGCGCGAATTGTCGCCACGGCGGTCACCAGCACCGATCCGACCATCATGCTCACCGGCCCGGCGCCGGCCACTCGCAAGGCGCTGGCCAAGGCCGGGCTACGGGTGGAAGACATCGACCTGTTTGAAGTCAACGAGGCGTTCGCCTCGGTGGTGCTGAAGTTCATCAAGGACATGGCCGTCGACCCGGACAAGGTCAACGTCAATGGAGGCTCGATCGCCATGGGCCACCCGCTGGGCGCCACCGGCTGCGCGATCCTCGGCACCTTGCTCGATGAACTGGAAGCCCGGCGCCTGCGCTACGGCCTCGCGACGCTGTGCGTCGGCGGCGGCATGGGCATCGCCACCATCATCGAACGCCTCTGACCCCAAGGAATCCTGTCATGACCCAAGCCATTCGTTACGAAAAAGGCCAGGACGGCATCGTCCTCCTGACCATCGACATGCCGGGCCAGAGCGCCAACACCATGAACGCGGTGTACCGCGAAGCCATGGCCGAAAGCGTCGCCCGTTTGCAGGCGGAAAAAGATGACATCGCCGGGGTGATCATCACTTCGGCCAAGAAAACCTTCTTCGCCGGTGGCGACCTGAATGAACTGATCAAGGTCGGCAAGCCCGAAGCCAAGGCGTTCTACGACATGGTGCTGACTCTCAAGGGCCAGTTGCGCACCCTGGAAACCCTCGGCAAACCGGTGGTCGCGGCGATCAACGGCGCGGCGCTCGGCGGTGGCTGGGAAATCTGCCTGGCTTGCCACCACCGCGTGGCGCTGGACGATGCGTCGGTGCAACTCGGTTTGCCGGAAGTGACCCTCGGCCTGTTGCCGGGCGGCGGTGGCGTGGTGCGCATGGTACGCATGCTTGGCATCGAAAAGGCTTTGCCGTATCTGCTCGAAGGCAAGAAGGTCCGTCCGCAGCAGGCGTTGCAGGCCGGATTGATCGATGAACTGGCGGCGGATCGCGATGAGCTGCTGGCCAAGGCCCGGGCCTGGATCCTGGCCAATCCTGCGGCTGTGCAGCGTTGGGATGTGAAGGGTTATCAGATTCCCGGCGGCACACCATCCAATCCGAAAGTTGCTCAGATGCTGGCGATTGCGCCGTCGATCCTGCGTACCAAAACCCAGGGCACGTTGCCGGCACCGGAGAAAATTCTGTGTGCGGCGGTGGAAGGCGCGCAGGTGGATTTCGACACGGCGCACCTGATCGAAACCCGCTACTTCACCGAACTGACCACCGGCCAGATCTCGAAAAACTTGATCGGCACCTTCTGGTTCCAGCTCAATGAAATCAATGCCGGCGGTTCGCGTCCGCAGGATTTTGCGCCTTATGTGACGAAGCGCGTGGGCGTACTCGGCGCGGGCATGATGGGCGCCGGGATCGCCTATGTCAGCGCATCGGCCGGGATCGACGTGGTGCTCAAGGACATCAACCTTGCGGCTGCCGAAAAGGGCAAGGCGCATTCGGCGGCGTTGCTGGACAAGAAAGTCGCTCGCGGGCAAATGTCTGTGCAGCAGCGTGAAACGGTTCTGGCGCGGATTCATCCGACCGAAAGCGATGCCGATCTGGCAGGTTGCGATCTGATCATCGAGGCGGTGTTCGAGGATCGTCAACTCAAGGCCAAGGTCTCGGCAGCAGCGCAACAGGTGGTCGGTGCGGATGCGGTGATTGCTTCCAACACGTCGACCTTGCCAATCACTGGCTTGGCCACTGCAGTACCGGATCAAAGCAAGTTCATCGGCCTGCACTTCTTCAGCCCGGTGGAAAAGATGCCGCTGGTGGAAATCATCAAAGGCGCACAGACCAGCGAAGAAACCCTCGCACGCGGGTTCGATTTCGTACTGCAAATCAAGAAAACCCCGATTGTGGTCAACGACAATCGCGGCTTCTTCACGTCGCGAGTATTCGGCACCTTCACCAATGAAGGCATCGCGATGCTCGGTGAGGGCGTCAGTGCGCCGATGATCGAGACCGAAGCGCGCAAGGCCGGCATGCCTGTCGGGCCGCTGGCGATCTCTGACGAAGTTTCCCTCAGCCTGATGAGCCATATCCGTCAGCAAACGGCCAAAGACCTTCAAGCAGAAGGGAAACCGCTGATTGAGCACCCGGCGTTCGCCGTGATTGACTTGCTGCTCAACGAATACAAGCGGCCGGGCAAGGCGGCGGGAGGCGGTTTTTATGAGTACCCGGCGGGTGGGCAGAAACATCTATGGCCCGAACTGAAAACCCGTTTCGAGAAAGCCGACGGGCAGATTTCGCCGAAGGATGTACGTGACCGGCTGCTGTTCGTGCAGGCCATCGAAACCGTGCGTTGCGTGGAGGAGGGCGTGCTGACGTCGACGGCGGACGCCAACGTCGGCTCGATCTTCGGCATCGGTTTTGCGGCATGGACGGGCGGTGCGCTGCAGTTCATCAACCAATATGGTGTGAAGGACTTTGTCGCGCGGGCGCAGTACCTGGCGGAGCAGTACGGCGAGCGTTTCGCGCCGCCTGCGCTGCTGTTGGAAAAAGCCGCGAAAGGCGAGTTGTTCTAACGGGGTGGGGACGCATTTCGGGGCTTGCCTTGCCGGGTGGTTTCAAGGCAGGCTCTGGGGTGTGCATTATTCCCATCACGTGTCAGGTATTTTTTATGTCGCTACGCATCTGCATTCTGGAAACCGACATCCTGCGTCCGGAACTGGTCGATGAATATCAGGGTTACGGGCAGATGTTCCAGCGCCTGTTCTCGCAACAGCCGATCGCCGCCGAGTTCACGGTGTACAACGTGATGCAGGGCGATTATCCGAGTGATGACCTGACCTTCGATGCGTATCTGGTCACCGGCAGCAAGGCCGACTCGTTCGGTACCGATCCGTGGATCCAGACCCTCAAGCAATACCTGCTGAACCGCTATGAGCGCGGCGACAAACTGCTCGGCGTGTGCTTCGGCCATCAGCTGCTGGCACTGCTGCTGGGCGGCAAGAGCGAGCGCGCCACGCAAGGCTGGGGTGTCGGCATCCACAACTACAAACTGGCGGCCAAGGCGCCGTGGATGAGCCCGGTGCGTGAAGAGCTGACGCTGTTGATCAGCCACCAGGATCAAGTCACGGCGTTGCCGGAGAACGCCACGGTGATTGCATCGAGCGATTTCTGCCCGTTCGCCGCGTACCACATCAACGATCAGGTGCTGTGCTTCCAGGGGCATCCCGAATTTATTCACGACTACTCGCGAGCGCTGCTGGATCTGCGTCAGGAAGCGCTGGGCGAGCAGATCTACAGCAAGGGCGTGGCCAGCCTTGAAAACGATCACCACGGCGCCACGGTGGCGGAATGGATGATGCGTTTCGTGGCGCACAAGCCGACCGCTGCTTGAATCCAGGCGCCCCCGTGTTTTGCACGGGGGCGTTTTTTCTTATAGCCAGCCGGATTTCTTGAAGCTCGCCCACAGGCTCACGCAGCCGACCGTGATAAAGCCCAGCACGCCGAAATAGCCGTAGTGCCAGCTCAGCTCCGGCATGTTCTGGAAGTTCATCCCATAAATCCCCGCCACTGCCGTGGGGAACGCCAGAATCGCCGCCCATGCCGCGAATTTGCGCTGCACCACGCTCTGGCGTGACGCCTCCAGCAACACGCCGATTTCAATGGTCTGGCTGGCGATGTCGGCCAGGGTGGTCAGGTCTTCCATCTGCCGGTTCACGTGAATCTGCACATCGCGAAAGTACGGGCGCATGTTCTTGTCGATGAAGGGAAAGCTCAGCTTCTGCAGTTCCTCGCCGATTTCCACCATCGGCGCGGCGTAACGGCGCAGGCGCAGGACGTCGCGACGCAGGCCGTGCAGCTTCTGGATGTCGTATTCATTCAGTGCGCTGCACAACACGTTGCGTTCCAGTTCATCGATCTCGGCGTGGATCGCTTCGCCCACCGGCTGATAGTTTTCGATCACGAAATCCAGCAGCGCATACAGTACGAAATCTTCCCCGTGCTCCAGCAACAGCGGTCGCGCCTCACAGCGTTGGCGGACGTGGGCGTAGGACGCCGAGTGGCCGTTACGGGCAGTGATGATGTAGCCCTTGCCGGCAAAGATGTGGGTTTCGATGAACTGCAGAATCCCGTGTTCGCGCACCGGCGAGTAGGTGACGATGAACAGCGCGTCGCCAAAGGTTTCCAGCTTCGGCCGGCTGTGCTTTTCCAGGGCGTCTTCGATGGCCAGTTCGTGCAGGTTGAACTGGCGTTGCAGGTTGGAGAGTTCCTGGGCGTTCGGCTCTTCGAGGCCGATCCAGACGAAGTGGCCGGTCTTGGCGGCCCAGGCCGCGCCTTCGTCGAGGGAAATATTGGTGACTTTCTTACCGGCGCTGTAAACCGCAGCAGCAACAACTCGACCCATGGTGGTGATTCACTTCTTCTTGGCAGATGGCAGGGGAGACATGGCTTCAGCTTAGCCGTGTCGCTGCTTGAGAGTCAGTGAAATCTGCACAGTTCACCGGGCAAAAGAAAACCCGCACAGGGCGGGCTTCTTTTTCACGCGGCTTGCAGCTGCCGATCCATCGCATCGATGCATTCGCGCATCTGCTCGCGGCATTGGTTGATGAGCATGGGCATGTCGTCCATGGTCAGGCCGGCGGTAGGAATTGCCGGCAGCGAGCGTATGAGAATTTTCCCGCCGTGCCAGCGGTTCAGGCGCATGTGCTTGATGTAGCTGCTGACACACACCGGAACGATCGGCACCCCGGCAGCAATGGCCATCTGGAACGCGCCTTTCTTGAATGGCAGCAGTTCCTCGCCCAGGTTGCGGGTGCCTTCCGGGAACACCCAGATCGAGGTGTCTTTGTGCTGCAAGGTGTCGGTGGTGGTCAGCATCGACTGGCGCGCCTTGTGCGCGTTCCCACGATCGATCAACACATTGCCCGCCAGCCAGAACAGCTGCCCGAACAGCGGCACCCACTTCAGGCTCTTTTTGCCGATGCACACCGTCCGACGCGGCACCACGTTGCCGAACACGAACAGGTCGTAGTTGGACTGATGGTTGGCGATGATCACGCAGCTGTCGGGTTTGTTCATCAACGGGCCGACTTCGGCCTTCACTCGCAGACGCAAAATGCACATGGCCGGCAGTGCATAGAGGCGGGCGCACAGGCGACTGTTGTCCGGATTGAATGGCCGGCACAGCCCGAGGATCACTCCGAGGATCCCCGCCAGAACAAAGTGCAGGCCCATCAATAACATACGAAACACAAACAGCATTTTCAGGCCCATCGGGACAAAAGGTGGCGCAGTGTACGGATGTGCACTGTTTTCGGCAATTGCCGATATAGAGTCCGGAGATGGGCGATGTTTAAGCGCATGTTTCCGACTTGTTGGTCAGAGGCGTCCTAGAGCTGCTGCGGCGTTTTCAACAGGCCGCGTAAGAAAAAGCCCGACACGACGGTCGGGCTTTTCTGAAACGGTGCGAGCCGGGTATCAGCCCAGATGCTCCTGATCCTGGATGATCGCGTTGTCCAGGGTTTCCAGCAGCGCCTTGCGCACTTTCAGCTTGGTGTTCTTGTGCGCGGTCATGTTGATCTTCTTCAACTGACGCGCGGCGGCAAGGGCGGCACTTTGCAGTTCTTCGGCCGCGACCACTTTGTCGAGGAAGCCGGCATCCACTGCGCTTTGCGGATCGAACATCTCGCCGTTGATCACCGAGCGATGGAAGGCCGAGCGACGCAGACGATCACGAGCCAGCTCGATGCCGGCGTGGTGCATGGTCATGCCGATCTGCACTTCGTTCAGACCAATGCTGAACGGGCCGTCGACACCGATCCGGTAATCGGCGGACAACAGAATGAATGCGCCTTTGGCTACGGCATGCCCTGGGCAAGCGACGATCACCGGGAACGGGTGCGACAGCAGGCGGCGGGCCAGGGTCGAACCAGCAGTCACCAGGGACACGGCTTCTTTAGGGCCGGCGGTCATCACTTTCAGGTCGTAGCCGCCAGAGAGAATGCCCGGCTGACCGGTGATGATCACAATGGCACGATCCGCCACCGCCTGATCCAGCGCCGCGTTGAAGGCCGCGATCACGTCCGGGGAAATGGCGTTGACCTTGCCGTTGCTCAGGGTCAGGGTCGCGATACCGTCTTCGAGGTGGTAGGCAATCAGGTCGCTCATGGCGCAATTCCTTATAAGAAAGATGGGCAGACGTTACCCACCGTCGCCGGTCAGGTAAAGCACTGTGACTGACCCGCCGGTCACCCTTGAGCAGCTTGTCCGCCGCAACGTGCCCCATGGCTAACGCCTTCAAGCCTATATAGAAGGGCTGCGCCCACCCGAGATTGGCCGGATTGCCATGGCCGCTAGAAGGTGGAAGCGACTTTTTCTCTTAACCGCATGAAAATTCTGAAAAAAAGTTTGCCATCAGAAAAGCTTTCGACTACATTAGCGCGCCTCGACAGACAGAACATGTTTGAAGAGATACGGTGAAGTGTCCGAGTGGCTTAAGGAGCACGCCTGGAAAGTGTGTATACAGGAAACTGTATCGAGAGTTCGAATCTCTCCTTCACCGCCAAATTCGATGTAATCAAAACCCCTGGTTTCGAAAGAAACCAGGGGTTTTGTGCATTCTGGCGTCCTGATTTTTTTGGTCACAGAGATCGGTTCGGCTTCTTTTTGTCAGGGCATTACAATCGCGGTTTTATCCGGCATGTAAAAGGACGACCTCCATGATCATTTCCACCACCCAATCCATCGAAGGCCGGCAGATTACGGCGTATCTGGACATCGTCAGTGCCGAATCGGTGCAGGGCGTGAACGTGATTCGCGATATGTTCGCGGGCATGCGGGACTTTTTCGGCGGGCGTTCGCAGACACTGGAGCGGGCGTTGAAGGAGGCGCGGGTTCAGGCGACTGACGAGATCAAGGAGCGCGCGCGGGCCTTGCAGGCGGATGCGGTGGTCGGGGTGGATTTCGAGATCAGCATGCCGGCAGGGAAGGGTGGCATGGTTGTGGTGTTTGCGACCGGTACGGCGGTCAAGTTGCGCTGAGCATTGTTTCCGCTTGTGAGCCCATTCAACGGAATGGGCTCGTTGCTGACAATCAGCCCTGCGGTTTGAGCAGGATGGTGCCTTTCGAGTCGTAGGTCAGTGGGGTGTCGATCGCGACGAGTGGCGGGGTATCGCCTGGTTGAACTGGCTGAACCGGGTCCGGGTGGTATATGACGCCAGGCTGCAACGGGCTCGGCCCGGTCGGCTGCTTGATGACAATTTCACCTGAAGCGACTTTTTCCTTGAATTTCTCCGCCCCGGCTTTACCGGCGGCGATCTGCTCGTCCGTGAGCTTTACAACAGGCATCGTTGGGAATCCTTTGATTTCCATGTTCTCTCCTTGAGATTTATTGCGCAGGAAAAAGGGCAGCGGCCGGTCGCCGGGAATCTTTAGCCGCGTGAGACCAACGGTTCGTCGTTGTGTTTAATTTCCGTAGGCCATTCGTCGGGCCCCAGGCGATCTGAATAACAAGTCCAGGAATGACCGGCTAGTCTCAAAAGCCTTGGAGGTCGATATTTTTTCAGGCAAAAGGGTTTGCCGGTGTCGGCCCGCATTTGAAAAGGGGTGAAGAGATGACTGATCCGTACATCGAAGACGACGGGGCTGAATTTCCATTCAACAATTGCGTGCGCTGTGGCCAGACTGAGTATCAGGCCGGGTTTGGCGAGGATCCGGTGCAGACCGGCAAGATCAAGTCCGCGGCACCCAAGGGGCCTAAAGCAAAATTTCTGCCCAAAGTGACGACACGTTCCAGGAAGTAATCCGGATGCCACACAACCCCGCCATTGAGCGGGGTTTTTTGTTTCTTTTTTTTGAGAAGCGTCCTACAGAAATTGCGGATTCGTCTGGTTTCTTTCACAAACTTTTCACACCCGGCTGAGTAGGGTGAAGCCATCCGTTAGAAAGCAAGTCTCCAGCCCGTCTCCCCAGCGGGCTTTTTTTTGCCCGTCATAAAACCTTTCCGGTATTCGCTGTCCAATCGGCGCCAAGTGCGCTGCGGCGCTGGACATTGCGGCGGCAAGAGCATTCAATTTGCGCCCTTTTTTATTCCTTCTGTTGAGGTTTTTCGTCATGCGTTTAACTCTGCCTGCTCTGGTTCTGGGGCTTCTGGTTGCTCAAGGTGCAATGGCTGGCGACGGTACCGCCGCACTGGGCGGCGGCCTGGGCGGTGCGCTGGGTAACGTGGTTGGCCAGAAAATGGGTGGCAGCACCGGTGCAGCGATTGGTGCTGGTGTAGCGGGTGCTGCCGGCAGTGCATTGGCTGCCAAGAAAGGTGCTCGTACCAAAGCGGCCATCGGCGGCGGCGTCGGCGCGGCGGGCGGTTCGGTGATCGGTAACAGCCTGGGCGGCAAGACTGGCGCCACCATTGGTGCTGGCCTGGGTGGCGCAGCCGGTGGCGCGGTGGGCAGCAACCTGTCCAAGGGTCACAAGCGTCACTGATTGCCCGCGCGTGACTGGAAAGGCCCGGCTTTATGCCGGGCCTTTTCGTTGCTGAACGTTTTTCCCGGATGCGCCTCCAATACCACATAGCCCCCTCCGCGGGCGTACCGTCCCGACTCGGGACCTGTGAGGTCTGTATGCGATTGACATTATCCGCATTGGTTTTGGGATTGTTCGTGGCCCAAGGCGCCATGGCCGCCGGTGACGGCACGGCCGCCGTGGGTGGTGGATTGGGTGGTGCGTTGGGCAATGTGGTCGGCGGCCAGCTCGGCGGCAGCACCGGTGCTGCAGTGGGTGCCGGCGTTGGCGGTGCGGCCGGTAGTGCCGTCGGCGCGAACAAACGCAACCGCACGGAAGCCGCCATTGGCGGTGGCCTCGGCGCCGCAGGCGGCTCCGTGGTCGGCAACAGCCTCGGCGGTTCTACCGGTTCGACCATCGGCGCAGGGTTGGGCGGCGCGGCGGGTGGCGCGGTCGGCAACAACCTGGGTGACGATGGCGGCAAGTCGCACTCCGGGAGCGGCCACAAGCACAAGAACAAACACAAGAATCGTCATCGTTGAGTGACCGGTTCTACGGAAACCCGGCTTATGCCGGGTTTTTTGTGCCTGCGCGTCATGCGCAGGAACGAATGGCGACCATACTTTTCGAACGTCCTATACGAACGCGATTGACGAGGTGCGCCATGACTCCTGAAACCGAAGGCAAGGAAGAAAAAGGCCCGAGCGGATTGCCGTTTATCAATGATCCGGGAAATGAAGATCCGGGGTCGTTGATGGATGATGCGACGGTTCCGCTTTTGGAGGGTGAGGAGGAGCTTGAGTATGAGGATTTTGATGATGATGAGTGATGGGGCACTCGCCTCGTTGAATTTGGCGTGCGCCTACTCGACAGCCTTATCCTCCCGGACCTCAATGCGCCGCGGCCAATTGGTCAACACTGACTTCCCTGTCCGCACCAATGCCCGTGGAGCAGCGGTCTAATCCCTGCCATTCGCTATCGAACAAACGAAACGTCAATCCTGTCCGCGTTAATTTTGACAAATTGCCCATTCAGACGTGGGAATTCGTAGTGGATATCCTGATCAGTAAAATCGACAATCGACCGGAAAACTTCGCCATCCAGGTAGCCATAAATCTCACAGGGGAATCCGCTACCGAGCATCTTGATCTGCGTTTTTTCGCATTCTGAAGGTGATACACATTCTTCATCAGATAACACCATTTCGAACTCAACGTCGTAAGTTTTTCCCACCTCAATTTCTGAAGGGCTGTAGCTTACGAAGCACCTGACCGCTGTGCCCTCCACGACCAGCAAAATAGCTTCTTCTACATACGGGTCTATTTCGACAACCAGTGCTTTGTACGTCTTAGTCATGAGCGGGTCTCACTGTTTTATCTCGTGCATTACCATTGATCGTCCGCCAAAACTCTTTCCCACTTTTGGTGTGTAAAGTCGTAATTTCATCATTGGTGTTGGTACCAACGAAAGCGAATTTCGCTTCACCTTTTCGGTTAGTCCCCATCAACTGGATATACCCTGCTCGCAGCTCGCCCTTGTATAAGTACTCTACACGCGTGCCTTGATTCACAACGCCTCGCGCGGTGAGTAAGTACTCTTCGTTGCTCATCGCTTTGAATTCGGCGCCATGCTTTTCAAAATGCCCGGTAAGCTTTTCATCACTCCCAAAATTTTCGGGTCGAGATTTTGGCTTTGGAATCAGCGGTTCACCTTCGTCAACAACCGAACCACCCACCCCATCCGGCACCGGACAACCCGGCTTATGCGGTGGAGGACAATTGGACGTCAACCCCAACGGATCCACCCACCCCGTCGGATTCGGCACGTACCGGTACTGATTCAGCCCGCCCGCCAGCTTCACCGGATCCGGCGTCAGATACCGTCCCACCTCCGGGTCGTAATACCGGTGCCGGTTGTAATGCAGCCCGCTTTCGTCATCGAAGTACTGCCCCTGAAAGCGCAGTGGCTGGTTCAGGTAGTCCTCGGTCGCCAGTTCCAGCGAGGTGACCTTGCCGTAGGCGCTGTATTTGGCTGACCAGACGATGTCGCCGCTGTAATCGGTCAACTCCTGCGGGGTGCCGAGGTGGTCGAGTTGGTAATAGAACGGGCAGGCGCGTTTCGGGCCTTTGCCGTCGAGCATCGCCAGCGGGCGGAAGGTGCCGGGTTCGTAGATGAAGCTGCGGTGCTGGCCCTTGCTGCTTTCGGCGATCAGGTGGTCGCCTTGCCAGAAGAATTCGGTGGTCTGGCCGTCGACGGTTTTGCGGATGCGGCGGCCGAAGGCGTCGTATTGGTAGGTGGCGCTGGTGCCGTCGGGACGGGTCAGGCCGATCAGGCGGTGCTGGCTGTCGTAGCGGTATTCGGTGACGAGTGTCTGCGCACGGCCGCGGCGTTCGCGGATCAGGTTGCCGAAGGCGTCGTAGTCGTAATGACGGTCGCCCTGCATCAACAGGCGGTTGCCTTTGATCTGTGTCGGACCGGGGCGGTCCTGCATCAGCAGGTTGCCCGCCGGGTCGTGGGCAAAGTTTTCCGGCACATCGTCGCGGGTGTGGCGCACGCGGATCAGCCGGTCGAGGGCGTCGTACGTGTAGCTGCGCTGGCCGTGGCGGGTGTCGGCGATGTGTTCGAGGTTGCCGTTGGCGCTGTAGGCAAAGTCGCGACGGTACAGCGAGTTGCGTTGATGGCCTACAGCGTGGGCGCTTAACCGGCCCTGTTCGTCGTAGGCATATTCGCTGAGCAGCAGGCCTTGCTGACGCTGCTGTTCGCGGCCGTTCTGGTAGACGTGACGGGTGAGCAAGGCGCCGTTGAGGTCGATCGCGGTCAGCGTACCGCCCTTGGCGTAGTGGTAATCGAGCTTGCTGTTGTCCGGCAGACGCAGGCGGGTCAGTTGGCCGCAGGCGTCGTAGGTGTAACGCAGGGTGCCCCAGCCCTGGTGCTCGCGCACCAGACGGTCCTGCAGATCGTATTCGAAGGCCAGCGGGTGATCCTGGCCGTCATCCACGCCGACCAGCCGACCGAGGCGGTCATAGCGATAGCTGACCTCGACCCCGTCGGGTAGGGTCTTGAGCAGCAGACGCCCAGCATTATCGCGTTGGTAAGCAGTGACCAGCGTCGAGCCGTCATCGCCGAACTCGGTCTTTTCCAGTAGGTGGCCGTTGCGGTCGTAGGCGTAGGCGGTGCGCCGGCCATCGAAGCCGGTTTCCTGTCGGATCAGTCCGGTGGGCGTGTAGTCCAGCCGATACTTTTCGCCGGACTCGTTCTCGATTTCCGTGAGCAGCAGCTGCGCATGGTCGTAGCGGTATTGCAGCCGGGTGCCGTCGGGATTGATCCGCCGGCTGACCAGGTGCAGGTCGTCGTCATACTCGTAACGGGTGATCCGCCCCAGTTCATCGCGTTCGGCGGTGATCTGGCCGTAGGCGTTGTAGGACCAGGCGCGAGTGGCGCCATTCGGCGAGGTGGTCTGGATCAGCCGGCCAACGGCGTCCCACGCGTGGCGGGTGATGGCACCATGCTCGTCCTGCGCCGTAATCCGCCGCCCCAAAGTGTCGTAGGAAAACTTACGAACCCCACCGTCCGGCAGGCTTTCCTCGACCAACTGGCCCAGGTCGTTCCACACGAACACGTGCCGGCCACTGTCCGGATAACGGATCGACAGCAACCGCCCCTGCGCGTCGTAGTGGTAATGGGTGACGTGGCCGTCCGGATCGACCGCTTCGGTGATGTCACCCTGGGCATTGCGCCGGTACGCCCACACCGCATCGCCACGCGAACGGCTGTGCAGGAAACCATTGCGGTATTCGTAGGACGTCGGTGCATCGTCCGGCGGAATCAGCGCGATCAGCCGTCCGGCGGCGTCGTAGCGGTACTCGGTAACCGCCCCCAGCGCATCCTGCTCGGCGACCAGCCGGCCCGCCGAATCGTAGGCCTTGAGCTGTTCACCCCCGTCGGCGGCGACCTGACGCACCAGCCGCGCCGTGTCGTCGTGTACATAAACCTCTTCGCGACCGTCGACGTACTGCACCGTGACGCTACCGGCGTCATCCCAGACGTAACGCGTATCCATCTGCGAAAACGACGCCCAGTGCCGCACGCAACGCGCCGCCTTGCCGGCGCGCTCCCATTCCCAGAAGAAGCTCGCGCCGCCACTCAGCTGCCGTTGCAGGATGACATGCTGATCGTCGTAGTCGTAACGCTCGGTCTCGCCGACCGCGTTCGACGCCTCGATCAATCGATGGCGGGCATCAAAGCGATAACTGGCCAGCGTCTGCTCGGTACGCCAGGCAGACTCCCGAAAAACCTGATAATCGACCGCGACCAAGTGCGCGCGCTCGTAGCGCAGCAACAAGGAACGACCAGCGCCGTTGTCGAGGCGCTCAACTCGATCCAGACGATCCTGCGTAATACGCAACCGGTTACCGTAGGCATCGCTAACAGCAGTCAGACGACCAGCCCGAAAGTGATAAAACCGCGCCGCTTCCCCCGCCAGCGCAACAATCAACTCCTCCGGCTCGTCCCCCAGAAAGATCGCCGCCCGCGACAAGCTGTTGTGGATCTGCGGCCGCTCGACACTCGGCAACGGAAACCGCGTGCGCCGGTTCTCATGGTCAACCCAGACCACGCCATCGCCATCAACCTCCAGCCGATGCGCCAGCGAGTGACTCCAGCCAAACCCCAGCCCGACATCCATCTCGGCGGCACTAGTGCGATACAACCGGCTGAACTCAAACGGCAGCAGTCCATCAAGCACACCGTCAGTCAGCGTCAGCAGCTCTTCGCCGGTGACCATCGACACCGGACACCCATTGGTACAGGTCAGCGGCGCACAATCGGCGCTGTCGCCGTTGGGATTTTTCGCCTGATCCGAAGCCTCATCCCGAGGCTCATGCCGCTCCATTCGCGTCGTGCCATGGGACTTGTCACGGGCAATGGCCGCCGGATTAGGCACTGTCAGCACCAGCGCATCCCCCGTGCGAACCTCCAGCGGAATAGCCGGTGTCGGCCGCAACGGTGCCGGACCTGCATTGACCATCAGCGGTTTCAACGCGCTCGCATGCCGGGTCAGGTCAGGCGCCGAGGTCATCTCCGCCAACCGCAACGCCGACGCCGCCAGCCATTCCCGCGCACGCGGCGACTTGATCTTCCCCAGTACTTTGGTGCTCAACCGCAGCGGCACACCCATGCCACCCGACACGCACATCAGCAGAAAACTGACCAGCAGCTCGGCCCGAACCTCAGCCACCACTTCGGCCAGATACTGCGGCGGCAGCATCTTCAGCCAACTGGTAAAGGCCGCCAGATAGATGAACAGCAACGGCTCATCGCCGAGCATCAGCAGGCCATTGGCGATGGCCTCGCTGGACGCCTCAAGCAAGGCATCCAGTTCAGCACTGGACAGGTACTGCAGAAGCTTTTCGCTGTTGGCCTGCAAATCGGCGAGCAGGGCAAACAGCTGCTTCACGTCATCCCAGACACCATTCAGGGCGGATTCGAAGCCGTGCCAGTCAGCCCGTTGCAACTGCCCGTAACGCTCGGTGAAACCGGCGCTGGAAAACTCCGTCCACTGCGGTTGAAACCCTTTCCATTCCTCACGCAGCCAGCCTTCCAGGTCATCAACAAGGCCCTGATACGAGGCGTACAACGTCTGGATATGCGCGGTGGAAACATCGGGAAAGAAGGTGATGCGATAACGCTGGCCCCGGTCGCAATCGTCGACCTTGAGAATGCCGCTGGGGCCGATGGTGTAACGTCGCGGCTCGCCGAAACCCAGAACACCGTCGACATCGGAAATGACCGGTTCAAGGATCACCGGCGTATCACCGATCGGCACAAACCGTGCGGCTTCGAACATGTGCACCAGCGTCAGGGAGCCGCTGGCGGAACACATGGCCACGGAGGAACTGATGGGTTTGCGACTGCCAACCGGTGCACTGAGCCGCACATCGTTGCCGACCTGGAACACTTGCTCGACACCCAGCGCGGTGCCCGTCCAGAACTGCTCGGCCCAGGCGTCATAGTTGTTGAGGCAGAGGCGAAACTCCTTAAACAGCTTTTCGACGTCGGGCTGATCAGGGTTCAGCGCAGCGACCACCAGCAAACCAATGCTGTTGTTCAGTTTCAGGAGTTGGTCAGATGGAAGCATTCGCAGTCACTCGCGCGCATCAGGGGAATGGCGCGAAACTTTGCGGGGGATCAAACAGGAAAGAAGTCAGCCGAGTAGGCGATGTCTGTAGGGCGATTCTCTAAATGTGCGGGAGGGCGTTCGGCGGACAACCGACATTGCCCGTTGCTCAACCTCGGCCGCGCTCGTTATGCTGCTGAACCCTTTAATCAGATCCGAGCAGCGGTACCCGATGCCGCCTGGGATGTTTTTGATAACGGATCCGATGATGAATGCACCGCTGAAGGCGTTCGGCCCGATCAAGGCCGTGATTTTCGATATGGACGGTTTGCTGCTGGACACCGAGGGCATTTACACCGAGGTCACCTCGCTGATTGCCGAGCGGTACGGGCGCACGTTCGACTGGAGCATCAAGCAGAACATCATCGGCCGTGGCGCCGGCGATCTGGCGCGTTATGTGGTCGAGGCGCTGGACCTGCCGATCACCGCCGAAGAGTTTCTGGTGATCCGCGAGCCGCTGATGCGCGAGCGTTTTCCTACCGCGCAAGCGATGCCGGGCGCCGAGGAACTGATCCGCCACCTCAAGGCGCACAACATTCCGATTGCCGTCGGCACCAGTTCGTCGCGTCAGTCGTTCGGTCAGAAAACCACCTTGCACCGCGACTGGTTCGCGTTGTTCGACTTCATCGTCACCGCTGACGACCCGGAAGTCGGCGCGGCCAAACCGGCGCCGGATATCTTCCTCACCGCTGCGCGCCGCCTGGGTGTAGCGCCGGAAGATTGTCTGGTGTTCGAAGATTCGCCATTCGGCGTGACGGCAGCGAAAGCAGCCGGCATGACCGCCATCGCGATTCCCGATGCCGCCATGGCCGATGAAAAATACGCACACGCCGACGGGATTCTTCGTACGTTGAAGGCGTTCACGCCGAGTGCATGCGGATTGCCGGCGCTCGACTGGGCCTGATCAAATCGCGAACCAAAAAACGCCGCCCCTCTGTTAAAGGAGGGGCGGCGTTTTTCGTTATCGACTATCTGATCAATCAGGCGCCGAAACCACCATCGATGGTCAGGCTGGCACCGGTGATGTAACCGGCCTCCGGGCTTGCAAGGTAAGCCACGAAGCTGGCGATTTCCTCGGCTTTACCGTAGCGACCCACCGCCATCAGCGGGATCAGGCTGTCAGCGAACTCGCCATGAGCCGGGTTCATGTCGGTATCGACCGGGCCTGGCTGCACGTTGTTGATGGTGATGCCGCGTGGGCCGAGGTCGCGGGCCAGGCCTTTGGTCAGGCCGACCAGGGCAGATTTACTCATCGCATACACGCCGCCGCCAGCGAAGGGCATGCGGTCGGCGTTGGTGCTGCCGATGTTGATGATGCGCGAGCCTTCGCCCATGTGTTTGGCGGCTTCCTGGCTGGCGATGAACACGCTGCGCACGTTGATTGCCAGGGTCTGGTCGAAGTCTTCCAGTTTGAAGTCTTCCAGCGGTGCGACGGCCAGCACGCCCGCGTTGTTGACCAGGATGTCGAGGCGGCCAAAGGCTTCGACAGTGGCGTTCACCGCGTTGCGGATGGCGCTGGCGTCGGCGCTGTCAGCCTTGATCGCCAGGGCTTTGCCGCCGGTGGCAGTGATGCTGTTTTGCAGTTCTTCAGCCTTCGCGGCGGAGCTGACGTAGGTAAAGGCAACCGCGGCGCCTTCAGCGGCCAGGCGTTTGACGATGGCGGCACCGATGCCGCGAGAGCCGCCTTGAATCAGAGCGACTTTACCGCTGAGGTGTTGAGTGGTCATGTTCGATCTCCAGAAGTTTCAAGGCAGGCTGCCTTGGTGTGGTGTCGAGTATCTGCCCCTCGCCACCAGGCGGGTAGACCGTGGTTGCTATAGTCTGTGTAAACCAAAAGTTTAGAGTGGCGGCCATGGAAACCTTCAGCAGTATCGAATGCTTCGTGCGCAGCGCCGAAGTCGGCAGCTTTGCCGAAGCCGCACGACGCCTGAGCCTGACACCGGCCGCCGTGGGAAAAAGCGTGGCGAAACTGGAAGCGCGCCTCGGCGTGAGGCTGTTCCAGCGTAGCACTCGAAGATTGACCCTGACGGAAGCGGGGCAACTGTTTCTGAGTGAGGTCAGCGGCAGTCTGACCACCATCCAGAACGCGGTGAACAATCTGGCCAGCGCCGGTGGCCAACCGGCCGGTACGCTGAAAGTCAGCATGGGCACGGTGTTCGGCCGCTTGTACATCGTGCCGTTGCTGGGGGAGTTCCTGAAAAGGTTTCCGGCGATCAACCCCGACTGGCATTTCGATAACCGCCAGGTCGATCTGATCGGCCAGGGTTTCGATGCAGCGATTGGCGGCGGCTTCGAACTGCCCCAAGGCGTGGTGGCGCGCAGGCTGACGCCGGCGCATCGGGTGTTGGTAGCTTCTGCGGATTATCTGAATCGGTACGCGCCGATCAGCGAACCGGACGACCTCAAGCTGCACGACGGCATCCTGATCCGCTCACCGCAAACCGGTCGCGTGCGCTCCTGGCAGTTGACGCATCGCACCCGGCAACACAGCCCGCTGACGCTCAAGGCGCGAATGACCATGAGCGATTCCGAAGCCGCCTGCGGCACGGCGGCGCAGGGGTTGGGGATTGCACTGGTGAGCATGCCGTTCGCGGTCGGCTACCTAGAGGCGGGGACGTTGCAGCGGGTCCTGCCTGACTGGTACGTCGACGACGGCAACATCTCCATCTATTACGCCGAACACAAACTGCTGCCGGGCAAGACCCGGGCGTTCGTCGATTTTGTCATCGAGCAGTTTGCTCAGCAGGGGTTGGCCACACGCTTCTCGGCGGTTTGAAGAAGCGCAATTGAGCGTCTGCCTTCACTGTTTACCAATGAAGGCAGGCGCCGGTTCAACAGCGCATTATTGATACTTCAGCGTTATGGGCACCAGATCGGCCCGCACAGCGCGGCTGCTGTTGCCGCCGTGCTGCTGAGAAACGCCATGGTCCCGCCAAGGATCAATAACGCGTACACACGAGCGGTTGCATTTTTCATGTTCACCCTCCTTGATTTGCGTGAAAGCAACGGGAACTGCCATTAATCGAGTTGCCGAATCGTCAGTGAACCTGCGCCTCCTGTCAGGCACAACTGTCAGAAGTATCAGGTACGAAGTCTGCACTTGACGGGATTCCTTTTGAAGGCTCTGAAACGAGGACTGCAAGGGAGGGATCGGTCCTCAGGGGAGTCATTTTCTGATGAGCGGCAGGTTCAACGCGCAAAACGTGCTGGCCAGCCGATGATGGTTTTCGGTCGTGGCGTCGCATACGTCCGAACCTTGGACGTCGACAGGCCCAGTCGCACCAGTGATTCAGCGATGGTCACGGCCGCAGTGACACCGTCCACCACCGGCACGCCAGTGCGCTGGCGGATTTTTTCATCGAGCCCGGCCATGCCGCCGCAACCGAGGCAAATCACTTCGGCTTTATCCTGACTGACCGCCAGTTCCGCCTGGTGCACGATCGCTTCCAGTGCCCGCTGCGGTTCATGTTCCAGCTCCAGAACCGCCAGCCCACTGGCGCGTACCGAGGCGCAGCGATCCCACAGGCCGGACAGTTTCAGCCGATCCTCGATCAACGGCACGGTGCGATCCAGCGTGGTGACCACCGAATAGGCGTGGCCGAGAAACATCGCGGTGCTGGCAGCCGCATCGGTGATGTCCACCACCGGCACGTTGAGCAATTCCTGCAAGCCTTCGCGACCGTGCTCGCCGTAGCCGGCCTGAATCACGGCGTCGAACGGCTGGTCGTAGGACATTACCCGGTCCATCACGGCGATGGCGGCCAGATAACTTTCGAAATTGCCCTCGACGGAATCGGCGCCAAAGTGCGGCGTCAGGCCGACAATCTCGGTGCCGGGGGAGGCGACGGCCTGCGCCGAGCGAGCGATGGTCTGAGTGATGGATTCGGTGGTGTTGACGTTGACCACGAGAATTCGCATGGGAAGTCCTTATTACGGTTGGTTCTGCGGCCCCGCGAAGGGCCGCCAAAAGATTCAGTGGCTGACGTTGTCGACGGCGATGGCTTCACCGTCGACGTCGGCGTAGTGCGGCTGGCGTTTGGCGATGATCAGATAGAGCATCCCGGCAATGCCGGCGCCGATCAGCCAGGAGAAGGGCGAAACGCTGTGGAAGCCCGGCACCAGTGCCAGAACGATGGCAATCAGTGCCGCCGGAATGAACGCCGCCACGGCCCGCAGGTTGACCCCGCGGCTGTAGTAATACGCGCCGTTGGGGCTTTCGCTGTACAGCTGCGGTACGTGGATCCGGCCTTTGCGGATCAGCCAGTAGTCGACCATGATCACGCCGTACAGCGGGCCGAGCAGGGCGCCGAGGCCGGACAGGAAGTACACGATCACCAGCGGGCTGTTGTAGAGGTTCCACGGCAGGATCAGCACGGCGATGGTGGCGCTGATCAGCCCGGCGCGGCGGAAGGTCAGGTATTTCGGTGCCAGGTTGCTGAGTACGAAGGCCGGGGCGACGAAGTTGGCCATGATGTTCACCGCCACGGTGACGATCAGGAAGGCCAGGCAACCGAGCACCAGAAAGAACGTGTTGGGAATCGACGCAATGATCTCGGTCGGGCTTTCGATGATCCGGCCATTGATCTGAAATTGCGCACCGCACAGCAGGACGGTGATCCCGGCGAACACCAGAATGTTTACCGGCAGGCCCCAGAAGTTTCCGATCTTGATGGTCTTGCGGCACGGCGAAGAGCGGGCGAAGTCGCAGAAGTTGAGGATCAGCGTCCCGTAGATCGCCAGCCACAAGGCGCCGCCGGCAAAGATGTTCCGCCACATCTCGCCGCCGGTCAGCGGTTCGCGGATCGACCAGGCAATGGTCGCGTTGGCCTGGGTGTACATCCACGCGGCGAGGCAGGCGACGGTCAGCAGAATCACCGGCCCGGCGAAGGCTTCGTAGCGGCGGACCATTTCCATGCCGTACGCCAGAATCCCCAACTGCACGAACCAGATCGCCACGAAACACACCCAGCCCAGGCTCGACAGGCCGAGGATCGAGTTGTGGTCGTAGTCAGCGAAACCGGGATGGATCGCCGTGAGCAACACGCGAAACACCACCGACGCCAGGTACGTCTGAATCCCGAACCAGGCAATGGCGATCACCGCCCGGATCAATGCAGGAATCTGTGCCCCGTGAATGCCGAAACTGATCCGGCTGATCACCGGAAACGGCACGCCGGTTTTCTGCCCCATGTAGCCGGACAGGTTCATGAAGAAATACACCAGCGCCGCGCCGATCCCCAGCGACAGCAGAATCTGCCAGCCGCCCAGGCCCAGGGCGTACAGACCGATGGCAAACGAGTAGTTGGCGATGTTGTGCACATCGTTGGTCCACAGGGCGAAGATGCTGTATTTGCCCCAACGCCGTCCTTCGACCTTGGTCGGCGCGAGGTCACTGTTATGCAGACGCGGGCTCAGTTGCAGCGGTTCGGCGATGCCATCATCGGGCACGCTGTGATCGAGGGGTGAAGAGGCGGGCAGATTCAGCGCGATGTTGTTATTGGAGAGACTCGTACGCATTCCGGCAGGCTCCTGATGTTCGGGCCACGATGACTGTGCATGAGCATTCGGGCTCGGCAGATCTTCGTCGCGGCGGTGAAAACATCACTGGTTACGGGGCATCTGCAGCCTGTACGGGATAGGGCGCTTCAGGCTTGCGGATCGAAAGTGTGGGTTCATGTTTTGCAGTTTTGTATACAAAACATGTATGCACTTAAGCCAGATCTGTGCCAGTCGGCGATCTATGAAAATCACCGCTGATTTCGAAAAGTTATTGAGGCGCGCCAAGTCGTTGAAATACGGGCGATATAAATTGACCGTTCGAACAGGTATTTATTTTTCGGGAGGGATTTTGGCGGACGCCGGAAGGGAGTCTTTTTAGAGAGTGATGTAACTTTTCAGGGCGAAGAAACGAAAAGTGCACACATAAATGGCACCGATGGTGACATTCGTGTGTACATATTTTTCAAGGCGGGTAGAGAACACTGTGGGAGCTGATTTGCTCCCACAGGGCATCAGGGGTTATGCCTTGCTGATGATGTTCCCGGCATGCAACCCGCATTCTTTCTGGGTCGCTTCTTCCCACCACCAGCGGCCTTCGCGTTCGTGCTGGTTCGGCAGGACAGGGCGGGTGCACGGTTCGCAGCCGATGCTGATGAAACCGCGCTCGTGCAGGCTGTTGTACGGCAGCTCCAGCATACGGATGTAGCCCCAGATTTCCTCGCTGGTCATCTGCGCCAGCGGGTTGAACTTGTACAGGGTACGCTCCGGGGTGGAGAACGCTGTATCGATTTCCATCACCGCCACGGCGCTGCGGGTGCCCGGGCTCTGGTCGCGGCGCTGGCCGGTGGCCCAGGCTTTGACGCCGGACAGCTTGCGGCGCAGCGGCTCGATCTTGCGGATGCCGCAGCATTCGCCATGGCCGTCCTTGTAGAAACTGAACAGGCCTTTTTCCTTCACGAACGGTTCAAGTTTCGTGTAGTCCGGCGAGACCAGTTCGATGTCGATCTTGTAATGCTCGCGCACCTGATCGATGAAGCGGTAGGTTTCCGGATGCAGGCGGCCGGTGTCGAGACTGAACACCTTGACGTTCTTGTTCAGCTTCCAGGCCATGTCCACCAGCACCACATCCTCGGCGCCGCTGAAAGATATCCACAGGTCATCGCCGAACTCGGCGAACGCGAGTTTGAGGATGTCCTGGGCGGATTTGTTGGCATAGGTCGTGGCGAGTTCCACGACGTCGAACGTTGGGCTCATCAGGGCGGCTTCCTACAGGTCGGTGGCGCTTGGCGCTCTATATGGCGGCGATGTTAACAAAAAGCGGCGCCCGCCGGGGCAGCCTCTGCGTTGCGCGGTCCAGGTCGAGCCGCTAGAGTTCGGGCTCGCTCGACTCAATAAACATTACAAACGGGAGTGTCTTGTGGAAATCGCCTGTCTTGATCTTGAAGGGGTGCTGGTGCCGGAAATCTGGATCGCCTTCGCCGAAAAAACCGGAATCGAATCGCTCAAGGCCACCACCCGGGACATTCCCGACTACGACGTGCTGATGAAGCAGCGCCTGCGCATCCTCGACGAGCATGGCCTGAAGCTTTCGGACATTCAGGAAGTGATCGCCACACTCAAGCCGCTGGACGGCGCGGTGGAGTTCGTCAACTGGCTGCGCGAGCGGTTTCAGGTGGTGATTCTGTCGGACACGTTCTACGAGTTTTCCCAGCCGCTGATGCGTCAACTGGGCTTTCCGACCTTGCTTTGCCATCGACTGATTACCGATGACAGCGGTCGGGTGACCAGCTACCAGTTGCGTCAGAAAGATCCGAAACGTCAGTCGGTCCTGGCCTTCAAGGGCTTGTATTACCGGGTGATTGCGGCGGGGGATTCCTACAACGACACCAGCATGCTGGGCGAGGCGGATGCGGGGATTCTGTTCCATGCGCCGGATAACGTGATTCGCGAGTTTCCGCAGTTTCCGGCGGTGCATACCTTTGCCGAGTTGAAGCAGGAGTTTCTCAAGGCTTCGAACCGCGACCTGTCCCTGTAATCACATTCCTTGATCGTTCCCATGCTCCGCGTGGGAATGCCGCTATGGACGCTCCGCGTCCACTGTGACGCGGAGCGTCAAGGGATGCATTCCCACGCAGAGCGTGGGAACGATCAACGTGGGGCGCTTCTAGTTAAAGGTTCTGCAGGGTTTCGAGCAGGACTCTGACCTTGGTGATCGACTCCTGATACTCCGCCTGCCAGTCCGAATCGGCGACGATCCCGCCACCGCCCCAGCAGCACACCTGCCCATCCTTCACCAGCAGACTGCGAATGGCGATGGAGCTGTCCATCTCGCCGCGAACATCCAGATACAGCAACGAACCGCAATACAAACCACGTCGGGTCGGCTCCAGTTCGTCGATGATCTGCATCGCACGAATCTTCGGTGCGCCGGTGATCGAGCCGCCGGGGAAGCTGCCGGCGATCAGGTCAAGAGCGTCGCGATCTTCCGCCAGCTCACCGGTCACGCTGCTGACCAGGTGATGCACGTTCGGATAACTTTCCAGGCTGAACAACTCCGGCACCCGCACCGAGCCGATGCGGCAGGTGCGGCCCAGGTCGTTGCGCAGCAGGTCGACGATCATCAGGTTTTCCGCGCGATCCTTGGGGCTGGCCAGCAGTTCGGCGGCGTTCGCCGCGTCTTCGGCCAGGGTCGCACCACGGGGGCGGGTGCCCTTGATCGGACGGGTTTCCACCTGACGCCGGCTGACTTTGACGAAACGCTCGGGCGACAGGCTCAGTACCGCGTTGCCGGCGGGCAGGCTCTGGAATCCGGAAAACGGTGTCGGGCAGGCCTCACGCAATTTGCAGTAGGCCAGCCATGGATCGCCCTGGCACGGCGCGCGGAAACGCTGGGCGAAGTTGACCTGATAGCAGTCGCCGGCCTGGATGTAATGCTGGATGCGTTCGAAGGCCTGACGGTACTCGTCGGCTGAAAGATCTGCCGCCATCGGGCTGTTCAGCTTGAACGGGTTCAGTTCCTTGCCCACCGGTTGGCTGAATACATCGATCAACCGCTGTTTCTCGCTGGCGCTTACCGACGGGTGAAACACCAGTTGGCTGGTGGCCGATTGGTGGTCACTGATCAACGCCCAGTCGTACAAACCAAATCGCGCATCGGGCAGTTGCAGATCATCCCGGGCCTGGCTCGGCAGGTTTTCCAGATGCCGGCCGAAGTCGTAGCTCAGGTAACCGATCAGGCCGCCGGCGAAGGGCAATTCGTACCCATCGGGCAATTGCGCGTTACCCAAACGGGTCAGATTATCCCGCAGACGTTGCAGGAAATCGTCCCCGCGCTCGTCCGGCAATACCGCCAGTTGTTCCAGCGGCCAGGCGCTGAGCAGGTCATAACGGCCACGGTCGGCACTCGGCCGGCCACTGTCGAGCAGCACAGCGCCAGGCGCATGGCGGACAGCCGCGAAATAGTCGGCGGGGTTGGCGCGGTAGGGCAGCGGGTGTACGGAACAGGTCAACATGGGCGGGGCAGATCGGCCATCGAGGCGGGGTGGGGATTGTAGTCCCCTCCGGGAATTGCTCCTAGAGGGGATGTCGGGGATTGGCAGATTGGCGGCAGGGAGTGCGACTCAGCCCTCTACCGCCGGAATATGCCCAAACAACTCCTGAGCAAACGCCACCCGCTCTTCAACCGACTCCGTCACGCCGCGCGCCTTGAGCTCTTCCAGATGCGCTTCCACCGCATGCGTACGCAATGTCAGCCCGCAGTCGTTGGCAATCTGGATGTTCAGCCCCGGCCGCGCATTCAGCTCCAGAATCAGCGGGCCTTTCTCCTGGTCCAGCACCATGTCCACGCCGATGTAACCCAAACCACACAGCTCATAGCAACCGGCGGCGAGCTTCATGAAACCGTCCCAGTAGGGCAGTTGCACGCCGTCCACCGCGTTGGTGGTGTCCGGGTGTTTGGTGATGATGTTGTTCAGCCAGGTGCCGCGCAAAGTAAGGCCGGTGGCCAGGTCGACGCCGACGCCGATCGCGCCCTGGTGCAGGTTGGCCTTGCCCCCGGATTGACGGGTCGGCAGGCGCAACATCGCCATCACCGGGTAACCCATCAGCACGATAATGCGGATGTCCGGCACGCCTTCGTAGCTGATGCTTTTGAAGATCTGGTCCGGGGTCACCCGATATTCGATCAGCGCCCGATCACGGTGGCCGCCCAGCGAATACAGGCCGGTGAGGATGCTGGAGATATGATGCTCCAGCTCTTCGTGGGCAATGATTTTGCCCGACACCGTGCGATAGCGACCTTCGAAACGGTCGGCGACCACGATGATGCCGTCGCCGCCGGCGCCCTGGGCCGGCTTGATCACGAAGTCGTTGCGCCCGCCGATGATCTCGCCGAGCTTGTCGATTTCCTTCTCCGTGGAAATCACGCCATACAGTTCCGGCACATGAATGCCGGCCTTGATCGCGCGTTCCTTGGTGATGATCTTGTCATCGACGATCGGGTACAGGCTGCGCTTGTTGTACTTGAGCACGTAGTCGGCGTTACGCCGATTGATGCCCATGATGCCCCGGGCTTCCAGGGCCTTCCAGGTCTTCCAGAAACCGAACATCAGGCGTCAGCCTTCTTCAGGAAAGCCTTGAAACGAACGAGTTCAGTCAGGCGATAACCGCGATAGCGACCCATGGCCAGCATGAAGCCCACCAGGATCAACAGGATCGCCGGGAAGGTGAACACAAAGTACACCAGCTCCGGAACGGTCATGATCAGGTGCGCCAGGGACGCCGCGAATAGCGTGCCGATCGCCACTTTCATGGCGTGGCTGGCGCCGCGTTCTTCCCAGGTGATCGACAGGCGTTCGATGGTCATGGTCAGAATCACCATCGGGAACAGCGCCACCGACAGGCCGCGCTCCAGACCGAGCTTGTGACTGAACAGACTGATCGCCGCAATCAGCACCACCACGAACGTCAACACCACCGACAGGCGCGGCAGCATTTGCAGCTTCAGGTGTTCCAGGTACGAGCGCAGCGATAACCCGAGCGCGGTGATCACGGTAAACAGCAGGATGCCGAAGCCCAGCTGCGTCTCGCGGAAGGCCAGGGCGATCAGCACTGGGGTAAACGTGCCGAGGGTCTGCAGGCCGATCAGGTTGCGCAGGATCAGGATCACCAGCACGCCGATCGGGATCATCACCATGATCATGAAGGTCTGCTGGGTTTGCAGCGGCAGGCCGTACAGCGAGTATTCGAGGAAGTTGGCGTCGGTGTTTTCGTCGGTCAGCTTGGCCAGACGAATCGCGTTCATCTCGCTGTTGTTCAGGCTGAAGGTCACGTTGGCTTTCTTGCCGCCATCGACAGTAATCAGGTTTTCATCACCGCTCCACCACAGAAGGCGGTCGGTCGGCAGGCCTTGTTCGCCGGTTTCCGGGTTGAAGTACAGCCAGTCGGTGCCGTTGAAACTGCGCAGCCACAGTTCCGGGGTTTGCGGCTGATCGGCGACAAGGCGGATGGTGTGGACTTTCTCCACCGGTACGTGGGCGATGGACAGCAGCAGCTCGACGATTTTCGCCTTGTGCGGCGTCGACGGATCGCCGGCCAGCAGCAGTTTCACGTTGTCGTCGTTGACGTTGTTGACGCGTTTGATCGCTTCGCCAATGAACGTCTCGACGTCGGCCGAGTGCTGGCGGATCGGCGCGAGCAGGGCTTCGGCGGCGATCTTTTCCGGGCCTTCGATGGCCATGCTGTCGCGGAAAGTCGGGCCTTTGACCTTGGTTTTCTCGGCGGTGTAACGCTTGGTCAGCACCAGACGGTAATAAAGGGTCTGGTTGCCCTTGGCCCGGCGTGCCGACCAGGTGACCTTGCGGTTGCCGTCGACGCGGTTGACCGCCACGCCGTAATTGTTGGAGATAAAGCTTTCATTGAGGCTGACGTAATCGCGGCTCAGGGGCGGCACGAACATCTGGATCTTGACCGGATCCTTGGTGCTGGCGACGAACTCGACCTTGGCGTCGATGTTCCACAGGTCGTCGGTGGCGTCTTCGGTCACCGGGATGCCGAGCACGAAAATCTGATAGGCCGTAACCGAAACGCCCAGCAACACCAGGATGGTGATCAGGACTTTCAGGTGGAAGGTTAGAGAACGCATGGAAATTACTCGGCGGTATGAGCGGCGATGGCGCAGGCGGGTTTGCCGGCAGCGTATTTAAGACTGGGATCGACCAGCGCATCGAAGCGTTTCAGCGCCTCGGAGCCGATCAAAAGCGGGTATTGGAACGCACTACGGTCGGTCAGGTTCACTTCGATGCTGCGCATTGCCGAACCCATGCAGATGTCCAGCTCGATCACCGGGCGGGCGGTGTACTTCTTGCCTTCTTCCGGGTCGTAGTCGCCGGCGCGGCGCTTGATCTTGCTGACCCGGGCCAGCGGCCGTTCGATCGGGTGCGAATGCGCGGCGTCGATGGCCAGGTAGAAACGTACCCAGGACTCGCCGTTGCGTTTGAAGCGTTTGATGTCGCGGGCGCTCAGAGAGGCGGTTTTCGCCCCGGTGTCGAGTTTCGCCGCCACTTCCAGGTTGATCCCGTCGAGGGCAGCGTATTCGTTGAGGCCGTACACGGTCTTTTCCCCCGCCGCAGCAAGGCCGGGCAGGCAAAACAGTGCAAAGAATGTGGGGAAGGGCTTGAGTCTCATAAATCCTGGCGAGCAGCGTTCCGTTCTCGGTTCAGGGCCATGGCATCAGGAAATCCTGTCTGCCCATGCGCCTTCGTGTGCCTATCAGCTTTTTATGACAAGCCGTGCAAATGACTCGCAAATGCGGGCGGCATTCTAGCACGGTGGTTTTATGGCGCCAGCGCCGGGGGCGGTCTATAACCCTTGGGGCTGATACGCAGGCTTATTAGACGATTGTCGACAATCTAGATTTATCCTTTGACTGATACGGGCTGATTCGCTAGTTTTTGCCGCATTGGATTTGAAGGTGTCGACAATATGCTGGATCAACTCGATCCCCCGGTGATCAACGGCGATGATTCCGAGACGCTCTCGGAAAACGTCTTCCGGCGCATCCAGGCGGCCATCGTCAAAGGCGAGATCGCCCCGGGCAGCAAGATCTCCGAGCCGGAACTGGCGCGCACCTACGGCATCAGCCGCGGGCCGCTGCGCGAGGCGATCCACCGGCTGGAAGGCCAGCGCCTGCTGGTGCGCGTACCGCACGTCGGTGCGCGAGTGGTGTCGCTGAGCCACGCCGAATTGCTCGAACTCTACGAAATCCGCGAATCCCTCGAAGGCATGGCCTGCCGTCTGGCGGCCGAACGCATGAGCGTCGAGGAAATCGACGAACTGCGCCGGGTGCTGGAAACCCACGAACGCGATGCAGCGTTCCAGGCCGGTGTCGGCTACTACCAGCAGGAAGGGGATTTCGACTTTCACTACCGGATCATCCAGGGCAGCGGCAACCGCACCCTCACGCAAATGCTCTGCGGCGAGCTCTATCAGTTGGTGCGCATGTACCGCATCCAGTTTTCCACCACGCCCAACCGCCCGCGCCAGGCCTTTGCCGAACACCACCGGATTCTCGATGCCATCGCCGACCGTGACGGCGAGCTCGCGGAATTGTTGATGCGCCGTCACATCGGCGCCTCGAAACGCAACATCGCCCGTCACTACCAGGACGGCGCCGACAATAAGACAGCCACTGAACGAGGTGAGTCATGAGTTCCAACAAGAGCACTCCAGGCCAGCGTTTCCGCGATGCGGTCGCCAGCGAACATCCGCTGCAAGTGGTCGGGGCGATCAACGCCAACCACGCGCTGCTGGCCAAGCGCGCCGGTTTCAAGGCGATCTACCTGTCGGGTGGCGGGGTGGCTGCCGGCTCCCTCGGCGTGCCGGACCTGGGCATCACCGGCCTGGATGACGTGCTGACCGACGTGCGCCGCATCACCGACGTCTGCGACCTGCCGCTGCTGGTGGACGTGGACACCGGTTTCGGCGCCTCGGCGTTCAACGTGGCCCGCACCGTCAAGTCGATGATCAAGTTCGGCGCCGCGGCGATTCACATCGAAGACCAGGTCGGCGCCAAGCGCTGTGGCCACCGTCCGAACAAAGAAATCGTGACCCAGCAGGAAATGGTCGACCGCATCAAGGCCGCCGTCGATGCCCGCACCGACGACAGCTTCGTGATCATGGCCCGCACCGACGCGCTGGCCGTTGAAGGTCTGGAATCGGCACTGGATCGCGCCGCCGCGTGCATCGAGGCTGGCGCCGACATGATCTTCCCGGAAGCCATCACCGAGCTTGAAATGTACAAGCTGTTCGCCAGCCGCGTGAAAGCGCCGATCCTGGCCAACATCACCGAATTCGGCTCGACGCCGCTGTACACCACCGAGCAACTGGCCGGCGCCGATGTGTCGCTGGTGCTCTACCCGCTGTCGGCATTCCGCGCGATGAACAAGGCCGCGGAAAACGTCTACACCGCGATCCGCCGCGACGGTACTCAGCAGAATGTCATCGACACCATGCAGACTCGCATGGAGCTCTACGATCGCATCGATTACCACACCTTCGAGCAGAAGCTCGACGCGTTGTTTGCGGCGAAGAAGTAAGCCGCAACCGTACTCCCTAATAAATTCAAGATTGGAGACAACAATGGCCGAAGCAAAAGTACTCAGTGGCGCCGGGCTCCGGGGCCAGGTTGCCGGGCAAACCGCACTGTCCACCGTGGGCCAGGCCGGTGCCGGGCTGACCTATCGCGGCTACGACGTGCGCGAACTGGCGGCAGACGCACAATTTGAAGAAGTGGCGTACCTGCTGCTCTACGGAGAGCTGCCGACCAAGGCACAGCTCGCCGACTATCAAGGCAAACTGAGCAAGCTGCGCGACCTGCCGCAAGCGCTGAAAGAAGTGCTGGAACGCATCCCTGCCGACGCCCATCCGATGGACGTGATGCGCACCGGTTGCTCGTTTCTGGGCAACATCGAGCCGGAGAAAGACTTCTCCGAGCAACGCGACAAGACCGACCGCCTGCTGGCCGCGTTCCCGGCGATCATGTGCTACTGGTATCGCTTCAGCCACGACGGCAAACGCATCAATTGCGTGACGGACGAGCAGTCCATCGGCGGCCACTTCCTGCACCTGCTGCACGACAAGAAGCCGAGCGAACTGCACGTCAAAGTGATGAACGTGTCGCTGATCCTCTACGCCGAGCACGAATTCAACGCCTCGACCTTCACCGCTCGCGTGTGTGCTTCGACCCTGTCCGATCTGTATTCCTGCGTCACGGCGGCCATCGGCTCGCTGCGCGGCCCGTTGCACGGCGGCGCCAACGAAGCGGCGATGGAAATGATCGAGCGCTTCTCGTCGCCGGAAGAGGCGATCAAGGGCACCCTCGGCATGCTCGAACGCAAGGACAAGATCATGGGCTTCGGTCACGCGATCTATAAGGACAGCGATCCGCGCAACGAGGTGATCAAGGGCTGGTCGAAAAAACTCGCCGACGAAGTGGGTGACAAGGTGTTGTTCGCGGTTTCGGAAGCGATCGACAAGACCATGTGGGAGCAAAAGAAACTGTTCCCCAACGCCGACTTCTACCATGCCTCGGCGTACCACTTCATGGGCATCCCGACCAAGCTGTTCACCCCGATCTTCGTCTGCTCGCGCCTGACCGGCTGGGCGGCGCACGTGTTCGAACAGCGCGCCAACAACCGCATCATCCGTCCAAGCGCCGAGTACACCGGCGTCGAACAGCGCAAGTTCGTGCCCATCGAACAGCGCTGACCGGGGAGGGCGCCGGCACAGGCGCCCCCTCTTTGAAACTACCGTGACCGAGTCCTGACCGATGAACACAGAATTTCGCAAGAACCTGCCCGGCACGCCGCTGGACTTTTTCGACGTCCGCGCGGCTGTCGATGCGATCCAGCCGGGCAGCTACGACACCCTGCCGTACACCTCTCGCGTGTTGGCGGAAAACCTCGTGCGTCGCTGCGACCCGGCCACGCTCACCGATTCCCTGAAGCAACTGATCGAGCGCAAACGCGATCTCGACTTCCCGTGGTTCCCGGCCCGTGTGGTTTGCCACGACATTCTCGGCCAGACCGCGCTGGTGGATCTGGCCGGCCTGCGCGACGCGATTGCCCAGCAGGGCGGCGACCCGGCGCAGGTCAACCCGGTGGTGCCGACCCAACTGATCGTCGACCACTCGCTGGCGGTGGAGGCAGGCGGTTTTGACGCCCAGGCGTTCGAGAAGAACCGCGCCATCGAAGACCGTCGCAACGAGGACCGCTTCCACTTCATCAACTGGACTAAAAAGGCGTTCAAGAACGTCGACGTGATCCCGCCGGGCAACGGCATCATGCACCAGATCAACCTGGAGAAAATGTCTCCGGTGATCCAGGTGCGCGACGGCGTGGCATTCCCGGATACCTGCGTCGGCACCGACAGCCACACCCCGCACGTCGATGCGCTGGGCGTGATCGCCATCGGCGTCGGTGGGCTTGAAGCCGAGAGCGTGATGCTCGGCCGCGCGTCGTGGATGCGCCTGCCGGAATGCGTCGGCGTCGAACTGACCGGCAAGCTGCAACCGGGCATCACCGCCACCGACATGGTGCTGGCGCTGACCGAATACCTGCGCAAACAGAAAGTGGTCGGCGCATGGCTGGAATTCTTCGGCGAGGGCGCTTCCGCGCTGACCCTCGGCGACCGCGCAACCATCTCCAACATGGCCCCGGAATACGGCGCCACGGCCGCGATGTTCTACATCGACCAGCAGACCATCGACTACCTGAAACTCACCGGTCGCGAAGACCAGCAAGTGCAACTGGTCGAGCAATACGCCAAGCAGATCGGCCTGTGGGCTGACAGCCTGAAAGGCGCGCAATACGAGCGCGGCCTGACCTTCGATCTGTCTTCGGTGGTGCGCAACATGGCCGGCCCGAGCAACCCGCACGCCCGCGTGGCAGTGTCGGATCTGGCGGCCAAAGGCATCGCCGGTCAGTGGGAAGACGTGCCGGGGCAAATGCCCGACGGCGCGGTGATCATCGCGGCCATCACCAGTTGCACCAACACCAGCAACCCACGCAATGTGATCGCCGCCGGCCTGCTGGCGCGCAACGCCAACAAGCTCGGGCTGACCCGCAAACCATGGGTCAAGTCGTCGCTGGCGCCGGGCTCGAAAACCGTGGCGCTGTACCTCGATGAGGCGGGCCTGACCACGGAGCTGGAGCAGCTCGGATTCGGCGTCGTCGCGTTTGCCTGCACCACCTGCAACGGCATGTCCGGCGCGCTGGATCCGGTGATCCAGCAAGAGATCATCGACCGCGATCTGTACGCGACCGCTGTGCTGTCCGGTAACCGCAACTTCGACGGCCGGATTCACCCGTACGCCAAGCAGGCGTTCCTCGCTTCGCCGCCGCTGGTAGTGGCTTACGCGATTGCCGGCACCATCCGTTTCGACATCGAAAAAGATGTTCTGGGCGTGGTCGACGGCAAGGAAATCCGCCTGAAAGACATCTGGCCGAGCGACGAAGAAATCGACGCGGTGGTGAAATCCTCGGTCAAGCCCGAGCAGTTTCGTCAGGTCTACATCCCGATGTTCGCCATCCATGAAGACACCGGCCCGAAAGTCACGCCGCTGTACGACTGGCGCGAGATGAGCACCTACATCCGCCGTCCGCCGTACTGGGAAGGCGCGCTGGCCGGGGCGCGGCCGCTCAAGGGCATGCGCCCGCTGGCGGTGCTGCCGGACAACATCACCACCGATCACCTGTCGCCGTCGAACGCGATCATGCTCGACAGCGCCGCCGGCGAATACCTGGCGAAAATGGGCCTGCCGGAAGAGGACTTCAACTCTTACGCGACTCACCGTGGCGACCACTTGACCGCGCAACGCGCGACGTTTGCCAACCCGAAACTGTTCAACGAAATGGTCGTGGAAAACGGCAAGGTCAAGCAGGGTTCGCTGGCCCGTGTCGAGCCGGAAGGCCAAGTGATGCGCATGTGGGAAGCCATCGAAACCTACATGGAGCGCAAGCAGCCGCTGATCATCATCGCCGGCGCCGACTACGGTCAGGGTTCTTCCCGCGACTGGGCGGCCAAAGGCGTGCGTCTGGCGGGTGTGGAGGCGATTGCCGCCGAAGGCTTCGAGCGCATTCACCGCACCAACCTGGTGGGCATGGGCGTGTTGCCGCTGGAATTCAAACCGGGCACCGACCGTAAAACATTGGGCATCGACGGCAGCGAAACCTATGACGTGATCGGTGAGCGCACGCCGCGCGCAGACCTGACGCTCGTGATTCATCGCAAGAACGGCGAACGCGTCGATGTGCCGGTGACCTGCCGCCTCGACACCGCCGAAGAAGTGTCGATCTACGAGGCCGGCGGCGTGTTGCAGCGCTTCGCTCAGGATTTCCTCGAAGAGTCGGCGGTTGCCGTTTAAATCAATCGATGTGGGCATGGGACTTAAAGTCCCATGCTTTCGTTAAGGAGCACCATGGCTCACGCACCGCAAATAAAGATCCCCGCGACCTACATGCGCGGCGGCACCAGCAAAGGCGTGTTTTTCAGCCTCAAGGATCTGCCCGAAGCCGCGCAGATTCCCGGCCCGACCCGCGATGCTCTATTGCTGCGGGTAATCGGCAGCCCCGACCCGTATGACAAACAGATCGACGGCATGGGCGGCGCCACGTCGAGCACCAGCAAAACCGTGATCCTGTCGAAAAGCATCAAGGCCGATCACGACGTCGATTACCTGTTCGGTCAGGTATCCATCGACAAGCCGTTCGTGGACTGGAGCGGCAACTGCGGCAATCTGTCGGCGGCGGTCGGTTCGTTCGCCATCAGCAACGGTCTGGTGGACGCCAGCCGCATTCCGCACAACGGCGTGGCGGTGGTTCGCGTGTGGCAGGCCAACATCGGCAAAACGATCATTGCCCACGTGCCGATCACCAACGGCGAAGTCCAGGAAACCGGTGATTTCGAACTCGACGGCGTGACCTTTCCGGCCGCCGAAGTCCAGGTCGAATTCATGGACCCGGCGGCGGAAGAAGAGGGCGGCGGTGGCTCGATGTTCCCCACCGGCAACCTGATCGACGAGCTGGAAGTACCGGGCGTCGGCACGTTCAAGGCGACCATGATCAACGCGGGGATCCCGACGATCTTCGTCAACGCCGAAGACATCGGCTACACCGGCACCGAGCTGCAGAGCGCGATCAACAGCGACCCGAAAGCGTTGCAGATGTTTGAGACGATTCGTGCTTATGGGGCGCTGCGCATGGGGCTGATTTCCAGTCTGGATGAAGCGGTCAAGCGGCAGCACACGCCGAAGGTAGCGTTCGTCGCCAAGCCTGCGGATTACGTCGCGTCCAGTGGCAAAGCCATTGGCGCCGGGGATGTGGATTTGCTGGTGCGGGCGCTGTCGATGGGCAAGTTGCACCACGCGATGATGGGCACGGCGGCGGTGGCGATTGGTACCGCAGCAGCCATCTCGGGCACATTGGTGAATCTGGCGGCGGGAGGTGTTGAGCGGAATGCTGTGCGGTTCGGACATCCGTCCGGGACGTTGCGCGTCGGGGCTGAGGCCAGCCTGGAAAACGGTGAGTGGATCGTGAAAAAGGCGATCATGAGCCGTAGTGCGCGCGTCCTGATGGAAGGTTTCGTTCGCGTGCCTGGAGATTCGTTCTAATGAACAACCGGTGAGAGCGAGCCTGTTCGCTCTCACCGCCATGCACATTTCAATAAGAAGAAAATTAGCCCTGAACCGAGGTCCCATCAACGAACCACTTTGAAGAGTGAATCGAACATGAGCGCCAACGTCGACCTGAACAACCGCCCCGACTACGACCGTGTCCTGCAGGACATCGCCGATTACGTCCTCACCTACAAGATCGAATCCACCGAAGCCCTGGACACCGCCCGCAACTGCCTGATGGACACCCTCGGCTGCGGCCTGCTGGCCTTGCGTTTCCCGGAATGCACCAAGCACCTTGGCCCAATCGTCGAAGGCACTATTGTGCCGTTCGGCGCCCGAGTCCCCGGCACGTCCTATCGCCTCGACCCGGTCAAGGCCGCGTGGGACATCGGCTGCATCGTGCGCTGGCTCGATTACAACGACACCTGGCTCGCCGCCGAATGGGGGCATCCGTCGGACAACCTCGGCGGGATTCTCGCGGTGGCCGATCATCTGTCGCAAAAGCGTCTGGCCAATGGTGAAGCGCCGCTGACCGTGCGCGATGTACTCGAAGCCATGATCATGGCCCACGAAATCCAGGGCGTGATCGCGCTGGAAAACTCGTTCAATCGCGTAGGCCTCGACCACGTCATTCTGGTGAAAGTGGCCTCGACTGCCGTGACCGCCAAACTGATGGGCGCCAATCGTGAGCAGCTGTTATCGGCGTTGTCCCACGCGTTTGCGGACGGTCAGGCGTTGCGCACGTACCGCCATGCGCCGAACGCCGGCTCGCGAAAATCCTGGGCGGCGGGGGATGCGTCGAGCCGGGGCGTGCGACTGGCGGATATCGCGATGCGCGGCGAAATGGGGATTCCCGGCGTCTTGAGTGCCAAACAATGGGGCTTTTACGACGTTTTGTTCAGCCACACCAACAACGATCTGGCGCTCAAGCCCGAAGACAAACGCGCCTTCAGCTTCTCGCGGCCATTCGGTAGTTACGTGATGGAGAACGTGTTGTTCAAGATCAGCTTCCCCGCCGAATTCCACGCGCAAACCGCCTGCGAAGCTGCCGTGACCCTGCATCCGCAAGTGCGCAATCGTCTGCATGAAATCGACCGGATCGTCATCACCACCCACGAATCGGCGATCCGCATCATTTCCAAGGTCGGGCCGCTGGCCAACGCCGCCGACCGCGATCACTGCCTCCAGTACATGACCGCCGTGCCGCTGGCGTTCGGCAATCTGGTGGCCGAGCAGTACGAGGACGATTTCCACAAGGCCCATCCGGTCATCGATGTGCTGCGCGAAAAAATGGTCATCGTCGAAGATCCGCGTTTCACCCGCGAATACCTGGAGGCCGACAAGCGCTCGATTGCCAACGCGGTGCAGGTGTTTTTCAAGGACGGTTCGAGCACGGAGAACGTGGTGGTGGAATACCCGATCGGCCATCGCCGGCGTCGCGCCGAGGGCATTCCATTGCTGGAGGACAAGTTCAGGGCGAACCTGGCCACCCGTTTCATCGGGCAACGCAGCGGGGAGATTCTGGCGCTGTGCAAGGATCAGGCGCGGCTTGAGGCCACGCCGGTGAACCGTTTTATGGATTTATTGGTTATTTGAAGCGCCGCTCCACGCCTTTTTCCACGAGGATCTTCGCGGAAATTTCTTCTACCGAGAAATGCGTGGAGTTGATGTTCGGGATGTTCTCGCGGCGGAACAGGTTTTCCACCTCGCGCACTTCGAACTCGCACTGGGCGTAGCTCGAATAGCGGCTGTTGGGCTTGCGTTCGTTGCGGATCGCGGTGAGGCGGTCCGGGTCGATGGTCAGGCCGAACAGCTTGTGCTGGTGGGCGCGCAGGGCGGCCGGCAGTTGCAGGCGTTCCATGTCGTCTTCGGTCAGCGGGTAGTTGGCCGCGCGGATGCCGAACTGCATCGCCATGTACAGGCACGTCGGCGTCTTACCACAACGCGACACGCCCACTAGTATCAGGTCGGCCTTGTCGTAATAGTGCGTGCGGGCGCCGTCATCGTTGTCGAGGGCGAAGTTCACCGCCTCGATCCGCTCCATGTAATTGGAGTTGTGGCCGATGGAGTGGGATTTGCCGACGGTGTAGGAAGAGTGCTCGGTCAGTTCCTGCTCGAGAGGGGCGAGGAACGTCGAGAAAATGTCGATCATGAAACCATTGGAGGTTGCGAGAATCTCACGAATGTCCTGATTGACGATGGTGTCGAAGATGATCGGCCGGAAACCGTCGGTTTCAGCGGCTTTGTTGATTTGTTGTACCATGGCCCGCGCTTTTTCAACGCTGTCGATGTACGGGCGCGTGAATTTGCTGAAGGTAATGTTTTCGAACTGCGCCAGAAGGCTTTGACCCAGGGTTTCGGCGGTGATGCCGGTGCCATCGGAGATAAAGAAAGCAGATCGTTTCATTTGCACCTTGGGCCTTAAGCTAGTGACGAATCTTGGATATGATAGGCGCGATTTGCCGGCCGCCATTGGCCCGCATTCTCACTTATTTTCCAGGTCCAGGCCATACAGCCGGCCAACGCTCCCCCGAGCCGCCGGTTTCTGAGCTTTTCCAACACAGTTAGTGGAGAGATCACCTTGGTAGAGTACGTAGTTTCCCTCGATAAGCTCGGCAAACACGATGTTGAGCATGTGGGGGGCAAGAACGCATCCCTGGGCGAGATGATCAGTAACCTGGCCGGTGCCGGTGTTTCGGTCCCCGGCGGCTTCGCCACCACGGCGCAAGCCTATCGCGACTTCCTGGAACTGAGCGGTCTGAACGATCAGATCCACAAGGCCCTCGATGCGCTGGACGTCGATGACGTCAATGCCCTGGCCAAGACCGGCGCCCAGATCCGCCAATGGATCATGGAAGCCGAATTCCCTGAAAAACTGAATGCCGAGATCCGCACCGCGTTCGCCGCGCTGTCGGCCGGTAACCCTGACGTGGCCGTGGCCGTGCGTTCCTCCGCCACCGCCGAAGACTTGCCGGACGCTTCGTTCGCCGGTCAGCAGGAAACCTTTCTGAACATCCGTGGCGTGGAAAACGTCATCCGCGCGGCCAAGGAAGTGTTCGCTTCCCTGTTCAACGACCGTGCCATTTCCTACCGCGTCCACCAGGGCTTCGACCACAAGCTGGTCGCCCTGTCGGCCGGCGTGCAGCGCATGGTGCGTTCGGAAACCGGCACCGCCGGTGTGATGTTCACCCTCGATACCGAATCCGGCTTCCGTGACGTGGTGTTCATCACCGGCGCCTACGGCCTGGGCGAAACCGTCGTACAAGGCGCGGTGAACCCGGACGAATTCTATGTCCACAAGGGCACGCTGGCAGCCGGTCGCCCGGCGATCCTGCGCCGCAACCTGGGCAGCAAGGCCATCAAGATGATCTACGGCGACGAGGCCAAGGCCGGTCGTTCCGTGAAAACCGTTGATGTCGACAAGGCCGAACGTGCGCGTTTCTGCCTGACCGACGCTGAAGTCAGCGAGCTGGCCAAGCAGGCGATGATCATCGAGAAGCACTACGGCTGCCCGATGGACATCGAGTGGGCCAAGGACGGTGACGACGGCAAGCTGTACATCGTGCAGGCCCGTCCGGAAACCGTGAAGAGCCGCACCCAGGCCAACGTCATGGAACGTTACCTGTTGAAAGAAACCGGCACCGTGCTGGTGGAAGGTCGTGCCATCGGCCAGCGCATCGGCGCCGGCAAGGTGCGGATCATCAAGGATGTCTCCGAGATGGACAAAGTCCAGCCGGGCGACGTGCTGGTCTCCGACATGACCGACCCGGACTGGGAACCGGTGATGAAGCGCGCCAGCGCCATCGTCACCAACCGTGGCGGCCGTACCTGCCACGCGGCGATCATCGCCCGTGAACTGGGTATTCCTGCAGTCGTGGGTTGCGGCAACGCCACCCAACTGCTGAAGGATGGCCAGGGTGTGACCGTGTCCTGCGCCGAAGGCGACACCGGTTACATTTTCGAAGGCGAACTGGGCTTCGACATCAAGAAGAACTCCGTCGACGCCATGCCGGAGCTGCCGTTCAAGATCATGATGAACGTCGGCAACCCGGACCGCGCCTTCGACTTCGCGCAGCTGCCGAACGCCGGTGTGGGCCTGGCCCGTCTGGAATTCATCATCAACCGCATGATCGGTGTTCACCCGAAAGCGCTGTTGAACTACGACGGCCTGCCACAGGACATCAAGGAAAGCGTCGACAAGCGCATCGCCGGTTACGACGATCCGGTCGGCTTCTATGTCGAGAAACTGGTTGAAGGCATCAGCACCCTGGCCGCTGCGTTCGCACCGAAGAAGGTCATCGTGCGTCTGTCGGACTTCAAGTCCAACGAATACGCCAACCTGATCGGCGGCAAACTCTACGAGCCGGAAGAAGAGAACCCGATGCTGGGCTTCCGTGGCGCTTCGCGTTACATCAGCGAATCGTTCCGTGACTGCTTCGAACTCGAGTGCCGTGCGCTGAAACGTGTGCGCAACGAGATGGGCCTGACCAACGTCGAAATCATGGTGCCGTTCGTCCGTACCCTCGGCGAAGCCAGCCAGGTGGTGGATCTGCTCGCCGAAAACGGCCTGGCCCGTGGCGACAACGGTCTGCGCGTGATCATGATGTGCGAACTGCCATCCAACGCGATCCTGGCTGAAGAGTTCCTCGAATTCTTCGACGGTTTCTCGATCGGCTCCAACGACCTGACTCAGCTGACACTGGGTCTGGACCGTGACTCCGGGATCATCGCGCACCTGTTCGACGAGCGTAATCCGGCGGTCAAGAAGCTGCTGGCCAACGCGATTGCCGCGTGCAACAAGGCCGGCAAGTACATCGGCATCTGCGGTCAGGGTCCTTCGGACCACCCGGACCTGGCCAAGTGGCTGATGGAGCAGGGCATCGAAAGCGTGTCGCTGAACCCGGACACCGTGCTGGAAACCTGGTTCTTCCTTGCCGAAGGCCAGGCGGCGGAATAAGCCGTGAATGAAGCCCCGGCCCGTTGAACCGGGTCGGGGCTTTAAGATTGAAGTAGGGCGAGCTCTCCGGATGCCGCCCTTTTTTGTGCAAGAGCATTATGCAAAGCAGCAGCAACCTATTTCCTGTCGCCCTGATCAGCGCCGAACGACGCGGTGATCTGAGCGAAGACGTTTACCGTTTGAAACCGGGCAACAGCCCTGACTGGTCCGTGGAAATCGCGGTGACCCGTCTCGGCATGGCGGATGAGCCGGCGTCGCGCGGCGTGCCGGTGATCTTGCTGCACGGCAGTTTTTCCAACCGACGCTTCTGGTTTTCACCGAAGGGCCTGGGCCTGGGCGCGTATCTGACGCGTCTGGGCTTCGATGTGTGGATCCCGGAAATGCGCGGTCACGGTCTGTCCCAGCGCAACGAGGACTACCGCCGCAACCGCGTCGCCGACTATGCCCGTTACGATCTGCCGGCCATCGCCGCGTTCGTGCGTGAGCAGAGCGGGCAGATTCCGCACTGGATCGGTCACTCGCTGGGTGGCATCACCTTGGCAGCCGCGCTGGGCGGCGAGTACCTCGGCGAGCCGGCGGTGGCGTCGGCGGCGTTTTTCGGCACCCAGGTCAGCCGCACGTACTGGCCGCTGAAGATTCCGCCAGTGGAGTGGGGCGGGCGCTTCATTCTCAAGCGTTTTGCCCAGTTGTCCGGCTCGCGACTCAAGCGCGGCCCCGAGGACGAACCGATCGGCCTGGCGCTGGAAAGCATGCGCTGGTACGGACTGTTCGGCCGTTTCGGCGACAAGGACAAGGATTGGTGGGCGGGCCTTGCCGATGTGCAGGTGCCGGTGCTGGCGGTGAGCGCGGCGGGGGATCATCAGGATCCGGCCTGGGCGTGCCAGAAGCTGTTCGAACAGATCGGCTCGGAGCACAAGCAGTTCATCAACCTGGGCCGTGAGCAGGGTTTCAACGATCAGTTCGGGCATGTCGAGATGCTGGTCAGCAAGGCGGCGCAGGCTGAGGTCTGGCCGCTGGTGGCGCGTTGGCTGGCGGATCAGCACACGCCATTGCTTGGCGAGAAGCCGGATCTGGCGGCAGCGGTCTGAACGCGGCGCCCTGAAAAGGGCATTTCGTTCGAGTCGGCTTGCGGCTAAGATATGACGAATTGGACGGTTCTGGTCATATTTAGTGACTGTTTCGCTATTACGTTTCAGCTTGTGTTCAGGTTCGTTCAGCGACCATGACATGGGCTAAGGTAAACAGCGACCGCCGGAACTCGTTTCAAAAGAGTGCGACATCCTTGATCGTCTTCCTTGTTACAGGAGTTATTCGATGAACCATTACCTTACGCCTGATCTTTGCGACGCCTATCCGGAGCTGGTTCAGGTGCTGGACCCGATGTTCAGCAATTTCGGCGGCCGTGATTCGTTCGGCGGCGAGATCGTGACCATCAAGTGCTTCGAAGACAACTCGCTGGTCAAGGAGCAAGTCGAGCTCAAGGGTAATGGCAAGGTGCTGGTGGTTGATGGTGGCGGTTCCCTGCGTCGCGCGCTGCTGGGCGACATGCTCGCCGAGAAAGCCTCGAAAAACGGTTGGGAAGGGCTGGTCATCTACGGCTGCATCCGTGATGTGGACGTCATCGCCCAGACCGATCTGGGCGTGCAGGCCCTGGCCAGCCACCCGATGAAGACCGACAAGCGCGGTATCGGCGACCTCAACGTGCCGGTGACCTTCGCGGGTGTCACTTTCCATCCCGGCCAGTACATCTATGCGGACAACAATGGCGTGATCATCTCGCCAAGTCCGCTGAAAATGCCTGAATAAATCGCGGTAACCACAGGGGTGAGGATGTTCGAGGAAGAAAACGCGCAATGGGGGCTGGTGCATGCCCTGGTGCTGGACGGTAAAGGCGGTGCGCGTTCGATAGCCCGGACTGATCTCGACGATCTGCAGCTGCAGGCTCATGAAAGCCTGTGGCTGCATTGGGATCGCAGTCACCCGCAGACCCAGACCTGGCTGCGCAAATCCAGTGGGCTCAACGAGTTCGCCTGCGATCTGCTGCTGGAAGAAAACACTCGCCCACGCCTGTTGCCGCTGCCGGACTCCGAGCTGCTGCTGTTTTTGCGCGGGGTCAATCTCAACCCCGGTGCCGAGCCGGAAGACATGGTGTCGGTGCGAATTTTCGCTTCGGCCCAGCGGGTGATTTCCCTGCGCTTGCGTCCATTGCGGGCCACCGACGAGTTGCTGGTGATGCTGGGCGAGGGCAAGGGGCCGAAAACCTCGTCCGAACTGATGCTGTATCTGGCGCAATTCCTCACCAACAAGGTGCAGGATCTGGTGACTTGCCTCTCCGAAGTGGTCGATGAAGAGGAAGAAAAACTGGATGCCGACGAACGGTATACCCCCGAGCACGGCGCCATTTTGCACATCCGTCGCCGGGCTGCCGGGCTGAAGCGTTTTCTGGCACCGCAGCGGGATATTTTCGGACAGCTGACGCGGATAAAACTGCCATGGTTCGTCGATGACGATGCCGACTACTGGAACGAATTGAACAACAGCCTGACCCGCTATCTCGAAGAGCTCGAATTGACCCGAGAGCGCGTGGGGCTTGTGCTGGAGGCCGAAGACCGGCGTTTGAGCGTGCGCATGAATCGCACCATGTATCGCTTCGGGATCATCACCTGCATCTTTTTGCCGATGAGTTTTCTGACCGGTCTGCTGGGCATCAATGTCGGCGGCATTCCGTTCGCGAGCAGCCCTTATGGTTTCCTGATCGCCTGCCTGACAGTGCTCGCCCTGGCGTTCGGACAATGGTGGTTGTTCCGCCGTTTGCGCTGGGTATGACGATGCGCCATGTGACCCGACCAAATTTGCCCGCGTCTTTCACAGACATCACGAGAGGTGCGTATGCACGATCCGTTTGAACAGTCTTTGCGCGACATGCTCAACGCCTCGCCGTCCAGCCGCGACGACGATGCCTGCTTGGGCCGCGTACTCAAAACCGCCAACCGCCAGGTTGGCGCCGGCGATCTGTTCAGCCTGCTGGGCCGCTGGCTGCCCGCGCTGATGATCGCCCTTAATAACGGCTCGGCCCATGTCGCGCCGGTCTCCCGTCTCCGTAAACCTACCGCTCGCACTGCTGATAAGGCTGATTGAATATGGAACTTGATCTCTGGACTCAGAGCCTCGTCACTGCAATGACTGCGTTGTGGACCAAAGTCGCTAACTTCATTCCGAACCTGTTCGGCGCACTGGTTGTGCTGCTGTTGGGTTTTGTCGTGGCCAAGCTGCTGGACACCCTGCTGTCCAAATTGCTGGCCAAACTGGGCCTCGATCGCCTGATGGGCGGCACCGGCCTGACCAAACTGATGTCCCGCGCGGGGCTGCAAGTGCCGATCTCGACCCTGATCGGCAAAATCGTCTACTGGTTCGTTCTGCTGATTTTTCTGGTTTCGGCAGCAGAATCCCTTGGACTTGAGCGAGTTTCAGCTACGCTTGACATGCTCGCGCTGTATTTGCCGAAAGTGTTCGGTGCCGCGCTGGTGTTGCTGGTGGGTGTTTTGCTTGCGCAACTGGCCAATGGCCTGGTTCGCGGGGCGGCAGAAGGCGTAGGCCTGGACTACGCTTCAGGGCTTGGGCGAATTGCCCAGGGCCTGGTGATCATCATCAGCATTTCGGTCGCGATCAGTCAGCTGGAGGTCAAGACCGACCTGCTGAACCATGTGATCGTCATCGTATTGATTACCGTTGGTCTGGCGGTTGCGCTGGCCATGGGTTTGGGAAGCCGGGAAATTGCCGGTCAGATTCTTGCGGGAATCTATGTGCGTGAGTTGTATCAGGTTGGGCAACAAGTGCGTATTGGCGAGGTCGAAGGCCAGATCGAAGAGATCGGCACGGTTAAGACCACATTGCTGACCGATGAGGGTGAGCTAGTCTCTCTCTCCAATCGGATCCTGCTGGAGCAGCATGTGAGTAGCCGCTAACCCGGCAAACCCTGCTAATGTATGCCGCCGCAAAATGCCAGCTGTCGCTGGCTGCGGTGGACATTGACCTGACTGTCGGCACGACTTGTTTTGAATAAAGCCCAAACGCTATCCACGCGCTACGACCCCCGCGAGCTCTCTGATGAGGAGTTGGTCGCGCGCTCGCATACCGAGCTTTTTCACGTGACGCGCGCGTATGAAGAACTGATGCGGCGTTACCAGCGGACATTATTTAACGTTTGTGCGCGTTATCTCGGGAACGATCGCGACGCAGACGATGTCTGTCAGGAAGTGATGTTGAAGGTGCTGTATGGCCTGAAGAACTTCGAGGGGAAATCGAAGTTCAAGACATGGCTATATAGCATCACTTACAACGAATGCATCACACAGTATCGGAAGGAACGGCGAAAGCGTCGCTTGATGGACGCACTGAGTCTTGACCCCCTCGAGGAAGCGTCCGAAGAAAAGGCGCCGAAACCCGAGGAGAAGGGCGGGCTCGATCGCTGGCTGGTGTATGTGAACCCGATCGACCGGGAGATTCTGGTGCTACGATTTGTCGCAGAGCTGGAATTCCAGGAGATCGCAGACATCATGCACATGGGTTTGAGTGCGACAAAAATGCGTTACAAACGCGCTCTTGATAAATTGCGTGAGAAATTTGCAGGCATTGCTGAAACTTAGTTCGGCGCAAATATCTCTTACGTGTAGGCAAGTTCTGATAGACTTGCCGCCGAGTTGTCCCCCGGTTTGCGGGACTGCTTCACAATCACCAGATGGGGATTTAACGGATGAAACTGAAAAACACCTTGGGCTTGGCCATTGGTTCTTTGATTGCCGCCACTTCGTTCGGCGCTCTGGCACAAGGCCAAGGCGCAGTTGAAATCGAAGGCTTCGCAAAGAAAGAACAATTCGACAGCGCTCGTAACTTCAAGAACAACGGCAACCTGTTCGGCGGTTCGATCGGTTACTTCCTGACCGACGACGTTGAACTGCGTCTGGGCTACGACGAAGTGCACAACGTGCGTGCCGACGATGGCAAGAACGTCAAAGGCGCTAACACCGCTCTGGACGCTCTGTACCACTTCAACAACCCAGGCGACATGCTGCGTCCATACGTCTCGGCCGGTTTCTCCGACCAGAGCATCGACCAGAACGGCTCGAACGGTCGTAACCGTTCCACCTTCGCCAACCTGGGCGCTGGTGCCAAGCTGTACTTCACCGACAACTTCTACGCTCGTGCTGGCGTTGAAGCTCAGTACAACATCGACCAGGGCGACACCGAGTGGGCTCCTAGCGTCGGTATCGGTGTGAACTTCGGTGGCGGCTCCAAGCCTGCTGCTGCTCCAGTTCCAGCACCAGCTGAAGTCTGCTCCGACAGCGACAACGACGGCGTTTGCGACAACGTTGACAAGTGCCCAGACACCCCAGCCAACGTAACTGTTGACGCTGATGGCTGCCCGGCAGTTGCTGAAGTTGTTCGTGTTGAGCTGGACGTCAAGTTCGACTTCGACAAGTCGGTTGTGAAGCCAAACAGCTACGGCGACATCAAAAACCTGGCTGACTTCATGAAGCAGTACCCATCCACCACCACTACTGTTGAAGGTCACACTGACTCCGTCGGTCCTGACGCTTACAACCAGAAACTGTCCGAGCGTCGTGCAAACGCCGTTAAGCAAGTTCTGACCAACCAGTACGGTGTTGAATCGTCCCGCGTTCAGTCTGTTGGCTACGGCGAAACCCGCCCAGTTGCTGACAACAAAACTGACGCTGGCCGTGCTGTTAACCGTCGCGTAGAAGCGCAGGTTGAAGCTCAAGCTAAGTAATTAGCTGCCGCTGCGAGAAAAGCCCGGCTCAGGCCGGGCTTTTCTTTGCCTGCGATTTGATGAAGCCAGAGATTGTCAGGCCAGGCGATCGGCTGCCCAGCTAATCGAATCGACCTGGGTTGCAGCCGCTGCGACGGCGCCTATGACCAGAATCGCAGGACTCTTGAGCTGGAAACCAAGGGCATCGTCTTCCATCGCTGTCAGATCACTGCGGCATTCGCGTTGCTCTGGCAATGAAGCATTCTCGATCATCGCCACTGGCGTATCCGCTGCCATACCGCCTGCCAACAGCTGTTCGCGAATCTCGCCGAGCTTCGCCACTCCCATGTAAATCACCAGCGTTGTCCCGCCTTGGGCCAGGGCCCGCCAGTTCAACTGGCTGTCGTCCTGGGTGTGGGCCGTGACCAGCGTCACGCCCCGGGCCACGCCGCGTAGCGTCAGCGGAATATCACACTGGGTCGCGCCGGCCAGTCCGGCGGTGATGCCATTGACCAGTTCCACCTCGACCCCGCGCTCGCGCAACCACTGCGCTTCCTCACCCCCACGCCCGAAAATGCACGGATCGCCGCCCTTGAGCCGCACCACGCATTTGCCCTGACGGGCATAACGCAGCATCAGCCGATGGATGAACGCCTGGGGCGTCGAGCGGCAGCCGCCGCGTTTGCCGACCGCGATAATCCGCGCAGCAGGGCAGTGCTCAAGTACCGCCTCATTGACCAGATCGTCGATCAGCACCACCTCGGCCTCGCGCAAGGCACGTACCGCTTTGAGCGTCAGCAGTTCAGGATCACCGGGGCCCGCGCCCACCAGCCAGACTTTCGCGTTCATGGTGTTTTCCTCTTCAGATGACGGCGACCGGACGCACTTCGGCGGCCAGCAAGCGCTTGATTTCCGGGACGCAGGAACCGCATTGCGTGCCGCACCCCAACTTGTTTTTCAAACCCTGCAGATCCAGACCTTCACGAATACCGGCGCAGACCGTGCTGTGACTGACGTTCTTGCAGTTGCACAGGGTTTTGTCCGCCACAACCTGCGCGCCGGCATTGCCCGGTGGTGCACTCATCGGTGCCAGCAGCCAGCGCCGCAGTTGTTCGTCGGCGCGACCTTCCAGCCACAGACCTTGCAACCAGTGTTGGGCGAGGGTTTCGCCGGCCAGACGGATCGCAGTGATTCGTCCGTTTTCGATGCGTACCCGTTTGCCAATGGCGCGGCGAGGATCGTCATAAGCCAGCACCGGCCCGTCGATCAGGGCCAGGCACTGGTCGATTTCACGCAGTAATTGCGGCTCCGGCGCCACGGCGCTGGCTGCGCGTATCAGCAGCGCAGGCCGCTCACGTCCGACAAGGCTGAGACTTGCGTGGGAAAACGCCTCACAGAGCGGTCGAAGCGCCTCGAAATGCCGTTGAACATCGCCCTCGATCAATGCGAACAGTTGCCATGGCAAATTCACCGGTTCCAGCCGCACACCGCTGTGCTTGAGTTCCGGCTGTTTCGACAAAGGATCGAAGGCGGGCAGGGTCAGGCTGTTCACGCCACCCTTGAGGAAACGATCGCCCCAGTGCATCGGCAAAAACGCCTGGCCCGGACGCACGCTGTCATCGCTGGCAACCGCCACAATCACCGCGCCCCGACGACTTTTCAGATTCACCAGGTCCCCCGGCTGCAAGCGGTGGCGGCGCAACTCGTCAGGATGCAGGCTCAACACCGCTTCGCTGACATGACCGAACAACTGCGCCGCCGTACCGGTGCGGCTCATACCGTGCCATTGATCACGCAGGCGGCCGGTGATCAGGGTCAGGGGAAAGCGCGCGTCGCGTTGTTCCTTGGCGGCGCGATAGGGATCGGCAACAAACTGCGCGCGCCCGTTCGCCGTAGGAAAGATCCCGTCGCCGTACAGGCGGGCTGTGCCTTGGCGGGCGCCAGCGGGGAAGGGCCATTGCTGTGGTCCCAGTTCATCAATCAACCCATGGCTGATCCCGGACAAATCCAGATCGCGGCCACGGGTCAGTTGTTTGTACTCGTCAAACAGCTGCGCCGCTTCCTCGAACGCAAACAGACCTGGTTGTTGCGGCCGCAGACGTTTCTCCAGCCGTTGTGCGAAATCCACTGTGATTGCCCAGTCCGGACGCGCTTCCCCCGGTGCGGCAATGGCTTTGCGAACGTGGGAAATCCGCCGCTCGGAGTTGGTCACCGAGCCTTCCTTCTCGCCCCAACTGGCCGCCGGCAGCAGCAGATCGGCAAACGCTGCGGTTTCAGTGGTGCGGAACGCCTCCTGCAACACCACGAACGGACAAGCCTCCAGCGCAGCCCGCACAGCATTCTGGTCCGGCATCGATTGCGCCGGGTTGGTGCAGGCAATCCACAACGCCTTGATCTTGCCGCTGCGCACTTGTTCAAACAGTTCGATGGCGCTGAGACCGGTGTTTTCCGGCAGTGACTCCACCCCCCAATACGCCGCCACTTCTGCGCGGTGCTCCGGGTTGGCAGCCTCACGATGGCCGGGCAACAGGTTGGAGAGGCTACCGGTTTCCCGCCCGCCCATGGCATTCGGCTGACCGGTCAGGGAGAAAGGTCCTGCGCCCGGCCGGCCGATTTGCCCGGTGGCCAGATGCAGATTGATCAGCGCGCTGTTCTTCGCGCTGCCGGCGGTGGACTGGTTCAGGCCCATGCACCACAGCGACAGAAAACTCGGCGCGGTGCCGATCCATTCGGCGCATTGCTGCAATTGCTCGACACTGATCCCGCACAGCTGCGACACCATCGCCGGGGTGTAGTCGCGCACCAGGCTTTTCAGCTCGGCGAGCCCGTCGGTGTGCGCCTTGATGAAGTCGCGGTCGATCCAGTCTTCCCACAACAGCAGATGCAAAATCCCATGGAACAAAGCGACATCGGTGCCCGGCAGAATCGCCAGATGCAGGTCGGCCAGATCGCAGGTGTCGGTGCGCCGTGGGTCGATGACGACGACTTTCATCTGCGGGCGGCGGGATTTTGCCTCTTCGAGACGGCGAAAAAGTACCGGATGGGCGTAGGCCATGTTACTGCCGACGATCACCACGCAATCGCTCAACTCCAGGTCTTCGTAGCTGCACGGCGGTGCGTCGGCGCCGAGGCTGCGTTTGTAGCCGACCACCGCCGAAGACATGCACAGCCGCGAATTGCTGTCGATGTTGTTGGTGCCGACCAGCGCCCGCGCCAGTTTGTTGAAGGCGTAGTAATCCTCGGTCAGCAACTGCCCGGAGATGTAGAACGCCACGCTGTCCGGGCCATGTTCGGCGATGGTTTCGGCGAACACGTTGGTGGCGTGATCCAGCGCGGTGTCCCAGTCACAACGACTGCGCGCCAGGCCTTTGCCCAGACGTAATTCCGGATACAACGCCCGGGCTGTCAGGTCGCCTGTCAGGTGCAGGGTCGAGCCTTTGCTGCACAGTTTGCCGAAGTTGGCCGGATGCGCCGGATCGCCGCTGACGCCGAAAATGCGCTCGCCGTCATGCTCGATCAGCACGCCGCAGCCGACCCCGCAATAGCAGCAGGTCGAGGCGGTCGTCTGGCGGTTCATCAGACGGCGTCCCGCAGGGCCAGTTGCACACGGCCGTTCTCGACCCGGGCCGGGTGATGGTGCGCGCAACCGACGTCCGGCGCCTGGGCTTCGCCGGATTGCAGGTCGATCTGCCAGTTGTGCAGCGGGCAGGCGACACGTTTGCCGTAGATCAGGCCTTGAGACAACGGGCCGCCCTTGTGCGGGCAGCGGTCATCGAGTGCGAAAACTTCGTCGTCGCTTGTGCGAAAGATCGCAATGTCACCTTTGGGCCCGGCGATGATCCGCGAACCGAGGGCGTTGATCTCTTCCAGGGCACAGATATCGAGCCAGTTCATGCTGGCACCTCCAGGTTTTTCACGGGGATCAAGTCGAATTCTTTTTTCAGTTGCGGCTGGGCGAGGCGCTCTTTCCACGGGTCCTGTTCGAACGACAGGGAGAATTGCAGGCGCTCGTTCAGGGCCTTGCGGCGCTCGGGGTCTTCCTGCACGGCCTTCTTGATGTGCTCCATGCCGACCCGTTGCAGGTAGTGCACGGTGCGTTCGAGGTAGAAGGCTTCTTCGCGGTACAGCTGCAGGAACGCGCCGTTGTATTCGCGCACTTCCTCGGCGGTCTTGAGCTTGACGAAGAACTCGGCGACTTCGGTCTTGATCCCGCCGTTGCCACCGATGTACATCTCCCAGCCGGAATCGACACCGATGATTCCTACGTCCTTGATCCCCGCTTCCGAACAGTTGCGTGGGCATCCGGAGACCGCCAGTTTCACTTTGTGCGGCGACCACATATTGAACAGGTCATGTTCGAGGTCGATGCCCAACTGGGTCGAATTCTGCGTGCCGAAGCGGCAGAACTCGCTGCCGACGCAGGTTTTCACAGTGCGGATCGATTTGCCGTAGGCGTGACCGGACGGCATGTCGAGGTCTTTCCACACACCCGGCAGATCCTGCTTTTTGATCCCCAAAAGGTCGATGCGCTGGCCGCCGGTGACCTTGACCATCGGCACCTGATATTTGTCCGCCACGTCGGCGATCCGTCGCAGTTCCGACGGGTTGGTCACGCCGCCCCACATCCGTGGCACGACCGAGTAGGTGCCGTCCTTCTGAATGTTGGCGTGGGCCCGCTCGTTGATCAGGCGCGACTGCGGATCGTCCTTGGCTTCGCCGGGCCAGGTGGAAATCAGGTAGTAGTTGAGGGCCGGGCGGCAGGTGGCGCAGCCGTTCGGGGTACGCCAGTTGAGGTAACTCATGGTGCCGGCGATGGTCAGCAAATGCTGTTCGCGAATGGCCTGGCGAATCTGGCCATGGTTGAGATCGCTGCAACCGCAGATGGCTTTTTCGCTTTTCGGTTTGACGTCCGCCGCGCCGCCGACGGTGTTGATCAGGATCTGCTCGACCAGTCCGGCGCAGGAGCCGCAGGAGCTGGCAGCCTTGGTGTGTTTTTTCACCTCGTCGACGCTGAACAGGCCGTGTTCCTGAATCGCCTTGACGATGGTGCCCTTGCACACGCCGTTGCAGCCGCAGACTTCGGCGTTGTCGGCCATGCTCATGGCTTTGTCCTGGCCCTGATGTCCTACATCGCCAAGTGCATTTTCTCCAAACATGAGGTGATCGCGGATCTCGCCGATGGCGTGATTCTCACGAATCTGCCGGAAATACCAACCGCCATCTGCCGTATCGCCGTACAGACAGGCGCCGACCAGCACGTCATCCTTGATCACCAGTTTTTTGTACACCCCGCCGATCGGGTCGGAGAGGGTGATGGTCTCGGTGCCTTCGCCGCCCATGAAGTCGCCGGCGGAAAACAGGTCGATGCCGGTGACCTTCAGTTTGGTCGATGTCACCGAGCCCTGATAACGGGCGAAACCCAATTGGGCCAGGTGGTTGGCGCAGACCTTGGCCTGTTCGAACAACGGTGCCACCAGACCGTAGGCGATGCCACGGTGGCTGGCGCATTCGCCGATGGCATAGATGCGCGGGTCGTAGGTTTGCAGGGTATCGTTGACCAGAATCCCGCGGTTGCACGGGATACCGGCCTTTTCCGCGAGTTCGGTATTGGGGCGGATGCCGGCGGCCATGACCACCAGATCGGCAGGAATGATGTCGCCGTTCTTGAACTGCACCGAGCCCACGCGACCGTTGCCGGCGTCGTGCAGGACCTGGGTCTGTTCGCACAGGCGAAAGTGCAGGCCACGGGATTCGAGGGCGGTTTGCAGGAGCTGGCCGCTGGTCTTGTCCAGTTGCCGCTCCAGCAGCCATTCACCGAGGTGCACCACGGTGACGTGCATGCCGCGCAGCATCAGGCCGTTGGCGGCTTCGAGGCCGAGCAGGCCGCCGCCGATCACCACGGCGTGCTTGTGGGTTTTGGCGGTGTCGATCATGGCCTGGGTGTCGGCGATGTCGCGGTAGCCGATCACACCCTGCAAGGCGTTGCCGGGGATCGGCAGGATGAACGGGGTCGAGCCGGTGGCGATCAGCAGGCGATCGTATTCGGCCTCGGTGCCGTCCTCGGCGATCACTCGGCGTTTGACCCGGTCGATCTCCACCACTTTGCGGTTGAGCAGCAGTTTGATGTTGTTTTCCAGGTACCAGTCGAGGTCGTTGAGCACGATTTCTTCGAAGGTCTGTTCGCCGGCCAGTACCGGCGACAACAGGATGCGGTTGTAGTTGGTGTGCGGTTCGGCGCCGAAGACCGTGATGTCGTACAGTTCGTTGCTCAGCTTGAGCAGTTCTTCCAGGGTGCGGACCCCGGCCATGCCATTACCGATCATCACCAGTTTGAGTTTTTTCATCAGGTTCTCCGGGAGCATCGGGCTTGCCTCTTGTGGGCAGTCAGGCCTTGCTCGACAAAAATGGCGCAAACAAAAAAGGCGTCCCGCCAGTTACCTAGCGAGGACGCCTTTGTCCTTGTCCCGTTCTCTCGGGAAGCCTGGCCTTCGTCGTTGAAGGTCGGGCTTTATGTCAGTTGAAAACGTTAATGCAGTGGTTGTGCCAAGTCGTGATGAGCCGCGAATTCACTGGGGTAACGCTGGAATTGGCCAGATGCTCAGTGTGGTTTTTGCACTGAATGGAAGCGGCACGCCCGTTAATGGAGCGCCGCATCAGCCATGAAACAACAGAAACAGCAGCACCAGATTGCCCAGCAGTGCCAGTAACGCCAGTGTTCGCCAGACCTTCAGCGGCTCACGTTCCAGCAAGGGGCGAGGGCGTACATTCAAGCTTCGGCGCTCACCTTGCTCCAGCGTCAGCAGCCATTCCTCGGCGGTTTCATAGCGTTGCAAAGGATCGGCCGCCACACCGCGTTCCAGACACTGCGCCAGCCACTCCGGCAGATCCGGGCGATAACGCCCGGCACTCACCGGCGCCCCGAAACGCGGACGCTGGAAGGCTTCGATCTCGCCGTAGGGAAAATGCCCGGTGAGCAGGAAATACAAGGTCACGCCCACCGCATACAGATCCTGTTGTGCGCTGGGTACTGCACTTTGAAAGGCTTCCGGCGCTATGAAGCTCGGGGTTCCGGGCAAGGTCGACGGTGCGTCTTGCGACAGGCCGGGGCAATACGCCAGACCGAAATCCAGCAGGCGCAACTCGCCGTCGTCTCCCAGGTGCAGGTTTTCCGGTTTGATGTCGCGGTGCAGGATCTGCCGTCGATGCAACAGGCCGACCGCCCGCAGCAGGCGTTCGGCCAGATCCTGCCACTGAGCCAGTGGCAGCGGACCGCTTTGTTCGAACAGATGAGCCAGGGTCGTCCCCGAATATTCACGCATCACGTAGTACAAATGCTGACGCTGGCCAGCGCTATGGACTTCAGGGAAATGCCGCCCGGCGACGCGTTTGAGAAACCATTCCTCCGCCAGCAAGGCCTGACCGGCCTGGGCATCGTCTGCCAATTGTGCAGGCAACGTCTTCAACAGCCACGCCTGGCCCTGACCATCGAGCACGCGATACAGCAATGATTGCTGGCTGCGACTTATAACCTCATGAACCCGCCAGCCTTCAAAGACCTGATCCGGTTTCAGCGACGGGGGCAGCGGCCACTGCTGCAAATGAATCAGCGCATCGCCAAGGCTGGCCTCGCCAACAGCATCCACCCGCACCAATAGCGCACTGGCATTGTCCTGACTGCCGGCCAGGTGCGCGGCGTTCACCAACGTTTGCGCGGCACTGTGCAAATCCGGCTGATCGCGCAGGATTCCGGAGATGGCGGTATCACCAAGCGCCGCCCACACGCCATCGCTGAGCAGTACAAAACATTCGCCGTCACGCAGTTCACCATCGAGAAAGTCCAGCACCAGATGCTGATCCAGCCCCAGTGCGCGCTTGAGCACATGCTGCATGCCCGGTTGATCCCAGACGTGATCCTCGCTGATCCGCTGTAAGTTCTCGGCGTGCCAGCGATAGACCCGGCAATCACCGACGTGCGCCAGGGTAAACCGCCGGCCGCGCATGACCAGCGCACTGACCGTAGTGAGCAGCGGCTGTCCGCCACCGTTGGCCTGCAACCAGCGGTTTTGTGCGAGCAGCAGACGATCAAGGGCCTGGGCCACGCTCCAGGTTTCCGGGGTGGCGTAGTAGTCCAGCGCCAGCGCCTGCAAGGTCGAACGCGCAGCCAGCCCGCCATCGGCGCACTGGCTGACGCCGTCGGCGATGGCAAACAGAAAACCTTTGCTGGCCGCCAGCGCCGGGGCCGGGGTCACCAGGCGCAAGGCGTCCTGGTTTTCCGCGCGGGGGCCGGTGGCGCTGGCTTCAGCGAAGCTCAGTTGCAGGGCCATGCAGGCCTCAGACCCGGGCAGCAGTCACGGCCGCCGAACCCCAGGTGGTTCTCCAGCGACGTTTGACCCCGTGCAGACCGAACCACGCCAGCACACCCAGGCTGGCGAACAACCACAGCGCCAGTTGATAGCTGCCGGTGCTCTGTTTGATCGCGCCCATGCCTGCTGCCAGAGCGAAACCGCCGATGCCGCCGGCCATGCCGATCAGGCCAGTCATCACACCGATTTCGCGGCGAAAACGCTGAGGCACCAGTTGGAACACCGCGCCGTTACCTGCGCCGAGACCGAGCATGGTGCAGACGAAAAGTGCCAGCGCCGCGTAGGAACTTGGCAGGTTGAAGCCGACGGCCGCGATGCAGACTGCTGCGACTGTGTACATCGCCAAGAGCGTACGGATACCGCCGAAACGGTCAGCCAGTGCGCCACCGAGGGGACGCATCAGGCTGCCGCCGAACACGCAGGCCGCGGTGTAATAACCGGCGGTCACCGGGCTCAGGCCGTATTGATCGTTGAAGTAGCCGGGCAGGGCGCTGGCCAGGCCGATGAAGCCGCCGAAGGTGACGCTGTAGAAAAACATGAACCACCAGCTGTCGCGATCACCCAGCGCCTTGAAGTAGTCGGCCATGGATTTGGCTTTCGGCCGCTCCGGCGCGTTTTTCGCCAGCCAGGCAAACAGCACCAGCGTCAGGATCAGCGGAATCAGGGCGAAACCGAACACGTTGCTCCAGCCGAACGACGCCGCGAGTACCGGGGCGATCAGTGCCGCGAACACGGTCCCGGAGTTGCCGGCCCCGGCGATGCCCATCGCCTTGCCCTGATGCTCCGGCGGATACCATTGCGACGCCAGCGGCAGGGCCACGGCGAACGAAGCGCCGGCCATGCCGAGGAACAGGCCGAGCAACAATGCTTGTTCGTAGCTGTGAATGCCGAGTTTCCAGGCACCGAACAGCGCACAGATCACGATCACCTGGCCGATCAGCCCGGCGGTTTTCGGCGACAGGCGATCGGCGAGCATGCCCATCGCAAAGCGCAGCACCGCGCCGGCCAGAATCGGCGTCGCCACCACGAGGCCGCGCTGTTGGGTGGTCAGGTGCAGGTCGGCGGCAATCTGCACCGCCAGCGGGCCGAGCAGGTACCAGACCATGAAGCTCAGGTCGAAATACAGGAAGGCCGCGAACAGGGTCGGGGTGTGGCCGGATTTCCAGAAGCTTTTATTCATCGCGCACCTCAGCTGTAGAGAATCTCGAGAAGGAGTCAGAACCAGCACAGTGGGGCGCCGCCACGGCCGCACCACCGGCCCCGGGCTGTGGGGCCAAAACGCAAAAACGCCGCTACCCGGACCGCCGAAAGGGGCGAAGAAGGTGAGCGACGTCTTTGTCGTAGGTGGGGCAACCGCCGTTGGTTACCTGTGGGGATTGCTTAGCGAGATTTGTGCCAGTTCAGCCAAGCAACTCGCTCATCGCAATGATCTGTTCCGCCACCTGAATCAGTTTCTGCTGGCGGCTCATGGCCTGGCGGCGCATCAGGGTGTAGGCCTCTTCTTCATTGCAGTCCTTCATTTTCATCAACAGGCCCTTGGCCAGTTCGATGCGCTTGCGCTCGGCCAGTTGCTGGTCGCGGGCCTGTAGCTGGGCGCGCAAGGCTTGGTCGCTTTCGAAGCGGGCCATGGCCACGTCGAGAATCGGCTGCAAGCGTTGTGCGTGAATGCCCTCAACGATGTAGGCACTGACCCCGGACTTGATCGCCTGACGCATCACGCCGGGGTCATGTTCGTCGGTAAACATCACGATCGGCCGGGGCTGGTCGCGGCTGACCAGCACCACTTGCTCCATCACATCGCGGCTCGGTGACTCGGTATCGATCAGGATCACGTCCGGACGCACCGTTTCGACGCGCGCCGGCAGGTCGATGGTCAGGCCCGACTCGTCGATCACCTCGAAACCGGCCTCGGTCAGCGCGGCTTTCAGGCGTCCGACTTTTTTCGCGGTGTCGTTGATCAGCAGAATGCGCAACATATTCGCGATCTCCTGTCAGCGCTGGGCGAGAAGGGGCGCGCTGTCGCTCAGCGCGTGGAGCTTGAAGCTTCGGGCATAGGCGGCCGGGTCGCTGCCGTCCCAGATTTTGCCGTCGATCAACTGGCTGCTGCGCAGGTCTTCGGTGCCGACCGGCACGCCGACTGCGTTGGCCGCGTCGCGGTACAGCGCCAGTTGTTGCACATTGCGGGCGACGGCGAGGTAATCCGGGTCATCGCGCAGCAAACCCCAACGGCGAAACTGGGTCATGAACCACATGCCATCCGACAGGTACGGCAGATTCACCGCGCCATCGCCGTGAAAGCGCAAAGCGTGCGGGTCCTGCCAGCGATTGCCCAGCCCATCGTCGTAGTCGCCGAGAAAGCGCGGTTCGATGCAGGACACCGGAGCGTCGAGGTATTCCGCGGCGCTCAGCAACTGCGCGGTGCTACGGCGGTTTTCAGGGCTTTCTTCGATGAAACGGCTGGCTTCGAGGATCGCCATCACCAGCGCGCGGGCGGTGTTGGGGTATTGCTCGACGAAGGCGCGGGTGCAGCCGAGGACTTTTTCCGGGTGATCGGGCCAGATGGTCTGGCTGGTGGCCAGCGTGAAACCGAGATTCTGCTGCACCGCGCTGGCGGCCCACGGCTCGCCAACGCAGAGGCCATCGATGCGTCCGGCCTGCAAGTGCGCGACCATTTGTGGCGGTGGCACCACCACGCTGTCGACATCCTGCAACGGGTGAATGCCCTGGCTCGCCAGCCAGTAATACAGCCACATGGCATGGGTGCCGGTCGGGAAGGTCTGGGCGAAGGTCAGTTTTGCGCGGGTTTGGTGCACATGGTGGTGCAGCGCTTCAGGACCGGTCACGCCCAGGCCCTGCAAACCGTGGGACAGGTTGAGGCTCTGGCCGTTCTGGTTCAGGCCCATCAGCACCGCCATGTCGGTCGGCGCGACGCCGCCGATGCCCAGGTGTACCGCGTAGATCAGGCCGTAAAGGCTGTGGGCGGCATCGAGTTCGCCGCTGACCAGATTGTCCCGCAGATTGGCCCAGGAGCTCTGGCGCTTGAGGTTCAGGGTCAGGCCGTAAGGCTGAGCAAAGCCTTGAGTGGCGGCGACCACCAGCGAAGCGCAGTCGCTCAGGGCCATGAAGCCCAGGTTGATCGCGCTTTTTTCCGGGGCATCGCTGCCGTTGACCCAGGCCAACGGCCCGGCGGAGGTTTGAGTCATGAAAGCCACCCTCAAAAAAAACGTCGTCCCAGGCTTTGCCCGCGCAAAACCGAGAGACGACGCCATTGTCCTTGCCTGCACGCCACCATTGGCCTGCGGGCTGATACCGAGGAAGGTGCAAGGCATATGCCATGCGCACGGATTTACCCGTGCGCCTCGCGCGGCGGGGCGATGCCCGGCTATAATCGCCGCCTCTTTTCGCCGCCCGAGTCATAGCCGCCCATGTACACCCTGGCCCGTCAGCTGTTGTTCAAACTTTCCCCGGAAACCTCCCACGATCTCTCGCTGGATCTGATCGGCGCGGGCGGGCGTTTGGGCCTCAACGGCTTGCTGTGCAAGGCCCCGGCGTCGCTGCCGGTGAATGTCATGGGTCTGGAGTTCCCGAACCCTGTGGGTCTGGCGGCCGGTCTGGACAAGAACGGCGCGGCCATCGACGGCTTCGCGCAGCTGGGTTTCGGTTTTGTCGAAATCGGTACCGTGACCCCGCGCCCGCAGCCGGGCAACCCGAAACCACGGATCTTCCGCCTGCCGGAAGCCGAGGCGATCATCAACCGCATGGGTTTCAACAACCTCGGTGTGGATAACCTGCTGGCGCGGGTGGCGGCGGCCAAGTACAAGGGCGTGCTGGGGATCAACATCGGCAAGAACTTCGACACCCCGGTCGAGCGCGCGGTGGATGACTACCTGATCTGCCTGGACAAGGTCTACGCCCACGCCAGTTACGTCACGGTCAACGTCAGTTCGCCGAACACCCCGGGCCTGCGCAGCCTGCAATTCGGTGATTCGCTCAAGCAATTGCTGGCCGACCTGGCCACGCGCCGCGCCGAACTGGCCCTGCGCCACGGCAAACATGTACCGCTGGCGATCAAGATCGCGCCGGACATGACCGACGAAGAAACCGCGCAAGTCGCCCAGGCGCTGATCGAAACCGGGATGGACGCGGTGATTGCCACCAACACCACCCTCAGCCGCGTGGGCGTCGAAGGCATGGAACACGGTGACGAGGCGGGCGGTCTGTCCGGCGCGCCGGTGCGTGAGAAGAGCACCCACACCGTGAAAGTGCTGGCGTCCGAGCTGGGTGGCAAGCTGCCGATCATCGCGGCGGGCGGCATCACCGAAGGCAAGCATGCGGCCGAGAAGATCGCTGCCGGCGCGAGCCTGGTGCAGATCTATTCCGGCTTCATCTATAAGGGCCCGGCGCTGATTCGCGAGTCCGTGGATGCGATCGCCGCCAAGCGCTGATCGGCGGACATAAAAGGCAGGCATAAAAAAGGGCTCCTCGAAGGAGCCCCTGGGCCGTAGCCCGCCGTCCGGGAAGGACGTGCATGGTGATCAGGTTGTTGCGAAATCAGATTGTCGTGTCGGAATAAGTGCCCTGTGTCAGCCGACGGCGTGAAGTTCGTTGAGTCTGTGGATTCCCGCAGTGCCGGTCATACCGTCCCAGTTGTCGCCGCGTCCTTCTCGCCAGCCGTTGATCCAGGCTTGACGTACCGACGGTAGAGTAAATGGGCAAAGCTCACGGGATTTTCCACCAACGCCATATTGATATCCGCGCAAAAATGCTCTTTCCAACGGATCACGCTTAAGTCTTCTCATAGGGTGTTTCCCTCACTTGTTGACTGTTTTTGTCGCGTCGACCTCAATTGAGGTCTGGCAGAAAAACTCTGCCGTTGGCGGCTCGCTGCCGGCGTGGCGAGCCAAGGTGTTGACGCCGTTGCGACGTCAACCTGTGTCCAGTTCTAACCAATGAGTCACATCGATGGAATGACCGTTTTGTCATAAGGACGTAACGAAAAAGATGCTATGGCCATAAGTAACCGCGTATTTATCCAGTGTTCATTGGCCAAACCCCGGTATGATCGGCCCCGCGCTGGATGATGAGGTTAATCCTTTAGTGAGAATGACCCACGTTTGCGCTGGGGTACTATTCGACGAAGGGTTGCTTTGAGTCATTTTGTTGCTTCAACTTTTTTATCTGTCCCGGCATCTAAGCTCTTTTAACCCGAGCAGCGGGGATGGAACGGCACACCTTCGTGCCACGCGGGCGCTCTTGTAGAAAAGCGCCTGATTGAAAACCGGATCGGCAATGCGTTGCCGGTTCATTAGCCAAAGGCTCTGGAAAAACCATGTCCGACCGTTTCGAACTCTTCCTCACTTGCCCCAAAGGCCTTGAAGGCCTGCTCATCGAGGAAGCCGTCGGGCTTGGCCTTGAAGAGGCCCGCGAACACACCTCCGCCGTGCGTGGCATGGCGACCATGGAAACCGCTTATCGCCTGTGCCTCTGGTCGCGTCTGGCCAACCGGGTGCTGCTGGTGCTCAAGCGTTTCCCGATGAAAAACGCCGAAGACCTGTACCACGGCGTACTCGACGTCGACTGGCAGGATCACATGCTGGCCGACGGCACCCTGGCCGTGGAGTTCAGCGGCCACGGTTCGGGCATCGACAACACCCACTTTGGCGCCCTGAAGGTCAAGGACGCCATCGTCGACAAACTGCGCACCCCGCAGGGCGACCGCCCAAGCATCGACAAGCTCAACCCGGACCTGCGCATTCACCTGCGCCTGGATCGTGGCGAAGCGATTCTGTCCCTCGACCTCTCCGGCCACAGCCTGCACCAGCGCGGTTACCGCTTGCAGCAGGGCGCTGCGCCGCTGAAGGAGAACCTTGCAGCCGCGATCCTGATCCGTTCCGGCTGGCCGCGCATTGCCGCCGAAGGTGGCGCGCTGGCTGACCCGATGTGCGGTGTCGGCACGTTCCTGGTCGAAGCCGGCATGATCGCCGCCGACATGGCGCCGAACCTGCGTCGTGAGCAGTGGGGCTTCACCGCCTGGCTGGGTCACGTACCGGCGCTGTGGAAAAAACTGCATGAAGAAGCCGTCGAGCGCGCCGCTGCCGGTCTGGCCAAGCCGCCGCTGTGGATCCGTGGTTATGAAGCCGACCCACGCCTGATCCAGCCGGGCCGCAACAACGTCGAACGCGCCGGTCTGAGCGAGTGGATCAAGATCTATCAGGGCGAAGTGGCGACCTTCGAACCGCGTCCGGACCAGAACCAGAAAGGCCTGGTCATCTGCAACCCGCCGTACGGCGAGCGTCTGGGTGATGAAGCCAGCCTGTTGTACCTCTACCAGAACCTCGGCGAGCGTCTGCGTCAGGCCTGCCTGAACTGGGAAGCGGCGGTGTTCACCGGCGCGCCGGACCTGGGCAAACGCATGGGCATCCGCAGCCACAAACAGTATTCGTTCTGGAACGGCGCGCTGCCGTGCAAGCTGCTGTTGATCAAAGTACTGCCGGATCAGTTCGTCACCGGCGAGCGCCGCACCCCGGAGCAGCGTCAGGCCGAGCGCGAGCAAGCCGCTTACGATCAGACGCCTAACGAGCCGCAAGAGCGCAAGTTCAACAAGAACGGCAACCCGATCAAACCGACGCCGGCTCCGGCGCCCGTGATCGAGCAACCGCGCCTGAGCGAAGGCGGGCAGATGTTTGCCAACCGCCTGCAGAAGAACCTCAAGGCGATGGGCAAGTGGGTCAAGCGCGAAGGCATCGACTGCTACCGTGTCTACGATGCGGACATGCCGGAATACGCCATGGCCATCGACCTGTACCACGACTGGGTGCACGTTCAGGAATACGCCGCGCCGAAGTCGATCGACCCGGAAAAGGCCTCGATCCGCATGTTCGATGCGCTGGCAGCCATTCCGCAGGCGCTGAACATCGACAAGAGCCGCGTGGTGGTCAAGCGCCGCGAGCGGCAGAGCGGCACCAAGCAGTACGAGCGTCAGGCGGCTCAGGGCAAGTTCAATGAAGTGACCGAGGGCGGCGTGAAGTTGCTGGTCAATCTCACCGACTACCTCGACACCGGGCTGTTCCTCGATCACCGGCCAATGCGCATGCGGATCCAGAAAGAGGCCGCCGGCAAGCGCTTCCTCAACCTGTTCTGCTACACCGCGACCGCTTCCGTTCACGCGGCCAAGGGCGGCGCGCGCAGCACCACCAGCGTCGACCTGTCGAAAACCTACCTCGACTGGGCGCGCCGCAACCTGTCGCTCAACGGTTTCTCCGACAAGAACCGTCTGGAGCAGGGCGATGTGATGGCGTGGCTGGAGAATTCCCGCGACGAATACGACCTGATCTTCATCGATCCGCCGACCTTCTCCAACTCCAAGCGCATGGAAGGCATCTTCGACGTGCAGCGTGATCAGGTGCAGTTGATCGACCTGGCCATGGCCCGTCTGGCAGCGGGCGGGGTGTTGTATTTCTCCAACAACTTCCGCAAGTTCCAGCTCGAAGACAACCTGGCCGAGCGTTACGCGGTCGAGGAAATCACCGCCAGCACCATCGACCCGGATTTCGCCCGCAACGGCAAGATCCACCGCGCCTGGAAAATCACGGCTCGTTGACACTCTGCAAAATTGGATCCACAGAGCCTTGATTTTTAAAGGCTCTTGGATCCGTTCAGAGCTAGCCAAATTAGTGGCTAATAGCTATAACTCACACACGGCCGATGGGGTTTTTCCCGCAGATGCTGACGTAGTGAGTGGCTTTTATGTCGTTGCACCCCGTGCGCCCGAAGATATTGGGTTTTATCAGCGAAGAAGTCTCGGCCTGGCTGGTCGCGCTGCTGGTATTGCTCGCCGGCGGGATTCTCACGGGGCTGCTCGCCTGGGGCACCCTCAATCAGTTTCATAGCCAGTTGCGCCAACGCTTTCAGCTGCTGGCCAACGAGCGCTACAGCCGCATCGAAGAACGTTTTCAGGATCAGGAGCAACGCCTCGACGGCCTGCGCCGGTTCTTCGCCAACTCCGAATCGGTGTCCCGCGCCGAATTCGACGGCTACACCCAACCGTTATTACTGCGCACCCAGGCCTATTCGTTCGCCCTGCGGGTGAGCGGTGCCGAGCGTGCAGCCTTTGAACAGCGGGCGCGGGATGAAGGCCTGAGCACCTTCAGCGTGCGCGAACTCAATGCCCGCGGCGAGCTGCAACTGGCCTCGGCCCGCGATGAATACGTGGTGGTGTTGTACAGCCAGACCCAGAGCCGGCTCGGTTCGCCGCTGGGTTACGACTTGCTGGCCCAGCCGCTGCGCCGCACGACCCTGGAGCGCGCCGACCAGATCGGTGGCCTGGCGGTGTCGCAGCCGATGCATCTGGTGGCGATCGAACCGGCCTATGCACGCGGCGTGCTGTTGGTGGCGCCGGTGGTGCGCCCCGGTGAGCCGAAGTCGTTCGGCTACGTGATGGCCGTCATCAGCATGCGTCAGCTGCTGGCGGACGGTTTGCCGGATGCGTTCCATGACTATCTCTCGGTGCGCATCCTTGATCTGTCCACCAACGATCAGCATGAAGTGCTGTTCGAATCGACCAATGAACCGGCGCCGAGCGATCTGTCCGCTACCCGGTTGGTGCGCATGGCCGATCACGACTATCAGGTGGATATCCTGCCGAGCGAAGCGTTCATGCAGGCCAACCATTCGTCGGTTGGCAGCGTGGTGGTGCTGGGCGGATTGCTCAGTCTGCTGCTGAGCGCGCTGCTTTATGTGCTGGTCAGTCAGCGCCAGCGCGCGTTGCGCATGGTCGAGTTGCGCACTCAGGAACTGCATGAGCGCGAACAGGAACTGCGCGGCACCCACGGCCAGTTGCGCGGGGTGCTCAACGCGGCGACCCAGGTGGCAATCATCGCCACCGACCTGCGCGGTGTGATCAACACCTTCAACCCCGGTGCCGAGCAAATGCTCGGTTACCGCAGCATTGAAGTGATCGGCCACATGACCCTGGAAAACCTCCACTTTCCCCGGGAGCTCGTGGCCCGCGCGGCGGAGCTCAGCGCCCGTTATGGCAAGGCTATTCCGACCTGCCAGGCGATGCTGGTGGAGGGCGGCGAAGTCGGCGGGCACGAGGCGCGGGAATGGACGCTGGTGCGCAAGGACGGCAGCCACATCCCAGTGAACATGCTGGCCACGCCGGTACTGGACGAGCAGGGGCTGTGGGTCGGGCATCTGGCGATTTGCATTGACATCACCGAGCGCAAGCGCGTGCACGAAGCGCTGGCCGCGCGGGACGTGCTGTTGAAGAAACTCAGCGCCCACGTTCCCGGCGGGATCTATCAATTCAAAATGGAGTTCGACGGGCGCTTCAGCGTGATCTACGCCAGCGACGGCATCCGCGAGATCTACGAGCTGGAGCCGGACGTGCTGCTGCTCAACGCCGAAGCGATCTTCACCCGCATCCACCCGCAGGACGTCAGCCGCGTGCGCAAGTCGATCCGTGCCTCGGCAGACAACCTCAGCCCGTGGCGCGAGGAATACCGCGTGCAGCTGCCCGAGCGCGGCCTGCGCTGGGTTCGCGGCGAGGCAACTCCAGAGGAACTGCCGGGCGGCGGCGTGCTGTGGCACGGTTATATCTCCGACATCTCCGACCTGAAGCGCGTCGAAGAAGAATTGCGCGCGTTGTCGGTGACCGACGCCCTGACCGGCATTCACAACCGGCGCTATTTCCAGGAGCGCCTGACCACCGAAATGGCCCGGGTCGAGCGTGGCGGTGGCGAGTTGTCGGTGATCATGCTCGACATCGACCATTTCAAGCGGATCAACGATCAGTACGGTCACGCAGCGGGCGACCGCGTGTTGCAGGCGGTCTGTGAGCGCATCGGCCATCGTCTGCGGCGTACCGACGTGTTCTGCCGGTTGGGCGGCGAAGAGTTCATGGTGCTGTGCCCGGACATCGACGGCGATCACGCCCACATGCTGGCCGAAGAGTTATGGCAAAGCCTGCGCGGTGCGCCAATCGATGTGGTGGGGGTGGTGACGGCCAGTTTCGGGATTGCCAGCTGGCGACCCGGGGAGGGCGCGGACGCATTGTTGCTGCGGGCGGATTCGGGGGTCTATGCGGCGAAGCAGGGCGGACGGGATCGGGTTGAGCGGCAGATGAACTGAGCCCCTCTGCCACCTGATCGTTCCCACGCTCTGCGTGGGAATGCCTCCGGGGACGCTCCGCGTCCAGTGACGCAGAGCGTCACGGGCTGTATTCCCACGCGGAGCGTGGGAACAATCAGGTTTGGGGGGCGGCAGTTTCGGCTGTGATGATTCCCACGCAGAGCGTGGGAACAATCATTTACAGGGTTACAGAACCGAAGCGGTCTGCGGCGTCCGCGGCTGTTTGTAGAGATCCAGCAGCACCTGATCCAGCACCGACGACGCGCCGAACGGGGCCTTGTCGTTGAGGATCGCCACCACCGCCCAGGTGTTGCCGTTGACGTCGCGGCTGAAGCCGGCAATCGCCCGTACGGTGTTCAGGGTGCCAGTCTTGACGTGGGCTTCGCCGCGCATCGCGGTGGTCTTCAGGCGTTTGCGCATGGTGCCGTCGGTGCCGGCAATCGGCAGCGAGCTGATGTACTCGGCGGCGTACGGGCTGTGCCAGGCCGCTTGCAGCATGCTGGCCATCTCACGGGCACTGACTCGCTCGGAACGCGACAGACCGGAGCCGTTCTCCATCACCAGGTGCGGCGCAGTGATGCCTTTCTTCGCCAGCCACTGACGGACCACGCGTTGCGCGGCTTTGGCGTCATCGCCGTCGGCGTCGTTGCGGAATTTCTGGCCCAAGCTCAGAAACAGCTGCTGAGCCATGGTGTTGTTACTGTATTTGTTGATGTCGCGGATGATTTCCGCCAGATCCGGCGAGAACGCGCGGGCCAGCACTTTGGCGCTGCTCGGGGTCGGGGCCAGACGATCCTTGCCCTGGATGCTGCCACCCAGTTCCTTCCAGATCGCCCGTACGGCGCCAGCGGTGTAGGTCGCGTGGTCGAGCAGCGACAGGTAAGTCTGCGAGCTGCAGCCTTCGCCCAACTGGCCGGCCACGGTCACGGTCACGCTGCCATCGGCCTGCGGCACCGGGTTATAGCGCACGCCGCCGGTGCATTGTTTGGAGTTGAGCGCTTTGACGGTGTTTTCGATGTTGATGCTGGCAATCGGCGGTTCGACCGAGATCAGGACCCGGCCATTGTCGTTGCGGGCCACGAAACGCAGGGCCTTGAGGTTGACCAGCAGCGAATCGGGCTTGACCAGGAACGGCTTGTTCTCGTCGTTGCCGTCATCGTTGAATTCCGGCAGTTGCGGCTGCACGAAGAAGCTGCGATCGAGCACCAGATCACCGGTGACCTGGGTCACGCCATTGGCGCGCAGGTCGCGCATCAGCAGCCAGAGTTTTTCCATGTTCAGCTTCGGATCGCCGCCACCCTTGAGGTAGAGGTTGCCGTTGAGGATCCCGCCGTTCAGGTCGCCGTCGGTGTAGAACTCGGTTTTCCACTGATGGTTGGGGCCGAGCATTTCCAGCGCCGCGTACGTGGTGACCAGCTTCATGGTCGAGGCCGGGTTCACCGAGACGTCGGCGTTGTACACGGTCGGCGTACCCGGGCCGTCCAGCGGCACCATCACCAGCGACAGGGCAGTGGGCTGCAGTTTGCTGGCCTTGAGGGCTTTTTCGACGTTGGGGGTCAGGGCGGTGTTGATGGTGGCAGCGGAGACGGGCAAGGCCAGCGGTAGAAGAAGACCGGCCAGGAGCAGAGGACGCAACGATTTGATCATATGAAATAAAACCCTACAGCCGAGGGGAAAAAAGACGAGGACATGGATGAAAAGGCCCTCAGTGGTCATGAAAGTGTCGGCATTATGCCCCAAGGTGTAACAGCTTGTGCCTTTCGCAAGGGCGCCAATTCGTTATTTTTTTACAGGCGGTCGCACGCACGTCCCAGAGAGTCGGGCAATCGCCGGCTTAAACTGGTAAAGTGCCGGCCGTTATTACTTAAGAGGATTGTTCCAATGGCGACTAACCGTTCCCAGCGTCTGCGCAAAAAACTGTGCGTCGATGAATTTCAAGAGCTGGGTTTCGAACTGAACCTGGGCTTCAAAGAAGACCTGTCCGAAGAAGCCATTGACGCTTTCCTCGAAGCATTCATCAAAGAAGCCATGGAAGCCAACGGTCTGGGCTATGTCGGCGGCGACGACTTCGGTCTGGTTTGCCTGCAGAAGCGTGGTTCGGTCTCCGAAGAGCAGCGCGCTGCTGTTGAAGCCTGGCTGAAAACCCGCTCCGAGCTGACTTCTACTGAAATCAGCCCGCTGCTGGACGTTTGGTATCCGGAAAAGCCGATCAACGCGGCCAAGTGATACTGAAAAAACGGCGACCTGAGGGTCGCCGTTTTTTTATGCCTGCTTTTTACTCAGGCCTTGCGCCAGTTGAGGATCAGCAAAGTCAGCACCCCCGCGACAATCCCCCAGAAGGCTGAACCGATGGAAAACAGCGTCAGCCCCGACGCCGTGACCATAAAGGTGATCAGCGCCGCTTCCCGTTCCTTCACCTCGGTCATGGCAATGCTCAAGCCGTTGATGATCGAACCGAACAGCGCCAGTGCGGCAATCGACAGCACCAACTCCTTCGGCAGCGCGGCAAACAGCGCCGCCAGCGTGGCGCCGAACACCCCGGCAATCCCGTAGAAAATCCCGCACCACACCGCAGCGGTGTAGCGTTTGTTGCGATCCTCATGGGCATGCGGCCCGGTGCAGATCGCCGCGCTGATGGCTGCCAGGTTTATGCCGTGGGAACCGAACGGCGCCAGCAACAGGGACGCGATGCCGGTGGCGGTGATCAGCGGCGAGGCCGGGACGTTGTAGCCGTCGGCCCGTAGCACGGCGATGCCGGGCATGTTCTGCGAGGTCATCGCTACCACAAACAGCGGAATGCCGATGCTGATGGTCGCGGCCAGGGAAAAGTGCGGCGTGGTCCAGACCGGGGTCGCCACTTCCAGATGAAAACCGCTGAAGTCCAGCAAACCCATGAAGCCCGACAGCCCGGTGCCGATCAGCAGCGCAGCGAGCACCGCATAACGCGGCGACAGGCGTTTGACGATGAGATAAGTGAAGAACATGCCCAGCACCAGGCCGGTGCGGTGTTGGGCGGCTACGAAGATTTCGCTGCCGATCTTGAACAGAATCCCCGCCAGCAGCGCGGCGGCGAGGGACGCCGGAATCTTTTTTACCAGCCGTTCGAAACTGCCGGTCAGGCCGCAGATCGTCACCAGCACCGCGCAGGTGATGTAGGCGCCAATCGCTTCGCCGTAGGTAACGCCGCCAAGGCTGGTGATCAACAGCGCTGCGCCGGGCGTCGACCACGCAATGGTAATCGGCGTGCGATAACGCAGGGACAGGCCGATCGAGCACACCGCCATGCCGATGGAAATCGCCCAGATCCACGACGAAATCTGCCCGCTGGTCAGGCCCGCCGCTTGCCCGGCCTGGAACATCAGCACCAGCGAGCTGGTGTAGCCGGTCATCATCGCGATGAACCCGGCGACGATGGCGGAGGGCGATGTGTCCGCCAGCGGGCGCAGTCGGGTGTGGGTAATTTCGTTCATGACAGCGGCGTTCCTTGTTCAAGCCACGGATTTCGGGTTTAAGCCTAAACTCAAACGTAACGGAGCGTTGCAATACAGCCGAGGCCACAAACAGCCGTACAGTCGTGTTGCCACCTTCCATTGTGTACAATCGCGCTGTTTTTTACGCGATACTTGCCAGCGACCCACTGTGCCGTATTACAGTCACGGTCAATTCGCCGCAGTTCTTCCCGACTCGAGTGCCCATGAACGAACAGTTGCAACCCCTCAAGAAACAACCGCGAGCAGGCAAAGCCGGCCGCAGCGGAACCCAGGACGATATTGTCTATGCGCATATCTTCGAGGCCATCCTCGAACAGCGTCTGGCGCCCGGCACAAAGTTGAGCGAAGAAGCGCTGGGGGAAATTTTCGGGGTCAGCCGCACCATCATTCGCCGCGCGCTCTCGCGTCTGGCCCATGAAGGCGTGGTGCTGTTGCGGCCGAACCGTGGCGCAGTCGTCGCCAGCCCGAGCGTTGAAGAAGCGCGTCAGGTGTTCCTCGCCCGGCGTCTGGTGGAACGCGCGATCACCGAGCTGGCAGTGCAACACGCCACCGCCGAACAGATCGCCGAACTGCGCCAGATGGTCAACGACGAGCGCGACAGCTTCTCCCGTGGCGATCGCGGTGCCGGCATCCGTCTCTCGGGAGAATTCCACCTGAAACTCGCCGAAGCGGCGAAGAACGCGCCGTTGATCAGCTTCCAGCGCAGCCTGGTTTCGCAGACGTCGCTGATCATTGCCCAATATGAAAGCGGCAACCGCTCGCACTGTTCCTACGACGAGCACACCCAGTTGATCGATGCCATCGAAGCGCGCAACGGCGAGCTGGCAGTGGACCTGATGATGCATCACATGGATCACATCGACAGCAAGCTCAACCTCGACGAGGAAAGCGCTTCGGACGATCTGCATGCAGTGTTCTCGCACCTGTTGCAGACCAAGAAGCCGGGGCGGCCGGCGGTCAAGCTCTGAGTCGAATCGACAGGCAATAAAAATCCCCCGGACTGCAAAGTACCGGGGGATTTTTTTGCCTGCGGAAAACTAGCGCTGGTGCACCAGCGCGCCTGCTGCATAAGTCTGAGCCACAGTGCGGTCATCGCCCAGGGTCATCAGCACGAACAGCGTTTCGGCAATGTTGTTGGCCTGCTTCAAGCGGTAGCTCAGCAGCGGCGTGGCGTTGTAGTCCAGCACCAGGAAGTCGGCGTCGGAGCCCGGTTGCAGGTTGCCGATCTTGTCTTCCAGACGCAGCGCCCGCGCGCCGCCGAGGGTGGCGAGGTACAGCGACTTGAACGGGCTCAGGCGCGCGCCTTGCAACTGCATCACCTTGTAGGCTTCGTTCAGGGTTTGCAGCAGCGAGAAACTGGTGCCGCCGCCGACGTCAGTGCCGAGGCCGACATTCAGTTTGTGCTTCTCGGCCATCGGCAGATTGAACAGGCCGCTGCCGAGGAAGAAGTTCGAGGTCGGGCAGAAAGCGACCGCCGAACCGGTCTCCGCCAGGCGCGCGCACTCGTCGTCGCACAGGTGCACGCCGTGGGCAAACACCGAGCGCTCGCCGAGCAATTGATAGTGGTCGTAGACGTCCAGGTAGCCCTTGCGCTCAGGGAACAGCTCCTTGACCCACTCGACTTCCTTGAGGTTTTCGCTGATGTGGGTCTGCATGTACAGATCCGGGTATTCGCTGAGCAACTGGCCGGCGAGGGTCAGCTGTTCCGGGGTGCTGGTCGGGGCGAAACGCGGGGTGACCGCATAGTGCAGACGACCCTTGCCGTGCCAGCGCTCGATCAGCGCCTTGCTGTCGACGTAGCTCGATTCCGGGGTGTCGGTCAGGTAGTCCGGCGCGTTGCGGTCCATCATCACCTTGCCGGCGATCATCCGCAGGTCCAGCTTCTCGGCGGCTTCAAAGAACGAGTTCACCGACTGCGGGTGCACGCTGCCAAACACCAGCGCGGTGGTGGTGCCGTTGCGCAGCAGTTCTTTGATGAAAATGTCCGCCACTTCATCGGCGTGGGCCTTGTCGGCGAACTGGCTTTCGCACGGGAAGGTGTAGGTGTTCAGCCAGTCCAGCAGTTGCTCGCCGTAGGCGCCGACCATGCCGGTCTGCGGCAGGTGGATGTGGGTGTCGATGAAGCCCGGGGTGATCAGCGCATCCTTGTGATGCGTGATCTCGATGTCCGCCGGCAGGGTCGGCAGCAGTTCGCTGGCGTGGCCGAGGGCGCTGATCTTGCCGTCATCGACCACCAGCAGGCCGTCCTCGAAATACTCGTAGGAGGCTTCGATGCCGACCTCGGCAGGGTCGGCGATGCTGTGCAGGATGGCGGCGCGGTAGGCTTTGCGAGTCAGAGGCATGAGGGTTCTCTAATCAGTTTGAGGCTTTGAGTGTGGCGGCCTGACTGCGGCGCGAAACCGGCAGCAGTTTGGCAATCGGTTCGGCACTGGCGGTGTGCTGGCCGAAATTGGCGTTATAGGTGGCGATGATTTCGCCGGCGATGGAGATGGCGATTTCCACAGGCAACTTGCCTTTGACTTCGCCGATGCCCATCGGGCAGCGCATGCGTTGCACGACACTGGCGTCGAAACCACGATCACGCAAACGATGTTCGAACTTGGCCCGTTTGGTTTTCGAGCCGATCAGGCCGAACCAGGTGAAGTCGTTGCGCTTGAGGATCGCGGCGGTGAGTTCCAGATCCAGCTGATGGTTGTGGGTCATGACGATGCAGTAACTGCCGGCGGGCAGGTCGTCGATTTCATCCACAGGTTCCTCGGCGACGATTTTGCGCACGCCGTGGGGAATCTGTTCGGGGAATTCTTCTTCTCGGGAATCGATCCAGCGCACCCGGCAGGGCAGGCTGGCGAGCAAGGGTACCAGCGCGCGGCCGACATGACCGGCGCCGAACACGGCGATCTGCGCCTGCACCTGGCCCATCGGTTCGAACAGCAGCACCGTGGCGCCGCCGCAGCACTGGCCGAGACTTGCGCCGAGGCTGAAGCGCTCCAGATGGGTGTCCTGCTTGCCGCTGGCGAGCATCTCGCGGGCGATCTGCATGGCTTTGTATTCCAGGTGCCCGCCACCGATGGTGTCGAACGTCTGGCGGGCGCTGACGACCATTTTCGAGCCGGCATTGCGCGGCGTCGAGCCGAGCTCTTCGATGATCGTCACCAGAACGCAGGGTTCGCCCTGGTTCTGCAGGTCGGCGAGGGCGTCGATCCAGTTGTACATATCTCACCTCTCAGATCGTTCCCACGTCGAGGCGTCGAACCGTCGCGTGGGAATGCATCACTGGACGCTCCGCGTCCGTTGTTCAGGATGCGACGCAGAGCGTCGCGGGCTGCATTCCCACGCAGAGCGTGGGAACGATCATCAAACAACCTCGGTTTCAGCTTCGACGGCTTTCACCGCCTTGAGCTGGCGCATCTGCTCGCAACCCCACAACACCCGCTCCGGGGTCGCCGGCGCGTCGATCTTCGGCTGATGCTTGTAGTCGCCAAGGCTGGCCACCGCATCCTTGATCGCGCACCACGCGGCGATGCCGAGCATGAACGGCGGCTCGCCCACAGCCTTGGAATGGAACACCGTGTCTTCCGGGTTCTTGCGGTTTTCCACCAGTTTCACCCGCAGGTCCAGCGGCATGTCCGCCACGGCCGGGATCTTGTAGCTGGCCGGGCCGTTGGTCATCAGCTTGCCCTTGTTGTTCCAGACCAGTTCTTCCATGGTCAGCCAGCCCATGCCCTGCACGAAACCGCCCTCGACCTGGCCGATGTCGATGGCCGGGTTCAGCGAGGCGCCGACGTCGTGGAGGATATCGGTACGGAGCATCTTGTACTCGCCGGTCAGGGTGTCGACGATCACTTCGCAGCACGCCGCGCCGAAGGCGAAGTAGTAGAACGGCCGGCCACGGGCCTGGCTGCGGTCGTAGTAGATTTTCGGGGTCTTGTAGAACCCGGTGCTCGACAGCGACACCTGGTTGAAATACGCCAGCTGGATCAGCGCTTCGAAGGTCAGGATATGGTCACGAACGCGCACGTGGCCGTTGTGGAATTCCACGTCCTCTTCGCTGACCTTGTAGTGCCGCGCGGCGAATTCGACGAGGCGCTGCTTGATGATCTCGGCAGCGTTCTGCGCGGCTTTACCGTTCAGGTCGGCACCGCTGGAAGCGGCAGTCGGCGAGGTGTTCGGCACCTTGTCGGTGTTAGTCGCGGTGATCTGCACGCGGTCCATTTCTACCTGGAACACTTCGGCCACGACCTGCGCGACTTTGGTGTTCAGACCCTGGCCCATTTCCGTGCCGCCGTGGTTCAGGTGGATGCTGCCGTCGGTGTAGACGTGCACCAGGGCACCTGCCTGGTTGAGGAAACTGGCGGTGAAGGAAATGCCGAATTTCACCGGGGTCAGTGCCAGGCCTTTTTTCAGGATCGGGCTGTTGGCGTTGTAGCGACGGATCGCTTCGCGGCGTTCGGCGTACTGGCTGCTTTCTTCCAGTTCAGCGGTCATCTCCTCGAGCATGTTGTGCTCGACGGTCTGGTAGTAGTGAGTAACGTTGCGCTCGGTCTTGCCGTAATAGTTGGCCTTGCGCACGGCCAGCGGATCGAGGTTGAGGTGACGGGCGATGGCGTCCATCACTTCTTCGATCGCGACCATCCCTTGCGGGCCGCCGAAACCACGGTACGCGGTGTTCGACGCGGTGTTGGTCTTGCAGCGGTGACCGTTGATGGTCGCATCGCCCAGGTAGTACGAGTTGTCTGAGTGGAACATCGCGCGGTCAACGATCGAGGCCGACAGGTCAGGCGAGCAGCCACAGTTGCCGGCCAGATCCATGGCGATGCCGTGCAGTCGCCCGGTGCTGTCGAAGCCGACGTCGTACTCGACGTAGAACGGGTGACGTTTGCCGGTCATCAGCATGTCTTCGACCCGTGGTAGGCGCATCTTGGTCGGCTGGCCGGTGAGGTGTGCGATCACCGCGCACAGGCAGGCCGGGCTCGCAGCCTGGGTTTCCTTGCCGCCGAAACCGCCGCCCATGCGACGCATGTCGACCACGATCTTGTTCATCGACAGGTCGAGAACTTCGGCCACCAGCTTCTGCACTTCGGTGGGGTTCTGGGTCGAGCAGTAGACGATCATGCCGCCGTCTTCGGTCGGCATCACCGAGGAGATCTGGGTTTCCAGATAAAAGTGTTCCTGGCCGCCGATGTGCAGCGTGCCCTGAATGCGATGTTCAGCCGTTGCCAGTGCGGTGGTCGAATCGCCACGCTGATGGGTGTGGCTGTCGAGCACGAAGTGGCGTTTGCGCAGGGCTTCGACCACGTCCAGCACCGGCTCCAGATCTTCGTATTCGATGATCGCGGCCATGGCGGCCTTGCGTGCGGTTTCCAGATCCTTTGCGGCCACGGCCAGCACCGGTTGACCGACGAACTGCACGTCATCGATGGCCAGCAGCGGATCACCTGGCATCAGCGGGCCGATGTCTTTCAGGCCCGGCACGTCTTCGTGGGTGATGGCGATGCGTACGCCTTCGAAGGCGTAGCAGGGCTTGGTGTCGATGCTGATGATTTTCGCGTGGGCGCGATCCGACAGCCGTGCGTAAACGTGCAACTGGTTGGGGAATTCCAGACGGTCATCGATGTACTGCGCTTCACCGGACACATGCTTGGCGGCGCTGTCGTGCTTGACGCTGCGGCCGACGCCGGTGGTCAGGTCCTTGGCGAACAATTCAGCCAGTTCAGCTTGAGTTTTCTCTACGCCGTGATGGTTAGACATAAGCGGTCACCCGAGTCTCGATGTGCGGTGTTTGCAGTTCGATGAAGTATTTGCGCAGCAGGTTCTGCGCGCTGAGCAGGCGGTATTCCTTGCTGGCGCGGAAGTCCGAGAGCGGGGTGAAATCCTCGCCCAGCGCGGTGCAGGCGCGTTCGACCACAGCGTTGTTGAACGGTTGGCCGAGCAGCACGGCTTCACAATGAGCGGCGCGTTTCGGGATCGCGGCCATGCCGCCGAAGGCGACGCGGGCGTCGGTGATCACGCCGTTCTCGACCCGCAGGTTGAACGCGGCGCAGACGGCGGAGATGTCATCGTCCAGACGCTTGGAGACTTTGTAGGCGCGGAAGCGCTGCTCGGCCGTGGCGCGTGGGACGATGATCTTTTCGATGAACTCGCTTTCCTGGCGCGCGGTGACCCGGTAATCGATGAAGTAATCCTCGAGGGCCAGCGTGCGGCGGGTCTCGCCCTTGCACAGCACGATCTGCGCGCCGAGGGCGATCAGCAGGGGTGGCGAGTCACCGATCGGCGAGGCGTTGCCGATGTTGCCGCCGAGGGTGCCCTGGTTGCGGATCTGCAGGGAGGCGAAGCGGTGCAGCAGTTCGCCGAAGTCCGGGTACTCGGCGTTCAGCGCTTCGTAGCAGTCGGAGAGGGCGGTGGCGGCGCCGATTTCGATGCGATCTTCGAAGTGCTCGATGCGCTTCATTTCGGCGACGTTGCCGACGTAGATCATCACCGGCAGCGTGCGATGGAACTGCGTGACTTCCAGCGCCAGATCGGTGCCGCCGGCCAGCAGTCGGGCCTGTGGATAAGCGTCGTAGAGGTCAGCCAGGTCGGCCACGGTCAGCGGCACCAGGCAGCGTTTATCGCCGCTGTTGAGTTCGCCGATCGACGTCGGGGCAATGGCTTTGAGGCGAGAGATGGTTTCGGCTTCCCGGGCGTCGAACTGGTCCGGTTGCTTGGCGCAGCAGGATTGCTCGGCGGCGGCCAGGATCGGTCGGTAACCGGTGCAGCGGCAGAGGTTGCCGGCCAGGGCTTCGTGGGCCTTGGCATGATCCGGTGCATCGCTGTTCTTTTGCAGGGCGAACAGCGACATCACGAAGCCGGGGGTGCAGAAACCGCACTGCGAACCGTGGCACTCGACCATGGCTTTCTGCACGCTGTGCAGTTCGCCCTTGTGCTTGAGGTCTTCGACGCTGATTAATTGCTTGCCGTGCAGGGACGATACGAACGTCAGGCACGAGTTGAGGCTGCGATAGCGAATGTGCTCGCGGCCGTCGTCATCCGTCTGCAACTCGCCGACCACCACCGTACAGGCGCCGCAGTCACCGCTGGCGCAGCCTTCTTTGGTGCCGGATTTACCCACGTGTTCGCGCAGGTAGTTGAGCACAGTCAGGTTCGGGTCCAGGGCGTGCTCGCTACGGAGTTCCTGGTTAAGTAAAAACTGGATCACGGAAGGCCTCGCAGACTCATTATTGTTGTTGAGCGACTTGAGCCGAATTTAGCAGGTCTGACTTTTCGGTCAATGGTTTTCTGACTTAAAGGTCAGGAAAAACCGTTTTGTCGCTCAACCACGTGTCTCTTCAGTATTGACCCTCATTGGATCAAGCGCTTTTTTGCGGGATTCGTGCCAAAAACCGCTGTGCGGGCACTCCGCCATGACCGCGCATTGCGCTACACTGCGCCGCTTGTGCAGATCGAAGAGTTTGAAGGACAACCATGACGTTCAAGGCGCCGGACAGCCTCGCCGAGCAAATCGCTCACCACCTCGCCGAACGGATCATTCGCGGCGAAATGAAGCCGGGAGAGCGTATCCAGGAACAGAAGGTCACGCTGGCGCTGAACGTCAGCCGCGGCTCGGTCCGCGAAGCCTTGCTGATCCTCGAGCGCCGTCACCTGATCGCGATCCTGCCGCGCCGCGGCGCCCACGTCACTGAGCTTACGGCGCACAAGGTGCAGAGCCTGTGCACGCTGATGAGCGAGCTGTACATCCTGCTCGGCAACGCAGTGGCCAATGGCTGGCAAGTCCAGTCCGACATGGCGCCGTTCGTGCAGATCCAGCAGCGCCTGACCGCCAGCTACGAGCGTCAGGACATCCGCACCTTCGTTGACGACAGCTTCAACGTGATGCGCGCCGCGTACCCGTTCGCCAACAACCCGTACCTGCAGGAAACGGTGGAAAACCTGCAACCGGCCATGAGCCGCGCGTACTTCCTCGCGCTGGAGCAGCGCAAGGCCGAGATGAGCGAGTTCCTCGAACTGTTCGAACGCCTGCTCGCCGCCGTCCTCGCCCGTGACCTGCCGCAGATCCGCATCGTGCTGACGGCTTATGCCCAGCGCAGCTGCGATCTGGTGGTGTCCGCCCTGACGGTTGCCTGACCTTGCGGCTCAAGTGCATCAAGCTGGCGGGGTTCAAATCCTTCGTCGACCCGACCACGGTGAACTTCCCCAGCAACATGGCGGCAGTCGTCGGGCCGAACGGTTGCGGCAAGTCGAACATCATCGACGCCGTGCGCTGGGTGATGGGCGAAAGCTCGGCCAAGAACCTGCGTGGCGAGTCGATGACCGACGTCATCTTCAACGGCTCGACCAGCCGCAAACCGGTGAGCCAGGCGAGCATCGAACTGGTGTTCGACAACTCCGACGGCACGCTGCTGGGCGAGTGGGCGGCGTACGCGGAGATTTCGATCCGCCGCAAAGTGACCCGCGACAGCCAGACGACTTACTACCTCAACGGCGCCAAATGCCGTCGTCGTGACATCACCGACATCTTCCTCGGCACCGGCCTCGGCCCGCGCAGCTACTCGATCATCGAGCAGGGGATGATCTCCAAGCTGATCGAGTCCAAGCCCGAAGACCTGCGTAACTTCATCGAAGAAGCCGCCGGCATCTCCAAGTACAAGGAGCGTCGGCGCGAGACTGAAAACCGCATCCGCCGCACCCACGAAAACCTTGCCCGTCTGACTGACCTGCGCGAAGAGCTCGAACGCCAGCTCGAACGCCTGCACCGTCAGGCCGAGGCCGCCAAGAAGTATCAGGAATACAAAGCCGAAGAACGCCAGCTCAAGGCGCAATTGTCGGCCCTGCGCTGGCAGGATCTGAACGATCAGGTTGGTCAGCGCGAATCGATCATCGGCAACCAGGAAATCAGTTTCGAAGCGCTTGTCGCCGAGCAACGCAACGCCGACGCGGCCATTGAACGCCTGCGCGACGGTCACCATGACCTGTCCGAGCGCTTCAATCTGGTGCAGGGGCGCTTCTATTCGGTCGGCGGTGACATCGCCCGGGTCGAGCAGAGCATCCAGCACGGTCAGCAGCGCTTGCGCCAATTGCAGGACGATCTGAAAGAAGCCGAGCGCGCACGCCTCGAAACCGAATCGCACCTGGGCCACGATCGCACCTTGCTGCTGACCCTCGGCGAAGAACTCGATCAACTGACCCCCGAGCAGGAAATCACCAACGCCGCCGCCGAAGAAGCCGCCGCTGCGCTGGAAGATTCCGAAACCGTCATGCACGGCTGGCAGGAGCAGTGGGACGCCTTCAACCTGACTGCCGCCGAACCCCGTCGTCAGGCCGAAGTGCAGCAGTCGCGCATCCAGCAGCTGGAAACCAGCATGGAGCGTCTGGCCGATCGGCAAAAACGTCTGGGCGAAGAGCGGGCGCTGTTGTCGGCCGATCCGGAAGACGCGGCGATCATGGAACTCAGCGAACAGCTCGCCGAGTCCGAAGCGACCCTTGAAGATTTGCAGACCAGCGAAGAAGCCCAAGTCGAAAAGCTTGAGCAACTGCGTCAAGAGTTGCAGCAAGCGCTGACCGCGCAGCAACAGGCGCAGGGCGATTTGCAGCGACTCAATGGTCGCCTCGCATCCCTCGAAGCCTTGCAGCAGGCTGCGCTCGATCCGGGCACCGGCACTGCCGAATGGCTGAAAGAACACAACCTCACCGAACGCCCGCGTCTGGCCGAAGGCCTGAAGGTCGAGGCCGGTTGGGAGCTGGCGGTGGAAACCGTGCTTGGCGCCGACCTGCAAGCGGTGCTGGTGGATGATTTCGACGGTTTCGATCTGTCCGGTTTCGCCCAGGGCGATCTGCGTTTGCTCAGCCCCGGCAATGACGGCGTGCGCGTGGCCGGCAGCCTGCTGGACAAGGTCGAGGCGCAGGTTGATTTGTCGCCCTGGCTCGCTCAGGTCAAACCGGTCGACAGCCTTGAGCAGGCACTCGCTTTGCGCGGCCAACTGGCTGCCGGGCAGAGCCTTATCAGTCGCGACGGGTACTGGGTCGGCCGGCATTTCCTGCGGGTGCGCCGCGCCAGCGAAGCCGAAAGCGGCATGCTCGCACGCGGCCAGGAAATCGAATCGCTGCATGCGGAACGCGAAGAGCGCGAAGCCACGGTCGAGGCCATGGAAGCCCGTCTGCAGACCCTGCGCGCGCAACAGCGTCAGCAGGAAAACGGCCGCGAACATTTGCGTCGTTTGCTGCAGGACGAAGCCCGTCAGCAAGGTGAATTGAAAGCTCAACTGTCCGCGGGCAAAGCCAAGGCCGAGCAGTTGAACCTGCGTCGCACCCGTCTCGACGAAGAACTGGTCGAGCTCGCCGAGCAGCGCGAGCTGGAACACGAAAACATCGGCGAAGCGCGGATCCAGTTGCAGGACGCCCTCGACGCCATGGCCCTCGACACCGAGCAGCGCGAATTGCTGCTGGCCCAGCGCGACAGCCTGCGCGAACGGCTGGATCGCGTTCGTCAGGAAGCGCGCCAGCACAAGGATCACGCCCATCAATTGGCCGTTCGCCTGGGTTCATTGCGGGCTCAGCACGATTCGACCCGCCAAGCCCTTGAACGTCTGGAAATGCAGGCCGAGCGCCTCACTGAAAAACGTGAACAGCTCAGCCTGAATCTGGAGGAGGGCGAGGCGCCGCTGGAAGAGCTGCGCCTCAAGCTCGAAGAGTTGCTCGACAAACGCATGAGCGTCGACGACGAACTCAAAACCGCACAGATCGCCCTGGAAGACGCCGACCGCGAATTGCGCGACGCGGAAAAACGCCGGACCCAGGCCGAGCAGCAATCGCAATTGATCCGTGGCCAGCTCGAACAGCAACGCATGGAATGGCAGGCCCTGACCGTGCGCCGCAAGGCCTTACAAGATCAACTGCTGGAAGACGGCTACGATCTGCACGGCGTGCTCAACACCCTGACCGCCGAGGCCAGCGAGAAGGCTGCCGAAGAAGAACTTGAACGCATTGCCGCGCGGATTCAACGCCTAGGCGCGATCAACCTCGCGGCGATCGATGAATACACGCAACAATCCGAGCGTAAACGTTATCTGGATGCCCAGGACGCCGATCTGGTCGAAGCCCTGGAAACGCTGGAAAACGTCATCCGCAAGATCGACAAGGAAACCCGTAACCGTTTCAAAGATACCTTTGATCAGATCAATGGCGGTTTACAGGCGCTTTTCCCGAAAGTTTTCGGTGGTGGACGCGCGTATTTGGAACTGACGGGCGAAGATCTACTCGATACAGGGGTGACGATCATGGCGCAGCCGCCCGGGAAGAAGAACAGCACCATCCATTTGCTCTCCGGCGGCGAGAAAGCCCTGACGGCACTGGCACTGGTTTTTGCGATCTTCAAGTTGAATCCGGCGCCGTTCTGCATGCTCGATGAAGTTGACGCACCACTGGATGACGCTAACGTTGGACGCTACGCACGATTGGTCAAAGAGATGTCGCAGACCGTGCAGTTCATCTATATCACCCACAACAAGATCGCCATGGAAATGGCTGACCAGTTGATGGGCGTGACGATGCACGAGCCGGGTTGTTCGCGACTGGTAGCCGTGGATGTCGAGGAGGCGATGGCGATGGTGGATGCCTGAGCCGGCGCTGTCGGAAAAGGTATTTGTAGTCTGTAGGACATATTTACCGGCTTCGACTTGCTGGCCAATCGACATAATCGCGCAAGCCAATGAGACAGACGGTGTAAAGTTGTCTTTGGTCGTGCTAGTTTAATGTCAATTTTTCGTATACGTGGGCAAAACGCCTGTCAGAACATAGAGTTGGCGCCACGTTTTAAAGCGGTTTGCACAGTGTAAACCCCTTATTTTTCAGCATTTTTTATAGAGGCACGGGATTACATGGAAATCGGTCTGCGCGAGTGGCTGATCGTCATCGGCATCATTGTGATAGCCGGTATTCTTTTCGATGGCTGGCGCCGTATGCGCGGCGGCAAGGGAAAACTGAAATTCCGTCTTGACCGAAGTCTGTCCAACCTGCCGGACGAGGACACCAGCGCTGAGCTGTTGGGCCCGGCCCGCGTGCTGGATACCCATAAAGAGCCGCAACTGGACGAACACGATCTGCCATCGGTGAGCATGCCGGCCCGCGAAGCACGCGAGCCTCGCGAATCCGGTTCCAAGCGCGGCAAACGTGGCAGCAACGGTCCGGCCCAGGGCGACCTGAACCTCGATCTGGATCTGGATGGCGGCCCGAGCTTCAGCAGTCGCGACGATGACTTCGTCGAGCCTGCCGCCAAATCGTCGTCGGCAGTGGCCGATAAGGATCAGCCGCAAGCCGAAGAAGTGCTGGTGATCAGCGTGATCTGCCGCGATCCGGCCGGCTTCAAGGGCCCGGCACTGTTGCAGAACATTCTGGAAAGCGGTCTGCGTTTTGGCGAGATGGATATTTTCCACCGTCACGAAAGCATGGCCGGCAACGGTGAAGTGCTGTTCTCCATGGCCAACGCGGTCAAGCCGGGTATCTTCGATCTGGACGACATCGACCATTTCAGCACCCCGGCGGTGAGCTTCTTCCTCGGCCTGCCAGGCCCGCGTCATCCGAAGCAGGCCTTCGACGTGATGGTGGCGGCAGCCCGCAAGCTGTCCCAGGAATTGAACGGCGAATTGAAAGATGACCAGCGCAGCGTCCTGACCGCGCAGACCATCGAGCACTACCGTCAGCGCATCGTCGAATTCGAACGTCGCGCCCTGACCCAGAAGCGTTGATTGAAAAGGTTGCCTCGCAATAAAGGGGCAATCGGCAAAATAGATTGAGCAGCCTCGGCTGCTCTTTTGCTTTATGAGAGAACACCCATGACTGCCGCCAAAGACCGCATTCTAGAGCTGCGTGCTGAACTCGATCAGCACAACTACCGTTACCACGTTCTCGATGAGCCGAGCATTCCGGATGCCGAGTACGACCGGTTGTTCCACGAGCTCAAGGCGCTGGAAGCGGCCAACCCGGAACTGATCACCAGCGACTCGCCGACCCAGCGCGTCGGCAGCGTGGCGCTGACCGCGTTCACCCAGGTGCGTCACGAAGTGCCGATGCTCAGCCTCGGCAACGCCTTCGAAGAAACCGACATGCGCGAGTTCGACCGCCGGGTGACCGAAGGTCTGGACCTGCCGGCCGGTGACCTGTTCGGCGGTGGCGCGGCGGTGGAATACAGCTGCGAGCCGAAACTCGATGGCCTGGCGGTCAGCCTGCTCTATCAGGACGGCGTGCTGGTACGCGGCGCCACGCGCGGCGACGGCACCACTGGCGAAGACATCAGCGTCAACGTGCGCACGGTGCGCAACATCCCGCTGAAGCTGCACGGCACGGGCTGGCCGGCGACCCTGGAAGTGCGCGGCGAAGTATTCATGTCGAAGGCCGGTTTCGAACGCCTCAACGCCTCGCAACTGGAAGTCGGCGGCAAGACCTTCGCCAACCCGCGCAACGCCGCCGCCGGCAGCCTGCGACAGCTGGATTCGAAGATCACCGCCAACCGTCCGCTGGAATTCTGCTGCTACGGCATCGGTCAGGTTTCTCACGATATTTCCGACACCCACATCGGCAACCTCAAGCAACTGCAAGCCTGGGGCATGCCGATCAGCCACGAATTGAAACTGGCCAAAGGCATCGGCGAATGTCTGGATTACTACCGCGATATCGGCGAACGCCGTAACTCGCTGGCCTATGAAATCGACGGTGTGGTGTTCAAGGTCAACAGCATTGCCGATCAGCGCGAACTGGGCTTCCGCGCCCGCGAACCGCGCTGGGCCATCGCCCACAAATTCCCGGCCATGGAAGAGCTCACCGAACTGCTCGACGTGGAATTCCAGGTCGGCCGCACCGGCGCCGTCACCCCTGTGGCGCGGTTGAAACCGGTCAAGGTTGCCGGCGTCACCGTGGCCAACGCCACGCTGCACAACATGGACGAAGTCGCCCGGTTGGGTCTGATGATCGGTGACACGGTGATCATTCGCCGCGCCGGCGATGTGATCCCGCAAGTGGTGCAAGTGGTCATGGAGCGCCGCCCTGAAGACGCGCGCCCTGTGCAGATTCCCGAGAGCTGCCCGGTCTGCGGATCCCACGTCGAGCGCACGCAACTGGTCAAGCGCAGCAAGGGCAAGGAAACCATCAGCGAAGGCGCGGTGTATCGCTGCGTCGGCCGACTGGCCTGCGGTGCGCAACTCAAGCAGGCGATCATTCACTTTGTCTCCCGTCGCGCGATGGACATCGAAGGCCTTGGCGACAAGAGCGTCGAGCAACTGGTGGACGAAGGTCTGGTCAGTTCGCCGGCTGATCTTTACGCGCTGAAGTTCGAGGACATCGTCGATCTGGAAGGCTTCGCCGAGGTGTCGAGCAACAAGTTGCTGGCCGCCATCGAGGACAGCAAGAAGCCGGGTCTGGCGCGCTTCATCTATGCGCTGGGCATTCCGGATGTCGGCGAAGAGACGGCCAAGGTGCTGGCGCGTTCGCTGGGGTCGCTGGAGCGTGTTCAGCAAGCCTTGCCGCAAGTGCTGACGTACTTGCCGGATATCGGTCTGGAAGTGGCGCACGAGATTCACAGCTTCTTCGAAGATGCGCACAACCAGCAGGTGATCACCGAGCTGCTGGGTCACGGGTTGCAGATTCAGGATCAGGGCGAGCTGGGCGCCGAGTTTGCCGCCAGCACCACGCTGGGCGGCTTCCTCGACAAGCTGCACATTCCTTCGGTCGGGCCGGGCGGGGCGCAGAAGCTGGCAGACAAGTTCGAATCGCTGGAAGGGGTGATGAGCGCTGACTGGCTGGACATGCGCCAGGCGTTGCCGGAGAAGCAGGCCAACTCGGTTCGCGAGTTTTTCGCCTTGCCCGAGCATCGTCAACTGGCTGAAGACGCCGAGAAGCAACTGCGCGATTTCGGCATGCACTGGCAGAGCGAAAAGAAAGTCGTCGAAGGCCTGCCGCTGGCCGGGGAAACCTGGGTGCTGACCGGCAAGGTCGAGCTGATGAGCCGGGACGTCGCCAAGGAACACCTGGAAAGCCTCGGCGCCAAGGTCGCCGGTTCCGTGTCGGCCAAGACCCATTGCGTGGTCGCCGGGCCAGGCGCCGGGTCGAAACTGACCAAGGCCAACGAACTGGGCGTGAAGGTGATGGACGAAGAGGCGTTTATCGCGTTCCTGAAAGGACACGGTATTTCCGCCTGACGCAACGCGCGGGAACGATCAACTCGCGGGAATGATCTAGTCTTGGCAAGCCCAAGGGAGAGATCGCCATGTACCGCTTTTTCGAGCAGCTCAGTTCCCGCATCGTCGCGCCGTTCATGGGCGAATCCTCGCGCAACAGCAAAGTCTGGCCGTGCCGCTGTGGCCAGTCGCTGTTCTTTCGCAACAGTCAGTGCCTGGCCTGCAACGCGGCGCTGGGTTATCAACCGGAACACAGTCGGCTGACGTCGCTGCAACCGGGGCCGCAAGAGGGCACCTGGACGCTGGACGTCGATCCCGAGGCCGGGCTGTTCAGGCGTTGCGCCAATCTCGACACCCCGGCGGCCTGCAACTGGCTGCTGCCCGCCAACGATCACGACACCCTGTGCGCTGCCTGCGATCTGAATCGCACCATCCCCGACCTGTCCGTCCCGGAAAACCCCGAACGCTGGCGCAAGGTGGAAATCGCCAAGCGGCGGCTGGTGGCGCAACTGATCAGCCTCGGCCTGCCGGTCGTCCCGAAAACCGTTGATGAAGACACCGGCTTGGCCTTCGATTTCATCGGCGTCGATCTGGAGGGCAACGCGCCGATGACCGGCCACGCCAACGGCCTGATCACTCTCGACATCGAAGAAGCCGACGACGCCCACCGCGAACAGGTCCGGGCGCAGATGCACGAACCCTATCGCACGCTGCTCGGGCACTTTCGCCATGAGGTCGGGCATTACTACTGGGATCGCCTGATCGACAACGGCCCGTGGCTCGGTTCATTCCGCAACCTGTTCGGCGACGAGCGCGCCAGTTATGCCGAGGCGCTGGAGCGGCATTATCAACAGGGCGCGCCGGCGGACTGGCCGCAGCATTACGTCAGCGCCTACGCCACCATGCACCCGTGGGAAGACTGGGCGGAAACCTGGGCGCATTACCTTCACATGATGGACGCGGTGGACACCGCGCTGGGTTTCGGCATGAGCGCACGGGAGATGGACCTGGATTACCAGCCGTTTCCGTCGAGCACGCTGTACGACCCCGAGCATCCCGGCGGCGCGGCGTTCCTGTCGTTCGTCAACGCATGGATCGAACTGGCCGGCATGCTCAACGAACTGTCGCGCAGCATGGGCCAGCCGGATTTCTATCCGTTCGTGCTGCCGCCGGCGGCGATTGCCAAGCTGCACTTCATTCATCTGGTGATCCAGCAAGAGGGCGGCCGCGCCGACGAGGTGCTTCAGGCGCAATAAATTCAAAATTGCATCTTTCGGCGTTATGGTGACCCCCGTCGGACTTCTGTAAACGATAGTTTGTGAACATTGCCAGACCGGAGGGGAGCAGCCACCACAAGACATTGTGTGCCGAGAGTGGCTACCGGGTCTGTCTTTCTCAAAGCCCTGTTTTCGTTCGTGAAATTTAAACTATCTCTCCTTGTAGTCTAATTTGGCTATCTATTTAGATTGGATATTCAATCGGTAAGTTATAGCGCAAATACAATCTCTGAGCCTCTGAGTTCGCAATGTTCAGCGGTGTGTGATTCAATCGAGATCTCAACGGTTTTGTTGGTTGTGTCATGGTCGAATACGATTGTTGCCGTGCTTTCCGAAAAGCCGTCATTTATAACTAGCCTTGATTTTCCGTCAGGATAAAGAGAGTTTTTGTTGTTGGTGAGGGCGTAACGTCCGCCAGAAGATGCGAAGCCTTGCAAGATGCGGCTATCTACCTTTACAAGTTCCTCAGAGATCATTTGATGAACAGCTGCTGCTGGGTTGTCTGATATTGAAAAGTACATACTAGTATTGGTTGTGAAAGTAAAATAGGCATTATCTGGAACTACGGTGGACTTTTCTCCTTGGCTCGAGTAAGTGTTATTTTTTTCTCCGCTTGTCATCAGGTACTGGATGCCATGTTCTTCATGAAATTTTGTAGGGCTGTCGTCGGGATGGCGTACCTGATTGTCCACTATAAGCGCGATATTTGTCCTGATGCCCCAGCCCCAACGTTCTTCAATTGATGCCTGGGGGCTAGCTGTAGTGTAAATAATTTTGCTGCCAACTTTCTTTAAATCAAATATGCCTTTTGTTGCTGAGTTGGTCATTTCTAATGTGGTCGAATCTGAGATGTAGGGTACTTTTAATCCGTGGAGGTTGGGGCGAAGAAGAGTCGTCGTAGGGAAGCCCATACCGCCTGGCCAAGTTTTGATAAGCATCCAGTCAGGATTTGTCAAACTGGTCCGTGTGTAAAGGTCTTGCGATAGCGAAAGGTTTTCAAAAGTCAGTATTGAGAATGGGGTTTTGTTTGAAGCGACCAACGGTTCGTTTTTCATTTTTATTTCTCGCGAGAGATAAGGTTAGTTGCTTTACAGATGCTGGTGGCTATCTGTAGTACTAAAATGGTTTTGACTAGATCTCATGTCTACTGTCATTTCTGACAGTCCCGATCAGCGGTAAAGAAAAAGAAGCGGGCTGGTATTGAATAGATACCCGTTGTTTGTCCTCTCCGCCCAGATCTGCGGATAGGGCGGCCCGTTACACACTCAGTCTTTGGCAAGCCAGAACGGTGCTTCCACGCCGAGATACCTATGCCGGCTTTGAAGCGGCAGAAGGCCTTGTGGGCAAGCCCGGTTTTTCACGGGGTCCAGCTTGAGTAAGCCTTGAGACCTTGCAGGAGCTTCGGCTGTAACCAGGAATTTGCATGTCCTTGAAGCAGCTCATATTTTTTATCTGCAACCAGCGGTTGTAACTTCGTCTCAGATAGGTACAATGGCGCGGCTCGCCGACAGGCGAGTGTCGTTATGGTGACCCTATCGGTCCCCCCGCAACGATTACCCGTGAACCTGGTCAGAGCCGGAAGGCAGCAGCCACAGCGGGAACATTGTGTGCCGGGGTGTGGCTGGTAGGGTTACCACCTTAACGAACATCGAACGCGTCAACTGAACTGCATGGGTTTCGCCCACTGCGGTTTTTTTATGCCTGCGATTTGGCGGTTCGTACCCAAACCTCCTGCTCTCGAGTGCGCCGACACGGGGTAATCATTTCCCCTGCAATCGCGCATACTCGCAGCCACCGAAATAAATGAAGAGTCTGGCCGGGATCGACCCTGTAAGGTCTGCGCCCTGGCCGCGAGGTTTTATGCTCCCGGAACATTCCGATCTATCCAGCCCTGTGTTCCTGCCCGTCACGGATGAAACCTGCGCGAACCTGTTGCAGGCGGGCGGCGCCAAAGCGCTCGAAAGCCTGACCGATCCGGAGTTGGCGGCGGTGCTGGTCATCCAGAATCTGGTGCAGACGAAAGAGCAGGATCTCGGCGCCGTGGCGGCAGAGAAAATTCTGGCCAAACTCTTGTCATGGGCTGCCGAAAAACGACAGTCAGCGACTGCTGGTCTGCTGTCGGAAGCGCAGCGACTGTTCGACCCGCGCAAACTGTATTTCGGCCTGAAGGTTCTTAACCCTCTCAACCTGCGTTTTCTGCTGGCCGAAGAAATATCGGCACGTGACTACTTGTTGCCCGATGGCCAGTGGGATTTCGAATACAAAGTCCGGCGCCATCGCAGTCATGACCCGTTCAGTCAGCCGTTAGTAACGCCCCGTTACCGCGAGCGCTGGTTAAGCCCGGCACAGGACAAACTGGTCAGAACCTTCCGCGCCAACCTGGACGAAGACCTGCACGTTCAGGGCTATGCGGGAATCGGCAAAAGCCATCTGCTGGTGGCGTTGCTGGAGCATCTGCGCCCGGAAAAGACCCTGTTGCTGGCGCGCACCCCGGCCAAACTGGAAGTCCTTCGCCAGCGCATGGTGGGGCCGAGCGAGAAGAAGGCCGGCAAGACCTTCCTGGCATTTGCACAGTCGCTGATGCTCGGGCGCAGGCCTCAGGCGGAGGGAGGGCGAATCCCGACCCGACAGGCGCTGGCGCAGGAGCTGAATATCTTCGGTTTCCGCCACCACGACGGGCAGGCGACCCTTGAGCTCTGCCTCAAGGTGATCGAGCGCTACTGCCGCTTCCGCGATCACACTTTTTCGGCGAAGCATCTGCCGCATTTCAACCAGCCGCTCTCCAGCGTCGACGCTCAGGTGTTGCTGGAGTATTCGAGCCGCGTGTGGGGCTACCTCGAACTCAACCCGGCGTGGGGCAGCCAGACCGGCTTCGAAGCGCTGCTGATGATCAAGCGCGCCTGCATCGCCGGTTGCGTGGTGCCGGCGCGCTACACGCACGTGCTGATCGACGAAAGTCAGGACATTCCCGGCTCGCTGTTGCAGATCATCGAACGTGGCCGTCAGGTACTGATCACCCTCGGCGACGAGTACCAGCAGGCCAGCGGTGTGCCGGTTAAACGGCACCGTGAGGTTCGCCAAAGCGATATCAGCTATTCCGTGCGTTCGGGTCGCAACGTCGAGCGGCTGGTCAATCCGCTGATCGCCCGGCATTCGCAGAAGGGCAAGATTCCGTTCGAAGGCGCCAGTGACGCCGATGTTGTTATCAAGGAGTACCCGGAAGGTTTCGTGCCGTCCGAGGGTTGCGTGGTGCTGACGGCATCGCCGTGGGACACGATGATCTGGGCCATCCACCTCCACGATTCCAACTGCAAGTTCAGATTCCCGGACAAGCGCACTCAGGATGAACTCAAGCATTTCATGGCCACCGCCATCGAACTGTTCAAACCTGACTTCTACCGTTCCGAATTCAGCGAAAACGGCGTGCATCCGTACTTCAGCGACTTGCCCGATTGGCAGGCCGTGTGCGACGCCAACCAGTTCGACGAGTCGTTTCTGCGGGTCAAGGCCAAGCTGGAAAACGGCTTCATGATTGCCGACCTGACGCGCCTGAACCGAATGATCGACAACGCCGGCAACGGCTGCCTGTTGATGCTGGCGGAAGAGGCGGGGGGCATGGAGTTCGACAAGGTCCTGCTGACACCGGGGTTGCTGACCAACGAGAAATTCAAGGATGCCTACGCGTTCGATCAGCGGATCTGCGCCGTGTACATCGCGATCTCCCGCGCCAGGCTGAAACTTTACGTGCCGTACGATGTGGTCGCGTGGGTGGAGTATCACGAGTACCAGCAGTTTCGTGATACGGCGGGGCATTGAGGATCTGGCTTACGGCTCGCCGCCCGAACCACCGGTATACAACCGGATAATGTCATCAATCTCCCCCGACATTTTCATTCGCAGCAACGTCCTCAATATCCGCTGCACCGGCACATTCGGGTCGTTACGCACATAGCAGCCGACTTTCTGCTCCTGCAATACCGCCACCGCTTGCAGTTGCTGCCCCGGCAGCAGGCGCTGGTTGAACCAGTCCAGGGTCCATTGATTGCTCACGGCGTAGCGGTAGCGGCCGGCCAGCAGTTTGTCCAGAACCTGCTCCTGATTGCGCGCGTCTTCGCGCCATAGTCGGTCGGCGTCGAATATCGGTTGCAGCGTGGGGTAGCTGTAGCCGAGCACGGTGCCGATCGACTGGCGGGGCAGGTGGGCCGGGTCGGCGTTGGGCAGTTGGTCCTGACGACTGATCAGCAGGTCGCGCTGGAAGAACAGCGGGATGCTCCAGATGTAATCGCCGGACAGGTTCGGCAGCCAGGATTGTGCGGCATAGCAGCGCACGTCGACTTCGCCGTGTTCCATGGCGTTCTGCACCCGGGCGCGGGGCAGGACGTGAAATTGCGCCGGTACGCCGACCTGGGTCGCCAGGCTGAGCATCATGTCGTAGAGGATGCCCTGGGTCGGGCGGCCGCGTTCGATCTGCACCATCGGCATCGCCCAGCTGTCGGCAACCACGAAGCGCAGCGGCGGTTGCGACGCCATCGCGCTCAGGCTCAATCCCAGTAATGCCCCCACGGCCCACCGCATAAACGCTCCGGTAATTCCCGATCCCGAGCCGACAAAAGCCCTCGCTCATGCAGCTTAGCCAGAATAGACGAGCACACCGGATGCAATTTTGCCCTTGCTCCGCTAGCATTAGCCGCTTCTGCTTCCTTTGCCGCGACGGTTTTCGATGAGTTATCAGGTTCTTGCACGTAAATGGCGTCCGCGCTCGTTCCGCGAAATGGTCGGCCAGACCCATGTGCTCAAGGCTCTGATCAATGCCTTGGACAGCCAGCGCCTGCACCACGCCTACCTCTTCACCGGTACGCGGGGCGTCGGCAAGACCACGATTGCGCGGATCATCGCCAAATGCCTGAACTGTGAAACAGGTATCACTTCAAGCCCGTGCGGCGAGTGTTCGGTGTGCCGCGAGATCGATGAAGGCCGTTTCGTCGACCTGATCGAGATCGACGCCGCGAGCCGGACCAAGGTCGAGGACACCCGCGAGCTGCTCGACAACGTGCAGTACGCCCCGAGCCGCGGGCGCTTCAAGGTCTACCTGATCGACGAAGTGCACATGCTCTCCAGCCATTCCTTCAATGCGCTGCTGAAAACCCTCGAAGAGCCGCCGCCCTACGTCAAGTTCATCCTGGCGACCACCGACCCGCAGAAACTTCCGGCAACGATTTTGTCGCGATGCCTGCAGTTCTCCCTGAAGAACATGACGCCTGAGCGAGTGGTCGAGCATCTGACCCACGTTCTGGGCGCCGAAAACGTCCCGTTCGAAGACGACGCGCTGTGGCTGCTCGGCCGCGCGGCCGACGGTTCGATGCGTGACGCCATGAGCCTGACCGATCAGGCCATCGCCTTCGGTGAAGGCAAAGTGTTGGCCGCCGATGTGCGGGCAATGCTCGGTACGCTGGATCACGGCCAGGTTTACGACGTGCTGCATGCGCTGATCGAAGGCGACGCCAAGGCGTTGCTCGAAGCCGTGCGCCATCTGGCCGAACAGGGGCCGGACTGGAACGGCGTGCTCTCGGAAATCCTCAACGTGCTGCACCGCGTCGCCATCGCCCAGGCCTTGCCGGAAGGTGTCGACAACGGCCACGGCGACCGTGACCGGGTGCTGGCCCTGGCCCAGGCGTTGCCGGCCGAAGACGTGCAGTTCTATTACCAGATGGGCCTGATCGGTCGCCGCGACTTGCCGCTGGCGCCGGACCCGCGAGGCGGTTTCGAAATGGTGCTGCTGCGGATGCTGGCCTTCCGGCCGGCAGACACGGCGGACGCCCCGAGGCAACCGCTAAAGCCAGTGGGGATCAGCCAGGCCACAGTTGATTCCGCAAACTCAGTGGCTGCCGCGCCGAAACCTGCGCCGGTAGTTGCTGCGGCTGTTGCGCCGGCGCCGGCGCCGGTGGTTGCACCTGCGCCGGCTTCCGAGCCTGCGCCGGTTGCCCCGGTGATTGCGCCTGAACCCGTTCCTGAGCCCGAGCCGGTCGCCGTTGAAGACGTCGTCGACCTGCCGTGGAACGATCCGGTAGAACCGGCGCCTGTGCAGCAGCCAGCCGTCGAGCCGGTGCTGGAAACCACCGCCGAACCACCGGATTTGCCGCCGATGCCGCTGCCGACCCCGGACAGCGTCGTGCCGGACGCCCCGGAGTGGGCCGCCGCGCCGATTCCCGAGCCGTCAGTAGCCGACGTCGATGCCGCCACACCGGGCATGGACATGGACGACGAGCCGCCGCTCGACGAGGACTACATCGAGCCGGACATGGATTCGGCCTACAGTTACCTCGACGATCTGGCCAGCGAACACGCCGCAGAACCGGCCCCCGAACCCGAGCCGGAACCTGCCGCCGCACCGGCCACCGGTCTGGCCCTGCAATGGCTGGAGCTGTTCCCGCAACTGCCGATCTCCGGCATGACCGGCAGCATTGCCGCCAACTGCACGCTGATCGCGGTCGATGGCGACAACTGGCTGATGCACCTGGACCCGGCCCACAGCGCCTTGTTCAACGCCACCCAGCAGCGTCGTCTGAACGATGCGCTGAACCAGTTCCACGGCCGCACGCTGACCCTGACCATCGAGCTGATCAAGCCCGAGCAGGAAACCCCGGCCCAGGCCGCGTCCCGGCGCCGTGCCAACCGTCAGCGCGAGGCGGAGGAATCGATCCACGGCGATCCGTTCATCCAGCAGATGGTGCAGCAGTTCGGTGCGGTCGTGCGACACGATACTATTGAACCTGTCGACGCCCTGGTCAGTCAGGGCTAATAACTGAAGGCGTCCGGCCAGTTTGGCCGGGCGCTGTTTTGATCCAAGTACTTTTGAGGTGATTCCCATGATGAAAGGTGGCATGGCCGGCCTGATGAAGCAGGCGCAGCAGATGCAGGAAAAAATGGCCAAGATGCAGGAAGAACTGGCCAACGCCGAAGTCACCGGCAAAGCCGGTGGCGATCTGGTCACCGTGGTGATGACCGGTCGTCATGACGTGAAAAAAGTCAGCATCGACCCGAGCGTACTGCCGGGCCTGGACGAAGACGACCGCGAAGTGGTCGAGGATCTGGTGGCTGCAGCCGTCAACGCCGCCGTGCGTCAGATCGAAGCCAACAGCCAGGCGAAAATGGGCAGCATGACCGCTGGCATGAACCTGCCGGCCGGTATGAAGCTGCCGTTCTGATTCGCCTTTGCGGGTTGGATGAGCTACAAAAAATGCCAGGCATCGCGCCTGGCATTTTTGTTTCCGGCCGGTAGAGATGTGTTGGCTGTAATGACGCCTTCGCGAGCAAGCCCGCTCCCACATGGGATTGCATTTCAAATGTGGGAGCGGGCTTGCTCGCGAAAGCGTCAACACGATTTGCCGGAATAAACATCGAACACCCTACCGCCCCAACGGTCTGCTCCCTATACCGCCGAATTCATCATTCAAAGGAGACGCTGACATGTCCGACCCTCTGACCCTCAATCAACGCTTCGTGCTGGCCTCGCGGCCGGTGGGCGCGCCGACGCCCGAGAACTTCCGTCTGGAGCGCGAGGCGCTGCCGGACCTTGAAGACGGCCAGGTGTTGCTCAAGACCCTGTACCTGTCGCTCGATCCCTACATGCGCGGGCGCATGAGTGACGCGCCGTCCTACGCGGCGCCGGTACAAATCGGCGAGGTCATGACCGGCGGCGCTGTCAGCCGGGTCGAACAGTCGCGTCATCCGAAATTCCATCCCGGCGATCTGGTCGTGGGTGCCACCGGTTGGCAAAGCCACAGCATCAGCGATGGCCGCAACATCATCCCGATCCCGTCCGGGCTGCCGAGCCCGTCGATGGCGCTCGGCGTGCTGGGCATGCCCGGCATGACCGCGTACATGGGTTTGATGGACATCGGCCAGCCAAAAGAAGGCGAGACCCTGGTGGTCGCCGCCGCGTCCGGCGCAGTGGGCTCGGTGGTCGGCCAGGTCGCCAAGATCAAAGGCCTGCGCGCCGTTGGCGTGGCTGGCGGTGCCGAGAAGTGCAAATACGTGGTCGAAGAACTGGGCTTCGACGCCTGTATCGATCACAAGGCGCCGGACTTCGCCGAGCAACTGGCCAAGGCCTGCCCCAATGGCATCGACATCTATTACGAAAACGTCGGTGGCCATGTCTTCGATGCGGTCGTGCCGCTGCTAAATCCCAAGGCGCGGATCCCGCTGTGCGGCTTGATCGCCGGCTACAACGCCTCGGAAGCGCCGAAAGGCCCGGATCGCCTGCCTGCACTGCAACGCACCTTGCTGACCAAGCGCGTACGGATTCAGGGCTTCATCGTGTTCGACGACTACGGCGACCGTCAGCCGGAATTCATCAGCGCCATGGTGCCGTGGGTGCGCGACGGCAAGGTGAAATTCCGCGAGGACGTGGTCGATGGCCTGGAGCAGGCGCCGCAAGCGTTTATCGGGCTGCTGGAGGGGCGCAACTTCGGCAAACTGGTGGTGCGGGTCGCCCGGGACTGAGGATTTGACGCTGGCCGGAGGCGCGGGTATAAACCGCGTCTCGTTGTTTTGTCGGACTTTTTCCCCATGAGCTTCAGCCCTTTGATTCGCCAACTGATCGACGCCCTGCGAACTTTGCCGGGCGTGGGTCAGAAAACTGCCCAGCGTATGGCGTTGCAGTTGCTCGAACGTGACCGCAGCGGCGGTACGCGCTTGGCCCAGGCCTTGAGCCAGGCCATGGAAGGGGTCGGACACTGCCGCCAGTGCCGCACGCTGACCGAAGACGATCTGTGCCCGCAATGCGCCGACACCCGCCGCGACGACACGTTGCTGTGCGTGGTGGAAGGTCCGATGGACGTCTACGCGGTGGAGCAGACCGGTTTCCGCGGTCGCTACTTCGTGCTCAAGGGGCACCTGTCGCCGCTGGACGGCCTGGGCCCGGAAGCCATCGGCATTCCGCAACTGATGGCGCGGATCGAAGAGGCGGGCACCTTCACCGAAGTCATCCTCGCCACCAACCCGACCGTGGAAGGCGAAGCGACGGCCCACTACATCGCTCAGTTGCTGCAGAACAAAGGCCTGATCGCCTCGCGCATCGCCCACGGCGTACCGTTGGGCGGCGAACTGGAGCTGGTGGACGGCGGCACGCTGGCTCACTCGTTTGCCGGGCGCAAGCCGATTTCCCTCTGAGCCACACAATCCTGTTGAAAACCAAGCAAGCGCTCGGTTAAGTTCGGCGAACCCTTCCATGGAGTTCGCCGATGCCCGCCTTCCAGGAATACTTCGACCCCAGCCACCAAATGGTCCGCGACAGCGTCAGACGTTTCGTCGAGCGCGAGATCCTTCCGGACATCGATGCGTGGGAAGAAGCCGAAAGCTTTCCCCGTGAGCTGTACCTCAAGGCCGGTGCGGCCGGTATCCTCGGCATCGGTTACCCCGAAGCGCTCGGCGGCAGTCACGAAGGTGATCTGTTCGCCAAGATCGCCGCCAGTGAAGAACTGATGCGCTGCGGCTCCGGCGGACTGGTGGCCGGGCTCGGCTCGCTCGACATCGGTTTGCCGCCGATCGTCAAATGGGCCCGGCCCGAAGTCCGCGACCGTGTCGTCCCCCAAGTGCTCAGCGGCGAGAAAATCAGTGCTTTGGCCGTCACCGAACCGGGCGGCGGTTCCGACGTCGCCAACCTGCTAACCCGCGCCATACGCGATGCCGATCACTATCGGGTCAGCGGCAGCAAAACCTTTATCACCAGTGGCGTGCGCGCCGATTACTACACCGTCGCGGTGCGCACCGGTGCGCCCGGTTTTGGCGGCATCAGCCTGTTGTTGATCGAGAAGGGCACGCCCGGTTTCACCGTCGGCCGGCAACTGAAGAAAATGGGTTGGTGGGCGTCGGACACGGCTGAATTGTTCTTCGACGATTGCCGGGTGCCTGTGGGAAATCTGATCGGCGCTGAAAACATGGGATTCGCCTGCATCATGGGCAACTTCCAGAGCGAACGTCTGGCCTTGGCGCTGATGGCCAACATGACCGCGCAACTGGCGCTGGAAGAAAGCCTGAAGTGGGCGAAGGAGCGGCAAGCGTTCGGCAAACCCATCGGCAAGTTCCAGGTGATCAAGCATCGCCTCGCGGAAATGGCCACGGCGCTGGAAGTCTCGCGGGAGTTCACCTACCGGCAGGCGGCGAAGATGGCGGCGGGGCAGAGCGTGATCAAGGAGATTTCCATGGCCAAAAACTTTGCCACGGACACTTCGGACCGCATCACCAACGAGGCGGTGCAGATTCTCGCCGGGCTGGGTTATATGCGCGAAAGCCTGGTGGAGCGGCTGTATCGGGATAACCGCATCTTGTCGATCGGCGGCGGGACGCGGGAAGTGATGAACGAGATCATCAGCAAGCAGATGGGGCTTTAGATTTGATCGCTCCCACGCAGAGCGTGGGAGCGATCGGAAGCGCGGGGCTGATTACTTGTCAGTCAGCGCAAACTGCGTCAGGCAGAACGTCGGAATCCCCATGTCCTCAAGACGCTGCGAACCACCCAGCTCCGGCAGATCAATGATCGCCGCTGCTTCATGAACGCGGGCGCCCATGCGGCGGATCAGGTTGGCCGCTGCGATCAGCGTGCCGCCGGTAGCGATCAGGTCATCGAACATCACCACCGAATCGCCTTCGCACAGGCTGTCGGCGTGTACTTCGAGGAACGCTTCGCCGTACTCGGTCGCGTAACCTTCAGCCAGCACGTCCGCCGGCAGTTTGCCTTGCTTGCGGAACAGCACCAGAGGCTTGTTCAGCTGATAAGCCAGCACCGAACCGATCAGGAAACCGCGCGCATCCATCGCGCCGATGTGGGTGAAGTCGGCTTCGACGTAACGGTGGGCGAAGCTGTCCATCACCAGGCGCAAGGCCTTGGGCGACTGGAACAGCGGGGTGATGTCGCGAAAGATCACGCCCGGTTTCGGGAAATCGATCACGGGGCGGATCAGGGATTTGATGTCGAAGGAGTCGAAGACCATCGTCGAGGTGTCCTGGCAGGGCTGCAAACGGCGCAGTATACCCGCGGCTGAAACGATACGCTCGGCCGCGGGTCGAGATCAGACTTCGAGCGAGCCGCCGGCCAGGGCGCAGAGCTGGATCGGGTCGAGGATATGGATTTCCTTGCCCTCGGCTGCGATCAGTTCGTTCTGCTGGAAGCGGGTGAAGACCCGGGACACGGTTTCCACGGCGAGCCCAAGGTAGTTGCCGATTTCATTGCGCGACATGCTCAGGCGGAACTGGTTGGCCGAGAACCCGCGAGCGCGGAAACGCGCCGACAGGTTGACCAGGAAGGTGGCGATGCGCTCGTCGGCGGTTTTCTTCGACAGCAGCAACATCATTTGCTGGTCGTCGCGGATTTCGCGGCTCATTACGCGCATCAACTGACGGCGCAGCTGAGGCAATTGCAGGGCCAGTTCGTCGAGGCGTTCGAACGGAATCTCGCAGACCGAGGTGGTTTCCAGCGCCTGGGCGGAAACCGGATGTTTCTCGGTGTCCATGCCGGACAGCCCGACCAGTTCGCTCGGCAGGTGGAAGCCGGTCAGTTGCTCTTCGCCGGTGTCGCTCAGGCTGAAGGTCTTGAGGGCGCCGGAGCGTACTGCATAAACGGAATCGAAGGTGTCGCCCTGACGGAACAGGAACTCACCCTTTTTCAACGGGCGGCCACGTTTAACGATTTCGTCCAGCGCATCCATGTCTTCCAGATTCAGCGAAAGTGGCAGGCAGAGAGGGGCCAGGCTGCAATCCTTGCAATTAGCCTGGTTGTGAGCGCGCAGTTTAACTGGCTCGGACATTTCTTAAATCCTTGTGGGAAAACACACATAAGGCGTAAGGGTAACCCAGCGGAGGACATTCAGGCCAGCCTGTGGCGAGATTGCCCCCACGGCATAAAGCCGCAGGGATGACGGCCGATAAGCAGGTATCTGACGGCATGCAAGGAACCGCTTCGATGACCGCTATTGGTACGCTGACCCCCGGTAACAGTGGCGTTGCGTCGTTGCTGGAAAGTACTGAAACCTCCGTTGACGATGAGTCCGGCACAGACGCGGCGTCTTTGGGAAGCCCGACCTTGGTCGAGGGCGTCAAAGTGTCGCTGTCCGGTGCCGCCATCGCAAAATCCGCCGGTGCCGGCGGGAAAAACCGCGATATCGAAGAAAGCGGTTTGCCGGAAAACGTCCAGCAATTGCTGAAGATGATTCGCAAGTTTCGCCAGCAGATCGCCGAGAAGAATGCCCAGATCAACGCACTGATGGCCAACAAGACCCTTTCCAACGAAGAGCGCTTCGCCAAGATCGCTGCCCTCAAAGGCGCCATCTCCGCCCTCAACAACGGTCTGATCACCGCCAACCTGTCCCTGGCCAAAGTCATCGACCAATCGGGCCTGACCGCTGACCAGAACCTGAAAACCAACTCGCTGCTGATGAAGAGCTAAATCACCCGCGAAAAACGCTGGCGGTTCTGCTGTTCCAGATACGCGTCGAACACCATGCACACCGAACGCACCAGCAGGCGCCCGGCCGGCAGCACGGTGATGCGCTCGCGATCCAGTTCGATCAACCCGTCCTGCGCCATGCCCTGCAATTGTGGCCAGAGCGCGCCAAAGTAACCCTGAAAATCGATGTTGAAACTGCGCTCAATCTCGGCGAACTCCAGGCTGAAATTGCAGATCAGTTGCTGAATCACCACGCGGCGCAGGCGGTCGTCAGCGTTGCACACCAGGCCCCGGCTGGTGGCCAGTTGCGCGCCGGCGAGGGTGTTCTGGTAATGATTGAGGTCGCTGCTGTTCTGGCAGTACAGATCACCGATCTGGCTGATGGCCGATACGCCCAGCCCGATCAGGTCGCAATGGCCGTGTGTGGTGTAGCCCTGGAAGTTGCGTTGCAGGGTCGATTCTTCCTGGGCAATCGCCAGTTCATCGTCGGGCAGGGCGAAGTGATCCATGCCGATGTAGCGGTAACCGGCGGCGGTCAGTTGTTCGATGGTGCGTTGCAGCATTTCCAGCTTCTGTGCCGGGCTCGGCAGTTCGTTGCCGTTGATCCGCCGCTGCGGCATGAAGCGTTCCGGCAGGTGCGCGTAGTTGAACACCGAGAGACGGTCCGGTTGCAGGCTGATGACTTCCTCGACGGTACGGGCGAAGTTGTCCGGAGTCTGCTTGGGCAAACCGTAGATAAGGTCGATGTTGATCGAGCGAAATTGCAGGGTGCGCGCCGCATCGATCACCGCGCGGGTTTCTTCCAGGCTTTGCAGGCGATTGACTGCCCGTTGCACCGCCGGATCGAGGTCCTGCAGGCCGATGCTGACCCGGTTGAAGCCCAATTCGCGCAGCAGGCCCATGGTCGACCAGTCGGCTTCGCGTGGGTCGATTTCGATGCCGTAGTCGCCGGAGTCATCGTCCAGCAGATTGAAATGCTTGCGCAGGTGCGCCATCAACTGGCGCAACTCATCGTGGCTGAGAAAGGTCGGCGTGCCGCCGCCGAAGTGCAGTTGCTCGACTTTCTGCGCCGGGTCGAGGTGGCAGGCGATCAGCTGGATTTCCTGCTCGAGCCGTTGCAGATACGGCAGCGCTCGGCCGCGATCCTTGGTGATGACCTTGTTGCAGGCGCAGTAGTAGCAGATGTTCGCGCAGAACGGCACGTGCACGTACAGCGACAGCGGGCGCAGGGCCTTGCGGCTGTCGCGCAGGGCGTGAAACAGGTCGAAGGTGCCGACCTGACTGTGAAATTGCACGGCCGTCGGGTACGAGGTGTAACGCGGCCCCGCCAGGTCGTAGCGGCGGATCAAATCGGTGTCCCAACGAATGGCGTCGAGCATGCGGGCATTCCCCCGGATAGGCTGGCAGTGTGCCGAGTCTAGGGGAGGGCACAAAAAGGCATCTTGATTTGCATCAACGGGATCAGTGGCCCATCAGCCAGTGCTGGTGCGGCCCCGGCAGGGTCCAGATACCGAACAGGATCACCAGCAGACCGCCGGCCATGCGCACGCTGCGTTTGCGCAACAGCGCGGTCACTCGTTCGGCCGCGAGTCCGGTCGCCAGCAGCACCGGCCAGGTGCCGAGCCCGAAAGCGAGCATCAGCAACGCGCTGTCGAGTGCATTACCTTGGCTGGCCGACCACAGCAACGTGCTGTAAACCAGCCCGCACGGCAGCCATCCCCACAGCGCGCCGAGCAGCAAAGCCCGGGGCAGGCTCGACACCGGCAGCAATCGGTTAGCGACTGGCTGGATGTAACGCCAGAGTCCGCGCCCGAGGCTTTCGATGCGGGTCAGACCGCTCCACCAGCCCGCCAGATACAGGCCCATGGCGATCAGCAGCAACCCGGCGAGTACGCGCATGAACAGCGCAGCAGGACTGTTGGCCACCGCCCATCCCGCCAGCCCGATCAGCAATCCGGCCGTGGCATAGCTGAGAATCCGCCCGAGGTTATAGGCCAGCAACAATCGAAAGCGTCGGCTGCGTTGTTCCTTGGGAATCGCCAGGGTCAGCGCGCCCATCAGACCGCCGCACATGCCCAGGCAATGCCCGCCGCCGAGCAGGCCGAGAATCAACGCAGACACCAGCAGCGGCGCCAGTTCAAGCATGGGGTGGCGCCTTGTCGTCCGGTTTGGTCGGGTTGGCTTCGTCCACTGCGGCGGTGTGGTTCGGGTCCTGGTCGTCGAACAGGATGCTGTGGGCCGGGCCGTCGAGGTCGTCGTACTGGCCGCTGTCCACCGCCCAGAAGAAGATGTAGACGGCGATGGCCACGATCAGCAGCGCGGCCGGAATCATCACGTAGAGAGCTGGCATCTGTACTCCATGCCCGCGCGGCTCAGGCCGGCAGCGGGCGGGTTTCTGACGTGGCGCTGACGGCCGGCGCGCTCGGCAGGCGAGTCAGGCGCAGGGCGTTGAGCACCACGGTCAGCGAACTGATCGACATGCCGACGGCGGCCCACACCGGAGTGATCCAGCCGAGGGCGGCGAACGGCAACATGAGGCCATTGTACAGCGCGGCCCACAACAGGTTCTCGATGATCACCCGGCGAGTACGGCGGGCCAGCGTGAAGGCTTGTACCAAGGCGTCGAGGCGGTTGGACAGCAACACAGCATCGGCGCTGGTTTTCGCCAGATCGGTGGCCGAGCCCATGGCCACGCTGATGTCCGCAGCAGCCAGCACCGGCACGTCGTTGACCCCGTCACCGAGCATCAATACCTTGCGGCCGTCCTTGTGCAGTTGTTGCAGCACTTGCAGCTTGTCGTCCGGGCGCAAGCCGCCACGGGCTTCGTCGATACCCAGTTCGGCGGCGACGCTGGCGACCATCGGGGAACTGTCACCCGACAGCAACAACGTGCGCCAGCCGCGCGCCTTGCACGCCGCGAGCAGGGCCGGAGCGTCATCGCGCAGACGGTCGTCTAGGGCGAACCAGGCCAGCGGCCCCTGACTGTCACCGAGCAGCAGCCATTGACCCGGTTCTTTCGGCATCGATGGCACCGGCGCGCCGCTGAGGTCACAGACAAAATCCGCCTGACCGATGCGCAAGCGCTGTTCGCCAACCAAACCTTCCAGCCCCAGCCCCGGCGTGCTGTGGACATCTTCGGCAGCCAGCGGCGCGCGACCGAAGGCGCGGGCAATCGGGTGTTCGGAACGGTTTTCCAGGGCGGCGGCGAGGCTCAGGCACTGATCGCTGTCGAGGGCGCCGAGCGGTCGGATCGAACGCAGCACCAACCGGCCTTCGGTGAGGGTGCCGGTCTTGTCGAAGATCACCGTGTCGATCTGATTCAAGCCTTCCAACACATGGCCGCGCGTCAGCAGCAGGCCGAGTTTGTGCAGGGTGCCGGTGGCGGCGGTCAGCGCAGTTGGTGTTGCCAGAGACAGCGCACACGGGCAGGTCGCCACCAGCATGGCGAGGACGATCCAGAACGCTCGCGAAGAATCCAGCTCCCACCACAGCAGGCCGATGGCGGCCGCTGCGATCAACGACAGCAGCAGGAACCACTGCGCGGCGCGGTCGGCTATTTCCGCCAGCCGTGGTTTTTCCGCCTGGGCGCGATCCAGCAGGCGGACGATGGCCGAGAGTCGCGTGTCCTGTCCGAGCGCCTGTACCTCGACGGTCAGCGCGCCTTCCACGTTCAGCGTGCCGGCGGTGACGGCATCGCCCTTGGTGCGCGGTTGTGGCAGGTATTCGCCGGTCAGTACCGACTCATCGATGCTCGACTGACCATCGAGAATCTTGCCGTCCGCCGGCAGCACCGAACCGGGCTGCACCAGCACCCGGTCACCGAGGCGCAGTTCGCTGAGCAGGATGCGTTCACTTTGGCCGGCGTCGTCGAGGCGCAGGCACGAAGCGGGCAGCAGATTGACCAGTTGCGCGGTGGCAGCAGTGGTGCGCTCGCGGGCGCGGCGTTCGAGGTAACGGCCGGCGAGCAGGAACAGCGCGAACATGCCCACCGCGTCGAAATACAGCTCGCCGACCCCGGTGATCGAGGTCCAGATCCCGGCGACATACGCCGCGCCGATGGCCAGCGAAACCGAGACGTCCATGGTCAGATGGCGAGTGCGCAGGTCGCGCATGGCCCCTTTGAAAAACGGTGCACAGCTGTAGAACACAATCGGCGTGGTGAGGAACAACGCGACCCAGCGCAGGATCGTATGCAGCTCCGGGCTGAGGTCGATGTTGAATTCCGGCCAGGTCGCCATGGTCGCCATCATGGCCTGGAACCACAGCAGCCCGGCGACGCCGAGCTGACGCAAGGCGAGGCGGTTTTCGCTGGCCAGTTGCTCGCTGGCGCGGTCGGCCTGATACGGGTATGCGGCGTAGCCGATGTGGCGTAGTTCGCCGAGGATCTGGCTCAGCGGCAATTGGGCGTCAGCCCAGCGCACATGCAGGCGATGATTGGAAAGGTTCAGCCGCGCCTCGGCCACGGCGGGCAGGGTGCGCAGGTGTTTCTCGATCAGCCAGCCGCAGGCGGCGCAACTGATGCCTTCCATCAACAGAGTGGTTTCGGCCAGTTCGCCTTCGTGGCGCACGAAGGGTTGCTGCACGTCGGCGCGGTCGTACAGCTCAAGCTCATCGACCAGTTGCACCGGCAGCGCTTCGGGGTTGGCCGAGGCTTCGCTGCGGTGCTGGTAATAGCTTTCCAGCCCGCCGGCGACGATGGCTTCGGCCACGGCCTGGCAGCCCGGGCAGCAGAACTCGCGGGATTCCCCGAGCACGACGGCGGTGAAGCGGCTGCCGGACGGGACGGGCAGGGCGCAGTGGTAGCAGGGGATGGGGGTGGTCATCAGGAAAAGGCTTACTTCTTCAGGTCTTCAGCACCTTGCAGCGGCTCATCACCCAGCAACAAATCCTTGTCATGGCTGACCAGCTCTTCCTCGAACATCCGCCACACGTGATCGTCCTGAGTGCCCAGCAACTCAACAAAACGCCGGCCTTCAATCTTGTCACTCAACTGGCCGATGTAGCGGCCGGTTTCAGTCTCGCTGCGGGCCAGGACGATCTTGCGATCCTTCTCCGGCTGGGTCGGCGAGATCAGGTTCAGTTCCAGGGTTTTCGGCTGGCTGTCGCCGCTCAGGCGCAGGTCGACTTCGCCGGTGACGTCATCCAGATGCACGGCAGCGCGCATCTTCAGGGTCTGCGCCAGCAGTTCGCGATCAAGCGAACGGTTGATGCCTTTGCCGGCCTCGTAGTAGTTGTCGTTGACCAGGTTGTCCGGGTTGTTCACCGCGATGGTCACCATGGACAGCGTCAGGGTCACCGAACAGGCCAGAATCCCGATGATGATCCATGGCCAAAGGTGCTTGTACCAGGGACTTGCGGCGTTTGCTGCGGGCATGTTCAGTTCTCTCAACGATTTTGTGGGCCGATGAACCGGCTCTTGGCTTCTACATGGACGCTGTCGTCATCGGCATCCTTGAGGATGAATTTCACCTCGTTGGTGCTCGATGGCAATTGCTCAGGCGCGCTCGACAGCTCGACCGGCATGCTGAAGATTTCCCCGGCCGGCACCTTGATCTCGCGCTTGCCTTGCAGGCGCAGATCCGGCAAACCGGCGGCTTCCAGCACGTAGGTGTGGTCGCGCTGATCCTTGTTCATGATCTTCAGGCTGTAGACGTTTTCGATCCGGCCTTCGGCGTTTTCACGGTACAGCACGCGGTCCTTGCTGACGTCGAAACCCACCAGCGAACGCATGAAGAAGGCTGTCACCAACAGGCTGATCATCGCCAGCAGCACTACGGCATAGCCGATCAGGCGTGGCCGCAGTTTATGGGTTTTCTGCCCGGACAAGTTGTGTTCGGTGGTGTAGCTGATCAGCCCGCGCGGGTAATCCATCTTGTCCATGATGCTGTCACAGGCGTCGATGCACGCGGCGCAACCGATGCACTCGATCTGCAGGCCGTCGCGGATGTCGATGCCGGTCGGGCAGACCTGAACGCACATGGTGCAGTCGATGCAGTCGCCCAGGCCCTGGGCCTTGTAGTCGACGCCTTTCTTGCGCGGGCCACGGCTTTCGCCGCGACGCGGGTCGTAGGAAACGATCAGCGTGTCTTTGTCGAACATCACGCTCTGGAAACGCGCATACGGACACATGTAGATGCACACCTGCTCACGCAGCCAGCCGGCGTTGCCGTAGGTGGCGAGGGTGAAGAAACCAACCCAGAAATACGACCAGCCATCGGCTTGCCCGGTGAAGAATTCGAAGACCAGTTCGCGGATCGGCGAGAAGTAGCCGACGAAGGTCATGCCGGTGACGAAACCGATCAGCAGCCACAGCGCGTGCTTGGCGAATTTACGCAGGAACTTGTTGGCGCTCATCGGCGCCTTGTCGAGCTTGATGCGCTGGTTGCGGTCGCCTTCGGTGACCTTCTCGCACCACATGAAAATCCACGTCCACACGCTTTGCGGACAGGTGTACCCACACCAGACCCGGCCGGCATACACGGTGATGAAGAACAGGCCGAACGCCGCAATGATCAGCAGGCCGGAAAGCAGAATGAAGTCCTGCGGCCAGAACGTGGCGCCGAAGATGAAGAACTTGCGCTCCGGCAGGTTCCACCACACGGCCTGATGGCCGCCCCAGTTCAACCACACCGTACCGAAATACAGCAGGAACAGCGCCGCGCCGCCCATCATCCGCAGATTGCGGAACAGGCCGGTGAAAGCACGGGTGTAGATTTTTTCTCGAGAGGCGTAAAGGTCGACGCTGTTGTTCGCGTTCTTGCTGGGTGGCGTGACGTCGTGTACCGGAATCTGGTTGCTCATCATTGCATCCCACGGCAGTGGAAAAATGCCTCGGTCGATACGTGCCGGCCGGGGTCAAAAAGGGGTGTTGCGGTGGCGCAATGATACGCCTGTCATGCCGACGAACGGGTGCGACCTTTGGTCGCGTTGGGGAAAAATCATGAATGGTGTAGCGAATGTAACAAAGCATGATGCAGATCAATTGACTTGCTAAGTATGGACGGGTTTTCGGCGCGCGTCGTTCGTGGGCCATGCCTGCTTCTGAACATGCACTGTGACAATGCAACGTTGGAGGCGAGGCGTGAGCAATTGTAGGGTGCGTGAGTAAAGCGTCCTGGCGCGGCAGTGTCTGTCGGTTCGACGCTTTTCAATCTCGAATTTTTCAAGGATGAACAGATATGGATGACTTCAAGAGCAATGAATGGAGTGTCGCTCAGGAAATAGAGGCGTTGAAGCACCTTTTAAGTGGCAGTGTTCCCGGTTCGCCTTTGGTGGTCTCGTATATGCAAGCGGCTCTGGGCGCGCTGGAGTCGGCGAAAGGCGAAGGGCTTCAGGTGAGCAACAATCAGTCGAAAACCGGCGACAAGCGCAAACCGCCTGGCGCAATGGACAGTCTGGGTGGCGGCCGGCTTCCCTGATTGATTGCCGGCCAGCGCCTATCAAAAGGTCTCGGAGTTTCGGCTTTCCCACGGGTTGATCAATGCAACGCCGCTGGATTCAAAGTCGGCGACATTGCGGGTGACCACCGTCAGCCCATGAACCAGCGCCGTCGCGGCAATCAGCGCATCACTTTCATTGGCCTGATCCGGCACATGAATGCGCGCGCAGCGCAGGGCGACAGCGGCATCGACCGGCAGGATTCGCGCATCGAAGGCCGGCATCACGTGGCGCTTGAGCCAGGTGCGCAGAATCTTTCCCTGAGCCGGATCACGGCGTTCCATGCGAAGGACGCCGGTCTCCAGTTCCTTCAGCGTAATGGCCGAGATAAACATGCGAGGGGAGATGACGGTTCTGGCCCAGGCGACAACGTTCTTGTCGGCCTGGGGTTTGCGCAGTTCAGAAATTACGTTGGTGTCGAGCAAATACATTCAGGACAGATCCACGGGGCGGTGAGTGATCACGGCACGCTCGGTTTCGAACTCGATGTCTGCCGCTTCAGGCATGACCAGCAGATCGACGATGCTCGCGTTGAGGCCGGTGAGTTTTTCGTACTCCTCAATGCTTAGCAGTACGTGGGCGGGCTTGCCACGATCCGTGATGATCACCGGCCCATTGCGCGCGGCTTTTTTGGCACTGCTTGTGTCCTGATTGAATTCACGGCTGGAAATGGTGGTGATGGCCATCATTGCGACCTCTCCTGAAGAAGATATGTAGCAACGTTACTACTGCGTCCGGCGTCTCACAACCGGGAAGGCCTGACGAGCCTGACCGCTGGTCGGCCATTCAAAGGGCAGAAACAAAACGGCCCCGCCAATTCTCATTGGCGGGGCCGTTTTTTTGCTTCAAGCGTTGGCTTTACTGGGCCTCGGCTTCCGCTGGTTTTTCACCGTGGGACAGGCTGTAAACGTACGCCGCCAGCAGGTGAACCTTGTCGTTGCCTTGCAGTTGTTCCTGGGCAGGCATCTGGCCCTGACGGCCGTAACGGATGGTCTGCTGCAGTTGGGCGAAGCTCGAACCGTAGATGAACGCGGCCGGGTGGGTCAGATCAGGTGCGCCCATCGCTGGCGTACCTTTGCCCGCCGGGCCGTGGCACGCCACGCAGTTGGCGGCGAACAGTTTCTGGCCGTTGGCGACGTCTGCCTTGGTGCCTTCCGGCAGCTTGCGGCCATCCAGATTGCTCACCACGAACGCGGCCACGTCGGCCACGCCTTGCTCACCGATCACTTCAGCCCAGGCCGGCATCACGGCGTGACGACCGCCCATGATGGTGGTCTTGATGGTTTCCGGCTCGCCGCCCCAGCGCCAGTCGGCGTCGGTCAGGTTCGGGAAACCATAAGCGCCCTTGGCGTCGGAACCGTGGCAGACCGAGCAGTTGGAGGCGAACAGACGGCCACCCATCTTCAGGGCTTGCGGATCCTTGGCGACTTCTTCGATCGGCATGGCAGCGAACTTGGCGAAGATCGGACCGAACTTGGCGTCCGAACGAGCCATTTCCTTTTCCCACTCGTGAACGCCGGTCCAGCCGGTCTGGCCGTTGGCGAACGCGGTCTGCTTCTCGGTATCGAGGTAGTTGTAGCCCGGCAGCAGACCTTTCCAGTTGCCCAGGCCCGGGTACAGCACCAGATAACCCAGAGCGAAAACGATGGTGCCCACGAACAGCATGAACCACCATTTCGGCAGTGGGTTGTCGTACTCCTCGATCCCGTCGAAGGAGTGGCCGACCGTCTCGTCGGTCTGCTCGGTGCGCTGGCCCTTGCGGGTCGACAGCAACAGCCAGGTCAGGGAAAAGATCGTACCGAGACTGAGGACTGTGACGTACAGACTCCAGAATGTAGTCATTCTTTGTTACTCCTAGAAGCTTGCTCGACGTGCTTGATGGCTTCGGGATCATCCGCGAAGGGCAGCAAGGTCGCGTCTTCAAACTCCGACTTGCGCTTGGGGCTGAACACCCACAACGCCAGGCCGATGAAGGCAACCATCACGACAACGGTGCCCAGGCCTCGAATCATCCCGATATCCATCAAGATCACCGTTTGCTTTTGATGATGGTGCCCAGGCCTTGCAGATAGGCCACCAGCGCGTCCATTTCGGTTTTGCCCTTCACGGCATCCTTGGCACCGGCGATGTCTTCGTCGGTGTAAGGGACGCCGAGCGTGCGCAACACTTCCATTTTCTTGGCCGTGTCTTTGCCATCGAGCTTGTTTTCTACGAGGAACGGGTAGGCCGGCATTTTCGACTCGGGGACAACGTTGCGCGGGTTGTACAAGTGCGCACGCTGCCAGTCATCGGAGTAACGACCGCCGACGCGGGCCAGGTCCGGACCGGTACGCTTGGAACCCCACAGGAACGGGTGATCCCAGACGCTTTCACCGGCGACCGAGTAGTGGCCATAGCGTTCGGTTTCGGCACGGAACGGACGGATCATCTGCGAGTGGCAGCCGACACATCCGTTGGCGATGTAAACGTCGCGGCCTTCCAGTTCAAGGGCGGTGCGCGGCTTCATGCCTTCGACCGGCTTGTTGGTGACGTCCTGGAAAAACAGCGGAACGATTTGGGTCAGACCACCGACGCTGACGGCGATGACCATGAAGAAAGCCAGCAGGCCAATGTTCTTCTCGACGGCTTCATGCTTCATCAGTGAGCTCCAACTACGGCAATCTTGGCGGCGGCTTCGGCTTCAGCCGGGTTCGAGGCGCGAACGGTGCGCCATACGTTGTAAGCCATCAGCAGCATGCCGCTGGCGAAGAACGCACCGCCCAGGGCGCGGACGATGAAACCAGGGTGGCTGGCCTGCAGCGCTTCGACGAACGAGTAGGTGAGGGTGCCGTCATCGTTGATTGCACGCCACATCAGGCCCTGAGTGATGCCGTTGACCCACATCGAAGCGATGTACAGAACGGTACCGATGGTCGCGAGCCAGAAGTGCGCGTTGATCAGGCCGGTGCTGTGCATCTGCGCACGGCCGAACAGTTTCGGGATCATGTGGTAGATCGCGCCGATCGAGATCATCGCTACCCAGCCGAGTGCGCCGGCGTGTACGTGGCCGATGGTCCAGTCGGTGTAGTGCGAGAGCGAGTTGACGGTCTTGATCGCCATCATCGGACCTTCGAAGGTCGACATGCCGTAGAACGCCAGCGATACCACCAGGAAGCGCAGGATCGGGTCGGTGCGCAGCTTATGCCAGGCGCCCGACAGGGTCATCATGCCGTTGATCATGCCGCCCCAGCTTGGCGCCAGCAGGATGATCGACATCGCCATGCCCAGCGATTGTGCCCAATCCGGCAGTGCGGTGTAGTGCAGGTGGTGCGGGCCGGCCCAGATGTACAGGGTGATCAGCGCCCAGAAGTGCACGATCGACAGACGATACGAGTAGATCGGACGTTCGGCCTGTTTCGGCACGAAGTAGTACATCATCCCCAGGAAGCCGGTGGTCAGGAAGAAGCCCACGGCGTTGTGGCCGTACCACCACTGGATCATCGCGTCGGTGGCGCCCGAGTAGGCCGAGTAGGACTTGAACAGGCTGACCGGCAGCGACATGTGGTTGACGATGTGCAGCATCGCGGTCACCACGATGAACGCACCGTAGAACCAGTTACCGACATAGATGTGCTTGGTCTTGCGCTTGGTGATGGTGCCGAAGAACACCAGACCGTAGGTGACCCAGACAATGGCCAGCAAAATGGCGAGGGGCCATTCCAGTTCCGCGTATTCCTTGGTGGTGGTGTAACCCAGCGGCAAGGTAATGATCGCGCCGACGATCACCGCTTGCCATCCCCAGAAGGTGAAGGCCGCGAGGCTGTCGGAAATCAGTCGCGTCTGGCAGGTTCGCTGCACGACATAGTAGGAAGTGGCAAACAGTGCACAACCACCGAAGGCGAAAATCACCAGGTTTGTGTGCAACGGGCGCAGGCGTCCAAAGCTCGTCCACGGCAGACCGAAATTCAACTCCGGCCAGACCAGTTGCGAGGCGATGAAGACACCGAGCCCCATGCCAAGGATCCCCCAGACCACCGTCATGATGGCGAACTGGCGGACTACCTTATAGTTATAAGCAGTCGGACTGATTGCTGTGCTCATTCTAAGGTTCCACGGTTTGGGTGTTTTATTAGGATTAAAATCGGCCGCAAGTATGTAGAAAGCAGGGGGTCAATGCAACGCGCCATGACCTGGGTCAATGCTTTCCAACGCTGATTCTGCGGCCTTTCCATGCGCCGCGTAAGGACAAAATTGCCCTCGGGCAAAATGTCGCAGCGAACGAAAAAAGCGAGGGGTCCCGGTCGGATGTAACGGGGTGTGTTCGAACGCTCGGTTCGGGTGACGGACGGTAATTGGCACGACAGCCGGTATCTACCGGCCTTTGCGGCCATGTCAGTCAGCCGATTCGTTCAACGCCTCGCTCGGGGTCGACCTGGAACCGGCACGGGCCAGTCCGCATCGAGCAAGCGTAGACCCGAATCCGGGTAACCGAAAGGAGAGGGGGTGAAGGGGTGCGACAATGCGTCGCAAAGGGGCTGGAAACTGCCGCACTGGAAACGTACGGCAGTATTGTGCGCAATGATTACTTTTTATTGTCCTCAGTAATCAGTTTTTCTGTATTCAATCCATTGCTCAGGCTGTACACATAAGCAGCCAGCAATTGCACTTTATCGTTGCCCAGCAGCTCATTCTGAGCTGGCATGTGGCCTTGACGGCCATGGCGGATGGTCTGCTCAAGTTGGGTCAGGCTGGTGCCGTAGATGAAACCGGCCGGATGCGTCAGGTTCGGCGCGCCCATGGCTTCGGTGCCCTGGCCGTTTGCCCCGTGACAAGCCACGCACATAGTGCTGAACGCTTGCTGCCCGGCTTGCAGATCGGCCTTGTTGTCCGCTGCCAACGGCAGCCCGGCCAGTTCATGGCGTACATACGCCGCCACGTTTTTCACCCCGGCCTCGCCCAGTGCTTCGCCCCACGCCGGCATCGCCGCCATCCGGCCACCCATGATGGTGGTCTTGATGGTTTCGGCGCTGCCGCCCCAACGCCAGTCCTTGTCGGCGAGGTTAGGGAAACCGAACGCGCCCTTGGCGTCCGAGCCGTGGCACACCGAGCAGTTGGAGGCGAACAGACGGCCACCCATTTTCAGCGCCTGCGGATCCTTCGCCACTTCTTCCACCGGCATGGCGGCGAATTTGGCGAAGATCGGCCCGAATTTGGCGTCAGCCTTGCTCATTTCCTTTTCCCACTCGTGGACGCCGGTCCAGCCGTCCTCGTAGCCGGGCAGGATGCCTTTCCAGTTGCCCAGGCCCGGGTAAAGAATCAGATAGCCCACGGAAAACACCAGCGTGCCGGCGAACAGCATGAACCACCACTGCGGCAGCGGGTTGTCGTACTCCTCGATGCCGTCGAAGCTGTGGCCCATGGTCTGGTCGACGCTGCCCTTGGTTTCGCCCCGACGGGTGCCGACCAGCAGCCAGGTCAGGCCGATCAGGCTGCCGATGGTCAGTACGCAGATCCACGTACTCCAGAAGGTGGTCATGGCCGGGTACTCCTTGTTTCATTAGCTTGGGTAGTGTCGGGTTGCGGCTCGTCGGCAAACGGCAGCAGGCGCGCTTCGGCGAATTCCGGCGTGCGCTTGCGGTTGAATACCCAGAGGGTCAGGCCGATGAAGGCCACGAACACCACGACCGTGCCGAGGCCGCGAATCAGCCCCGCGCTCATTTCAAAGACCATGGCTCACCTCTTGCTCTTGATCGCAGTGCCAAGCACTTGCAGGTAGGAGACGAGGGCGTCCATTTCGGTCTTGCCCTTGAGGCTGGCCACCGCGCCGCTGATGTCGTCGTCGGTGTACGGCACGCCGAGGGTGCGCATGACCTTGAGCTTGGTTTCGGTGTGGCTGCTGTCGACCGGCTGGGTGACCAGCCATGGGTAGGCCGGCATTTTCGATTCCGGTACGACGTTGCGCGGGTTGTACAAGTGCGCGCGGTGCCAGTCATCCGAGTAACGCGCGCCAACCCGGGCCAGGTCCGGACCGGTCCGCTTGGAACCCCACAGGAACGGGTGATCCCACACGCTTTCGCCGGCCACCGAGTAGTGGCCGTAGCGTTCGGTTTCGGCGCGGAACGGACGGATCATCTGCGAGTGGCAACCGACGCAGCCTTCACGGATGTAGATGTCGCGGCCTTCCAGTTGCAGCGCGGTGTAGGGCTTCATGCCTTCCACCGGTTTGTTGGTCACGTCCTGGAAGAACAGCGGGACGATCTGGGTCAGGCCGCCGATGCTCACGGCGAACACCATCAGCAGCATCAGCAGGCCGACGTTCTTTTCAATCGTTTCGTGTTTCATGGCGGACTCCTCAGGCCATCTGCGCGGCAGCAACGACGTCAGCAGGCTGCGAGGCCCGCACGGTGCGCCAGGTGTTGTAAGCCATCAGGAACATGCCGCTGAGGAAGATCGCCCCGCCAATCAGCCGCACGACGAAGCCTGGGTGGCTGGCCACCAGGGTTTCGACGAAGGAGTAGGTCAGCGTGCCGTCCTCGTTCACTGCACGCCACATCAGGCCCTGGGCGATGCCGTTGACCCACATCGAAGCGATGTAGAGCACGGTGCCGATGGTTGCGAGCCAGAAGTGCGCGTTGATCAGGCCGATGCTGTGCATCTGCTCTTTGCCGAAGATTTTCGGGATCATGTGGTACAGCGCGCCGATGGAAATCATCGCCACCCAGCCGAGCGCGCCGGCGTGTACGTGGCCGATGGTCCAGTCGGTGTAGTGGGAGAGGGCGTTCACCGTCTTGATCGCCATCATCGGACCTTCGAAGGTCGACATGCCGTAGAACGCCAGCGACACCACCAGGAAGCGCAGGATCGGATCGCTGCGCAACTTATGCCAGGCGCCCGAGAGCGTCATCATGCCGTTGATCATGCCGCCCCAGCTCGGCGCCAGCAGTACCAGCGACATCACCATGCCCAGCGACTGCGCCCAGTCCGGCAGCGCGGTGTAGTGCAAGTGGTGCGGGCCGGCCCAGATGTACAGGGTGATCAGTGCCCAGAAGTGCACGATCGACAGGCGATACGAATACACCGGACGTTCGGCCTGTTTCGGCACGAAGTAGTACATCATCCCGAGGAAACCGGCGGTGAGGAAAAAGCCTACGGCGTTGTGGCCGTACCACCATTGCACCATCGCGTCGGTTGCACCGGCGTACACCGAGTAGGACTTGGTGAAACTCACCGGCAACTCAAGGTTGTTGACGATGTGCAGGATCGCCACGGTGATGATGAACGCGCCGAAGAACCAGTTGCCCACATAAATGTGCTTGGTCTTGCGCTGCATGATCGTGCCGAAGAACACGATGGCGTAGGCGACCCAGACGATGGTGATCAGGATGTCGATCGGCCATTCCAGCTCGGCGTATTCCTTGGAACTGGTGTAACCCAGTGGCAGGCTGATGGCCGCCAGCAGGATCACCAGCTGCCAGCCCCAGAAGCAGAAGGCGGCGATTTTTGGCGCAAACAGTTGGGTCTGGCAGGTGCGCTGCACCGAGTAGAACGAACTGGCGAACAAGGCACAGCCGCCGAACGCGAAGATCACCGCGTTGGTGTGCAGCGGGCGCAGGCGTCCGAAGCTGGTCCACGGCAGGTTGAAGTTGAGTTCGGGCCAGACCAATTGAGCCGCGAGAAAAACCCCGAGCCCCATGCCGACGATGCCCCACACCACCGTCATAATGGCGAATTGGCGGACCACCTTGTAGTTGTAGGCGGTACTGATAGAAGTGTTCATGGTTCCCCATCCACGGTTCAGCCGAAGTGAGCTCGCGCAGAAAACGCCGCGAATCCTTCGCCTGGAGTTATAGGCAGACTAAAAGCGAGGCAAGCATGGACAAACAGCACAAGGCCAGTATTGACGGGGATCAATGGGCGCAGTGCCTGCGGGATCACGGGTGGCTTTGGGATGCCGCTGTTGGTGAGGCTTCGGCGACGCTCATTCTCGCGCATGGGGCGGGGGCGCCGATGGACAGTGAGTGGATGAAGGATATGGCTGGGCGCCTTGCTGGGCTGGGGGTGAACGTGTTGCGGTTTGAGTTTCCTTATATGGCGCAGCGGCGGGTTGATGGGGTCAAGCGGCCGCCCAATCCTGCGGGGAAATTGCAGGAGTGCTGGCGTGAGGTTTATGGCTTGGTGCGACTTCATGTCGCTGGGGTTTTGGCGGTTGGCGGGAAGTCGATGGGGGGGCGGATGGCCAGCCTGCTTGCCGATGAGCTTGGCGCTGATGCGTTGGTTTGTCTGGGGTATCCGTTTTATGCGGTTGGGAAACCGGAGAAGCCTCGGGTTGAGCATTTGGCTGCTTTGCGGACTCGGACGTTGATTGTTCAGGGGGAGCGGGATGCGCTTGGCAATCGGGACGCTGTCGAGGCTTATGATCTATCGCCGAGTATTGAGGTGACTTGGCTAGCGGCCGGCGATCATGACCTCAAGCCATTGAAGGTTTCCGGGTTTACCCATGAACAGCATTTGGCTGCCGCCGCGCAGAAAGTGGCCGCGTTTCTCAAGCACTGATCGAGATTTTGAACCGCATGAAGATCGGCTCCCTTTCCCCCTCGCCCCCTTGGGGGCGGTCCGACGTTTCGGGAGGGCTGGGGTGAGGGGGTAGATCTTGAACGTTGCACACTTTTCGATCTGTGTGCATATCCATTGCTGCGGTCAAGCCCACCTAGGGTTTCGCCCTTACGGCGACTCACTTTTTTGACAAACGCCTCAAAAAAGTAAGCAAAAAAAGGCTTGCTCCTACGTTCGGCCCGCTCGCTAAGGCTCGGGGTTCCTTCGCTCCGGGATTCATCCGGGGGGCATCGCCTACGGTTTGCTTCGCTGCACCTCCTCTCGATGTGTTTGGCTTCGCCAAACGGTCGCTGCGCTCCCACCCCCGGATAAATCCCTCCACTCAGCCTTCCGACGTCGCCCGTGGATCAAGATCAAAAGCCGCAGCCGAGCTAACGCTCATCCTGTTGAGTGGTGAGAAGCCGATTGAAGTGCTGTTCAATACCTGAGTTCACCTCGGTATCCCACGTCGGCGTACCTCGCCCAAACACCTCGGTCAGTCCCTCTCCCTTAGGTGAGAGGCAGATTGAGGTGCTTTCAAAAACCTGAGTTCACCTCGGTATCCCACGTCGGCGTACCTCGCCCAAACACCTCGGTCAGTCCCTCTCCCTTAGGTGAGAG
>NZ_JBXARR010000008.1:0-126772 GCF_058808435.1 Pseudomonas sp. GW821-FHT11D10 | reverse complement strand
AGGCAGATTGAGGTGCTTTCAAAAACCTGAGTTCACCTCGGTATCCCACGTCGGCGTACCTCGTCCAAACACCTCGGTCAGTCCCCTCTCCCTCGGGGAGAGGGCTAGGGTGAGGGGGAAGGTTTCACTGACACGCCACCAAAACTGAAAGCTCCCACAGCCCGGCATTTCCAGTGCATAAACACGATCACGTGACCACGTTTAAAGTACACGAACCGTTACGCCATAAGGGCTACAACACCTTGCGTCGTTGCCTACGCGTACGCCAGAATCCGCCGGCTTACGCGGCTATGAGGCGGGCTATATCGTTTCCCTGTCACTGAAAAACAGTGATGGGGTTTGGTAGCCCGTCTCAAATTGTCGTTGTAGCGACACCCTAGTTGCCGTCTCTTTTTTGGGTATGGCTTTGTATGGTGGGCATGCGTGGGGCTCCTCTGTGAGCGCCGGGTTTCCCGATTTGACCGGTCTACCAACCCGCGCATGGCCGCCACCCGCCGTTTGGTAGCGAGGGTGATGGCTCCTATTTTTCAAATTGGAGTTCTATCTATGTTCAAAGCCACACCAAACCCACCAGATGTCGACCCAATCCCCCATGACCCCGAGCTCGAGTCCCAAAAGACAAAAGAAGCCGCCGACCGCGCACTCGACTTTTACCTCGGCCCCGAAATTCCGAAGTACTTCCCACCCAAGGCCCGTCCCATCTACATGGTCGATCCCACGCTCGATGACGAAACACTGCTTGTCGAAGCCAGTGAATCACTGTCGTCAGCCAACGCCATGGCCGGCAATATCGCCAACTCGGTAAAAGGCCCGGAACGCAAACCGCTGCTGGCGCTGCAACAGCTGATCATGTTGAACGAGCTGCTGGTAAATCGACTGCTGGACAGGCTGCGCTTGCCACAGTAATCGCTGGTAACCGCGTGTAACGCCAAATCAAAAACAAAAAACCGGATAGCTCTCACTATCCGGTTTTTTGTTATCACCCACTCAATACATTTTCCGAGAACTGGCCAGCCAGTTAATCAAAAGTCGTCGAGGTCCAGATAGATGACTTTTCCCACGACCCATGGCTCAACAATCTCGTAATGCACCGTTCGCAGAAATGAACCCCACTCACTCCGGTTATGGGCATCCGGGCCAGTGATTGTCAGCAAAAGGTATTCATCCCGGAAAGCATCGTAGGCGTAGATAAGCCAGAAGTCGTTGTCAGGATCGTCAACCAGGGCAGTTCGATAATACTGGCGGTCTATTTTTGCCCACCGCGCCTGGGTCGCTTGGGTACTGGCCAGGTGGATGTGATGCATATCGCTGAGGTCGAGTCGTTCGTCTCGCCCAAAAATAGCGGGCAGTTCACCGCACACTTTGTAGTTATAAAAATGAGCGGCGAAGTTTTTCCAGTTGTTGATTTGTTCGAAAAGCGCAGAGATTTTGACTACTGGCATCTATGGCTACTTTGTTATGGGTAGCTTGCCAGTGATCACATATTTATCGAACGCTTTCTGCCCATCACGCGCGGCTTGCCGGACATCAAGAAAAGTCAGTTCATCGCGAATGACTTTTTTAACCGGCTTGTCGATCTTTCTGGTGGTGGCCATCGGAGCCTCCAAAGGAGATGTATTCATACTGACCAGCTTAAGGGATTGGATTTCTACCGGCAAACGATAGAACCGACCCCAAAGGTGCACCAGTCAGCGGATTCTGGCGTGCTTGTAGGGCATAGCACCCCTATGTGTAGTCACGCCGTAAGCCACAATAAAAAACCCGGAAGCTCTCGCTATCCGGGTTTTTCGTATCAACCATCCAATCAGCGGTTAAACCGCTCCACCAACGAATACTGCGTATTAGCCGTCTTCGTCAGCTCTTCACTCAACAGCGCCGAGTTATGCGCCTGTTCCGAGGTCTGGTCCGCCAGTTCCGAGATGTTGCTGATGTTGCGGCTGATTTCTTCAGCCACGGCACTTTGCTCTTCGGTCGCGGCGGCGATCTGGGTGGTCATGTCGGTGATGTTGGCCACCGCTTCGCTGATGCCGACCAGGGCCTGATCCGCTTCCAGAACCCGTGCCACGCCTTCTTCCGCCTGGCGATGGCCGGCTTCCATGGTTTGTACGGCGCTGGAGGCAGTCTGTTGCAGCTTGGCGATCAGGGCGTGGATCTGGCCGGTAGATTCGCTGGTGCGTTGTGCCAGTTGGCGAACTTCGTCAGCGACCACGGCAAAACCACGGCCCATCTCGCCGGCACGCGCTGCTTCAATCGCAGCGTTGAGCGCCAGCAGGTTGGTCTGGTCGGCGATGCCTTTGATCACGTCGACCACGCCGCCGATTTCGTCGCTGTCCTTGGCCAGTTGGGTCACGGTCAGGCCGGTTTCACCGACGACGACCGACAGGCGCTGGATGGCTTCGCGGGTTTCGCCGGCGATGTCGCGGCCGCGGCCGGTCAGGCGATTGGCTTCCTGGGTGGCGTCGGCGGTGCGTTGTACGTGGCTCGCCACTTCTTGCGTGGTGGCGGCCATCTGGTTGACGGCGGTGGCGACCTGTTCGGTTTCCACGCGCTGACGTTCCAGACCGCTGGAGCTGTTGTGCGCCAGGGCGTCGGACTGTTTGGCCTGATCGGTCAGGTGCTCGGCGGTGTCCTGCAGACGGGTCAGGCAGGTTTTCAGGCGGGCTTCCTGGCTGAGGATCGACATCTCCAGACGCGCCTGGGCGCCACGGCTGTCGGTGTACATCTGCGCGATCAACGGGTCGGAGGTGGTCTGCTCGGCCAGACGCAGCAGGCGTTTGAGCCCGCGTTGCTGCCATTGCAGGCCCAGCAGACCCAGCGGCACCGACAGACCGGCGGCGAGGGCGAAGCCCCACTGCGAGTTCAACGTCGCGCCGATCACGAAGCTCAACTGGCTGACCAGAATGAACGGCAGCCAGTCCTGCAGCACCGGTAGCCATTTGTCGCTCGAAGGAATCGCCGACTTGCCCTGGTTGATGCGTTGGTAGAGCGCTTCGGCACGGCGGATCTGTTCGGCGGACGGCTTGACCCGTACCGACTCGTAACCGACCACCTGACTGCCATCGAACACCGGCGTTACATAGGCGTTCACCCAGTAATGATCACCGGTCTTGCAGCGATTCTTGACAATGCCCATCCATGGCAAGCCTTGTTTCAGTGTGCCCCACATGTGCGAAAACACCGCAGCCGGGACGTCGGGGTGACGAACCAGGTTGTGCGGCGCACGGATCAGTTCCTCACGCGAAAACCCGCTGATTTCGACGAAAGCGTCGTTGCAGTAGGTGATCACGCCCTTGGCGTCGGTTGTGGAAATCAACCGTTGCTGAGCCGGGAAAGTCCGTTCGCGTTGTGTAATGGGCTGGTTATTACGCATGGTTTTTCAATCCGCAAGGCTTTGAAAGGTTGTCGGCGGGGTCGGCCATTTATTGAAATTTTTTTTCATTTATAAGTACGGCGTCGCAAAACGGCCCTTGCTTCAACCCGCGAGCATCGGATAGGTGAACAGGCCGAAATGCAGCAGGTTCAGGCCAAAGTGCGTGGCGATCGCCGCACCGAGCCCGCCAAAACGGTAGGCCAGACCATAGCCGACACCCGCCAGGCTCGCCAGCAACACCCATTGCCAGCCGGCGCCCACATGCACCAGGCCGAACAGCAGGGACGCCAGCAGCAGCGCGAGGTTTTCGCCGTAGGGCAGTTGTTTGAAACGCCGGCTCAGGCCGCCCTGGATATAGCCGCGAAACAGCGCTTCTTCGACCAGCGTCACCAGCAGCAGATTGTTCAGCACCCAGAGCCACGCCTGATCCGGCCATTTCGGCGCCCAGGTGATCATGCCCAGCAACACCGCGCCGCCCAACGCCAGAATCACGCTCAACGTCAGTGCCAGCGCGGTGGCGTACACCGTCAGGCGCAATGAGCGTCGCGCGACGATCCATGGGCAGACCAGTAGCAGCCAGAAACCAATCAGCGGTTTGTCGAGGTTCAGGTACATCGAGAACGGCACGGCGTTGTCGGTGAAGCGCTGCGGCTCGATGGCCCGGCCGTTGTAGAAGCCCGGCAGCCAGTGCAGGGCCAGTGCCAGAGCCAGCACGATAAACAGGCCATGGCCGAGATAACGCCCGACCGGCACGGTTTGCTGGCGCACGGCGTAACCGGCGAAAACCAGCAGTGCAATGGAGATCAGCGCCAGCCAGCCGAGCTGGCCGAAGCTCAGCGCCAATCCGTAACCAAGGCTGAGAAGCCCGAGATAGAGCCATGGCAGAGCTGTCATGGAAAGTCCTTGTGCACGATTTGTGGACAGGCTTTCTACACGGGTGGGGACGAGGGGACAAGTGAAGGTGTAGGGGGAAACCGGGACGCTGGCACTGTGGGAGCTGATTCCCACAGTGCCAGTGTTTGGCAGATCAGCGAAGGTTGAGTTTCGCCGCCGCGCGCTCGGTGATTTCCGTGCGCAACTTCAGCGAAGGCGCTGCAAGTTTGCGTGCCTCATCGACAACCGCACTCGGCGCCGTCTCCGGGCTGCCCGAATCAAACGGCGGCGCCGGCGCATATTCCAGTTGCAACTGCACCAGTTGCGCCGTATCGACACCGACCAGCTCTTGCGCCAAGGTCAGGGCAAAATCAATCCCGGCGGTGATGCCGCCCCCGGTAAACAGATTGCCGTCACGCACCACCCGATCCTTCACCGCAATCGCGCCCAGCGTCGGCAGCAAATCGTGATAAGCCCAGTGCGTGGTCGCCCGTTTACCCTGCAACAGACCCGCGGCCCCAAGCACCAGCGAACCGGTGCACACCGACGTCACGTAACGCGCCTGCGCCGCTTGCGCCTTGATGAACGCCAGCGTCTGTTCATCCTCCATCAACGGCCCGACCCCGGCGCCGCCGGGTACGCAGATCACATCCAGATCCGGGCAGTCCTCGAACGTGGTGGTCGGTTTCAGCACCAACCCGGTGCTGGCGGTGACCGGCACCAGATCCTTCCAGATCAGGTGCACCTGCACGTCCGGCAGCGAGGCCAGCACGTCATACGGGCCGGTCAGGTCGAGTTGCTGCACCTGGGGAAACAACAGAAAACCGATCTGCAACGCCATGATTCTTCTCCGTGAAAAGGGGTGGACGGCTTCACTGTAGGCGCGTAGGTTTTGGCGCATACGCCAATCAGCCCACGAATTACGCCAAATGCCGAAAACCATCCACGTCCTCGCGTTCGCCAATGTGCAATTGCTCGATGTCACCGGGCCTTTGCAAGTCTTCGCCTCGGCCAACGACATCGCTCGCCAGCAGGGTTTGCCTGCGCCCTATGCGCCAACGGTCATCGCCAGCGGCGGCGGGGCGGTGAACTCGTCCGCCGGGTTGGCGATGCTGGCCGAACCGCTGCCGAAACAGCCCAGCGATACGCTGATCATTGCCGGCGGCTGGGGCGTTTACGCCGCTGCCGAAGACACCGGGTTGGTGAGTTGGGTGCGTGAACACGCGAACGGCTGCCGGCGTGTGGCCTCGGTCTGCACCGGCGCATTTCTGCTGGCCGCCAGCGGCTGGCTCGACGGTCGTCGGGTCGTCACCCACTGGACCCGCTGCGAACAACTGGCGCAGCAACACCCGCGCTTGCAGGTCGAGCCCAATCCGATCTTCATCAACGACGGCCCGGTCTGGACCTCGGCGGGTGTCACCGCCGGCATCGACCTGGCGCTGGCCATGGTCGAAGACGACCTCGGCCGCGACATGGCCCTGGACGTCGCACGGCAACTGGTGGTGTTCCTCAAGCGCCCGGGCGGACAGTCGCAATTCAGCGTGACGCTGTCACTGCAAAAACAGGGCAACCGCTTCGATGATTTACACGCGTGGATCGCCGAACACCTGACCTGCGACCTGGGCATCCCGACCCTCGCCGAACAGGCCGGCATGAGCGAACGCAGCTTCGTGCGCCACTACCGCGCCGACACCGGCCAGACCCCGGCCCGGGCGATTGAACTGATCCGCGTCGAAACCGCCCGGCGGTTGCTGAGCGATACCGGACTGCCGATCAAACGGGTTGCGGCCAATTGTGGGTTTGGCAGTGAAGAGACGTTAAGACGCAGTTTCCTGCGGGCCATGGGTGTGACGCCGCAGGCGTATCGGGAGCGGTTTTCGATCAGCGCTGGAGCAGATCCAGTAATGCCTTGAGCGTCTTGCCCGGCGCTTCCTCGGGAATGTTATGCCCGACACCCGCCAGCACCCGCCGCTCATAACGCCCGGTGAAGTGATGGGCATCTTCATCCTCCGCCGGCGCCGGGCCGACGCCATCATCGGCACCGCACAGCGAAATCGTCGGAACGCCGATCGCCGGTTGTTTCTCCAGCGCCTGTTCCATCCCTTCCAGCGCCGGATCGCCCGGCGCATACATGAAGCGATGGCGATAAGAGTGAATCACCACCTCGACGAAATCCGGGTTGTCGAACGCCGGTGCGCTCAGCGGATAACGCTCGGCGTTCCGCGCCCAGGTCGGTGACCACAACTGCCACAGCAACTCGCACAGCGCCCGACGATTCTGCGTCAGCCCTTCAACGCCACGGGGCGTGTGGAAGTAATACTGATACCAATAGCGATGCTCGCTCTGCGGATCCAGCGGCTGGACCGAATTCGGAATGTCTTGCAGGTTGTAGCCATCGCCGGTGACCAACCCGCGTACCCGCTCAGGAAACAGCGCCGCCACAATGCACGCCGCCCGACCACCCCAGTCATAACCGCACAACGTCGCTTGCTCGATTCCCAGCGCATCCATCAGATCCAGCAGATCCTGAGCCAGCGCCGCCTGCTGACCGGAGCGCAGCGTGTCCGGGCTGTTGAAACGGGTCGGGCCGTAACCGCGCAGGTACGGCACGATTACCCGATAACCCTTGGCAGCGAGGGGCGGGGCGATTTCGTCGAAAGCGCGGGGGGAGTAGGGGAAGCCGTGAAGGAGGATGACCGGCGCACCGTTTTCAGGGCCGTGATGCTCATAGGCGATGGTCAGACTTTCAGTCTTGCAAAGTTGCATCACGGCTTGGGTCATACGGGATTCCTCAAGATTCAGCTTCCGCCACCTGATTGAAATACTTGCTGCGATCCGGTGTAAACGTCACCACCATTTTCGTCCGCGAGCAGGTCATGACCCGCTCGGCACCCAGATCAATATCCAGGTCTTCCCCCCGCAACCCCTGCCACTGGGCGAGGTATTTCAGCGATCCGTACTTTTCATTCTTCTTCAGGCTGCGACTGACTCCGCCTTTCCAACCCAGCACCGGCAGTTCATCGGCGCTGCAGCGTTGGGCGAGGTCGGGGAAGCGGGTGGCGCGCTGGCGGCCGATTTCCCAGCATTTGATCAGGCCCTTGTCGGCGGCTTCCCACAGTTCGTCGCGCTTGAGGCCGGTGCGCAGTGGGGTGTCGATCTGGCGGTGGATGCGTTGGCTCATTCTGGTTCCTTGAATCGGGTTTTTATTGGACAGCTCCGCTGTGCCCGTTGCGGTGGATGGTAGGGGGGGATGTAACAGCTGGCAACAAGGTATTTCGGGGTGTAAGTGCGAGTTGCGGGCCAAGCGTTACACGGGATTGGCAGGTTTTTGTAGGCCGTGCCATCAACAACTTGTATCGAAAGGAATCGATTGTGTGGGCCAGCCCTTCAACCGCAAGGCTCGGGGGTGTTTGCCGTTCGTAGGTAGCCATCCTACAAACGGCGATTGGAGTTGAGATCTTTCTTACAGGCACTGGCGAAGAAGGATGACTAGGGCTGCCAGTAATTCTTCTCCCCACTCAACTTGCGATCCAGAAAGCTCGCCGCGCTGATCAGTGCCAGATGCGTCAGCGCCTGTGGTGTGTTGCCCAGATGCCGGCCACGGTTGTCGAATTCCTCTGCGTACAGCCCCAGCGGATTGGCGTAGCGCAGCAGTTGCTCGAATTCCAGGTGGGCCTTTTCAACTTGCCCGGCGCGGGCAAGACATTCTACGTACCAGAACGAGCACGCGGCGAAGGCGCCTTCAGTGCCGGACAAGCCATCAATACCCGCGTCGTCGTTGCGATAGCGGTAAACCATCCCGTCACGCACCAGATGTTTCTCGATAGCTTCCAGCGTCGCCAGCCATTTCGGATCCTTGGCGCTGACAAAGCGCACCAGCGGCATCAGCAGCATCGAGCCATCCAGCGCCGTGCCGCCCTGGTATTGCACGAAATGCCCGCGCTCTTCGTTCCAGAAGTTGTCCCAGATGTCGGCGTGGATCGCCTGACGGGTCTGGTCCCAGCGGGCAAAGGGCGCCGGCAGCGAACGTTTCGAGGCCAGACGGATTGCCCGGTCCAGCGCCACCCAGCACATCAAGCGCGAATGCAGGAAGTGATGTTGCTCACCGCGCATTTCCCAGATGCCTACGTCTTTGGTCTGCCAGGTCTCACAGACCTGATCGACCACTTCCATCACGTGTTTCCAGCCTTCGTGGGAAATCGCGTCGCCGTATTTGTTGACCAGATAAACGGCGTCCATCAGTTCGCCGAAGATATCCAGTTGAATCTGGTCGTAGGCGCCATTGCCGATGCGCACCGGTTTCGCGCCGCCATGGCCGGATAAATGCGCGAGTTCGGTTTCCGGCAGTTCCTGGCGGCCGTCGATGGCGTACAGGATGTTCAGTTTCATCGACTGGCCGCTGCAATCGCTGACCCGCCCGCGCAGCCAGCGCATGTAGCCGTTGGCTTCATCGACAAAGCCCAGGCGCATGAAGGCGTAGACGGTGAAGGAGGCGTCGCGGATCCAGGTGTAGCGATAGTCCCAATTGCGTTCGCCGCCGGGTGTTTCCGGCAGGCCGAAGGTGGCGGCGGCGAGGATTGCGCCGTGCTGGCGCGAGGTCAGCAGTTTCAGGGCCAGGGCCGAGCGGTTGACCATTTCGCGCCAACGGCCGCGATAGTTGGACTGGCCGATCCAGTCACGCCAGAACTTCAGCGTGCGCTCGATGCACAGTTGCGCGGCGCCTTCGGCAAAGCGCGGATCGTCGCTGGCGCCGAGCATGAATGCCGCCGTTTGATCCTGCTTGAGGGTGAATTGCCCGACCGCTGCATCGTGATCGACGCTCAAGGTTTGATCCGAGGCCAGTCGCAATGTCGGCTGCCCACTGGCGTTGAACAGCACATCCTTTTTTTCTATGACGGCGCGGGTTTCAGCGCGGGCGTAGTCATGCCGAACCGCGCAGCGCAGATGAAACGTCGCCTGCCCGCTGACCACCCGCACCCGGCGCATCAACAGCGGCAGGGCATCGTCGTTGTCGCCGATGGGCAGCAGGTCAGTGATTTCCACCACGGCGTGATCGCTGAGCCAGCGGGTTTGCAGGACGTTGGTGTCCGGAAGGTAAATCTGTTCGCGCCGGGCATCGGGCAGGTCCGGGGCCAACTGGAAAATCCCCGCATCGGGCGTGTCCAGCAGCGAACAGAAGATCGACGGACTGTCGAACTCCGGCCAGCAGAAGAAATCCACGCTGCCCTTGTCATTGACCAGCGCGGCGCTGCGCATGTCGCCAATAATGCCGTGGGCGTCGATGGGGCTTTGTCGTTCGGGAGGATGCTCAGCCATTGCCACGGAACTCCGGATAGAGGCTCATGCCGCCGTCGATGAACAGGGTGGTGCCGACGATGTAGTCGGAGGCATCGGAAGCGAGAAACACCACCGCGTTGGCCACGTCCTCGACATCGCCGATGCGTCCGTAAGGAATGAGTTTGAGCAGAGCTTGGCCGGCATCGCCTTCGGTGGCGTCCTTATTGATGGCCGTGCGAATCGCACCCGGCGCGATGCCGTTGATGCGGATGCGCTGGTGGCTGACTTCCTGGGCCAGGGTCTGCATCAGTTGATCGACACCGCCCTTGGACGCTGCGTAATTGACGTGGCCGGCCCAGGGAATGCGCTGGTGCACCGAACTCATGTGGATGATTTTGCCGGCAGCCCGGGACACGCCTTCGCGCACGCCCTGGCGATTGAAGATCCGCAGCGCGGCGCGGGCGCAGAGGAACTGGCCGGTGAGGTTGACGCCGATCACTGCGTTCCAGTCAGCCAGCGACATATCTACAGCCGCCGCGTCTTTTTGCAGGCCGGAATTGGCCACCAGAATGTCCAGTGTGCCGAAGGCGTCAAGGGTCTGCTGGAACAGCCGCTCTACGTCTTCTTCCTTAGAAACATCCGCGCCAATCGCAATGGCCTGACCACCGTCGGCGACGATCTGCCGGGCCAGCGCTTCGGCCGGCTCGGCCTGGCGGTTGTAGTTGATGACCACGGCGGCACCGGCAGCGGCCAGGGCTTTGGCGGCGCCGTGGCCGATGCCGGAACTGGCGCCGGTGACAAGAGCAACTTGGCGGGCGAGGGAAATCTGCATGCAGGGTCGCGCCTTGGGTTGAGGGCTTATTTAGCTGACTGACGGGCGGCGGCGAGAGTTCATCCGCGTACATGAAATCATCGACAGCTTTATGCGGCAGCGATTGGCCCTGCACGCCACAGGGACTTCACATTCCACCAACAATTGCGCGCTTCCCCGGCCGTCAGGCTTTGTGGCAACTTGGCCGCCCCTGATGAGGCTGTATCCGATGGCAAACCCTTACCGCGAGTTGTTCAACGCCCCCGGCGCCCGGGCTTTTGTGATTGCCGCGATGATCGCGCGCATGCCGATTTCCATGACCGGCATCGGCGTGATCACCATGCTCTCGCAATTGACCGGCGGCTACGCGTTGGCGGGCGGGGTGGCGGCGACGTTTGCGTTGGCCACGGCGTTTTGCGCGCCCCAGGTGTCACGGCTGGTGGACCGTTTCGGCCAGGGGCGGGTGCTGCCGGTGGCGGCGCTGATCGGCGGGGGCGCGCTGCTGATGTTGCTGCTGTGCACCCGCTTGCAGGCGCCGACCTGGACCCTGTTTGTCTGCGCAGCACTGGCCGGTTGCATGCCGAGCATGTCGGCGATGGCGCGGGCGCGCTGGACCGAAATCTATCGCGGCCAGCCGCAGTTGCAGACGGCGTATGCGCTGGAGTCGGTGCTCGACGAAGTCTGCTTTATTGTCGGCCCGCCGTTGTCGGTGGGCTTGTGCGTCGGCGTGTTTCCCGAGGCCGGGCCGCTGGCAGCGTTGTTGATGCTGGCCATCGGCGTCACGGCGTTCGTCGCCCAGCGCAGCACCGAGCCGCCGGTGCATCCGCACGAATCGCAGCATCAAGGTTCGATCATTCGTTCGACCGACGTGCAATGGCTGCTGGCGTTGATGCTTGCCATGGGCGTGATTGTCGGCGTGGTGGATGTGGTCAGCGTCGCGTTCGCCCAGCAGCAGGGGCAGCCGGCGGCGGCGAGCATCGTGTTGTCGGTGTATGCCATCGGCTCCTGTCTGGCCGGCATTGCCTTCGGCGCAATGCGCTCGAAGCTGCCGTTACCGCGCCTGTTTCTCTACGGCGGTCTGGCGACAGCGGTGACCACGCTGCCGTTGTTGCTGGCGAGCAACATTTTCGGGTTGGCCGTCGCGGTGTTCATTGCCGGGCTGTTCTTCTCGCCGACCCTGATTGTGGCGATGGCGTTGATCGAGCGCATCGTGCCACCGGCCAAACTCACCGAAGGCCTGACCTGGCTGGTGACGGGTTTGAGCATCGGCGTGGCCATCGGCGCCGCCGGTTCCGGCGCACTGGTGGATGCGTTCGGCGCGCGCAGCGGCTTTTGGCTGGCGATTGCCGCCGGAGCGGTGGTGCTGGGCTCGGCGGTGCAGAGCTTTCGTCACCTCAAATAATGCCGGTTACCAGCCCCGGCCCGAGTTCACCCAGAAGTTGACCGACAGCGAAGTCGACACCGACTCCACCTGATGGAACCAGCCTTCGGGCAGGAACAACAGATCCCCGGCCTCCAGCGTCACCCGCAGGAAGGTTACGTCGCGGGCGTTGGGGAAGCGCTCGTAGTCCGGCGCGTCCGGGTTGAAGTCGCAGCCGTCCAGGCCACCCTCGGGTGCGGTGGACCAGGTGCCCAGCGCTTCACGATGATGCGGCGCGGCGAGGGTGAACTTCTTTTGGCCCCAGACCTGGGCGAACAGGTTGTCGGTGTCGTCGCGGTGCAACGGGGTCAACGTGCCTTTGGGGCCGATCCAGATGCGCGGCGGGATGAACAGCGAAGCGTCGAAGTAGGGCGGGTACTGAATCTGCTGCATCAACGCTGCCGGCAGAATGTTGTTGCCCATGTAGGCCGGTGGCTCTCCGTCCGCACCTTTGACCGCCGGGCTGTCCAGCGAGGCGATGAAATCGGCCATCGACGTGGAGCGGAAATCCCGCTCGGTCGAGAACGTCTTTTTCACGTAATCGCCGTGGCGGGTGATGCCTTGCAGTTCGGCGAAATGCACCAGCGATTCTTCGCGGCTGAGCCTGAACAGCGGCCAGTCGTGCAAGGCATTGCTGATCACCACCGGAACGCCGTTGGGCAGGTAGCGGCTCTCGAATTCGATCAGCGACAACTCGCTGCGCGGTCTGCGCTCTACGACGGTTTGCGCTGGCAGGCTGGCGGTGAGTTTTTCGCTGAAACGCGGTGGCGTCGGATAGCGCTTGTTCATGTCGACCTTTTCCACCGGCGCCGCACCCCGGCGAGCGTGGTCGATGATCTGCGGCAGCATCGTCGCCAGGCCCATGTTGCCGCTGATCTTCAGGCGACCGCTGGCAAACAGCTCCTCGACGTTGGCGATGCCAGCCATGATCCCGAGGAAATCCTGCTCCGCAACCTCGATGGTCACATCGGGGCTGGCATGGCGACCGGCCTCGGTTCGGCTGCTCGCGCTGACTTCGGACCAGAATGCCTGTGAACCCAATACGAATTGGAAAACGCCTTCGATACCGACCGCGCCGGCATTGGCGAACAGCTTGCCCAGAATGGTCTGCAGGTCCACGGTGAATCCTCGTTGTATTTTTGGTCTGAACGGTTAACGAGTATTTGTGCCGGAAATTTACGAACTGCCGACTAATTTGCCGGGGCAGCAATCCGTACCCCTTGAAGAGACTTTTTTCGAGGGAAACGTGGTGACCAAGTTGACCCTGCTGTGCCTGCCGTACTCCGGCGCCAGTGCCATGGTCTACAGCCGCTGGCGGCCGAAGCTGCCGCAGTGGCTGCAATTGCAACCGGTAGAGTTGCCGGGGCGCGGCGCCCGGTTCGGCGAACCGCTGCACACCGACATGCGTACGCTGGCCATGCAACTGGCCAGGGAGCTGCGCCCGACACTCAAGGCCCCTTACGCACTGTTCGGCCATAGCCTGGGCGCCTTGCTGGCCTGCGAAATCGCTCACGCATTGCGCGCATTGGGCTGCCCGGAGCCGGTGGCGTTGTTCGCTTCGGGCACCGCGGCGCCGACGTTGCGGGCCGACTACGACCGCGGCTTTGCCGAGCCGAAGACCGACGCCGAGCTGATCGATCAACTGCGCACCCTCAACGGCACCAGCGAAGAAGTGCTGGCCAATGAGGAGTTGATGAGCCTGACGCTGCCGATTTTGCGCGCCGATTTCCTGCTTTGCGGCAGATTCCAGCCAATGCAGCGGCCGCTGCTCAACTGCCCGGTGCATGTGCTCGGCGGCAAGGCCGACAAGGCCACCACTGAACAGTTGATCGGCTGGAGCAAGGAAACCCGTGGCAGCTTCTCGGTGGACATGCTGGCCGGGGGACACTTCTTCATTCATGAACACGAAGCCAAAGTGTTGCGGGTGATCAAGGATCAACTCGACGTGCATCATCGTCGACATGGATTGATGGCCGCCGTCTAATCCGGATTCATCACTGTCCGGAACCCTGTGAGGAGCGAGCAGGCTTGCTCCCGCAGGGTTTTTTATCGCCCGCAAATCCCCGCTGCGCCTCCCTTCTGATAGTTCTTCTCAATCGCTAATTTTTCCGCTTTGCATTCGTTTTATAGGGACGACGTGCCTTTGTGCTGCCAGCCTACTGATTCGGATACCAAGAAATGAATGCTGAAGACTCCTTGAAACTTGCTCGCCGGTTTATCGGGTTGCCCCTGGAAAAGCGCCAGATGTTCCTCGCGGCCCTGCACAAGGAGGGCGTGGATTTCGCCCGTTTTCCGATTCCTCAAGGGGTCGAGGCCGATGATCGGCAGGCGTTGTCCTACGCGCAACAGCGCATGTGGTTTCTCTGGCAACTGGACCCGCACAGCGGCGCCTACAACTTGCCCGGCGCGGTGCGCCTGACGGGCCGCCTGAGCCTGGCCGCCCTCGACGCGGCGTTTGCCAGCCTGGTGGCGCGTCACGAAACCCTGCGCACGGTGTTCCAGCGACAGGCCGACGACAGCCTGCTGCAAGTGCCGGCCGAAGCACCGCTGGTTATTGAACACGTGGATTTCAGCCACCTCGCTGCGTCCGAGCGCGAAGTCGCGGTGGCCGACGCCGCTCAGCAACAATCCTTGCAGCCGTTCGATCTGGCTGTCGGCCCGCTGCTGCGGGTCAAGTTGCTCAAGCTCGATGAACAGGAGCACGTGCTGCTGTTGACCCTGCACCACATCGTTTCCGATGGCTGGTCGATGAACGTGCTGATCGACGAATTCATCCGTTGCTATGACGCCCATGAAGCCGGCCAGTCGCCGCAACTGGCGCCGTTGCCGATCCAGTACAGCGACTACGCACTGTGGCAGCGCCGCTGGCTGGAAGCGGGTGAACAGGCACGGCAACTGGAATACTGGCAGGCGCAACTGGGCGATGAGCACCCGGTGCTGGAGCTGCCAACCGATCACCCGCGCCCGGCAATGCCGAGCTATCGCGGCACGCGCTATGAATTCGCCATCGACGGTGCATTGGCAGAACAACTGCGCAGCAGCGCCCAGCAGCACAACATCACCTTGTTCATGTTGCTGCTCGGCGCCTTCAACGTGCTGCTGCATCGCTACACCGGGCAGTCGGACATCCGCGTCGGCGTGCCGATCGCCAACCGTAACCGGGGGGAAATCGAAGGCCTGATCGGCTTCTTCGTCAACACCCAGGTATTGCGTACCGAACTGGACGGGCAGACCCGCGTCGGCGATCTGCTGCGTGCCGTCAAAGAGACCGCGCTTGGCGCTCAGGCTCATCAGGACTTGCCGTTCGAGCGGCTGGTCGAAGCGCTGAAACTGGAACGCAGCCTCAGCCACACGCCGCTGTTTCAGGTGATGTACAACCATCAGCCGCAAGTCGCCGACATCAGCACGGTGAGCACCGCTTCCGGGCTGGAACTGGGCGTCATCGAATGGCAGGGTCGCACCACGCAATTCGATCTGACTCTGGACACCTACGAGAAGGGAGGCAGGCTGCACGCCGCGCTGACCTACGCCAACGATCTGTTCGAGCCGCAGACCATCGCGCGCATGGCGCAGCACTGGCTGAACCTGCTGCGTGGCATGGTGCAGAACAGCAACCAGCGCATCAGCGATCTGCCGTTGCTGGAAGCGGCCGAATACCAACGCATGGTGTTCGACTGGAACAGCGCGCAGGCCGCCACTGCCGAGGCGTCGAGCATCCATCGCTTGATCGAGCAACAGGTTGCCGCCCAGCCGGACGCGCTGGCTGTGACCTTCGGCGAGCAAGCCTTCACCTACGCCGAGATCGATGCGCGGGCCAATGCGCTGGCGCACAAACTGGTCGAATGCGGCGTTGGCCCGGAAGTCCGGGTCGGCGTTGCCATGCAGCGTTCCGACAGCTTGCTGGTGGCATTGCTGGCGGTGCTCAAGGCCGGCGGCGCCTACGTGCCGCTGGACCCGGATTACCCGGCCGACCGCGTCGCCTACATGCTTGAAGACAGTCGTGCTTTGGTGCTGCTGACCGAGCACGATGTGGCCGAGACGCTCTCCGTCAGCGCCGACACTCAGGTGCTGTTGCTGGACCGGATGGCCGCAGAACTGGCGGCGTATCCGTCAAGTGCACCCGTCACGGCGGTGACGCCGGACAACCTCGCCTACGTGATCTACACCTCCGGCTCCACCGGTAAACCGAAAGGCGTGGCCATCGCGCACCGCAACGTGCAGGCCCTGATCGACTGGTCGCGCACGGTCTACAGCCGTGATGACATCCAAGGTGTGCTGGCGTCGACGTCGGTGTGCTTCGACCTTTCCGTGTGGGAGCTGTTTGTCACCCTCGCCAACGGCGGCTCGGTGATCATCGCGCGTAACGCCCTGGAACTGCCGCAACTGCCGGCACGCGATCAGGTTCGTTTGATCAACACCGTGCCTTCGGCGATCAATGCCTTGCAGCGCGACGGTGCGATCCCGTCGAGCGTGCGCATCATCAACCTCGCGGGTGAGCCGCTGAAGCAAAGCCTGGTCGAGGCGCTGTATCAACAGGCCAGCGTCGAACACGTCTACGACCTGTACGGCCCGTCGGAAGACACTACGTATTCGACCTGGACCCGTCGTGCGGCGGGCGGTACGCCGAGCATCGGTCGACCACTGACCGGCACCGCCAGCTACCTGCTGGACGCCGATCTGCAACCGGTGCCGCAAGGCGCGGCGGCCGAGCTGTATCTGGCGGGTGCCGGTATTACCCGTGGCTATCTGGGCCGCGCGGCGATGACCGCCGAGAAGTACGTGCCCAATCCATTCGCCAACAACGGCGAGCGGCTGTACCGCACCGGCGACCTGACCCGTTATCAGACCGATGGCGCGCTGCAATACGTCGGCCGGATCGACCACCAGGTGAAGGTGCGCGGTTTCCGCATCGAGCTCGGCGAAATCGAAGCGCGACTATTGCAGCAGGACGCGGTGCGCGAGCTGGCGGTGCTGGCTCAGGAAGGCGCCAGCGGCCAGCAATTGGTGGCCTACATCGTGCCGACCGACGCGGCCGTGCTGGCGGCGGATGCCGATGCTCAGGCGAGCCTGCGCGAAACCCTGAAAGCGGCACTGCGCCAACATTTGCCGGACTACATGGTGCCGGCGTACCTGCTGTTCCTCGAGCAATTGCCGCTGACGCCGAACGGCAAACTCGATCGCAAGGCGTTGCCGGCCGTCGATGGCAGCCAGCAACAACGCGAACACGTGGCGCCACGCAGCACCCTGGAAAAAGCCCTGGCGGCAATCTGGCAGGACGTGTTGTCGATTGAAAACGTCGGCCTCGAAGACAACTTCTTCGAACTGGGCGGCGACTCCATCGTGTCGATGCAGGTGGTCAGCCGCGCCCGTCAGGCCGGGATCGTGCTGAGCCCCAAAGAACTGTTCCAGCACCAGACCATCCGCAGCCTGGCGCAAGTCGCCCGTCAGGGCCAACAGACCCTGATCGATCAGGGTCCGGCCGTGGGCGCCGTGGCGCTGGCGCCGGTGCAGCAGTGGTTCTTCGAACAGGACATCCCTCAGCGTCAGCACTGGAACCAGTCGCTGTTGCTGACGGCGCAACAGCCTGTGGACGCTGGCGCGCTGGATCGTGCGCTGAGCCAGTTGCTCAACCATCACGACGCGCTGCGCCTGCGCTACGAATCGACTGCCGAGGGCTGGCAGCAGGCGTATGCCGCGCCAACCGGCGAGTCGGTGTTGTGGCAACGCAACGCACAATCGCTGGAAGACCTCAAGGCCTTGTGCGACGAGGCCCAGCGCAGTCTGGACCTGAGCAACGGCCCTTTGCTGCGCGCGATGCTGGTGGATCTGGCCGATGGTGGCCAGCGTCTGCTGCTGGTCGCGCATCACCTGGTGATCGACGGCGTGTCGTGGCGCGTGTTGCTGGAAGACCTGCAAGCCGCTTACACCCAAGCCCTGAGCGGCGCGGCCAGCGCCTTGCCGGGCAAGACCAGTTCGTATCAGCAGTGGGTCGCACGCCTGCAAGGGCACCTGCCGACCTTCGCTGAAAGCCTGGATTACTGGCAGGCGCAGCTGCGTGACGCACCGCGTGCCGAACTGCCTTGCGAGCGTCCTGACGGCGCACTGGAAAACCGTTTCGAAGACAAGGTCGAGCTCAAACTCAGCGCCGAGCAGACCCGCAAACTGCTGCAACAGGCGCCGGCGGCCTATCGCACCCAGGTCAACGACTTGCTGCTGACCGCGCTGGCCCGCGTGGTGTGTCGCTGGAGCGGCCAGGCCAGCACCCTGATTCAACTGGAAGGTCACGGTCGCGAAGACCTGTTCGATGACGTCGACCTGACCCGCACCCTTGGCTGGTTCACCAGCCTGTTCCCGGTCAATCTTTGCCCGGCGGACCACCTGGGCGCTTCGATCAAAGCCATCAAGGAACAACTGCGTGCCGTGCCGGACAAAGGCCTGAGCTACGGCGCACTGCGTTATCTGGCGGACGCGCAAACGGCAGCGTCGCTGAACAGCGACGTCAAACCGCGCATCACCTTCAACTACCTCGGTCAGTTCGACCGTCAGTTCGATGAGGCGGCACTGTTTGTACCGTCCGGTGAAGGTAGCGGTGCGGCGCAGGATCCATCGGCGCCGCTGGCCAACTGGCTGACCGTTGAAGGCCAGGTATACGGCGGCGAGCTGGCGCTGAACTGGGGCTTCAGCCGTGAGATGTTCGACACGGCGACCGTCCAGCAATTGGCGGATCAATACGCCCATGAACTCAATGCCCTGATCGACCATTGCTGCGCGCTCGAAGCGCCGCAAGCGACACCGTCGGACTTCCCGCTGGCGTGCGTGACGCAGGCGCAACTCGATGCGCTGCCGGTGCCGGCCGGTGAGCTGGACGATCTCTATCCGCTGTCGCCGATGCAGCAGGGGCTGCTGTTCCATACCCTGTACGAGCAAGCGGCGGGCGAGTACATCAACCAGATGCGCGTCGACGTTCAAGGCATCGACCCGCAACGTTTCCGCGATGCGTGGCAGGCCACCGTCGATGCCCAGGACATCCTGCGCAGCGGGTTTGTCTGGCAGGGCGAGCTGGCCGAGCCGGTGCAAATCGTCCACAAACAGGTGCAGTTGCCGTTCACCTCGCTGGACTGGCGCTCCCGTGACGATCAGCCACAAGCCCTCGCGGCGCTGGCTGATGCCGAACGCCAACAAGGCTTCGACCTGACCTGCGCGCCGCTGCTGCGTCTGGTGCTGGTGCAGACCGGCGCCGAGCAGTGGCACCTGATCTACACCCATCACCACATCCTGATGGACGGCTGGAGCAACTCGCAGTTGCTCGGCGAAGTGCTGCAGCGCTACAGCGGGCAGATTCCGGCGAATGCCGGCGGACGCTACCGCGACTACATCGCCTGGCTGCAACGTCAGGACGCTCGACTCAGCGAAAACTTCTGGGGCGAGCAACTGGCCGCCCTGCAAGAGCCGACCCGTCTGGCCCGCGTGGCCTCGACCAGCGACAGCCAGAGCGGTCACGGCGATCACTTCCAGACCCTCGACGTGGGGCAAACCCGTGTGCTGGAAACCTTCGCCCGTCAGCAGAAAATCACCGTCAACACCTTGATCCAGGCCGCGTGGCTGCTGTTGCTGCAACGCTACACCGGTCACGAAGCCGTGGCGTTCGGGGCCACGGTCGCCGGGCGTCCGGCGGACTTGCCGGGCATCGAGCAGCAAGTTGGACTGTTCATCAACACCTTGCCAGTGATCGGTGCGCCGCGTCCCGATCAAAGCGTGGGCCACTGGCTGCAAGCCGTGCAGGGGCAGAACCTCGGCCTGCGCGATTTCGAGCACACGCCGCTGGCGGACATTCAGCGTTGGGCCGGGCAGGGCGGTGAAGCGCTGTTCGACAACATTCTGGTGTTCGAAAACTACCCGATTGCCCAGGCCCTGAAGCAAGGCGCCGATCAGGGCGTGGTGTTCGGCGAAGTCGCCAACCTGGAACAGACCCACTATGCGTTGAGCGTCGCCGTCACGCTCGGTGAACAACTGGCGCTGCACTACAGCTTCGACCGTGGCCATTTCGCCCGCGCTGCCATCGAAGGCATCAGCGCGCACCTGCTGCAATTGCTTGAGCAGTTTGCCGTGTCGGCCGAGCGCAGCCTCGGTGAAATCGCCTTGGCCGACGCCGGCGAACACGCCCGCCAACAAGCCGATAACCACCCGCAGCCGTACCCGGTGGACATCGCTGTGCACCAGCGGATCAGCACCCTGGCCGCCGAGCGTCCGCAGCGCACCGCGGTGATTTTCAACGGTCAGCACTTCAGTTATGGCGAGATCGATCAACGTGCCAACCAACTGGCCCACGCGCTGATTGCACGCGGTGTCGGTGCCGAAACCCGGGTCGGCGTCGCCTTGCCGCGCAGCGAAGCGGTGATCGTTGCCTTGCTGGCCGTGCTCAAGGCGGGCGGTGCCTATGTGCCGCTGGACACCAGCTATCCGCGCGAGCGTCTGGCGTACCTGATCGAGGATTCGGGGCTGGCGCTGCTGATCAGCGATTCGTCGGTGTCGGCGCAACTGCCGGTCGCCGAATCGGTACCGGTGCTGGAACTGGACCGCCTCGACCTGCACGAGTGGCCGATCAAGGCGCCGCAGGTGCAGCTCGATCCGGACAACCTCGCCTACGTGATCTACACCTCCGGTTCCACCGGCAATCCGAAGGGTGTCAGCGTTGCCCACGGCCCGTTGGCGATGCACTGCCAGGCCATCGGCCAACGTTATGAAATGCGTGACAGCGACTGCGAATTCCACTTCATGTCGTTCGCCTTTGACGGTGCCCACGAGCGCTGGCTGACCAGCCTGACCCACGGTGCCTCGCTGCTGATCCGCGACGACACGCTGTGGACCCCGGAGCAGACGTACAACGCGATGCGCGAACACGGCGTGACCGTGGTCGCGTTCCCGCCGGTGTACTTGCAACAACTGGCCGAACACGCCGAGCGCGAGGGCCATCCACCCAAGGTGCGCATTTACTGCTTCGGCGGTGACGCGGTGCCGAGCGCCAGTTTCGAACGGGTCAAACGCGCCCTCGATCCGGACTACATCATCAACGGTTACGGGCCGACCGAAACCGTGGTCACGCCGCTGATCTGGAAGGCTGGCCGCGAAGTGCCGTGCGGTGCGGCCTACGCGCCGATCGGCAGCCGCATCGGCGACCGTAGCGCCTATGTGCTCGACGCCGATCTGAACCTGCTGCCGCAAGGCATGGCCGGCGAGTTGTACCTCGGCGGCACGGGCCTGGCGCGTGGTTATCTCAACCGTCCGGGGCTGACGGCCGAGCGTTTCGTCGCGGATCCGTTCAGCCACACCGGTGGTTTGCTGTACCGCACCGGCGACCTGGTGCGCCAGCGCGTCGACGGCACCTTCGACTACCTGGATCGCATCGACAATCAGGTGAAGATCCGTGGTTTCCGGATCGAACTGGGGGAAATCGAAGCCTGCCTGCAAGCCCTCGACGGCGTGCGGGAAGCGGTAGTCGTGGCGCAGGAAGGCAGCGCCGGCAGCGGCAAGCGTCTGGTGGCCTACGTGGTCGGTGATTCGGCCCGCGAGGATTTCGCCGAAGACCTGCGTGAGCAGCTCAAAGCCACACTGCCGGCGCACATGGTGCCGGCCTACGTGCTGCGTCTGGAGCGCATGCCGCTGACGCCGAACGGCAAACTCGACCGCAAGAACCTGCCTAAACCGGATGTCAGCCAACTGCAACAAGCCTACGTCGCGCCGCAAACCGTGCTGGAGCAGCAACTGGCGACCATCTGGCAGGAGGTGCTGAAACTTCAGCAGGTGGGTGTCAGCGACAACTTCTTCGAACTCGGTGGTGATTCGATCATCTCGATCCAGGTGGTCAGCCGTGCGCGGCAGGCCGGGATCCGCTTCACCCCGAAAGATCTGTTCCAGCACCAGACCATTGCCGCACTGGCGGCGGTGGCCAAGGTGGGCGAGCAGGCGCAAGCCATCGATCAGGGCCCGGTGACCGGCGCGCTGCCGTTGCTGGCGGTGCAACAGGCCTTCTTCGAACAGAACATCCCTGAGCGTCAGCACTGGAACCAGGCGGTGATGCTCAAGCCGACTCAGCCGTTGCAAGCAGCGGCACTGGAGCAGGCGCTGGAATCGCTGGTCGCGCACCACGATGGTTTGCGCCTGAGTTTCGTCGAGCAGGCCAATGGCTGGCACGCCGAGTACCGTGGCATGGACAGCCGCAACGATGCTCTCCTGTGGACGGTCGATTTGGCCGATGCCGCCGCGCTGGAAGCGGTGGCCAACGAGGCGCAACGCAGCCTCGATCTGCAAGCCGGGCCGCTGCTGCGTGCGGTGCTGGCGAACCTCGACGACGGCAGTCAGCGGTTGTTGCTGGCGATCCATCACCTGGTGGTGGACGGCGTGTCGTGGCGGATTCTGTTCGATGATCTGCAAAGCGCTTACCGGCAGATCGCAGCGGGCGAGCCCCTGCAATTGCCGGCCAAAACCAGCGCCGCCAAGGCCTGGGCCGAGCACCTGCAAACCTACGCCCGCAGCAGCGAGCTGCGTTCCGAGCTGGCGTACTGGCAGGAGCAGCTTCAAGGCGCCGATGTCGCGCTGCCGCTGGACAACGCCGACGGTGGTCTGCAAAACCGTCATGCGCTGACCGTGCGCACCCGTCTGGACAAGGCCCAGACCCGTCAGTTGCTGCAGGACGCTCCGGCGGCCTATCGCACCAAGGTCAATGACTTGCTGCTGACCGCACTGGCCCGCGTGATGGTGCGCTGGACCGGCGCCGACAGTGCGTTGATTCAACTCGAAGGCCATGGCCGTGAAGAGTTGTTCGACAACATTGACCTGACCCGCACCGTGGGCTGGTTCACCACCGTGTACCCGGCAAAACTGACGCCGGTTGCAGAGCTGGGTGCGTCGCTGAAACAGATCAAGGAACAACTGCGCGCGATCCCCAACAAAGGCATCGGTTTCGGTGCGCTGGCGTATCTGGGCGAGGAGGCTGATCGCGCCTCTCTCGCACAGCTGCCGGTTCCGCGCCTGACCTTCAACTACCTGGGCCAGTTCGACGGCAGCTTCGACGCCGCCGACGGCGCGCTGTTCGTGCCCTCCAGCGAAGCGGCGGGCGATGAACTGGATGCCAATGCGCCGCTGGCCAACCAGTTGGCACTCAATGGCCAGGTGTATGGCGGCGAACTGAACCTGGGCTGGACGTTCAGCCACGAGATGTTCGATGAGGCAACGATTCAGCGTCTGGCCGATGATTACGCCCGGGAGCTGCAAGCGCTGATCGCGCATTGCTGCCAGGCCGATCATCACGGTGTCACGCCGTCGGACTTCCCGCTGGCGCGCTTGAGCCAGGCTCAACTGGACGGCTTGCCGCTGGCGCCGCAGCTGATCGAAGACGTTTATCCGCTGTCGCCGATGCAGCAGGGCATGTTGTTCCACGCGGTGTATGAAGAATCCACCGGCAACTACATCAACCAGATGCGCCTGGACGTCGAAGGCCTCGACCCCGAGCGTTTCCATCAGGCCTGGCAGGCCGCCGTCGATGCGCACGACATTCTGCGTACGCGGTTCGTCTGGCAGGGCGAGCTGGATGCGCCGGTGCAAGTGGTCAGCAAGCACGCGCAAATGCCTTACAGCCTGCACGACTGGCGCGCGCAGCCGCATCGGGAAGACGCGTTGCAGACCCTGGCCGACGCCGAGCGTCAGAGCCTCGACCTGAACGCGTCGACCCTGCTGCGTCTGGTGATCGTGCGTATCGATGACCAGCGTCATCACTTGATCTACACCAACCACCACATCCTGATGGATGGCTGGAGCAATTCGCAGTTGCTCGGCGAAGTGCTGCAGCGCTACAGCGGCAAGTTCAGTACTGCACATGCAGGTCGCTACGGCGATTACATCGGCTGGTTGCAGCGTCAGGACGCAGCAGCGAGCGAGGCGTTCTGGCTGCCGGCGTTGCGCACGCTGGACGAGCCGACGCGCCTGGCTCACGCCATTGCCCGGCCGAAAGATGCACCGGCGGTGCAAGGCTACGGCGACCATTATCGCGTGCTGGACAGCGAGCAGACCGCTCGCCTGGGTGAGTTCGCCCGTGCTTCCAAAGTCACCGTCAACACCCTCGTCCAGGCCGCATGGCTGCTGGTGCTGCAACGCTACACCGGCAAGGCCAGCGTCGCGTTCGGCGCCACCGTGGCGGGGCGTCCGGCGGACTTGCCGGGAATCGAGCAACAGATCGGTCTGTTCATCAACACCTTGCCGGTGATCGCCAGCCCACGGCCCGAGCAATCGCTCGGCAGCTGGCTGCAAGCGGTGCAGGCGCAAAACCTGGCGCTGCGCGAGTTCGAACATACCGCGCTGTTCGATATCCAGCGCTGGGCCGGGCAGGGCGGCGAAGCGCTGTTCGACAACATTCTGGTGTTCGAAAACTACCCGATTGCCCAGGCGCTGGAGCAGGGCGCACCGCAAGGTCTGCGCTTCGGTCCGGTGGCCAACCACGAACAGACCAACTACCCGCTGACCCTGGGCGTAAGCCTGGAAGGCACGCTGGAAGTGCATTACAGCTTTGACCGCGAGCACTTTGCCGACGCCACCGTCGAGCAGCTGGGCGCTCAGTTGAATCACGTGCTGATGCAGATGGCCGCCGGTTCCGATCAACGTTGCCTGGGCGACCTGCAACTGCTCGATGCGGCTGCACGGGAGCTGGCACTCAACGATTGGGGCTATTGCGCCGGACATTACCCAACTGCGCTGCACGTGCATCAATTGTTCGAACAGCAAGTGCAACGCGCGCCGGAACAGGTCGCGCTGTACTTTGCCGATCAGCGTCTGACGTACGCCGAACTCAACCAGCAGGCCAACCGTCTGGCGCACACCTTGCGTCAGCGCGGCGTCGGTCCTGACGTGTTGGTGGGGATCGCTGTCGAGCGTTCGCTGGAGATGATCATCAGCCTGCTGGCGGTGCTCAAGGCCGGTGGCGCGTATGTACCGCTGGACCCGCAATACCCGAGTGATCGCCTGGCCTGCATGATCGAAGACAGCGGCCTGCTCCTTTTGCTGAGCCAGAGCCATCTGCTTGAGCGTCTGCCGCAGGTCGCAGGCGTCGAGGTGCTGTGCGTCGATCGTCAACCAGAGCAGCTCGAAAGCGCGGATCTGCCGAACCTGACCCTGGCCGATAACCTCGCCTACGTGATGTTCACCTCGGGCTCGACTGGACGTCCGAAAGGCGTGGGGATCAATCAGGCGTCGCTGACCAAGCACGCCTATGTGACCGTGGACCTGATGGCGTTGACCGCGCAGGACTGCGTGCTGCAATTCTCGACGTTCAACTTCGACGGTTTCGTCGAGCAGCTGTACCCGGCGCTGATCACCGGTGCTTCGGTGGTGCTGCGCGGCACCGAGATCTGGGACAGCGAAACCCTGTACCGCGAGATGCTCGACAAGCGCATCAGCGTGATCGACCTGACCACCGCCTATTGGGGCATGCTGGCCAAGGACTTCGCCGAAATCGGCCCGCGTGACTATGGCGTGTTGCGTCAGGTGCATGCCGGTGGTGAAGCAATGCCGCCCGAAGGCATGGCCGCGTGGAACAAGGCCGGTCTGGCCCACGTTCGTTTGCTCAACACCTACGGCCCGACCGAAGCCACCGTGACCGCCACGTCGCTGGATTGCGGCGACTACGTGACGGGTGCCGAGCCGACGCCATCGACCTTGCCGATCGGTTCGGCGTTGCCGGGCCGTTCCATCTACCTGCTGGACATTGCCGGCCAACCAGTGCCGGTGGGCGCGGTGGGTGAGCTGATGATCGGCGGCGAATTGCTCGCACGTGGTTACTTCAACCGTCCGGACCTGAGCGCCGAGCGCTTCATGCCGGACCCGTTCTCGGTGCAGCCGGGGGCACGTCTGTATCGTACCGGAGACCTGGCGCGGTTCCGGGCCGACGGGGTGATCGAGTACATCGGTCGTGTCGACCATCAGGTGAAGATTCGCGGTTTCCGTATCGAACTGGGTGAAATCGAAGCGCGTCTGCTGGATGCCCGGACCGTGCGCGAAACGCTGGTGATGGCGGTGGCCGGGCCAAGCGGTCAGCAACTGGTGGCCTACGTGGTGCCGACCGACGCCGAACCGGTCATGGCCGACAGCGAGCGGCAAAGCGAACTGCGCCGTGCATTGCGCGAGCAGCTTCAGCAGACCCTGCCGGACTACATGGTGCCGACGCACTTGTTGTTCCTGGCAAAAATGCCAATGTCGCCCAACGGCAAACTTGATCGCCACGCCTTGCCGAAACCCGATGCGGCGCAGGCGCAGCAGGATTACCTGGCCGCTACCAATGCCGCCGAGCAAACGCTGGTGGACATCTGGCAAGCGGTGCTGGGCCTGGCGCAAATCGGTGTGACCGACAACTTCTTCGAACTGGGCGGTGATTCGATCGTCTCGATTCAAGTGGTCAGCCGCGCCCGTCAGGCGGGTATTCATTTCAGTCCGAAAGACCTGTTCCAGCACCAGACCATTCAAGGTCTGGCCAGTGTCGCGCGGGTCGGCGAGGGCGGATTTGTCATCGACCAGTCGCCGGTCACCGGTGCGTCGCTGTTGCTGCCGGCGCAGTTGCAGTTCTTCGAAGAAGACGTGGCCGAGCCGCATCACTGGAACCAGTCGGTGCTGCTCAACACCTCGCAGACTCTGGACGCTGGGCATCTGAAGGCGGCCCTCGACGCGTTGATCGAACACCACGATGCACTGCGCTTGTCGTTTGCGTCTGTCGATGGCCAATGGGTCGCGCAACACCTGGCAGTCGGCGAGCAGCCGGAGGATCTGCTGTGGCAAACCCAGGTCGCAGACGCCGCAGAACTTGAGGTGCTGGGCCTTGACGCGCAGCGCAGCCTCGCCCTCGGTGGGCCGTTGTTGCGCGCCGTACTGGCGACCCTGGCGGACGGCACTCAGCGGCTGTTGCTGGTGATTCATCACCTGGTGGTCGACGGCGTTTCGTGGCGTGTTCTGCTGGAAGACCTGCAAGGGCTTTACCAGCAAATCAGCAGCGCTCAGCCGGTGAAACTGCCGGCCCGGACCAGCGCGTTCAAAACCTGGGCCGAGCGCCTGCACGCTTATTCGAGCAGTGAAGCGCTGCTGGCCGAGCAACCTTACTGGCTCGAACAGCTGAAAAACGTATCCAGCCAGTTGCCGGTGGATCACGCCGACGGCAGCTTGCAGAGCCGTCATGAACACACGGTGCAGACCCGCCTCGGCGCGGAGCTGACCCGCCAACTGCTGCAAGACGCGCCAGCGGCCTATCGCACCCAGGTCAATGACCTGTTGCTGACGGCACTGGCACGGGTGATCAGCCGTTGGACCGGTGAGAATTCGACGCTGATTCAGCTCGAAGGCCATGGCCGCGAAGACCTGTTCGCCGACATCGATCTGAGCCGCAGTGTCGGCTGGTTCACCAGCCTGTTCCCGGTCAAGCTGACTGCCGGCGCCGAGCTCGGCGCATCGCTCAAAGCGGTCAAGGAACAACTGCGCGCCATCCCGAACAAAGGCATCGGTTTCGGTGTGTTGCGTTATCTGGGCAGCGACGCGGTGCGCGAAACCCTGCGTGCCTTGCCGCAACCGGCGATCACCTTCAACTACCTGGGGCAGTTCGACAGCAGCTTCGACGCGGGGCAGGCGGCCTTGTTCACGCCGTCCGGTGAAGCACGCGGTGCGGAGCAGAGCCTGGACGCCTTGCTCAGCAGCCCGTTGACCCTCAACGGCGGCATTTACGGCGGCGAATTCAGCCTCGGCTGGACCTTCAGTGAGCGCATGTTCGAGCGCGGCACCGTGCAGGCCTTGGCCGATGATTACGCCCAGGAACTGGCGGCGCTGATCGAACATTGCTGCCGCGACGGCGTGCACGGTGTGACGCCATCGGACTTCCCGTTGGCGCCGTTGAGCCAGGCACAACTCGATGGGTTGCCACTGCCGTCATCGCTGATCGAAGACATCTACCCGCTGTCGCCGATGCAGCAAGGCATGCTGTTCCACACGCTGTACGAAGAAGAGGCGGGCGATTACATCAACCAGACTCGCGCTGATGTGCAGGGTCTGGATGTCGAGCGCTTCCGTGCTGCCTGGCAGGCGGCGTTGCAGGCGCATGATGTGCTGCGCAGCGGTTTCCTGTGGCAGGGCGAGCGCCCGGTGCAAGTGGTGCACAAGCAGGTCGAGCTGCCGTTCAGCGTGCAGGACTGGCGTGGTCGCCGTGACTATCAGGCCGACCTCGACGCACTGGCCGCACAGGAGCGAAAACAGGGCTTCGAGCTGACCGCCGCGCCGTTGCTGCGCCTGTGTCTGGTGCGCATCGACGATGACACCTATCACCTGATCTACACCAACCATCACATCCTGATGGATGGCTGGGGCAACTCGCAGTTGATGGGCGAAGTGCTGCACCGCTACAGCGGTCAGCCGCTGGCGCAATCGGTGGGGCGTTATCGCGACTACATCGCCTGGCTGCAACGTCAGGACGGCGGCGTCAGCGAGTCCTTCTGGAAAACCCAGTTGGCCGACCTGCAAGAGCCGACCCGCCTGACCCAGGCCATCGCCCGCCGCGATGACCTGGATGTCGCCGGGTATGCCGATCATCAGCGTGTCATGAATGCCGCTGCGACCCGGCAACTGGCCGAGTTCGCCCGTGAACAGAAAGTCACCCTCAACACCCTGGTGCAAGCGGCGTGGCTGCTGTTGCTGCAACGCTACAGCGGTCAGGACACGGTCGCGTTCGGTGCGACGGTGGCCGGGCGTCCGGCGGATCTCAAAGGCATCGAGCAGCAGATCGGGCTGTTCATCAACACCCTGCCGGTGATTGGCACCCCGCGCGCCGAGCAGAGTGTCGGCCAGTGGCTGCACACCGTGCAGACGCAGAACCTGAGTCTGCGCGAGCACGAACACACGCCGCTGTTCGAGATCCAGCGCTGGGCCGGCAAGGGCGGTGATGCCCTGTTCGACAGCATTCTGGTGTTCGAGAACTACCCGGTATCGGAGGCCATGCAACAAGGTGCGCCGGCTGGGCTGCGCTTCACCGACGTCACCAACCACGAGCAGACCAACTACCCGTTGACCCTCGCCGTGAGCATGGGCGACACCCTGTCGCTGCACTTCAGCTACGGCCGTGCGCATTTTGCCGAAGTCGACATTGCGCGACTGGGTGAGCACTTGCACAACCTGCTGACGCAGATGATGCAGGGCGGCGCTCTGGCGTTGGGCCAACTGGAATTGCTCTCCTGCGAGGAGCAACAGCAGCAGGTCGAACAATGGAACGCCACGACCACCGAGTACCCGCTGTCGCGCAGTGTGCATTCGCTGATCGAGGAACAGGTACGCGCCACCCCGGACGCCTTGGCGCTGGTGTTTGGCGAGCAGCGCCTGACCTACGCCCAACTCAACACCCGCGCCAATCAGCTGGCAGCGGTGTTGATCGAACACGGTGTCGGTCCGGAAGTATTGGTCGGTATCTCGGTCGAGCGCTCGTTGGAAATGGTTGTCGGGCTACTGGCGATTCTCAAGGCCGGCGGTGCGTATCTGCCGCTCGATCCTGAGTACCCGCAGGATCGTCTGGCCTACATGTTCGAGGACAGCGGCATTGCCTTGCTGCTGACTCAAAGCCATCTGCTGGCGCAACTGCCGGTTCCGGCGGGGCTTCGCAGTCTGGTGCTGGATCAGGACGGTGACTGGCTGGAAGGTCGCAGCGAGGCCAACCCGGCGCTGAACATCGATCCGGAAAACCTCGCCTACGTGATCTACACCTCGGGCTCCACCGGCAAACCGAAAGGCGCGGGCAACCGCCACTCGGCGCTGGTCAACCGCTTGTGCTGGATGCAACAGGCCTATCAGCTGACCGCTGACGACAGCGTGCTGCAAAAGACCCCGTTCAGCTTCGACGTGTCGGTGTGGGAATTCTTCTGGCCGTTGATGACCGGCTCGTCACTGGTGGTCGCGGCTCCGGGCGCGCACCGTGATCCGGCGCAACTGATTCAGGTCATCACCGAGCAACGCATCACCACGCTGCACTTCGTGCCGTCGATGTTGCAGGCGTTCCTGCAGGATCCGGCGGTGGCCGAATGCACCAGCCTGACGCGGATCGTTTGCAGCGGCGAAGCGTTGCAGGTCGATGCGCAACAGCAGGTATTCGCCAAGTTGCCGAACGCCGGGTTGTTCAACTTGTATGGCCCGACCGAAGCGGCCATCGACGTCACCCACTGGACTTGCCGCGACGAAGGCCGCGACAGCGTGCCGATCGGTCAGCCCATCGCGAATCTGAGCACCTACATCCTCGACAACAGCCTGGCGCCGTTGCCGGTGGGTGTGATCGGCGAGCTATACCTGGGCGGCGAAGGCCTGGCCCGTGGTTACCACCGTCGTCCGGCGCTGACCGCCGAGCGCTTTGTCACCAGTCCGTTCGGTGACGGCCAACGCCTGTACCGCACCGGTGACCTGGCGCGCTATCGCGCCGACGGCGTGATCGAGTACGCCGGGCGCATAGACCATCAGGTGAAGATCCGTGGCCTGCGTATCGAACTGGGTGAAATCGAAGCGCGGCTGGCCGAACACGACGACGTGCGCGAAACCGTAGTCATCGCTCAGGACGGTTCGTTGCTGGTGGGCTATGTGGTGCCAAACGACGCCCGTCTGGTGGAGGCCGACGAGGCCAGCCGCAGCGAACTGTTCCAGCGCCTTAAAGAACACCTCGCCCGGAACGTTCCTGACTATATGGTTCCGCTGCACTGGGTACTGCTGGCGAAAATGCCGGTCAGCCCGAACGGCAAACTCGAACGCAAGGCGCTGCCCAAGTTCGATGCCAGCCAGGCGCAGCAGGCCTTTGTCGCGCCGTCCACTGAACTGCAACAACAAGTGGCGGCCATCTGGCAGGACGTGCTGCAACTGGAGCGCATCGGCCTCAACGACAATTTCTTCGAACTGGGCGGCCACTCCTTGCTGGCCGTCACCGTGGTTTCGCGCCTGCAACTGGAACTGGGCCTGAAGCTGACACCGCAATTGATTTTCCAGCACCCCGCGCTTGGCGATTTCGTCAGCCAGCTGGACGCCGCCGATGAGCAAGTCGATATGTTGAAACTGAGCAAGCTGGAATCCCTGCTTGATGAAATGGAGGAGGCTTGATGGATAGGAATGTCGCACTGAAGATTGCCAGGCGGTTCATTTGTCTGCCCCTGGAAAAGCGCACGCTCTATCTTGAAAAGATGCTCCAGGAAGGGGTTTCCCCCGCGAACCTGCCGATCCCGCAGACCCGCGAGGAGTTCACCGCGATCCCGTTGTCGTTCGCTCAGGACCGGCAATGGTTTGTCTGGCAGATGGACCCGCACAGTGCGGCCTACAACATCCCGACCGCACTGCAGTTGCGCGGCACCCTCGACGTGCCGGCGCTGGAGCGTGCGTTCAACGCCGTGATCGCCCGTCACGACAGCCTGCGCACCACCTTCGGTCAGGACGACGAGGGCGCGGTGCAGGTGATTCACGCGCAGCTGCCGCTGACGATTGCGGTGGATACGCTGGATAGCGCGGCGGATCCGGCGCAACGCGAGCAGCAGATTCAGGCTTACATCAACGAACAGTTGCACCTTCCGTTCGATCTGCAGACCGGCCCGCTGATTCGCGCCAGTCTGCTGCATCTGGCGGATGACGAGCATGTGCTGGCTGTCACCGTGCACCACATTGCGGCCGATGGCTGGTCGATGCGGGTCATGGTCGAAGAGCTGGTGCAGTTGTATTCCGGTTATGCACAGGGGCGCGACGTCAGCCTCGCCGAATTGCCGATCCAGTACGCCGACTACGCCATCTGGCAGCGGCACTGGATGGAGGCGGGCGAGCGCGCGCGGCAACTGGCTTACTGGCAGGAACAACTGGGCACCGACCATTCGGTGCTGCAACTGCCGACCGATTTTCCTCGGCCGTCGGTGCAGAGCTTCCGTGGCCAGCGGCTCGACGTGACCCTCGACAATCAATTGGCCGCCGGTCTGAAGACCCTCGCCCAGCGCGAAGGCATGACCGTGTTCATGGTCTTGCTGGCCTCGTTCCAGGCCTTGTTGCACCGTTACAGCGGCCAGAACGAAATCAGCGTCGGCGTACCCAACGCCAACCGCAACCGGGTCGAGACCGAGCGCCTGATCGGCTTCTTCGTCAACACCCAGGTGCTCAAGGCCCGCATTGACCCGCAGGCGAGTTTTCGCAGTCTGCTGCAACAGGTCAAACAATCGGCGATGGGCGCCCAGGCGCATCAGGAGCTGCCGTTCGAACAGTTGGTGGAAGCCCTGCAACCGGAACGCAGCCTGAGCCACAGCCCGCTGTTCCAGGTGATGTTCAACCACCAGAACCTCGCGACCGGCGAGTCCCAACAAGGCGCGCGTCTGCCGGGGCTGCAAATCGATCCGCTGAACATGGCCAGCCAGACCGCCCAGTTCGATCTGAGCCTGGACACCTTCGAGACCCCGCAAGGTCTTGGCGCTCAACTGACTTTCGCCACTGACCTGTTCAGCGTCGCGACCATCGAACGCATGGCCGGGCATTGGCAAAACCTGCTGGCAGCGGTTGTGGCCGACGCGAGTTGCTCGCTGGCCGAACTGGTGTTGCTCGACGGCGCAGAACGCGATGTGATTGTCGAAGGCTGGAACGCCACGACCACGGAATATCCGCTGTCGCGCAGTGTGCATTCGCTGATTGAGGACCAGGTGCGCGCCGCGCCGGACGCTCTGGCGCTGGTGTTTGGTGAACAACGTCTGACTTACGCCCAGCTCAACGCCCGCGCGAATCAACTGGCAGCGGTGCTGATCGAAAACGGTGTCGGCCCGGAAGTGCTGGTGGGCATTTCGGTCGAGCGCTCGCTGGAAATGGTCGTCGGGCTGCTGGCGATTCTCAAGGCCGGCGGTGCGTATCTGCCGCTGGATCCTGAGTACCCGCAGGATCGTCTGGCCTACATGTTCGAGGACAGCGGGATTGCCTTGCTGCTGACCCAAAGTCATCTGCTGGCGCAACTGCCGATCCCGGCCGGGCTGCGCAGTCTGGTGCTGGATCAGGATGGCGATTGGCTGGAAGGCCGCAGCGAGGCCAACCCGGCGCTGAACATCGATCCGGAAAACCTCGCTTACGTGATCTACACCTCGGGGTCGACCGGCAAACCGAAAGGCGCTGGCAACCGTCACTCGGCGCTGGTCAACCGCTTGTGCTGGATGCAGCAGGCCTATCAGCTGACGGCTGAAGACAGCGTGCTGCAAAAGACCCCGTTCAGTTTCGATGTCTCGGTGTGGGAATTCTTCTGGCCGTTGATGACCGGTTCGTCACTGGTGGTGGCGGCTCCTGGGGCGCACCGTGATCCGGCGCAACTGATTCAGGTCATCACCGAGCAGCGCATCACCACGCTGCACTTCGTGCCGTCGATGTTGCAGGCGTTCCTGCAGGATCCGGCGGTGGCCGAGTGCACCAGCCTGACCCGAATTGTGTGCAGCGGTGAAGCGTTGCAGGTCGATGCGCAGCAGCAAGTGTTCGCCAAGTTGCCGAACGCTGGGCTGTTCAACCTCTACGGCCCGACCGAAGCTGCGATCGACGTGACTCACTGGACTTGCCGCGACGAAGGCCGCGACAGCGTGCCGATCGGTCAGCCGATTGCGAATCTGAGCACCTACATCCTCGACAACAGCCTGGCGCCGTTGCCGGTCGGTGTGATCGGCGAACTATACCTGGGCGGCGAAGGCCTGGCGCGTGGTTACCACCGTCGTCCGGCGCTGACCGCCGAGCGCTTTGTCACCAGCCCGTTCGGTGACGGCCAACGCCTGTACCGCACCGGTGACCTGGCGCGCTATCGCGCCGACGGCGTGATCGAGTACGCCGGGCGCATGGACCATCAGGTGAAAATCCGTGGCCTGCGCATCGAACTGGGTGAAATCGAAGCGCGTCTGGCTGAGCACGATGACGTGCGCGAAACCGTGGTCATCGCTCAGGACGGCTCGCTGCTGGTGGCGTACGTGGTGCCCGACGACGAAGCCCTGTTGAGTGCCGATGACGCCACGCGCAGCGCGAAAAACCTCGAGCTCAAGGCGCATCTGGGGCAGAGCCTGCCGGAGTTCATGGTGCCGCAACACTGGGTCTGGCTGGAAAAAATGCCGGTCAGCCCCAACGGCAAACTCGAACGCAAGGCGTTGCCGAAGTTTGATGCCAGCACCCTGCAAAACACCTTTGTGGCGCCGCAGACCGAACTGCAAAAACACGTCGCGACGATCTGGCAGGACGTGCTCAAGCTCGAGCGCGTCGGCCTGACCGACAACTTCTTCGAGCTGGGCGGGCATTCGCTGCTGGTGACCCAGGTGGTCTCGCGCATCCGCCGCACGCTGGATATTCAGGTGCCGCTGCGCACGCTGTTCGAACACAGCAGCCTGGAAGCGTTTGTCCGCGTCCTCGATGCCGATCAGCAGACCACGCAAACCCCGATTCCACAGGTCGGCCGCGAGCAGCCGCTGGCGCTGTCCTACGCCCAGGAACGTCAGTGGTTCCTGTGGCAGATGGACCCGCAAAGCGCCGCCTACAACATTCCCACCGCGCTGCGCCTGCGCGGTGAACTCGATCGTGCGGCTCTGGAGCAAAGCTTCCAGGCGCTGATCCAGCGCCACGAAAGCCTGCGCACGGCGTTTGTCGATACCGACGGGCGCGTCCAGCAAGTAATCCGGCCAAGCGGGCGGGTGGCGTTGCACGAGCAGACGCTGGCCAACGCCACGGATGAGCAGATCAAAACCTTCGTCGAACAACAGACCCAGCAGGCGTTCGACCTGTTGGCGGGCGAGTTGCTGCGGGTGGCCTTGCTGCGCATCAGCGACACCGACCATGTGTTGGTCCTGACCCTGCACCACATCGTCTCCGATGGCTGGTCGATGCAGGTGATGATCGAAGACCTGATCGCCTGTTATGCCGCGTTCAGCCAGGGCCGCACGGCCGAGTTGCCGGCGCTGGCGGTGCAGTACGCCGATTACGCGGTGTGGCAGCGCGAGTGGATGGACAACGGCGAGCGCGAGCGTCAGCTGACGTACTGGAAAACTCAACTGGGCAGCGAACAACCGCTGCTGGAAATGCCGGCCGACCACCCGCGTCCCGCCGTGCAGAGCTTCCGCGGTGCGCGCCTGAACGTGACCATCGAACCGGCGCTGGGTGACGCACTCAAGGCGCTGGCCCGGCGTGAAGGCGTGACCGTGTTCATGTTGCTGCTGGCCTCGTTCCAGACTCTGTTGCACCGCTACAGCGGTCAGTCGGACATCCGTGTCGGGGTGCCGATTGCCAACCGCAATCGTCTGGAAATCGAGCGGCTGATCGGCTTCTTCGTCAACACCCAGGTGCTGCGGGCCGAGTTCGATCCGGCGCTGGATTTCGCCCGGTTGTTGCAGCAGGTCAAGCACACCGCGATTGCCGCGCAAATGCATCAGGATCTGCCGTTCGAGCAACTGGTCGATACCTTGCAGCCTGAACGCAATCTGAGCCACAGCCCGTTGTTCCAGGCGATGTTTAACCACCGCACCGAAGCCGAGTCCGATCTCGTCGCGCAATTGCCGGGGCTGAACCTGCAAAGCCTGAGCTGGGAACACCGGACCGCGCAGTTCGATCTGGCGCTGGACACCGGCGACAGCCCGGAAGGCCTGGACGCGTCCTTTACTTATGCCACCGATCTGTTCGAAGCGAGCAGCATCCAGCGCCTCGCCGGGCATTGGCTGAACCTGCTCAAAGCCGTCGTGGCTGACGCGGCGCGTCCGCTGGCCGAACTGGTGCTGCTCGACGGCGCAGAACGCGAGCTGATTGTCGAAGGCTGGAACGCCACCGTCACTGAATATCCGCTGTCGCGCAGTGTGCATTCGCTGATCGAAGACCAGGTACGCGCCACCCCGGACGCCTTGGCGCTGGTGTTTGGTGAACAACGTCTGACCTACGCCCAACTCAACGCCCGCGCCAACCAGTTGGCTGCGGTGTTGATCCAACACGGTGTCGGCCCGGAAGTGCTTGTCGGGATTTCGGTCGAGCGCTCGCTGGAAATGGTCGTCGGGCTGCTGGCGATTCTCAAGGCCGGCGGTGCGTATCTGCCGCTGGATCCTGAGTATCCGCAGGATCGTCTGGCCTACATGTTCGAGGACAGCGGCATTGCCTTGCTGCTGACCCAAAGTCATCTGCTGGCGCAACTGCCGGTTCCGGCCGGGATGCGCAGTCTGGTGCTGGATCAGGATGGTGACTGGCTCGACGGTCGCAGCGAGGCCAACCCGGCGCTGAACATCGATCCGGAAAACCTCGCTTACGTGATCTACACCTCGGGGTCGACCGGCAAACCGAAAGGCGCTGGCAACCGTCACTCGGCGCTGGTCAACCGCTTGTGCTGGATGCAGCAGGCCTATCAGCTGACCGCTGACGACAGCGTGCTGCAAAAGACCCCGTTCAGTTTCGACGTGTCGGTGTGGGAATTCTTCTGGCCGTTGATGACCGGTTCGTCACTGGTGGTCGCGGCTCCGGGCGCGCACCGTGATCCGGCGCAACTGATTCAGGTGATCACCGAGCAACGCATCACCACGCTGCACTTCGTGCCGTCGATGTTGCAGGCGTTCCTGCAGGATCCGGCGGTAGCCGAATGCACCAGCCTGACGCGGATCGTTTGCAGCGGTGAAGCGTTGCAGGTCGATGCGCAGCAGCAGGTGTTCGCTAAACTGCCGAACGCCGGGTTGTTCAACTTGTATGGCCCGACCGAAGCGGCCATCGACGTCACCCACTGGACTTGCCGCGACGAAGGCCGCGACAGCGTGCCGATCGGTCAGCCCATCGCGAATCTGAGCACCTACATCCTCGACAACAGCCTGGCGCCGTTGCCGGTGGGTGTGATCGGCGAGCTATACCTGGGCGGCGAAGGCCTGGCCCGTGGTTACCACCGTCGTCCGGCGCTGACCGCCGAGCGCTTTGTCACCAGTCCGTTCGGTGACGGCCAACGCCTGTACCGCACCGGTGACCTGGCGCGCTATCGCGCCGACGGCGTGATCGAGTACGCCGGGCGCATAGACCATCAGGTGAAGATCCGTGGCCTGCGTATCGAACTGGGTGAAATCGAAGCGCGGCTGGCCGAACACGACGACGTGCGCGAAACCGTAGTCATCGCTCAGGACGGCTCGTTGCTGGTCGGCTATGTGGTGCCGAACGATGAATCCCTGCTTGAGGCGGACGAAGATCGTCGCCAGGCCTTCCAGCGCCGTCTCAAGGAACACCTGAGCCAGAACCTGCCGGAATACATGATCCCGCAACACTGGCTGTTGCTGGCAAAGATGCCGGTCAGCCCCAACGGCAAACTCGAACGCAAAGCCCTGCCGAAAGCCGATCTGAGCGTCAGCCAGAAAACCTACAGCGCGCCGACCAGTGAGATCGAACAAGCGCTGGTGGCGATCTGGCAGAACGTGCTGGGCCTGGAGCAGGTGGGCATTCACGACAACTTCTTCGAGCTGGGCGGGGACTCGATCATCTCGATTCAGGTGGTCAGCCGCGCCCGGCAAGCCGGAATTCATTTCAGTCCCAAGGATCTGTTCCTGCACCAGAACGTGCAGAGTCTGGCGGCCGTGGCCAAGGTTGGTGTGGCCGGTCCGAGCATTGATCAGGGCCCGGTGACGGGCGATAGTCCGTTGCTGCCGTTCCAGCAATTGTTTTTCGACAGCGCCATGGCCGAGCCGCATCACTGGAACCAGTCGGTGTTGCTCAAGCCGCGCGAAACGCTGGATGCCGCCCACGTCGAACAAGCGTTGCAGGCGCTGCTGGTGCAGCACGATGCCTTGCGACTGGCGTTCAGCCAGCGTGACGGTCAGTGGTCTGCAACTCACCGTGCTCCGGGCACCGAACCGCTGCTCTGGCAACACGCGGTGGCGGATGATGCCGCGCTGGAACAACTGGGCGAACAGGCGCAGCGCAGCCTCGACCTGGAATACGGCCCATTGCTGCGGGCAGTGTTGGCGACCCTGGCCGACGGCAGCCAGCGCTTGCTGCTGGTGATCCATCACCTGGCGGTCGACGGGGTGTCGTGGCGGATTCTGCTGGAAGACCTGCAACAGGCGTATCAGCAGTTTCAGGCCGGTCAGGCTCTCAAACTGCCGGCCAAGACCAGTGCTGCGAAAACCTGGGCGCAACGTCTGCAAACCTACGCCGCCAGCCCGGCACTGCAAACGGAGCTGGGTTTCTGGCAGGCGCAGCTGCAAGGCGCGAAGGTTGAGCTGCCACTGGATCACGCGGATGGCGTGCTGCAAAACCGCTACGCCGCGAGCGTCGAAACCCGTCTCGACAAGGAGCAGACCCGCCAACTGCTGCAACAGGCACCGGCGGCGTATCGCACCCAGGTCAACGACCTGTTGCTGACCGCGCTGGCGCGGGTCATTTCCCGCTGGACCGCCAGCGAATCAACCCTGATTCAGCTCGAAGGCCATGGCCGTGAAGACCTGTTCGATGAACTGGATCTGAGTCGCACCGTGGGCTGGTTCACCAGCCTGTTCCCGGTCCGGTTGACCCCGACTGGTGATCTCGCCGGTTCGATCAAGGCAATCAAGGAGCAACTGCGCGCGATTCCGGCCAAAGGCATCGGTTTCGGTGCCCTGCGTTATCTGGGCGACGACGCGGCGCGTCAGACCCTGCAAGCGCTGCCGATGCCGCGTATCACCTTCAACTACCTGGGTCAGTTCGATGCCGGTTTCGCTGACGATGGCGGCGCGCTGTTCAGCCCGGCCAACGAACCGGCCGGCGCCGAACAGAGCCCGTTGGCGGCGCTGGGTAACTGGCTGACGCTCAACGGTCAGGTGTATGGCGGCGAGTTGAGTGTCGGCTGGACGTTCAGTTCGCAGATGTTCGACACCGCGACCATTCAGGCGCTGGCCGATGCCTACGCGCTGGAATTGAAGGCATTGCTGGAGCATTGCTGCCAGACCGACAGCCACGGCGTAACGCCGTCGGACTTCCCGCTGGCGCACCTGACTCAGGTGCAGCTCGATTCGCTGGCACTGCCACCGCAACAGATCGAAGACATCTATCCACTGTCGCCGATGCAGCAGGGCATGTTGTTCCACACCCTGTACGAACAACAGGCCGGCGATTACATCAATCAGATGTGCGTCGACGTTCAAGGCCTGGACATCGAGCGCTTCCGTGCGGCGTGGCAAGACGCGCTGGATGCCCACGATGTGCTGCGCAGCAGTTTTGTCTGGGACGGTGAGTTCCAGCGTCCGGTGCAAGTCATCCACAAGCACCTGACCGTGCCGTTCAGCGTGCTCGACTGGCGTGACCACGCGGACCTGCCGCAAGCCATCGCCGCCCTGGCGCTGGCCGAACAGCAGCAAGGCTTCGAACTGGGCGCCGCGCCGTTGTTGCGTCTGGTAGTGGTGCGTACCGCTGCCGATGCCTGCCGCCTGATCTACACCAGCCACCACATCCTGATGGATGGCTGGAGCAATTCGCAGTTGCTCGGCGAAGTGCTGCAGCGCTACAGCGGTCAGCCACCGGCTGGCGGTGCGGGTCGTTATCGCGATTACATTCAGTGGCTGGCCCGGCAGGACGCGCACGTCAGCGAAGCGTTCTGGAACGCGCAACTGGCCGACCTGCAAGAGCCGACCCGACTGGCGCGCGCGTTTGCCGCAGTGCAACCGGTCAAGGGCCATGGCGAGCGTTTCCATGTGCTGGACGAGGTGCGCACCCGCCAGCTCAACGAGTTTGCCCGTGGCCACAAAGTCACCCTCAACACGCTGGTGCAAAGTGCCTGGCTGCTGCTGTTGCAACGCTTTACCGGGCTCGACACCGTCAGCTTCGGTGCGACCGTGTCCGGGCGTCCGGCGCAACTGGCCGGCGTCGAGCAGCAGATCGGCCTGTTCATCAACACCTTGCCGGTGATCGCCAGTCCGCGTGCCGAACAAACGTTGAGTGCCTGGTTGCAACAGGTGCAGGCGCAGAATCTGGCACTGCGCGAGCAGGAACACACGCCGTTGTTCGAGATTCAGCGCTGGGCCGGGCAGGGCGGTGAAGCGCTGTTCGACAACATCCTGGTGTTCGAAAACTACCCGGTGTCCGAGGCGCTGCAACAAGGTGCGCCACAGGATCTGCGCTTTGGCGAAGTGGCCAATCACGAACAGACCAACTACCCGCTGACCCTCGCGGTCAGCCTGGACGCACAACTGTCGCTGCACCTGAGTTTTGACCGTGAGCAGTTCGACGGGCGTTCGGTCGAACAACTGGCGAACCAGCTCGATCACCTGTTGCAGCAGATGGTGCAGGCACCGGCGTCGACCTGTCTCGGCGAACTGGCACTGGCGGTCGGGCCGATGCTCACTGCCATCGACGCACCGGCCAGCGAGCATTGCGTGCATCAGTGGTTTGAACAGCAAGTGGCACAAACCCCAAGCGCCGTTGCCCTGATGTTCGAAGACCGGCAACTGACTTACGCCGAGCTCAATGCGGCCGCCAACCGCGTGGCCCACGGTTTGTTGCAACACAACGTCGGCAGCGATGTGCTGGTGGGGATTGCGGTTGATCGTTCGATGGACATGATCATCAGCCTGCTGGCCGTGCTCAAGGCGGGCGGCGCCTACGTGCCGCTGGACCCCGGCTATCCGGCCGACCGGCTGCTGGCGATGATCGAAGACAGCGGCCTGCGCCTGATGCTCAGCCAGCAACACCTGCTGGAGCGGCTGCCCGCGGTGGCCGGTGTGCGCACGCTGACCGTGGACGGCGATGCATGGCCGTCGCTCGACAGCAATCCGGCACCCGTCGTGCACGGACAGAGCCTGGCTTACGTGATGTTCACGTCCGGCTCGACCGGGCGCCCGAAAGGCGTGGGCATCAGCCACCAGACGCTGGCGCGGCACACCCGTGTGTCCGAAGCCTACAAAGGCCTGTCGGCCCGTGATCGGGTGCTGCAATTTGCCACGTTCAACTTCGACAGTTTTGTCGAGCAGGTCTACCCGGCGCTGATCTGTGGCGCGGCGGTGGTGCTGCGCGGCAACGAAGTGTGGGACAGCGAAACCCTGTATCAGGAAATTCTTGCCTGGGACATCAGCATCGCCGACCTGACAACGGCGTACTGGAACGTGGTGGTGCAGGACTTCGCCGATCATGGCCCGCGCGATTACGGTCGTCTGCGTCAGATGGTGGTGGGCGGAGAGGCCATGCCGCCGCAAGGCATCGCGGCGTATCGGCGTGCAGGGCTTGAGCAGGTGCAACTGATCAACGCCTATGGCCCGACTGAAGCGACAGTCACCAGCACCGTGCTCGACTGCGTTGACTACGTGCAGGGCGGCCAGCCGTTGCCGGCAGCGTTGCCGATCGGTCATGGTCTGGCAGGGCGTACGATCCATATCCTCGACAGCGCCGGGCAGCCGGTGCCGCAAGGTGTGGTGGGCGAATTGCTGGTCGGTGGCGAACTGTTGGCGCGGGGCTACTTCCAGCGTCCTGACCTGACGGCTGATCGCTTCATTCCTGATCCGTTCAGCACGGTTGGCGGGCGGCTGTATCGCACCGGCGATCTGGCGCGGGTCAACGCTGACGGTTTGATCGAATACGTCGGGCGTCTCGATCATCAGGTCAAGGTGCGCGGTTTCCGCATCGAACTGGGCGAGATCGAGACTTGCCTGTTGCGTCAGGACGGTGTGCGTCAGGCATTGGTGCTGGCGCAGCCGGGGGCGGGTGGTCAGCAACTGCTGGCTTACGTCGTGCCACACGACGAATCACTGGCCAGCAACGCTGATGCAGCGTTGCTTCAAACACTGCGCGACGGGCTGAAAGACAGCCTGCCGGACTACATGCAGCCAAGCCATGTCCTGCTGCTGACGCAATTGCCGATCGGGCCGAGCGGCAAGGTTGATCGCAAGGCCTTGCCACTGCCGGACAGTCAGGTGTCGAGCGAAGATTTCGTCGCGCCACAGGGCCAGCTGGAGCAACAGATCGCCCAGGTCTGGCAGGACGTGCTGGAGCGTGAGCAGATCGGGCGCAACGCGCACTTCTTCGAGGCCGGCGGTCATTCGTTGCTGGCGACCCAGGCCGTCTCGCGCTTGCGCAAGGTCACCGGTCTGACGCTGAGCCTGCGCGATCTGTTCGGTGCGCCGGTGCTCAAGGATCTGGCGGCGGTCATGCAGGCCAATGTCGGAGCGGAGCTGGCGGCGTTCGATTCCCGTCAGGTCGAGCTCAAGGCCCATGGTGCCAAGAGCAGCGCGCCGTTGTCGCTGGTGCAGCGCCGCTTGTGGATTGCCGAGCAGCTCTCCGGCGGCACGTCCGCCTATGGCATGCCGATGGCGTTGCGTCTGCGCGGTGACTTGTCGGTGGCGCGACTGCTGGCGAGTTTCGCCGAAGTGGTGCGTCGGCATGAGGTGCTGCGTACCGCTTATGTGCAGGACGATGAGGGCGATCCGATTGCCGTGATCGTCGATGAGGTCGAGCTGGATTTCCCGCTGATCGATCTGTCCGGCCTGTCGCGCAGCGATCAGGAAGAGCAGGTGGCGCAAGCCGTCCTCGACAACGCCAACACGCCGATCGACATGGAGCAGGCGCCTCTGTTGCGCGGACGCATCCTGCACTTGAGCCCGAGCGAACATGTGTTGCTGTATTCGATGCACCACATCATTTCCGACGGTTGGTCGATGGGCGTGCTGATCAACGAACTGGTGGAAATCTACGACCGCGCCAGTGCCGGCCAGCCGCATGCCTTGCCGGCCCTGGCCGTGCAGTATTCGGACTTTGCCCTGTGGCAACAGGCGCTGGAGCGACAAGGTGTGCTCGGACAACAGGCGACGTTCTGGAAAGAACAACTGGCGGGCTACAACGGCCAGCTCAGCCTGCCGCTGGACAACCCGCGCGGTGCGACGCCGTCCTACGCCGGCGACGCGGTGCAGTTTGCTCTCGGCGCTCAACTGAGTCGTGACGTCCGGGCGCTGGCCTCACGGGCTGGTGTCACGCTGTACAGCACGTTGCTGGCGTCGTTCCAGATATTGCTGCACCGCGTCAGCGAAGGCGCCGATGTGTTGGTCGGTGCCGACGTGGCCGGGCGTGAGCGTGCGGAGCTGGAGCGCTTGATCGGCTTCTTCGTCAACGTGCTGCCGCTGCGTTCGCGGTTTGCGAGTGAGGCCTCGTTCAGCAGCTTCCTGACGCAGACCCAGGACACGCTGTTGCAAGCGCTGGAGCACCAGGACCTGCCGTTCGACATGATCGTCGATGCGTCAGGCGTGCCGCGTCACAAGGGCATGAACCCGCTGGTGCAGGTGCTGTTCGTGATGAACAACCTGCCGGGCCGCACCCAGGCCATGGGCGGTTTGAACGTCGAAGCGCTACCGTCGCTGGAGACCCATTCTAAATTCGACATGGCATTGTTCGTTGACGAAGAAGAAGGGCAATTGCTGGGTAATTGGCAATTCGCCACAAGCTTGTTCGGACATGAGCGCATTCAGTACCTGGTCAAGGCCTGGATAGCCCTGTTGGAACAGATCGTCGCTGATCAGGACATTCAATTGGGAGCTATCAGCATGCCAGTCGACAATTTAGCAGCGGCCACCCGGCCGTCTGCCCCCGGACCCAAGGCCGACAAACTGGGCAAATTCCTCAAGCGCGGCGCCGCCCCGGTGGCCAAGGCACGCCCGGCGCCGGTGCGTGAATCGTTGATGGCAGCGCCACAACCGTTCCCGCTGCTGGTGCAACCGAACGAGCCGCAACTGGACCTGATCGAGTGGATCAAGAACAACCGGCCGCTGATCGAGGCGAAGCTGGCCACCCACGCCGGCATCCTGTTCCGCGGTTTCGAGCTCGACGGCATTCAGGGCTTTGAGGCCTTCGCCGAAGCGATCCAGCCCGGTCTGTACGGCCAGTACGGCGACCTGCCGAAGAAAGAGGGCGGCAAGAACACCTACCGCTCCACGCCGTACCCGGAACGCAAGATGATTCTGTTCCACAACGAGAGCTCCCATCAGGACCGCTGGCCGCGCAAGCAGATGTTCTATTGCGAAGTGGCGGCACCGGTTGGCGGCGCGACGCCGGTGGTGGATTGCCGCTTGATGTACGAAAAACTGCCGGCGGACCTGCGCGACAAGTTCGAGGAAAAAGGCCTGCTGTATGTGCGCACCTTCACCGACAAACTGGACGTGTCGTGGCAGCACTTCTTCAAGACCGAAGACCGTGCCGAAGTCGAGGCCCGTTGCCGGGCCGGCGGTATCGAATGGCGCTGGCTGGACAACGACGAACTGCAAACCCGAACCCCGGGCCCGGCGATCATTCGCCACCCGGTGACCGGTGCGAAATCGTTCTTCAACCAGGTGCAACTGCACCACATCTACTGGCTGGAGCCGGATGTGCGTGAAGACCTGCTGTCGATGTTCGGTCTGGAGCGCATGCCGCGCCACGTTTACTACGGGGACGGCACGCCGATCGAGGACGAGGTGATGCAGCGCATCGGTGAGCTCTACGAAGCATGCGCCGTGCGGTTCGACTGGCAGAAAGGCGACGCCATTCTGCTCGACAACATGCTGGTGGCGCATGCCCGCGATCCGTTCGAAGGCCCGCGCAAGATTGTCGTGGCCATGGGTGACATGTTCGACCACAGCGACTTGCAAGGCGCCCGTGGCGAGCCGGTCCGCGCAACCGAAGGAACAGAGGCATGAACGAGGTGGTGATGGAACAACAGGACGTGGGGCAGGCGTTGACCCCCGAGCAGCAGATGCTCTGCGATCAACTGCCGGGCGCTGCATGCTGGGCCGACGCCGCACGTTTCTTGCGTATCGATATTGCCGGCGAGCTCGACGTGGCGCGCCTGCAAGCGGCCTTCGACCAGGTGCTGGCACAGCAACCGATGCTGTTGGCCCGGTTGGCCAAGGCTCCGGGTTTTCACGGTCTGCGCCAGTTCGGCGCCGCCGCCGGGCGCTTCCCGCTGACCGTGCAAAACGCTGCGGCCAGCGAAGCCGACATTCAGGCGCAATTGACCGAATGGGCGCAGCGCGCCTTTGTGCCCGGCGAATCGGCCGGTGCGCAAGCGGTGTTGTATGCGTTGCCGGAACAGCGTTGGGCGCTGGTGCTGGGCGCGGCCCGTCACAGTCTGGATGACAATGCGCTGACGCTGGTCTATCAGCAGTTGCTGCGCGCGTATGAACAGCGTGAATGGCCTGAAGACGAAGAGTCGGGTGAGTTCGGTCAGTACCTGGAATGGCGCAGCGAAGTGATCCTCGACGAGGATGCCGCGACCGCCCGGGCGTATTGGCAGGCACAGCTCAATGGCGTTGATGCGACCCTGTCGACGCCTTGGCTGGCGGCGCGCGAATCCACGGTGTCGGGCGCTGATTCGGCGAGCCTCAACAAGCCACTCGACGCTTCATTGGTCGCGGGGCTTGAGCATCTGGCGCAGACCGTTGCACAACCGGTGACGGTGCTGATGCAAAGCACCTGGTGGCTGTTGCTGGCGCGCTTGAGCGGTCGCGACGAAGTGCTGATGGGATGGCGCCACGATGGTCGCGAAGACTATGAGTATTTCTCTGGCGCGATCGGCGTGTTCGAGAAAACACTGCCGCTGAATCTGCCCGTGGAGGCTGATCAGTCATTCGCACAATGGCTGCCGACAGTGGCTGCGCGTCTGGAAGAGCATCGGCTCTGGCAGGAATACTGGGCCCCTGAGCTGCAACCGGCGGCTGCACGCCCGGCCTATGGTTTTGCGTTGCACCGTCAGGCGCAGCCGGTGGCGATCGGCGCGACCCGTTACACAGCGCAGGCGGTGGAGACCGGGCGCGGTGGCGTGTTCGAGTTGCTGCTGCAAGTGCAATTGAATGCCGAGAACGTGGCCAGCGCGGTTGCGCTTGAATATGCCGCCCAGCGCTACAGCGCGGCGTCCATGCAAGCACTGCTGGATCAATACATCACGCTGTTGGGGCAGCTCGTGGCCGACGCAAACGTGCCGTTGAGAGCGATCAGCCTGCTGAGCGAGGCCGAGCGTCAGCGCTTGCTGTCGATCAATCCGTCAGCGCGTGCGTGGGCTGAAACACCTTTGCTGCCGCAGCGTATTGCCGAATGGGCACGGTCCACGCCAGAAGCGCCGGCACTGACCGATGAGGCCGGCCGCCTGAATTACGCGCAGTTGCAGACGCAGATCGAGCGGCTGGCGGCGGGCTTGCACGCCGAGGGTGTGGGCCGTGATTCGGTCGTCGCGCTGGCCTTGCCGCGTTCGGCGGCGCTGGTGGTGGCGATGCTCGCGATCTGGCGAGTGGGCGCAGCGTATCTGCCGCTGGATCGCCAATGGCCGCTGGCACGCCAGCAACTGATGCTCGAACACGCGCGTGCCGGTCTGTTGTTGACCGATGCCACGCAGATCGCTGCATGGCACGACAGCGCGCTGCCGGTGCGTTCAATCGATCAATTGCTGGCAGCAGAAGCTGTGTCAGCTCCGGCCCATGAAACTCAGGGCAGCGATCTCGCCTATGTGCTGTTCACTTCAGGTTCTACCGGCACGCCGAAAGGCGTGTCGATCGAGCACCGCCATTTGTTCAACTACACCGCGAGTGTCAGTTCGGCACTGGGGCTGGACAGTCACCGGCACTTCGGTCTGACCTCCACGGTGGCGGCGGATCTGGGCAACACCACGTTGTTCGGCGCGCTGTTCAACGGGGCGGCGCTGCATGTGGCCACCGATGAACAGATGCAGGACGCGCAGGCCTTCGCCGGCTATGTGCAAGCGCATGCCATCGATTGTCTGAAAATCGTGCCGTCGCATCTGGCCGCGCTGCTCGACAGCGACACCCCGCGTTTGCCACGAACGCTGGTGCTCGGCGGGGAGGCGATTGCCGCACCGCTGATCCAGCGAATCGCGCAGGTGCGCAGCGATTGCCAGGTGTTCAACCACTACGGCCCGACCGAAACCACGGTCGGCGTGATGGTGCACAAGGTTGCGCCGGGGCAGGGCGCCGGTCTGCTGAGCCAGGTGCTCGACAACAATCAGGTGTACGTGCTCGACGCGCAGCAGCAATTGGCGCCGGTCGGTGTCGTTGGCGAACTGTATGTCGGTGGTGCGCAGCTGTTTCGCGGCTACGTCAATGTCGAAGCCGAGGCGGGGTTGTTGATCGACAACCCGTTCATCAGCGGCGAACGCCTGTATCGCACCGGCGATCTTGCGCGCTACTCGCCTGAAGGCGCGATTGTCCTGCACGGGCGGCGCGATCATCAGATCAAGGTGCGCGGCTTCCGTATCGAGTTGACGGAAGTCGAGGCGCAATTGCTGCGTCAGCCATCCGTGCAGGAAGCGGTGGTGATTGCCGGGGACAGTCCTGATCAAGGCTTGCAGGCGTTTGTCGTGGCCCGTGAATCGCTGGCGGCGGACAGTCTGCGCGAGCAACTGGCGCAGCAACTGCCGGCGGTGATGGTGCCGCAGCAGATTCGCTTTATCGAACGCCTGCCACGGTTGGCCAATGGCAAGATCGACCGCAAGGCCCTGCAGCAATTGGCCGATCATGGCGTCGACGACGATTACGTCGCGCCACGTGACGCCCTCGAAACGTTGCTGGCCGGACGCATGGCGCAGTTGCTCGGGCAGGATCGCCTGAGCATCGAACGCGACTTTTTCGCCGCCGGTGGTCATTCGTTGCTGGTGATCAAACTGGTCGCGGGTATTCGCAAGCTGTTGCAGTGCGAAATCCACCCGGGTGTGGTCTTCGACCATCCGACCGTGGCCGGTCTTGCGCAAGCGTTGCGTGGTCAGGAAGCGAGTCCCGGGCAACTGGACAAACTGGCTCAGGCGCGGGTGCGTCTTGAATCGATGAGTCCCGAGGAAAAAGCCCTGCTGACCGAAAAGGCCCGCCAGCTGCAAGCCGCCAAGGTGGCCCAGGACGTTTAATCGTTCGGCCAGGAAAAACCGTCGCCTCAGTGCGGCGGTTTTTTTTAATTTTTTTCACAAATGATAAACAAACGCATTCCGGTTTTTCCGGTCTGCACCGTCTTACTAACGTAAGCGCGTGAAACGACTCGAAAAAGGGCCTTTTCAGTCAGGTTTTCACGCGGCAACAAACGGATTTCTTACGCAACCCATGACCGGCCCGCGCCTCTGCGCGGGCGACTGCTGCCCGGGGAGGGGCCAGTCGATCGATTCACATGATTGAACGATCCCGGAGCGTGGGTGTGCATTTCGAGGGGCGCTCGGCGGCCCGCAGGCTTTTCCACTTCGACCAATAATAGAGAGCACAATGTCCGCAATTCACGAATTGAAACCCCTGTTCAAGGCCCTGGTGATTTCCCGAACGTTGCGCTCGCGCTCTGTGTTGGCGGGGATGGGCATGGCGTGCCTGCTGCCGCTCAGCGCTCAGGTTCTGGCCGAGGACAAAGCCTTCAATATCGCGGCACAGTCCCTGCCACAGGCGCTGCAGGCGTTTGGCGAGCAGAGCAACATGCAGGTCATCTACAGCGCCGATGATCTGGCGGGCCTCAAGAGCTTTGCGGTCAAAGGCAAGATGACACCGGAGTCGGCCATCGGCCAGCTCCTGCGCGGCACCGACGTGCGCTTCACCGTGGAAGGCAACACCCTGATGCTGGTGCGCAGTGGCAGCGCCAAGGGTCTGGAGCTGGGTGCCACCACGATCAACGCCAGCGCGCTGGGCACCACCACCGAAGGCACCAATTCCTACACCACCGGTGCCGTGACCATCGGCAAGGGCCAGCAGAAACTCAAGGACATCCCGCAGTCGGTCAGCGTCCTGACCCGCAAGCGCATGGATGACCAGAACATCAGCAACCTGACCCAGGCTGTGGAGGCCACCACCGGCCTGACAGCGCTGAAGTCACCGGGCCCGGGCATTTTCATTTACTCCCGTGGTTTCGACATCGAAGCGATCCAGTACGACGGCGTGCCGATCCCGCGCAACGTGTATGCGCTGGGGAGCTACATCACTGAAAACATGGCGATCTACGACCGCATGGAAGTGATCCGTGGCGCGGCCGGCCTGCTGCAAGGCGCGAACAGCCCGGGCGGCGCGATCAACATGGTGCGCAAGCGCGGCCAGGCCGAACCGACCGTGACCCTCACCGCCAAGGCAGGCAGCTGGGATCGTTATGGCTCCCAGGCTGACGTGGGTGGCCCGTTGAACGATGCCGGTACCATCCGTGGTCGTGCGGTGGTCAACTATGAAAAAGACCACTCGTTCACCGACTACGCCTGGAACTGGGAACAGACCGTGTACGGCGCCCTGGACTTCGATCTGGATGAAGACACCGTGCTCGGCATCGGTTTCAGCAACAAGAAGAGCCACGGCCGTCCATACCTGCTGGGCCTGCCGCGTTACGCCGACGCGAGCAACATCAATCTGCCGCGCTCGACCTACACCGGTGCAACCTGGAACCGTTCGATGAACGACCAGACTGCGGTGTACGCCGACCTTGAACACCACTTCAACGACAGCTGGAAAATCAAGGCCTCGGCCATCGCCATGAACGAGTCCAACGAGGCGACTTATCAGTTCGTTGCCGGCGTGGTTCCAGTGGGCGGCAGCACCGGCCCGCGTTTCTCCGACTACTCGACTGACTTCGCGAACAAGAACCGCGCGTTCGATATCTACCTCGACGGCCAGTTTGAAGGCTTCGGCTTCAAGCAAGGCCTGACCGTGGGCGCCAACTATTCCAAGTTCACCAGCGATGACAAATACGCTCGCCAGTTCACCCCGGGCGTAGACATCTTCGACATCGATCACAATCGTCCGCAGAAGTCGTTCGACATGATCGCCGACGCCGCCAACCTGGCCGTGAGCACTTACGATGTTCGCCAGAAGGGCCTTTACGGCAGTTACAAGATCAACCTGACCGATCCGCTGACCCTGATCCTCGGTGCGCGTACCAGCTGGTATGACTTCTCTTTTGACCAGGACAACTACTTCGCCCGCGAACTGCAGGAAGGCGGCGAGAAGAACTCGATCAAGAGCACCGGCCGTGTGACACCTTACGTCGGTATGGTGTATGCGCTGAACGAACAGTGGTCGGCCTACGGCAGTGTTGCCGAAGTGTTCATTCCGCAAACCCAGTTGACCAAAGAGAAGACTGCGCTCAAGCCGATCGAAGGCACCAACTACGAGTTGGGGATCAAGGGCGAGTTGATGGATGGCCGCTTCAACACCTCCCTGGCGTTGTTCCGCTACATCCAGAAAAACCGCGCGGTGTCTGACCTGACCACCGACATCGAAGGGCCTGAGGCCTGCAACGGCTGGTACTGCTCGACGGCGTCGGGCAAGGTTCGCAGCCAGGGGCTGGAGGCGGAAATCGCCGGTGAATTGTTCGATGGCATGCAGATTTCCAGCGGCTATACCTACAACACCACCAAGTTCCTTGAAGACTCCGACCTCAAGGGCAAGCGCTTCGCCACCGGTACGCCGATGCACATGTTTCGCCTGTGGGGCGACTACACCCTGCCGGGCGACTTCAACAAGGTCAGCGTCGGTGCCGGCGTGAATGCCCAGAGCAGCACGGTCAGCTTCGACCGCAGCTTCGATCTGCCGGGCTTTGCCATCTGGGGTTCGCGTGTTGCCTACCAGGCCACCGACGAGGTCAATCTGGCCGTCAACCTGAACAACATGTTCGACAAGCGCTACATCATTCCGGCCTTCGCCCAGATCAACAGCAACAGCTACTACGGCGACCCGCGTAACGTGATGTTCAGCGTGACGTACAAACCGCAGTTCTGATCCACCAGTAATACCTGAACCCGGTCTGCTATTGCAGGCCGGGTTTAATGAGATGGTCAGCCTGACCGAGAAGCCCTGCAGGTTTACGCTTGCAGGGCTTTTCTCGTTTTCGGCGGAGGATCTCTCATGAACACGATGACGCTTCTCGGTATCGACATTGGCAAACACAGTTTCCACCTGCATGGCCAGGATGCCAAAGGTCATCAGGTACTGCGCAAGAAAACCAATCGCGGCCAATTGCTCAGCACCTTGGCCCAGCTACCGGCCTGCACGGTGGTGATGGAGTCATGCGGCGGCGCTCACTGGCTGGCTCGACAGATCGGCACTTTGGGCCACGAGGTGAAGCTGATCGCCCCGCAGTACGTCAAACCGTTCGTCAAAGGCAACAAAAACGACTTCATTGATGCCGAAGCGATTTGCGAGGCGGCAAGCCGCCCCGCGATGCGCTTCTGCTCGATCAAAACCGCAGAGCAACAAACGCTTTCAGCGCTGCATCGTGTCCGAGATTCCCTGATTGGCCATCGCACCGTCGCGATCAACCAGATTCATGTGTTTCTGCTGGAGTTCGGGATCAGCCTGCCTATTGGAACCGCTGCGCTGCACCGTGTGCCGACGTTGCTCGAAAATCCACAACACTCGGTGCCGTTGCGCCTCAAGGATTTGGTGATGTGTCTCTACCGGCAGATTCAACAACTGGACCAAGAGATCAAGGACATCGAGTCCGACCTCAAGCAACAGTTGAAAGAGGACGACGCCGGAAGCCGTTTGCAGAGCATCCCTGGCATCGGCCCGATCACTGCCAGCGCCTTGCTGGCAGATATAGGGGATGTCTCGAACTATCGCAGCGCACGTGATTTCTCGGCTTCGTTGGGGTTGGTACCGAAACAGCATTCAACCGGTGGAAAGACAGTGCTGCTGGGGATCACAAAACGCGGCGACAAGCACATACGCCGGCTGTTGGTGCAGGGCGCACGAGCCATCATGCAGCATATCGACGGTAGGGATGATGCGTTGGGGCCTTGGGTTCGAGAGCTGCTGACGCGTCGGCACTCCAATATCGTCGCCTGCGCGCTGGCGAACAAACTGGTGCGAATCGTGTGGGCGGTACTGGCCAAAGACGGCCAGTACGACCCACATCCGAACGCTTGAACGTACAGCTTTAACACCGGCTTTGCGACGTCACTGACTGATGACAGTAAACGGCAAACGGCCCGACTGAGAACCTGGCAATAAAATCAGCTTCAGAAGCTGAGGTTTTTTTCAGGACAGTCGGGAGCGGCTACTCATCGAGGGCCGAGCGTTGTGGCGCAACGCTCACAATGAGCCCGGATACATTAGCGCAAGCCAGCTTTACCGAAAACAGCCCATGAGGTTGCAGGAGATGGGCTGACCATACATTTTATTGCCTAGGCTGTTGTTAGTTACAACGTATTGCTCGAATTTTTCGATCTATGGAGGCCCTAGCGTGAATCCCCCATCAAACCCCGAAAATTTGTTTTGGATGTGAGGGAATGTGATGCTTAAATTAAAAAAATTTACAATGGATACTGGTGATGGCGAAATCAACGTTACGGGCTCACCGGTTTGCATTTTTAGATCATCCATGAATTGACGTGTGGAACGTAATAGATTGGGGGTGGGAAGGTGTTTCAATGTGTGGCGTATGTTTCTTGCGTTTATTGCTATATAAGAAACAGCTATTAATTTGGATGTGGTTTTTTTGAATAGTCGAGCCAGTGCTGCATAAATACCGTTACTTTTTTTGGGTAATAGTAGTTTTGCGACTTTTGGGTATTTTCTTGAGAGCCATAATGTCGCATTCGTCGTTTCCACGAATTGGCGTCTGATGTTTTGAATGCCAGAAAGCTTGATGGGTAGTCTTGCTACGCATGCCCAGCTTTTAATTACGAATTTGTTGTTGTGCCCGTCTGCTCGTAAGCGAGTGATGGCGGAGGCAATTTCTGAAGATTTGGCAATGATGTTCGGGTTTTTATCATCTATATGAAAGGCCAGCGCAGACCCCTTATCAAAGCTCAGCGATAAACCATTGCCGATCGGAAATGTAAAACCTTTTGCCCCAATCAATAACTGAAGTAATGTACTTAAAACCAGAAATGTGCTGAATACCCAATCAGGAAGGTGTTGATGAGAGGGTAGCTCCGAAAAGCTTGTTCCAGAATCGAAAGTGGCTAGCGCGACATCGATTAGCAATACAGAAAAGCTTACGGGAGCACAAATGGCCAACGTTATTGATAAAATCTTGATTGGCCACAAGCTGAATGCTCGCAGCAATAAAACATATGTCTTTGAGTTTAGCTTGGAGGAAAGGTCTCTATTGTTTTTCTTCGCACAATATATTTGTATGGTGTGTATTCCGATTGTTCCACCAATGATTGAGACTAATAGTGACCAGATGAAGCCTGGGTTGATTATCAAGTCCATTGATTCTATATGCATTTTATTTCTGCTTGTGGGTGTGTGTTTTGTTTATGCGATGTTTGCTTTGGATATGAGTTTTCTTTTTCTCTTTTCCGTTATGTGAGCACTAAATACTTCTATCGCTGGATAGGACTGTTCACCCCCTGCGGCTTTTCTGAAGTGTTTAAGTAATTCGTGACCATCTGCGGGTCGAAACAAGTAGGAGAATTGTGATTCAATGATTTCTTTGTCAACTACAGCATACTGCCAGGCAACAAGTGTGAACTCTAGTGAATTCAAGTATGAGATTGTGTGCCATCTGAGCTCGGTGGATTGTGCTTCTGTAAGTGTGATGTTTTCTTCTGGCTTGTCGAGGCCTTTAAGTTTTTCGCCGAAAAGTTGGACGAGCAATGCTTCGTGTTTTCTGCCGATTTGAAGTTCCTGCTGGCCGAGTACTTCTCTGCATTGTTCTTCAGTCAGACATTCAATTATTTTTCTGGCCAGCGAACCTTCTTTTTTTAAATTTTTTGCCCATTCCATCAAAACATCAACGGATTTTTCTCGCCTGGACCGCTCATGGTCGGCTTTGACCTGGCGATGGCTTATATACACTTGCCAAGTAATACCGATGACAGCAAGAGCCGCAATGATAGTGGCGATATTTGACCAGTCTTGTAACGTCATGAATCCATTTCCAACAGTGAAAAAGCAATACTTCAGGTGATGATATCACGATGACATTACTACTAGGCGTGCTTGGTCGCTGTGTGACAGCCATGCGGAAAAAAACCGTCAATAAACGATTGACGGTTTTTTGGGGGGGGCGCAGAGCGCTCAGCGCACTCGATTACTGCTAAGGAACGTGTCGATCAGGGGTTCGAGCAATTCATCCTGGAAGATCATGCTGCGGTGTTCCAGCGGTGACAGCAGCGAGCAGTTCAGTTCACCCGACAGGCTGTAACGCTGAATCAATGCCTGGCTGAACGCCAGTTCTTCTGCGGTTTTTTCCGGGACTGCCCACCAGCAACTCGGTTTGACCCGCAGTGGCTTGAAGGTGAAGGCATCGAAGGCTTCCACCAGACGCTCGTGTACCGAGAACGCCTGGGCGTTCATGACTTCACTCTTGATGTTCTGCACGATGGCCAGCAAGTCGCCTTGGCCCGGTTCGACCTGACCGGCCGCCCAGTCATAGAAGTCCTTGACGCTGCCGTGCGGCGACGTTTGCAGGTAGGCATTGGTGCGCGGTGCCAGGGTCGGGAACAACAGATTGAAGTAGTGCACGGCGTCGAGCACTTCTTCCGAGGTGACGCCGAGCGCTTCGTCGTCCGTTCGCTGGAAGCGTGGCAGGTCGGCAGGGAAGGCCGACGCCGGCACGGTGCCGTCGACCAGCCCCAGAAACGCCACATCGTGACCCTGAGACTCCAGCGTCGCGGCCACGTCCATGGCCAGCGGGCCACCCAGCGACCAGCCCATCAGGTGATAAGGCCCCTGCGGCTGGGTGTTGACGATTTCACGGCTGTAGTCGGCGATCATCTCTGACCAGGTTTGCGCGTCGTTGTGTTGCTGCGCGAAGCCGCGATGCATCACGCCGTAGACTTTCGCCCGGTTGTTCAAGCGTTTGGCCAGCGGCTGATAGCAGAACACGATGCCACCGCTGGGGTGCAGGCAGAACAGTGCCGGTGCGTCGGCCGGTGCGTTGTTGAGTTCGACCACGCACTGCGCGGTTGCGAAATGCTGGCGGGCGACGAAAGCGGACAGTTCGGCGATGGTCGGGTGGGCCAGCAACTCTTGCAGACGTACTTCGATGTCGAGCTGCGCCTTCAGTTGAGCGATCAACTGGATCGCGAGAATCGAATGGCCGCCCAACTCGAAAAAGTTGTCGGTGATCCCGACGCGCTCGATGTTCAACGATTGCTGCCAAAGACTGGCCAGCGCTTCTTCCAGGGGATTGCCCGGCGCCACGTAACTGCGTTGCCAGAGGCTGGCATCCGGTTCCGGCAGGGCCTTGCGGTCGAGTTTGCCGTTGGCGTTCAACGGGAAGCACTCAAGGAACAGCAGGTGTGCAGGCACCATGTAATCGGGCAATTGCGCCCGCAGAGCGGCGATCAGGGTGTCGCGCAGTTCCGTCGAATCCGGTGCGATGACGTAGGCCACCAACTGCAGGCCGCTCGGGCCGTCGTGGGTCAGCACCGCGCAATCCTGCACCTGCGGCTGATCGAGCAGTCGCGCCTCGATCTCGCCCAGTTCGATGCGGAAGCCGCGGATTTTTACTTGATGGTCAATTCGTCCGACGTATTCGATGCTGCCGTCGTTGCAGTATTTCGCCAGGTCGCCGGTACGGTACAGACGCCCACCCGGAACGCTGTCGAACGGGTCGGGGATAAAGCGCGTGGCGGTCAGGTCGGTGCGGTTCAGGTAACCCCGGGCCAGCCCGGCACGACCGATGTACAGCTCGCCGGTACAGCCTTTGGCGACCGGGTTGAGACCTTCATCCAGCAGATACCAGGACAGGTCGGCAATAGGCACGCCGATGGGGCTGGCGGACTCGGTGCTCAGGTCAGCCAGTGACAGCGGCCGGTAGGTGACGTGAACGGTGGTTTCGGTGATGCCGTACATGTTGATCAGTTGCGGGGCCTGATCGCCGAAGCGTTCGAACCAGGGGCGCAGGCTTTTCACCTCGATCGCCTCACCGCCGAAAATCACGTAGCGCAGGTGCTGGGTCAACGACTGGTCAGGTTCACAGGCGACTTTCATCAGTTGCTTGAACGCCGACGGCGTCTGGTTCAGCACGCTGACTTTCTCCTCGCAGAGCAGCGTGTAGACGTCCTGCGGAGAACGGCTGACGGCGTGCGGCACGATCACCAGGCGACCGCCATACAGCAGCGCACCAAAGATCTCCCAGACCGAGAAGTCGAAGGCATAGGAGTGGAACAGGCTCCAGACATCGTTCTGATCGAAGCCGAACCAACCGCTGGTGGCTTCGAACAGGCGCACCACGTTGTGATGTGCGAGCAGGGCACCCTTGGGTTTGCCGGTCGAGCCGGAGGTGTAGATCACGTACGCCAGATTGTCCGGCTGCACGGCCACGTCGGGGTTGTGCTCGGCGGCGTCGCTCAGGTTCGTGGCGTCGTCGAGCAGCACGCAGCGCACATGGGCCGGCAAAGGCAATTGCTCACGCAGATGGGACTGGGTCAGTACCCAGTCGATGCGGCTGTCTTCGATCATGTAGGCCAGGCGATCAGCCGGGTAGGCCGGATCCAGTGGCACATAGGCGCCGCCGGCCTTGAGAATCGCCAGCAGGCCGATCAGCATCTGCGGCGAGCGCTCGGCGGCGATGCCCACCAGCACGTCCGGGCCGACACCGTTGGCGATCAAACGGTGGGCCAGACGGTTGGCCTGACGGTTGAGCTCGGCGTAACTGACCTGTTGTGCGCCGAAGGTCAGGGCGATGGCGGTGCCCTTGCGGGCGACCTGCGCTTCGATCAACTGGTGCAGGCACAGCGACGGGGTGATTCGGGTCTGCTGCGGGTTCCATTCGGCGAGGGTCTGCCGATGCTCTTCGGCATCAAGCAACTGCAACTCGTCCAGGCGCAAATCGGGGCGGGCGATCAGTTGCAGCAGCAGTTGTTGCCAGTGCCGGGCCATGCGCTCGATGGTGTCGGAGGTGTAGAGGTCGCGGCTGTATTCGAAGGTGGCTTGCAGGCTCTGCGGGCTGAAGTCGACGTCCAGCGACAGGTCGAACTTGGCCTGGCTTTCGCCGGCATCGAGAAATTGCAGGTTCAGCCCGCCCCATTCCACGGACGCCGGTTCGCCGCCGCCTGTGCGCCAGTTGAACAGCACCTGGAACAGCGGATTGAGCGAGGTCGCACTGCCGCGTTGCAGTTGATCGAACAGCAACTCCAGCGGGTAATCGGCGTGTTCCAGTGTCGCCAGCGAATGCGCGCGCAAGGCGTGCAGGAAGTCCCGCACCGGTTGCTGGCCGTCGAGCGTCGCCTTGTACACCTGACTGCTGACAAAAAAGCCCACCAGTTCCTGGCTGTCACTGCGGTTGCGGCTGGCGTTAGGCACGCCGACGGTGAATTCGCGTTGCTGACTGTAACGGGCCAGCAGCAATTGCCACGCGCCCATCGCCAGCACGAACGGGGTCAGGCCTTCGTTCTGGCAGAAACGGTTGAGGGCTTGCAGCGCTGTGGGCTCAAGGCTCAGGGAATGACGCCCGGCCAGGTGTTGCTGGCCTTCGGCGCGGGCATGATCGATCGGCAATTCGAGCACTGGCAGTTCACGGCCCAGATACTGACGCCAGTAATGGTCGGCGCGCTTGCAGGCCACACCGTCGAGGTACTCGCTGCGTTGCCACTGCGCGTAGTCGCTGTACTGGATCGGCAACTCGCTCAGCTCCGGGGCGAGGCCGGCGTTGGCCTGCGCATAGGCGCGCGCCAGATCCTGCATGAGGATCGCGTTGGACCAGGCGTCAGACACGATGTGGTGCATGTTCAGCAACAACACGTGTTCACGCTCGGCGGTCTTGACCAGGGTGGTGCGGATCAGCGGTGCGCGGCTCAGGTCGAACGGTTGCAGGGCCTGGGTTTGCAGGCGTTGTTCCAGGTGCAGGCGACGGGAGTCCTCATCCAGTGAGGACAGGTCCTGGCGCTTGAGGTTCAGGCGTGTCTGGCGCTCGACCACCTGGGTCGGCACACCGTCGATTTCGTGAAAGGCAGTACGCAGGATGTCGTGGCGGTCGATCACCGCGTTGAGCGCGGTTTCCAGCGCTTGCGGATCGAGGTCGCCGTCCAGGCGCAGGGCGCGCGGCAAGTTGTAGGCAGCATTCGCCGGTGCCTGTTGCTGCACCAGCCACAGACGTTGCTGGGCGTACGACAGCGGCGCCCGATCCAGGCGCACGCGGCGGGTGGCGACCGGGTCTGGCTCGACGGCGTCGGCATCGGCCAACAGCAGCGCCAGCAGGTCATCATCAAGAAGTTCGTTCATGGCTTTCTCTTAACACTCGACAGGGGCGGGCCGTTTCAGCAGACGGCTGCCGGGGCTTTTTCGCTGATGACCTGGCCGCCTTGCATGCGTACCAGTTGGTCGGCGACGTCGAAATAACGGTCGTCGTGGGAGATCACAATGATGGTCTTGCCCAGGTATTTGAGTTCCGGCAGCAGCTCGGTGTAGAAAATCCGCCGGAACACCGGGTCCTGATCGGCCGCCCATTCGTCGAACACCAGCACCGGACGTTCCTCCAGCCAGGCATTGAGCAGGGCCAGACGCTTGCGCTGGCCGGTGGACAGGTCGGTGGTGCTGAACGCGCCATCGCGAATGCTGACCTTGTGCGAAATCTCCAGGCGTTCGAGGTAGCGGTTGGCGTCCTCGGGCACTTGTTGATCGCCTTGTACCAGTTCGTCGAACAGGTAGTAGTCGGCAAAAATCGTGGTGAACAACTGACGGTAATCGTCACGGTTCTCAGCCACCACGGGTGCGCCGTTGAGCAGGATTTCCCCGCCCTTTGGCGCATACAGCCCCAACAGCAATTTGATCAGGGTGGTTTTTCCGCCGCCGTTCTCGCCGACGATGAACACAATCTCGCCCTGACGGATCGACAGATTGACCGGGCCGAGCGTGAACGGTTTGTTGTCGTCCACAGCGGCAAAGGCGTAGTGGACATCACGCAGTTCCAGATGCTCGACTACCGGTTTGGCGCTGGCGGTGTCGCTCAACAGCAGATGGGGTTCCGGGGAGGAGAACTGCTCCGCCAGATCGGCAATGCGCTTGAAGGCGATGTTGGCGCGACTGACGACCGGCAGGGTGGTCACCAGGTATTCCAGCGGGCCTTTCATGTACAGCAGCACCAGCACGAAACCGCTGAGCACCGCTTTGTCGGTGCCCAGCCAGAAGGATTGCAGGGCAAGTGCCAGGCCGATCACCACGAAGAACAGCATCGAGCCAAACGTTTTGGCGACCACGAAGGTGTTGATCGAACGAATGTGGGTGTTGCAGATGTAATCGGCGGTGCCTTCGATGCGCTGACTGAACATGCGCTGACGGCGCGGGCGATGGATGCGCAGTTCCTTGGCGCCGGCCGCGATGGCGCTGTAGTGCTTTTGCAGTTCGTCTTCGGCTTCACGGGCGGCTTCGAAACCCTTGATGCCTTTGGCCCGGGCGATGTACTGCACGACGGTGCCGATGACGATCGCCACCAACAGCAGCGCAAACATCGGCACCGAGAGGTAGGCCAGGTAACCCAGGCAACCGAGGGTGACGGTGAAGGCGATGGCCAGCGGCGCGAAGGAAAACGCAAAGTCACTGACGGTGTCGACGTCATGGGTCAGCACCGGAATCAGGCGATGGCTGCGAAAGCGTTCGATCTGTTCGATCGGCGCCAGCAGGACTTTTTCGCCAAGGGATTTTCGCAGTCCGGCAATGATGTGCTGGCCGACATGGTTGGTGCCGATGTCGGACAGGATCGAGCTCAACAGCGCCAGGGCACAGAGCCCGGCAAAACTGGCGAGCACGCCCAGCGACGGGCTGCCGTTGGCGTTCAGGGCGTCATTGATGGTCGCCAGCAACGCCGTGACGCTGAGGCCGCCGACCATGCCGAGCATGATCGAGATCATGACCACCAGCCAATAGGGCTTGAGCAGGCTGAGAACTTCGCTGATGGCGCCACGGGATTTAGTGGTCATGGGGGATTCCGCTTTTGAAGGCCGCTGGGGCGATGATTCGAGAAAAACCGGGAGGGCGTCGGCACGAAAGCCGACGCCGGGTGGATCAGAGGTCGCGGGCTACACGAAAGCCCAGCCAGTCGCCACGCACTTTGGGGTAGACCGCGTTGCGGTTGCCGGAACGCGAGAACACCGGCGCTTCGCCCCAGTCATTGCCGCGGATGCGCTGGATGGTGCAGTCGCCGGTCAGCCATGCACTGCCGTCACTCGGGGCGCCGACGTAGTTTTCGTTGTAGCAGTCGGCCGTCCATTCGTAGACGTTGCCGTGCATGTCATAAACCCCGAAGGCGTTGGCCGGAAAGCTGCCGGCCGGCGCGGTGAAGTTGTAGCCATCGGCGGCGCCATAGGTGTTGGCATGTTTGGCGATGCTGTATTCCTTGCCCTCATCGAACGGGAACGGGAAGGGCCCGGTACTGCCGGCACGCGCCGCGTATTCGCGCAGGGATTCACTGACCAGACGGTATTGCTTGCCGGTCTTTTTCGAGAGCCACGCCACGTACGCGTTGACCTCGGCGAAGTCCATGCACACGGCGGGATGTTTGTCGGTGTACTGCTTGCGCGGGTCGCTGCCCGCGTAATCCGGAATCCCGGCCTTGCACGCGCGGCCCTCGCGATCATCGCCGTCGGGCATCTGATAACCGGTGTCCTTGAGGTAGGCGTCCCACTGGCCCCGAAGGACCTGGAAACGGCTGATGGCCAGCGGTTTGGCGAACGTCACCGGGTGCATCGGGCCTTCGTCCGGTTCGCGGCCGACTTCGTCTTCCGGGGTGCCCATGGTGAACGTGCCGGTGGGCAGCACGACCATTTCCGGGCAGTCCTTGCAGTCTTTGAACACCTTGCCCGGCTGCAGCGGTTCAGCCGCCTGCGCCAGCCCCGGCAACAGGCTGGCGAGCAGGGCGGCCAGGGTCAGCGCGGGGAGCGATTTGATGGAAAAACTACGTAGCTCACTGTTCATCATTTCTCTCGATAACAGGTTTAAAGGAGTTCGCGGTGCTCAGATCTGGCTGACGAGCACGGTCATGAAACGGTCGATTTCTTGTTCGTTGTTCAACAGGCCCGGCGCGCTGCGAATGACCGGGCCGACGTCGCGGTCGACGGCATCGGCGATCACCTTGTGCTGCATCAGGTAGGCGGCGATCTTGTCGCAGTCCTTGCCCTTGACCCGGAAGAAGGTGAAACCGGCTGACAGTTCGGGGCTGAGCGGCGTGACCAGTTCGATCTGCGGGTGTTCCTGGAGGCGCTTTTTCAGATAGCTGTTCAAGGCGTGAATGCGCGCCTGGACGTCGGCCTTGCCCAGTTGCAGGTGCAATTTGAACGCTTCGTTCAAGGCCCAGCGATGCTCGAAGGCGTGATAGCCACCGGGGGTCATGGTGGTGGAAAACGCGGTGGCTTCGGAGAAGGTCGGAATGATCGGCGTGACGTACCTGACCTGATCGAAACGGCTGCAGACGATGCCGGTGCCACGCGGGCCGAACATCCATTTGTGGGTGCCGGCGATGAAGAAGTCGCAGTTCATCGCCGGGAAGCTCAGGTCGTCGACGCCGAAGCCGTGCACGCCGTCCACCAGATAGATGATCCGGTTATCGTCCGAACGGCCCTTGTTGTGCTTGTCGACCAACGCGCCGATGTCGGCGATCGGCAGTTTCACGCCGCTGCCCGAATGCACCCAGCACATGCCCAGTACACGGGTTTCGGGGCGGATGTTGCTGTCGATGGCCGCGAGGATTTCGGCCTTGGTCGCCGTGTGCGGATCCTTGAACAGACGGATCTTGCGCACCTTGGTGCCTTCACGCTGTGTGCGCAGCGCGAGGATGGTGTGGGTGGCGTAGTGTTCGTGCTGAGTGGTGAGGATTTCCTGATCGGCACGCACATGGGCGCCGCCGTAAATCATCGCCAGGCCTTCGGTGGTGCTGCCGGTCAGGGCGATCTGTCTGGCATCGGCTTGCAGATAGCGCCCGGCCCAGACCCTGACTTCCTCCTCGCGCTGCTCGATCATGCCCAGGTCCCAGTCCATTGCCAGCCCCGGGTTTTTGTCGAGGGCGGCGCGGTGCAGGGCGATGGCGTCACGCACCGGTCTGGGGTGCGAGGTGATCAGGAAGTTGGAGAAGTGCAGGCAGTCCGGATCCTGCTCGAACAGCGTACGCAGTTGCGCCCACTTGTCCTGTGCCGGCGCTGCTGGCGCAACGTTCGCGGTGCTGGCGGTGCTGGCGCCTTGGGCGATGCCCGATGCCAGCGGCAGGCCGGCGGCGAGAATCCCCGCCTGCTTGAGAAACGTACGACGATCACTCATGGCTTGATCTTGTCCTGCTGTGAAATCAGCGCAGGTCGGGCGGCTTTCTGCACCTGATCCCAGACCCGCAGGAAGTTGCCGCCCCAGAGCTTGGCGATGTCGGCTTCGGAGTAGCCGCGCGAAATCAGTTCGGCGGTGACGTTGGGGATGTCGCCGACGTTCTCCCAGCCTTTGACGCCGCCCCCTTCGTTGAAGTCGGAGCTGATGCCGACGTGGTCGATGCCGATCTTGCGCACGGTGTAATCGATGGCGTCGCCGTAATCCTTGAGCGTGGCTTTGGGTTCTTCGTCGAGGATCGCGTAGAGGCGGCTGGCGTACTGGCCGAACTTGGCCTCGGGCCATGCGGCGATGATCGGGTCGCCCGGCATCAGCGCCACGGCGAGGTTGGGCAGTGGCGGCAGGTCGAAGCTCTTGCGCAGTTCGTTGAGCTTGTCCTGGGTGGTCTGGGTCAGCGGGCGCAGGTACTGCGAGAAGCCCACCACCTGCACCACGCCGCCGCTGTTCTTGATCAGTTGCAGTTCTTTGTCGCTGAGGTTGCGGGGGATGTCGACCATCGCCCGTGGCGCCGAGTGCGAGGCGACCATCGGCGTGCGGCTCAGTTGTGCGACTTGCTCCAGGGCTTTGGTCGACATCTGCGACACGTCGATGATCACGCCCAGATCGTTGAGGCGCTTGACCGCTTGCTTGCCGAGGTCGGAGAGGCCGTCGAGCGCATCCGGCGAGTCATTGAAGAACGGCAGCGGCCGGGACGAGTCGGCCCAGTCGTTGTTGCCGATGTAGCTGAAACCGAACATGCGCATGCCGCGCGCCGTCCACAGGTCCAGCAGGTTCAGGTCGTGGCCCAATGGGTAGGCGTTGAGCATGCTGATGAAAATCGCGAACTTGCCTTCGCCGTGCAGACGCCGGAAATCATCGGGCGTGTAGGCAATTCCGACTTGATTGGGGAAGTCGCGGACCATGCCGGAGATGATCTTGTAGCGGATTTCCTGCTGGTTGCGCGCCTCTTCAACGAAACCCGCCGTGGGCTTGTGCGGTGCATTGGCGCCGTTCCACAGCTCCGGCCAGCCGAAAATCGTCAGCGCCGCACCGGACAGTTGCCCGCGATTGGCCTTGATCAGGTCGAATTGCCCGGAACCGTCCTTGTCGGCTTCATTGCCGTGGGTGCCGAAGTCCTGGAGGACGGTGATGTGGCTGTCGAACGAGAGCATGTGCTGGTGCATCTCGCGGGCCTGGTCCATCACCTTGGCCGGATAGCCGGGGTTGTCGTTGAGCCAGTAATCCCAGGCTGCGAAGCCTGCTGCGGCACTGATCGCCAGGGCCAGTGGCAGGCCAATGAAAAGAGCCTTTTTCGAACGTGGTTTTGTCATTGCCATCTCAGTCAGGTTCGCCGTCGAGGTGCTGGCGCAGGGGCCATTGCTATCTGGAAAGAACGAGTGATTGGCAACGAAATTTAGTCGCATCGCCCTGTGGCGAGGGCGCCCTTAAATTTGTCGGGGCAGCGTACGTTCTAGCTTGGATAAAGCCTGCTTCATGGCTGACACAGGTAGGGCAATGAAGATTTCTCGACGATGGTTCATGGCAGGCCTGGCGCTGACCGGCGCTGCGGTGCCTGCGGCGTATTTTGGTCATCGTGAATGGACCAGACCGGACCCCACGATCACCCCCGGCGAGGCGTCGTTCGACGTGGCCGACACGGCCGGTCAGCGTCTGGCGAACAAGCTGCGCGGGGTTTGGGATATCCGTTTCGAGGGCCGTGACGCGGGTGTCGAAGGGCTGCCGGCAAGCGGTCTGCAAGTGTTTCTCGACATCGGCCAGAAGGGGCGCGGTGTCTGCGGTTTTCTGGATACGCCCGAGCGTCTGCGTTCCGGCGAAACACCGCGTTACCGAATAATCGGTGATCTGGTCGGTGGCGACGCAGCAAAGCTAAGCTGGCGGCTGATCAGTGCCAACGGCCATATCGACTACGAACTGCAAATGGTCCTCGACGAAGTCTGGGCCGATTTCGGCAACGCCGGCAGCGGCAGCCTCAGCGGTCGGGTGTCGCGTCTGGATCGGCCGTTGGCGCTGCCGATGCAGGACAACCGCTTCATTGCTGTCAAACATCTGTTCCCCGAAGCCCGGCAGCGCACGCCGCTGAACCCGACGCTGCTGGCGTGGCTGATCTCTCCCGAGCATCGGTTGTTTCACCAGGTCTGGCACGCCACGCGGGACAAATGGCACACCCTTGCCGAAGACAAGCGCAACGCGTTGCGCGGTCTCGGCTGGCAACCCGGCCCGCGCGACAAGGAGCGCGATGCCCGTGGCGATCGCAAGGACCGCAACGGTTCGGGCGTCGACTTCCTCTTCATGCACCGGCATATGCTGGGCACGGCGCGTTCGATGCAGGACCTGCCGTCGTGGGAGTATTTCCCGCTGCCGCAACCCGAGCTGATCCGCGACCGGATCGGCTTCGCCCGTTACTTCGACAACCACGACGGCACGGCACTGCCGCCGACGTGGCTGGCCGATGGCGACAATGAGTACAGCCAGTGGGTCAGCGACCTGAAAACTGCCGAGACTTATGAAAGCAATTTCCAGGTCTGGGAATCGCAATACCGCGATCCGGCTTATCTGGCCAAACTCACGCTGGGCCAGTTCGGTTCTGAAGTGGAGTTGGGGCTGCACGACTGGTTGCACATGCGCTGGGCCTCGGTGCCGCGTGATCCGTCCAACGGCCAGCCGGTGCCGTTTGCCCGGGATCCGGCGGATTTCGCCGCGCGCTGGTTTGCGGCGGAAAACGACTTCCTCGGCGATCCGTTTTCATCCCACGTCAATCCGGTGTTCTGGCATTTCCATGGCTGGATCGATGACCGCATCGAGGACTGGTTCCGCGCTCATGAGCGTTTCCATCCGGGCGAAGTCACGCGGCAAGTGGTCAACGGTGTGCAGTGGTTTGCGCCGGGGCGCTGGAACGAGGTCGCGGACCCGTGGCTGGGGCCGACCACCCACGGCTGCAGCACCACCCCGGGGTTGCAGGTGGGCAAGTCAGTGGAGATGGATCCCGAGACCATGAAACTGGCGCTGCGCATCACCTTCATCGGCGACGAGAAGAAACTCGCCGCGCTGTTCCGCCGCGTGCCGCAACGGCCCTGGTATGCGCGTCATTTGAAAGCCAAGGTTTGAAGCAAAAGATCGCAGCTTGCGATCTTTTGTTTTTCAGCGCGTCTCCCAACCCCCGCCCAACGCTTTGTACAACGCAATGCTCGCCTGCATCCGCGCCAGCCGCAGTTGCACGTTGAGATCCTGCGCGGCGTACAGCGTGCGCTGGGTTTCCAGCACGGTCAGCAGATCTTCAGCGCCGGCCTGATAGCGGCTCTGGGAAAGGTTGAACGCGGTCTGTGCCTGATTCAGTTCTTCGGTCTGCCATTGCCGCTGCTGATCCAGACCCTGAATGCTGTTCAGGGCCTTTTCGACGTCGGCGAAGCCATTGATGATCGCGCCGCGATAGGTTTCCAGCAGTTCTTCCTGGCGTGCGGTCGCCTTGTCGCGTTCTGCAGACAGGCGACCGTTATTGAAGATCGGTGCAATCAGCCCGGCGGTGAGGTTGTAGAACGGGCTGCGCATCACATCGTCGAAGCGATTGGCGCCGGAGCCCAGCTGCGCACTCAGGGTGACCTTGGGCAGCATGGCGGCGCGGGCGACTGTGACGTCTGCCCGGGCGGCTGCCAGTTGCGCTTCGGCGCGGGCGATGTCCGGGCGGCGGGTCAGCAGGTCGCTGGGCAGCCCGGCAGCGATTTGTGGCCATTGCAGTTGATCGAACGATTCGAGGCTTGGTGACAATTCCTGCACTGGTCGTCCGAGCAGCGCCGCAAGTCCGATTCGCGCGTCCTCGGCCTGTTGCTGCACCGTGGGCAGTTGTCGCTGTTGCGCCGCCACCAGACTTTTCTGCTGGGCCAGTTCCAGCGCGGTAGCGGAGCCGGCATTGAAACGGGTCTGCACCAGTTGCAGAACACTCTGTGCGTTGGCCAGGTTCAGCGCGGCAATGCGGCTTTGTTCCTGCAATGACAGCGCCTGGGTGTAGCGGTTGGCGACGTCGCTGAGCAGGGTCAACTCCACGGTGGCCTGATCGAACTCACTGGCGCGCAGGCCCTGGCGGGCACTTTCGCGGGTGGCGGCCTGACCGCCCCAGAAGTCGATCTCATAACTGGCGCTGAGGTTGGCGTCGAAGTAGTCCACGGCCTTGTTGCTGTTGTCGGCATCCAGTTGGCTGTAGCCGTTGCCGCGCAGCAGTTTTTGGCGGTTGGCATTCAGGCCTGCGGTTATTTCCGGTAATTGCGAACCGCCTGCGATCACTGTGCTGGCGCGAGCCTGACGTACGCGGGCAATGGCGGCGGCCAGATCATGACTGCCGTTTTGCGCCTGTCCGATCAGTTGGTTCAGGTGCGGGCTGGCGAAGTGTGTCCACCATTGCTGGTTGGTCTGCGCCACCGATTGCCCGGTCGGCGACTGCCACGCGGCGGGGGCGGTCACGCCGCTTTCCGGGCGTGGGGCGGGGCTGCCGCAGGCGCTCAGCATCAGGCAAAGGGTCAACAGGCTCAGTTGCGGTTTCATAGATCGATCATTCACTGGTGAGGGCCGTGACCGGGTCGAGCCGGGCAGCTTTGCGGGCGGGCATGAAGCCGAAAACGACCCCGGTGATCAGTGCGCAGGCGAAGGCGCCGGCGATTGCCACCAGGGAAAATGCGACAGCGACTTCGCTGAGTATCAACACGCCGCCAACGAGCAGTGCCAGGCCGATGCCGGCAATGCCGCCGACCACCGACAGCATCACCGCCTCGGTCAGGAACTGACGCAGGATGTCGCGCTGACGGGCGCCGGTGGCCATGCGGATACCGATTTCGCGAGTGCGTTCACGCACGGTCATGAGCATGATGTTCATCACGCCGATGCCGCCGACCAGCAGCGAAATCGCGGCAATCGAACCGAGCATCAGCGACAGGGTGTTTTGCGTGCGGGCTTCGGCCTGAATCATCGCGGCGTTGTTGGTCAGTTCGAAATCCTTCTTGCCGTTGTGCAACTGCAACATCAACTGCTCGATGGCCATTTCGGTCTCATGCACCTTGCGCGCGTCAGCGGCGGCGATCACCACGTACTCGGGGTTGTGCGTGCCGAACAGCCGCACGCTCGCAGCGGAGTAGGGGATGGCGATGCGATTGTCGCTGTCCTGATCGCCGGAACTGGCGCCTTTGCCGGCGAGTACCCCCACCACCTGGAACGGCACGTTTTCGATCAGGATGTATTGGCCGATGGGATTGCTCACGTTCTTGAGCAACTTGTCGCGGACCTTCTTGCCGATTACCGCCACGGCTGCACCGTTGCGCTCATCGGCCTCGGTGAAATAGCTGCCCTCGACCACCGGCCAGTTGAAGATGTCCGGGAAATTGGTGTCGTTGCCGCCGATGTAACTCATGTGATCGAGGTTGCCGAAGCGCACCCCGGCTTCAGCACCGTTGACCGGCATGATGCGAGTGATCTGCGGCAGGCTGGCCAGTGCGGCGACTTCATCCAGGGTGACGATGCCCGGCGGCGTGCGTGGGTTCGGCGCGGCGCCGCTGAGGTAAATGATGTTGGAGCCGAACGCGCCCATCTGTGCCATGACCTGGCGCTTGCTGCCTTCACCGACCGCAAGCATGACCACCACCGACGCCACGCCGATGATGATGCCCAGCAACGTCAACGCGGTACGGAAGCGGTTGATCCACATGACGCGCCACGCCGCCTGCACCGCATCGACCAGTTCGCCTTTCCAGGCACCGCTCGCTTCGCTGCCCTCGCTCAAGCGCTTGCGCAGATCCACGGCCTGCAAGGCTCCGGGGTTGGCGCTGGCCTGCACGGTGGGGTCTTGCGCGGCGCTGTCGCGAATGATCAGGCCGTCGCTGATTTCAATGATGCGCTTGGCCCGAGCCGCCACTTCACGGTCGTGGGTGATGAGGATGACCACATGACCCTGGCTCGCCAGCTCGTCGAGCAGCGCCATCACTTCCTTGCCACTGTGGCTGTCGAGGGCCCCGGTCGGTTCGTCCGCCAGAATGATATGGCCGCCGTTCATCAAGGCGCGGGCAATCGACACCCGTTGTTGCTGGCCACCGGAGAGTTGGTGGGGGCGGTTGCCGGTGCGTGAGGCCAGACCGAGGCGCTCGAGCAGGGCGGCGGCCCGTGCATGGCGTTCGGCGGCGGGAATGCCGGCATAAATGGCCGGCATCTCGACGTTTTCCTGGGCGGAGCCGGACGGAATCAGGTGGTATCCCTGAAACACGAAACCGAAGGCTTCGCGACGCAGCCAGGCCAGCTCATCGGTGTCCAGGCCGGCGACGTTTTCCCCGGCAAACCGGTATTCGCCGGACGTGGGGCGGTCGAGGCAGCCAAGGATGTTCATCAGCGTCGATTTGCCGGAGCCGGACGCGCCGACAATTGCCACGAACTCGCCGGCATGGATCGACAGGTCGATGCCGCGCAGCACGTGAACTTCGGGCGCGTCGCCACCACCGTAGGATTTGCGGATGTCCTGCAGGTCGATCAGGGGCGTTTGCATTCAGCCTCCGTTGCCGTCGGCCGGGCCGATCAACAGGTGATCGCCTTCGCTGAGACCGTCGAGGATCTGCACTTTCAAGCGATCGCTGATGCCGGTGCGTACGATGCGCTGCTCGATGTCGCCGTTCTGCGCCACGACCCGGGCGATCTGGCTATCGGGTTTTGCGCTGCCATGCAGGGCGGCAATGGGGGCGGTGAGGACGTTTTTTGCCTCGTTGGAGACGAAGAACACTTGCGTGGTCATCTCTGCCATCAGCGCGTTGTCGGCGTTGTCGACATCCAGCAGCACGGTGTACAGCACCACGCGACCGGCACCGCTTTTGGTGGTGCTGGTCGGGCTGCCGCCACCCTGGCTGGTCTGGTCCAGCGGTTTGGGCGGCACCGGCAGGATCTGCCGCACGGTGCTGCTCCAGCGCCGGTTGCCGCCGCTGAGGGTGGTGAAATAAGCGCTCATGCCCGGTTTGACGTGGCCGATGTCGGCCTCGGAAACCTCAGCCCAGACCGTCATCGGCGACAGTTTGGCGATCCGCAGGATCAGTGGCGTCTGTTGTTGGGCGTTGAGTGTCTGGCCTTCGCGCGCGTCCAGTGCGACCACGGTGCCGGCCATCGGTGCGAAGATCCGGGTGTAACCGAGCTCGGCCTGATCGCTGCGCAGGCTCGCCTGTGCCTGACGGATCTGCGCCTGAAACATGTCGATGCGGGCCTGCGTGGCTTTCAGTTCGGCGCGTGCGGTTTGCACGTCTTCTTCACGGGTGGCGCCGCCGGCAGCCAGGTTCTGCTGGCGCTGATACTTCTGACGCGCCAGTTCATGTTGAGCCTGTTGTTCCTGCAACTGCGCCTTCAGGTTCTCGATGGAAAACTGGCTGGCGTCGAGTTTGGCCTTTTGCGTCGCGGGGTCGATCTCCACCAGCAACTGACCCTCCTTGACCACGTCGCCGACTTCCACGTGGATCTTGCGAATCTGCCCCGACGCCTGGGCGCCGACATCTACGTAACGGCGAGGCTGGAGGGTGCCGAGTGCGGTCACGCTGCTTTCTATATCGCCACGGGAGACTTGCACGGTGGCGAATTTGTCCCGACCGGGCGGCAACACCTGCCAGGTGGCAACAGCAATAACGGGGATAAGGCAAAGGGCGATGAGCAGGGCGCGTCGGGCGGGGCGGGGACGTTTCATGCAGGGTTCCGGCCAGTGGAAATAGGCCCGTCGTTCAGCGGGCACCGTGAACGGGCCACGATCGAACGCTGTCGCAGGGCGCGACAGACACGGGGGCTGTCCTTTAAACGAAAGACGGGGTGGGGAATTTAAGCGCTGAAAAACGCGGTAACAGGTATAGCTGGCAACAATTTGTCGGGCAAATGGAAACAGCACTTTAAATCTATATGAGAATTACTATAAATTACGCACCTGAAATTGCCACTACCGTGCCACTGCCCGTTTCGACAGTCGCGGATCTGGCTCAAGGATCGAAACCGCACGCTGCGGCGGGGAATCATGTTGGAAAACTACTATCGCGAGTTGGTGTGTTTCCTGAACGCCAGGCTCGGCAACCGTCAGGTGGCCGAAGACGTGGTGCATGACGCTTATCTGCGGGTGCTGGAGCGATCCAGCGAAACGCCGATCGAGCAGCCTCGGGCATTTCTCTATCGCACAGCCCTTAACCTGGTGATCGACGACCATCGGCGCAATGCCCTGCGTCAGGTCGAATCGCTGGAAGTGCTCGACAGCGAAGAGCGCTACTTCACCCCGTCCCCCCACAACACCTTCGATCACGGCCAGCGACTGGAGATGCTCCAGCGTGCCCTGGCTGAACTTTCGCCGCTGTGCCGCGAAAGTTTTCTGTTGCGAAAGATCGAAGGTCTGTCGCACCCCGAGATTGCCGAACACCTAGGGATTTCCAAGGCTCTGGTGGAAAAGCACATCGTCAACGCCATGAAGCATTGCCGCCTGCGCATCAAACAATGGGACGCCCATTGAGCCGTCGTCGTTAAATTTTATTTCACTGTCCTCGTTCCTACTCAACAGACGATCTGCTGTCCTGCTCAAGGCCGGTCAGGTCACTCAGGCTTTTCGTCCAGAGGACACTGGAAATGACACAGGCAATTGCATCGCCCATCGTTCACGACCTGATCGGCGTCGGTTTCGGCCCTTCGAACCTGGCGCTGGCCATCGCTCTGCAAGAGCGCGGCCCGACCCAGGGCGAACTGGATGTGCTGTTTCTCGACAAACAACCGACCTACAGCTGGCACGGCAATACGCTCTCGACCCAGAGCGAGTTGCAGATTTCCTTCCTCAAGGATCTGGTGACCCTGCGCAATCCGACCAGCCCGTATTCGTTCGTCAACTACCTCAAGCACCACGGCCGTCTGGTGGACTTCATCAACCTCGGCACCTTCTATCCGTGCCGCATGGAGTACAACGACTACCTGCGTTGGGTCGCTGCACAGTTCACCGAGCAGAGCCGTTATGGCGAAGAAGTGCTGACCATCGAGCCGGTGCTGCACAACCATCAGGTCGAAGCCCTGCGGGTGATTTCCCGGGGGACGGACGGCCAGCAATTCGTGCGCACCGCGCGTTCGGTGGTGGTCAGCGCCGGCGGCACGCCACGCATTCCCGAAGCGTTCAAGGCGCTGAAGGGCGACGGTCGGGTGTTCCATCACTCACAGTACCTGGCGGAAATGGCCAAACAACCGTGCGTCAACAACCAGCCGATGAGCATCGCGATCATCGGCGGCGGGCAGAGCGCGGCGGAAGCCTTCATCGACCTGAACGATTCGTTCCCGTCGGTGCAGGTCGACATGATCCTGCGCGGCTCGGCCCTGAAGCCGGCGGACGACAGCCCGTTCGTCAACGAAGTGTTCTCGCCGGAGTTCACCGACCTGATCTTCCAGCAGAAGAGCAGTGAGCGTGAGCGTCTGGTCAACGAGTACCACAACACCAACTACTCGGTGGTCGACATCGACCTGATCGAGCGTATCTACGGCATCTTCTATCGCCAGAAAGTCTCGGGCGTGGCACGCCACGCGTTCCGTACCCTGACCACTGTCGAGAAAGCCACTGCCACCGAACACGGCATTGAACTGACCGTGCGCAACAACGCCACCGGCGAAGTCACTGTACGTGCCTACGACGCGGTTGTGCTGGCCACCGGTTACGAGCGCCAGATGCACCGCAAACTGCTGGCGCCGCTGGAGGAGTACCTGGGCGACTTCGAAGTCGATCGCAACTACAAACTGATCACCGACGAGCGCTGCAAGGCCGGTCTGTACATGCAGGGCTTCTGCCAGGCCAGCCACGGTCTGAGCGATACGCTGCTGTCGATCCTGCCGATCCGCGCGGACGAGATTGCCGGCTCGCTGTATGAGCATGGCAAGAACCGTGGGCACAGCCGTTCGGTGATGGATCTGTTGCTGGCGACTGCCAGCTAAGTATCCTCTCGACCAGATCGTTCCCACGCAGTGGGAACGATCCCGGTGCCAATCCTGAACCCTTCCTGAACACCCGCCACATTCCCCGACACACTTCCTTTTGCGGGTTTACTCTCCAGACATCGGGGCGTAAGCTTCGCGCGTTTTCATCAATAGCGGAGACCCACAGTGGGTACTTGTTCGAGTGACAGTTGTCGGCCGGTCCTTGTAACCGGCGGATTCTCGGCAAGATAACGCGCATTCCTTTGTGCCGTTGTCTCGCCGAACAGCGAGCAGCGGCATCCCGATCATGACCGGTCCCGGTCATGTCCCGACGTCCTTCTCATCGACACTGAAAAGCCTGTGAAGTCGACTTCATCGTCGTCATTGCAGCCCTATCGACACGCCTGTCTTTTCTGACCGGCGCGCCACGCCTTGCCGTGCCGGTTTCCCGGTGCCCAGGACGAGGACGTACCTGCTCGACGGTTTCCCGGCTGACCATAGGGGCAACAGCCATGAAACTTACGCTCAAGGAATTTTTCGCAGGCTTCCTGCGGACCCGCCACATCGCCCGGCACTTCCGTCGCCTGGCCTTGCTGGAAACCCTCAGCGACACCACGGTCAGCCGTGAAGTGCCGCCGACTCTCGCCAATACACTGGTGGACGCCGCCCATTGCGACAGCGGCGTGCTGCTGTCGAACCTCGGTACCCACACCGACGGCCTCACCGATTTCGAAGTCGATGTACTGCGCGCGCAGCACGGCCTCAATGAAGTCGAACACGAGCAACCGCTGCCGTGGTGGACCCACCTGTGGCACTGCTACAAAAATCCTTTCAACCTGCTGCTGACCCTGTTGGCGGTGATCTCGTGGCTGACCGAAGACCTCAAGGCCGCCATCGTGATTTTCTCGATGGTGGTGCTGTCGACGCTGCTGCGCTTCTGGCAGGAGAGCAAATCCAACCAGGCCGCCGACGCGCTCAAGGCGATGGTCAGCAACACCGCCACGGTGCTGCGCCGGGATGCGCCGCGCGCTGAACTGCCGATCAAGCAACTGGTGCCCGGCGATCTGATCGTGCTCTCGGCCGGCGACATGATTCCTGCCGATTGCCGAGTGCTCAGCGCCAAGGATCTGTTCGTCAGCCAGGCGGCGATGACCGGCGAATCGATGCCGGTGGAAAAATTCCCGCGTCAGGCCGATCGCGACACGCGCAATCCGCTGGAACTCGACAACATCCTGTTCATGGGCACCAACGTGGTGTCCGGCACGGCGGTGGCGGTGATTCTCACCACCGGCAACAGCACCTATTTCGGTGCGCTGGCGCAGCGGGTCGGGGCGACTGATCGCGCGGTGACTTCGTTCCAGCAAGGCGTGAACAAAGTCAGCTGGCTATTGATCCGCTTCATGTTCGTCATGGCGCCGCTGGTGTTGTTCATCAACGGTTTCACCAAGGGCGACTGGACCGAAGCATTGCTGTTCGCGTTGTCGATCGCCGTGGGCCTGACCCCGGAAATGCTGCCGATGATCGTCACCTCGACGCTGGCCAAGGGCGCGGTGTTCCTGTCGCGCAAGAAAGTCATCGTCAAGCGCCTGGATGCAATCCAGAACTTCGGCGCCATGGACGTGTTGTGCACCGACAAGACCGGCACGCTGACCCAGGACAAGATCTTCCTGGCACGCAATGTCGACGTCTGGGGCGAAGACTCCGATGACGTGCTGGAAATGGCCTACCTCAACAGCTACTACCAGACCGGCCTGAAAAACCTGCTGGATGTGGCGGTGCTGGAACACGTGGAAATCCACCGTGAGCTGAAGGTCGGCACGGCGTTTCGCAAGGTCGACGAGATCCCGTTCGACTTCAACCGTCGGCGCATGTCGGTGGTGGTCGAAGGGCGCGGCCAGCCGCATCAACTGATTTGCAAAGGCGCGGTGGAAGAGGTTCTGTCGGTGTGCAGCCGGGTTCGTCACGGTGAAGTCGACGAGGCCTTGAGCGATGAATTGCTGGCGAAAATCCGTCAGGTAACAGCAGCATTCAACGCTGAAGGCTTGCGTGTGGTAGCAGTGGCGGCCCGGTCGATGCCTGAAGGTCGCGACACTTACAGCCTGGGCGACGAGCAGGAACTGACGCTGATCGGTTACGTGGCGTTCCTCGATCCACCGAAGGAAAGCACCGCCCCGGCACTCAAGGCCCTGGCCGAACACGGCGTGGCGGTGAAAGTGCTGACCGGCGACAACGAACTGGTGACCGCCAAGATCTGCCGCGAAGTGGGCCTGGCCCAGCAAGGCCTGTTGATGGGCAACGACATCGAGCGTATGAGCGACGCGGAACTGGCCATGGCGGTGGAAACCACCAACGTGTTCGCCAAGCTGACGCCGTCGCACAAGGAACGCATCGTGCGCATCCTCAAGGGCAACGGCCACGTGGTCGGGTTCATGGGCGACGGCATCAACGACGCCCCGGCGCTGCGCACCGCAGACATCGGGATTTCCGTGGACAGCGCGGTGGACATCGCCAAGGAAGCGGCCGACATCATCCTGCTGGAGAAGAGCCTGATGGTGCTGGAGGAGGGTGTGCTGGAAGGGCGCCGAACCTTCGCCAACATGCTCAAGTACATCAAGATGACCGCCAGTTCGAACTTCGGCAACGTGTTCTCGGTGCTGGTGGCCAGTGCGTTCATTCCGTTCCTGCCGATGCTGCCGATGCACCTGCTGGTGCAGAACCTGCTGTATGACATTTCGCAGATCGCGATCCCGTTCGACAACGTCGACGACGAGATGCTGAAACAGCCACAACGCTGGCAGCCAGGGGACGTCGGGCGCTTCATGCTGTTCTTCGGCCCGATCAGTTCGATCTTCGACATCACAACGTTCGCCTTGATGTGGTACGTGTTCGATGCCAACACCCCGGATCACCAGACCCTGTTTCAGTCCGGCTGGTTCGTGGTGGGGCTGCTGACCCAGACGCTGATCGTGCACATGATCCGCACGCCGAAGATTCCGTTCCTGCAAAGCCGCGCGGCCATGCCGTTGCTGGTGATGACCGGAATCATCATGGCCGTGGGCATCTTCCTGCCGATGGGGCCGCTGGCGCACTACTTCAAATTGCAGGCGCTGCCATCGATGTACTTCGTGTTCCTGCCGGTGATCCTGCTGGCGTACATGGCGCTGACCCAGGCCGTCAAAGGTTTCTACATCCGACGCTTCGGCTGGCAGTAACAGGCAAGAATTCCCCCCTTGTGGGAGCAAGGGGGGCGGTTTCAAGGAGTTCGACATGCAAGCGATCAACAATCTCAACCTCACCTCATTGCTCGACACCCTGGTCAGCCTCAGCGCGGCGTTCATCCTCGGCGGCCTGATCGGCTTCGAACGCCAGTACCGGCAACGCACGGCGGGCTTGCGCACCAATGTGCTGGTGGCGGTCGGGGCGGCGATTTTCGTCGACATGGCCAACCGTCTTGCCGGTGCCGAAGGCGCGGTGCGGGTGGTCGCGTATGTGGTCTCCGGCATCGGTTTTCTCGGTGCCGGGGTGATCATGCGCGAGGAAGGCAACGTGCGCGGGCTCAACACCGCCGCCACGCTCTGGACCTCGGCGGCCGTCGGCGCCTGCGCCGGTGCCGACCTGCTGGCCGAAGCGGTGCTGGGCACCTTGTTCGTGCTCGCCGCCAATACCTTGCTGCGGCCGATCGTCAACAACATCAACCGTCAGCCGCTGGACGTGGTCTCGGCGGAAGTCACCAACATCGTCTACGTCATCGCTAGGCGTTCGCAGCAGACCGCCGTGTTCGCCTTGCTTGAAGCCGAGCTCGAACGCAGCAACTACCCGGCCAGTGACGTCGATGTGCACGCCTTCGGGGCCGACGAAATCGAGATAGAAGCCACGCTCGCAACCACGTCGGTGGATGGCGATGAGCTGGATGCACTGGTGAAGCGGATTTCCACTTCAAGCCTGGTAGTGCAGGCGTTCTGGAGTCCGAGCACGACGGAGTAACTTCTTTAATCCGGATGAGTGACGGTTTTTTTCGGAAAAGTCCTACAGAGCGCATCCCGATGCTTGGGTAGTCTTGCCGCCACTTGAAGCGACTACCCGGACTTTCACATTGACCGACAAAACCCTGCGCATCCTGATCGCCGACTTGCAGCATTTTCACCGGATGAAGATCGAGCGCCTGTTCAATGGCCTGGATTACTACCGCATTGCACCGGTGCAAAACCTTGCCGAACTGCTGACGCTGGTCGATTACGGCGGTCAGCCGTTCGATGTCCTGGTGATCAACGCCGAACTGGCGGCCGGGATCGAGGATCTGAGCGGTTTTCTGTTTGATCATCCGCAAATCCGGCGGGCGCTGGTCTATGGTGAGCCGGCAAATGCCTCAGGAGTTTCCGGGCATTTTGGCGCAAAGATCCTCACCAGCCCTGCACCTTTGCCCTCTATTTGCGCCATCGAACAGTTGATGACCTCGGTCGAGGCTTCATTTGGGTGCCCATCGCGTGTTCGATCACAGATCGGTCTATCGCACAACTGTCAGATCTGACAGGTGATTCAGCGTGTACACCGTGCAACAGTTGTAGCGCCGCTACCAATAGTCCCGTTCATGCAAGATCGGTGGCGTCATGTCAGGTATTCGCCCCGGGAGTGGTCATGGGTTCAGCCTTGATTGTTGATGATCATCCAGTGGTGGTGGGTGCCCTTCGACTGGTTCTGGAGTCTGCGGGTTACAAACCGATTCATGTGACTTCCAGCGGTGTCGATGTGGTGCCAATGCTCCGTGAACACGCGCCGGAACTGGTCGTGCTCGACCTGAAGCTCAACGGATTCGGTGGCCTGGAGGTGTTGGAGCGCATCAGAGCCATCGGACTGGTCTGCAAGGTGGTGATTTTCACTTCGGCCGACCCTGAACACTATCTGATGCGCTGCCGACGCGCGGGGGCGATGGCTTTTGTCGCCAAGTCCGCCTCGATGCAGCATTTGCAAAATGCTATCAAGGCCGTCCGTTCGGGTTATAGCTACTTTCCCGAAATGCCCGTGGTCAATGCCGGGCAATCCGAAGCACATCGCGATGAGCGAGAGTTGATTAAACTTCTGTCCACCCGCGAAATGGAGATCATGCTGAAGCTGGCCGGAGGCGAGTCCAACAAGCAGATTGCTCTGGCGATGAACCTCAGTCACAAGACCATCAGCACCTACAAGACCCGCCTGATGCTGAAACTTGGAGTGAGCTCGCTGGTGGTCTTGCGAGAGTTTGTCAAACGCAACGGCCTGTTTTGACAGGCTGCCCATGAAATGTCCTCTGCGGTTCCTTCTCCTTTCGATACTGATGCTTGCAAGCGCAGTGAGTGCGACCGAGGCACAAAGGCTGGAAATAGTCTCCCGCACCCGCCTGGAAGGCGTGCAGGTTCGCCTTGATGACCAGGATAAACAGTGGCTGAGCGCGCACCCGGTATTGCGCATCGGTGCCTCCTGGCCGGATTACCCGCCCTTTGAACTGACCCGCAAGCGCCACGAGCTGGAAGGCCTCACAGCCGATTACGCCGACGCGATCGCCCAGGTGCTGAACATCGGCGTCGAAGTCTGGTGCTATCCCGACCGCGCAAGCGCCATGGCCGCACTCAAGGCTGGCGATCTTGATCTGTTGGGCACGTCGAACAACTTCGAAATCGCCGATCCCGGGCTGATGCTGTCACGCGCCTACGCCGAGGATCAACCGATGTGGGTGACCCGGCTCAATGAGGCGTTACCGGATGATCTCACCGGCAAACGCATTGCCATGGTGGACGACTATCTGCCAGCCTCGACCATCGAAGAGGCTTACCCGCAAGCTTCCCTGCAGCGTTATCGATCGATTCTCGATGCCCTCGGCGCCGTGGCGTTCGGCCGGGATGATCTGTACCTCGGCGACTTCATCAGCGCCAGCTACCTGATCAACACCCATTTTCAAAACGACCTGCAACTGGCCGGGCCCGCGGGCCTCGACGCCAGCCCCTTCGGCTTTGCCCTGGCCCGCAGCAACACCCGATTGGAACGCCTGGTCAACAAGGCCCTGCTGGCGATTCCCATGGAGCAGCGCCTGGCGATGGAACTGCGCTGGAGCGCCGGGCGCGCCGACAGGGCGGCGCAGTCGCGGGTGAGCCTGAGCGACAGCGAGCAACTATGGCTGGATCAGCACCCGGTGGTGCGGGTCGGCGCTATCAATGATTTAGCACCGCTGACATTCTTTGACGCTGATGGCCGCTTCAGTGGCCTGGCTGCGCAACTGCTCAACCTGATCAGTCAGCGCAGTGGCCTGAGGTTCGAGGTGGTGCGCGGTCAGTCTCTGGATCGTCAGGTCGAGCAGCTCAGAAACGGTGAGCTGGATCTGTTGCCGGTGCTGACACCGAGCCGCGAGCGCGAAACGCAAATGTTGTTCACCCGCTCGTACGCCAACAGCCCCTTTGTCTTGATCGGCGATTCGAAGGTTCAGGCGCCGCGCAGCCTTGAAGAAATGGCGGGCAAACGTCTGGCGCTCTATCGCGGCAATCCGTTGCGCGATTATCTGCTGGAGAACGTACCGCAGATCCGCCTGATCGAGTTGCCGAGTCCGGCGGACGGCACACGCGCGCTGCTCGACGGTCGGGCCGATGCAACATTGAGTTCGTTGCTGGTGGCGCGTTACCAGATCGATCACCAATACCGCGATCGCTTGCGCATTGTTTCCACGCTGGGCGATCTACCGGCCAGGATCGCCATGGCCACGGCGCCGGATGCTCCGCAACTGCAATCGATTCTGAACAAGGCACTGCTGGGCATCGCCCCTCAGGAAATCGACGGACTGGTGGCGGGCTTGAGTCGTAACGTGGTGGTGCGAGACAGCTATTGGCTGCGTCATCGCGAGCAAATACTGCGCGGGTTTGCCGTTGCCGCCGGATTGCTGTTGCTGGCATTGGGCTGGATCGGCTTTCAGCGTTGGCAGATCCGCCAGCGCCAGCAATGGGTTCAGCAGTTGCAGGAGGCCAAGGACGCGGCCGATGAAGCCAACCGCGCCAAGAGCACGTTTCTGGCGACCATGAGCCATGAAATCCGCACACCGATGAACGCCCTGATCGGCATGCTTGAGCTGGCCCTCAAGCGTGCCGATGAAGGCGTGACCGATCGCCAGGCGATCGAGGTGGCGTCCAGCGCCGGCCAGCAACTGCTGGCATTGATCGGCGATATTCTCGACATCGCACGCATTGAGTCCGGGCATTTGTCGCTCGTTCCCGAGCGCGCCAATCTGCGCGAAGTAGTGGCGTCGGTGTGTCGGATTTTCGAAGGCCTGGCCCGGCAGAAACAGCTGTTGTGGCACGTAGAGTTGGATGAGCGCAGCAACGTCGAGGTGATGCTCGATCCCCTGCGTTTCAAACAGGTGCTGTCGAACCTGTTGAGCAATGCAATCAAGTTCACCGATGACGGCGAGGTGAGCCTGCGTTTGCGCGTATTCAGCGAGCACGATGGGTTGATTGAAGCGGGCGTGATCGTCGAAGACAGTGGCCGGGGGATCAGCACCGAGGATCAGCAGCGGTTGTTCCGCCCGTTTGTGCAGGTCGGCGATCATCAGTCTGTGACGCAGGGCGGTTCTGGCCTGGGGCTGGTGATCAGCCGCAATCTGTGCCGGATGATGGGCGGTGATTTGTGGATGAGCAGCGAGTTGAACCGCGGCACTCAAGTCATGCTGCGAATGGAGCTGCCGGTGCTGGCGCCGCTTGTGCAAGAGGCTGTAGCGGTGCCAGCGGCAACGACGGCGAACTCGCTGAACGTGCTGGTGGTGGATGACCATCCGGTGAATCGCCTGCTGTTGTGTCGGCAGTTGAGTGAACTCGGGCATCGCCCCGTTGACTCCGGTGGCGGTGAGGATGGGCTGGCGTTGTGGCGCGAGCAATCTTTCGATGCGCTGATCACCGACTGCAACATGCCGGGGCTCAACGGATATGAACTGACGCGCGCGGTGCGTCAGGAAGAGGCCGCGACGGGCAGGGCGCCCTGTCTGATCCTCGGATTTACCGCCAATGCGCAAATGGAAGAAAAGCAGCGATGCCGGGCAGCCGGGATGGACGATTGTCTGTTCAAGCCGGTGCTGTTGCGCGAATTGAGTCAGGCGCTGATGGCCGCCGTACCCGGGGGAGTGCAGGTCGACAGCGTGGACGATCTGCCAGTGGACGAGTTCGATCTGAGTGCACTGTTGCAACTGGCAGGCACGGACAACCCGCTGATCGGGCAATTGCGTGAGGAGGTGCTGAGCAGTCTGCGCATCGACCTGAAGCGTCTGGACGCATCAGGCCGTGATCGCGAAGTCTTGCGTGATCTGGCGCATCATGTCACGGGCGGGGCGCACATGATCGGTGCCGAGCGCGTGGTCTCGGCGTGTCGGGTACTCGAGCAGGCCTGCCGGGACGATGAGCCTGAAGCGGCATTGACGGCCGCCATCGAGTTGCTGCGCGTGGCCATGCACGACCTCGCGCAGCAGCTTCAGGCCTGATTGGTCAGTCCCACTGCGGCGCGATGTCTTTGGGGCTGGTCAGGCGATGGCCGCGATCCAGTGTGGCAATCAGCGCCATGTCGGCGTCGCTCAAGGTCAGCGCCGTGGCGCCGAGGTTGCCTTGCAGGTTGGCGCGCTTGGTCGACGACGGAATCACCGCGTAACCCGACTGCATCGCCCACGCCAGGGTGACCTGCGCCGGGGTGGCTTGCAGTCGCTCGGCGATCTGCACGATCAACGGATCCTTCAACACTTCGCCATAGGCCAGGGTCATGTACGACGTGATCTGGATGCCCTGACTTTGCGCGAATTCCACGACCTTGCGGTTTTGCAGGTACGGGTGCAGTTCGATCTGGTTGGTGGCGATATTTTCTGCGCCGACCGCCGCAATCGCCTGTTTCATCAGGTCGATGGTGAAGTTGGACACGCCGATCTTTCGGGTCAGGCCCAGGCGTTTGGCTTCCAGCAGCGCGCCCATGAATTCTTCGACCGGCACCTGATCTTCCGGCGACGGCCAGTGGATCAGCGTCAGGTCGAGATAGTCGGTCTGCAACTTTTGCAGGCTCTCCTTGAGGCTTTCGATCAGCCGGTCCTTGGCGAAGTTGGCGATCCAGATCTTGCTGGTGATGAACAGTTCGTCGCGGGCGATGCCGCTGGCAGCGATGGCCTCGCCAACGTCAGCTTCGTTTTCGTAGATCTGCGCGGTGTCGATGACCCGGTAACCGAGTTCAAGGGCAGTGCTCACCGAATCGATGACCACCTGACCTTGCAGGCGAAACGTACCAAGACCGAAAGCGGGAACAGACATGCAGGACTCCAGGGTTGCAGTGGGAATGGGCAGGAGTATCCGCGTCTGATTCCTCGGGAAAAACCGCTGTCGGGGCAAAGTACTGTTGATCAAAAGGCACGAATCAGTCTCGAGTTTCACGCGATATCGCTGTGAGCAAATTCCTCACCCAGAAAATCGATCAGCGTGCGCACCGACGGCAGCAACCCCCGGCGCGATGGAAAGATCGCATGCACGATCCCGCATTTCGGTGCCCAACCCGGAATCAACTCCACCACGCGTCCTGCCGCGATGTCTTCGCGTACGACAACGCTCGGCAGATGCGCAACGCCGACTCCGGCAATCACCGCCTGACGCAGGGCAATCAGGTCATCGGTAACCAGCCTTGGCGTATGGCGGATCTGCGCTGAAGCGCCGTTCGGTCCGAGCAGTTCCCACTGATACTCACGTTGTGCCGCGCCCCAATGCAGGCTCGGCAAACCATTGAGATCGGCAGGCGAGGGCGGGGACGACAAGCGTTCGGCAAACATCGGGCTGCCCACCACCGACTGGGTACTGTTGCCCAGCACCTTCATCACCATGTCGGTGTTTTCCAGCGGCGGGAAGCGCACGCGCAAGGCGATATCGAAACCTTCATGCAACAGATCGACGCGGCGGTTGGTGCTCTCGATGAACACTTCGACCAGCGGATACTTGAGCATGTAGCGGGTGAGCATCGGCCCGACCCAGGAGTTGAGCAGCGCCGTCGGGCAACTGAGACGGATCAGACCCTGAGGTTCGGAGCGGTTGCGCTCGATCAGTTCGGCGGCGCTCTCGGCCTCGACCCGCATCGCCAGACAGCGCTGATAGTAGGCCTGGCCGATTTCGGTGAGTGAACAGTGCCGGCTGGTGCGGTGCAGCAGGCGCACGCCGAGGCGTTCTTCGAGCTGCGAGATGCGCCGGCTGAGTTTTGATTTGGGTATGTCCAGTGCCCGCCCTGCGGCGGCGAAACCGTGATGCTCCACCACTTGGGTGAAGTAATAGAGGGTGTTGAGGTCTTCCACCATCGTTCTCCATATGGAACGCTAAAGCTGATTTTTGCAGTCTAGTCCATCAAAGGTCATGGATTTAAGCTTTATCCATCGCGTCATTCACCCGATTGGAGGCAAACCATGAAAAACATCATCGGTATCTACACCAGCCCTCGCGGCCATTGGGTCGGCGATGGTTTCCCGGTTCGCACGCTGTTTTCCTACGACAACCTGGGTAAACACATCAGCCCGTTCCTGCTGCTGGATCACGCCGGGCCTGCGCAATTCCCCCCGACGACCGAGCAACGTGGCGTTGGTCAGCATCCGCACCGTGGGTTCGAAACCGTGACTATCGTTTACGAAGGCGAAGTGCAGCACCGCGACTCCACCGGCGCCGGCGGCACCATCGGTCCGGGCGATGTGCAGTGGATGACCGCTGCGTCCGGGATCCTGCACGAGGAATTTCACTCGGAAAACTTCGCCCGAACCGGTGGCAATCTGGAAATGGTGCAACTGTGGGTCAACCTGCCGGCCAAGGACAAAATGGCCGCGCCCGGTTACCAGACCATTCTGGATCGTGACATCCCGAACATCGCGCTCAAGGACGGTGCCGGCAGCCTGCGTCTGATCGCCGGCGAATTCGACGGTCACCGGGGCCCATCCCGCACCTTCACGCCGATCGACGTGTGGGATCTGCGCCTGAACGCCGGGAAGTTGCTCACGCTGGATCTGCATGAGGGCCGCAACACCGCGCTGGTGGTGTTGAAAGGTTCGGTGCAGGTCAACGGTCTGGCGTCGGTGCGCGAAGGGCAGTTGGCGCTGTTCGAACGTGATGGCCGGCAACTGACGCTTGAGGCCAGCGAAGATGCAGTGGTGTTGCTGCTCAGCGGCGAGCCGATCGACGAACCGATCGTCGGCCACGGCCCGTTCGTGATGAACACCGAGCAGGAAATCCACCAGGCATTCGCCGACTTCCAGTCCGGCCGCTTCGGCCGCATGCACGGCTGATCCACCGCCGTTCCACACCCCGCTCTACACAGGACGCGTAGGCCGGTTTGCAGGCCAGGGATGGCTGTCGCCCAAAAGAAAGAGGAAACGCCCATGAACACCGTCAACGCGGCCAATTTCAATGGCCAGAAACCGACCATCGACCCCAACGACAGCGCCATGCTGTTGATCGATCACCAGAGCGGTCTGTTCCAGATCGTCAAGGACATGGATGTACCGCAACTGCGCGCCAATGCCATTGCCCTGGCCAAGGCCGCGACCCTGTTGAAGATGCCGGTCATCACCACGGCGTCTGTTCCGCAGGGGCCGAACGGGCCGCTGATTCCGGAAATTCACGAAGCCGCGCCTCATGCGCAATACGTGGCGCGCAAGGGTGAGATCAATGCCTGGGACAACCCTGAGTTCCACGCGGCCGTCAGAGCCACCGGCAAGAAAACCCTGGTGATCGCCGGGACCCTGACCAGCGTCTGCCTGGCGTTCCCGTCCATCGCCGCGGTGCATGAAGGCTACAAGGTATTTGCGGTGGTCGATGCCTCCGGCAACCACTCGAAACTGGCCACTGATCTGACCGTTGCCCGTCTGGCCCAGGCCGGCGTGGTGCCGATCGACATCATGGCGACGCTCTCCGAGCTGCAAGGCTCGTGGAACCGTCCCGATGCCGAGCAGTGGGCGGCCGTCTACGCCCAGGCCATGCCGCATTATCAATTGCTGATCGAGAGCTACCTCAAGGCTCAGCAAGTCGCGAACGAACACGAAGCGCTGGATTCCCAACGCTGACCTGAAACGTCGACATTCAACCGATGTCGACCACACGCGAGGATGACTGCAATGACTACTCAATACAAACGACTGGACAAGAACAACGCCGCCGTTCTGCTGGTCGATCACCAGGCCGGGCTGCTGTCGCTGGTACGCGACATCGAGCCCGACCGCTTCAAGAACAACGTGCTGGCGCTGGCCGACCTGGCGAAATATTTCAAGTTGCCGACGATCCTGACCACCAGTTTCGAAACCGGCCCCAACGGCCCGCTGGTGCCCGAGCTCAAGGCACTGTTCCCCGACGCGCCGTACATTGCTCGTCCCGGCCAGATCAATGCGTGGGACAACGAAGATTTCGTCAAGGCGATCAAGGCCACTGGCAAGAAGCAGTTGATCATTGCCGGTGTCGTCACTGAAGTGTGCGTGGCGTTCCCGGCGCTGTCGGCGCTGGAAGAGGGATTCGACGTGTTTGTGGTGACCGATGCCTCCGGCACGTTCAATGAACTGACCCGCGAATCGGCGTGGAACCGCATGTCCAGTGCCGGTGCGCAGTTGATGACGTGGTTCGGCCTGGCGTGCGAACTGCACCGCGACTGGCGTAACGACATCGAGGGGTTGGGCACATTGTTCTCCAACCACATTCCGGATTACCGCAACCTGATGACCAGCTACAGCACGCTGACCAGCGGCAAGTAACAGATTCATCCGAACCCTGTAGGAGCAACCCGCTGCTGCAGGGTTTTTTTGTTGTCCGCTCAAGCGCATTCATCCCGCCAAATCAATTACTCCTACACTGAGCCCAATCTGTGCGATCTTCTCGCGACTGGCCCCTGTCGGAGTTGTTTGATGCTGTCTCTGCTCACCGATCATCCGTTGTTTTGCGCCTTGATCCTGATCCTGATCGATCTCGGTCTGTGGCGTCTGATCAGCTCCCACGGCAGCGCGTGGAAACTGTTGGTGCGGGTGCTGATTTTTGCCCTGTTCAGCATCCTGCTGTTCAACGAAGGGCTCAACCCGATGGAGCCTGCGCCGTGGGCCGACAACGTGCCGTTGCACCTGGCGGCGACCGGGTTGCAGATCGGTTGGTGGCTGTTCGGCGCGCGCACCCTGACGGTGCTGATCGGCGCGGTGATGATGCAGCGGGTCGGGCACACCGGGCGGTTGTTGCAGGATCTGCTGGGCGCGGTGATCTTCCTGATTGCGATCATCGCGGCGCTGGCCTACGTGCTGGATCTGCCGGTCAAAGGCGTACTGGCGACGTCCGGGGCGTTGGCGATCATCGTCGGTCTGGCGTTGCAGAGCACTTTGAGCGACGTGTTTTCCGGGATCGTGCTCAACACCACCAAGCCTTATCAACTGGATGACTGGATTTCCATCGACGGCACCGAAGGCCGGGTCACCGACATCGACTGGCGCGCCACGCGCCTGCAAACCAGTCAGGGCAGCATGGCGGTGATTCCCAATTCGCTGGCGGCGAAGGCCAAGATCATCAACTTCAGTCGGCCGAGCAATATGTTCGGGGTGGCCGTCAGCGTGCAGGTCAGCCCCCATGCGCGGCCCAGCTCGGTGATCGATGCCCTGGAACGGGCGATGCAGGGCTGTCGCCAATTGCTGGAGAGCCCCGCGCCGAGTGTTGCGCTGAAGAACTCCAGCAGTGCCGGCGCCGAATATGAAATCAGCGGGTTTGTCGCCTCGATGAGCGAAAAGCGCGTGGTGCGCAATCAGCTGTTTGACCTGGCGTTCCGGCACCTGCAAGCGTCCGGGGTCAATCTGCTGTCGAGCGATGAGCCGGGCATGCTGAGCAATCTCTCGCGACCGCGGGCGTTGCTCGACAGCTCGCCGATTTTCTCCACCCTGCGTCAGGAGGAGAAAGAAACCTTCAGCCAGAACATGACCCTGCAAACCTTCCGAGCCGGCGAGATGATTCTCGCGGGCGGCGAGGTCAGCGATCACTTGTTCATCATCGAGTCCGGCGTGGTTTCGGTGACGCTCAAGCGCCACGGCACGCCGTTCGAATCCGGACGGATGGGGCCGGGTGAGGTGATCGGCGAGGCGGGGATTCTGTCCGACACCTCACTGCCGGCCGACTTTTCCGCCAAGACCTTCTGCGCGCTGTACCGCATCGAGAAGTCTTATCTCAAGCCGTGCCTGGACGCCCGTCACGACATCAACGACGCGATGCAGGCGCTGCTCGATTTCCGCCTGCACAAGGCGCAATCCCTGACGGAAGAAACGCCGGTGGCGGCGCCGAAGAAAGGTTTCCTGCAATGGCTGCGCAACCGCGTCTGACCGTTCAGCGCAGACCGTAATCCGCCAGTTTGCGCTCCAGGTTCAGGCGCACCTGCGGCCATTCGTCATCGATGATGCTGAAGCGCACCGAGTTGCGCTTGCGGCCGTCCGGCATGATGCGTTCGTGGCGGACGATGCCTTCCTGCTGCGCGCCGAGCCGCAGGATCGCATTGCGCGACTTCTGGTTGTTCTCGTCGGTGGTGAACTGCACGCGCACGCAATCGAGCACCTCGAACGCGTGGCGCAGCATCAGGTACTTGGCCTCGGTGTTGACGAAGGTCTTCTGAAGGCGTGCCGAAATCCAGCTGCTGCCGATCTCCAGCTTGCGATTGAGCGGGTCGATCTTCCAGAACCGGGTCGAGCCGATCACTTCGCCGGTTTCCTTCAGCACGATGACAAACGGCATGACCGTGCCCGCCTCACGGCCGTCGAGGGCCTTTTTGAGATAAGCGTCGACGGTGGTGGCCGACGGCACAACGGTGACCGTCAGATTCCACAGTTCACCGTCGGCGGCAGCGTGGAGCAGGGCATCGGCGTCGGTGTATTGAAGCGGGCGCAGGATGATTCCCTGGCCTTGCAGCGTGGTTTGCATGAGGGGGCTCTCGGCGGATCGGGCGAGGAGCTATTACGCCGTACGGGAAGGACCCGACGCAACCGTCGCAGTGGGCGGATGTCACAGTTTTTATCGGTCAATGGCAGGAATTCGGACGATGAAAAAAATGCGCATTGCCACGTTCAACGTCAACGGCCTGCGGGCCCGATTGCCGAATCTGCTGGAATGGCTGAGGCGCGAGCAGCCGGACATCGTCTGTTTGCAAGAGCTGAAACTGGTGGACAGCGCGTTTCCTGCCGCCGATCTGGAGGCCGCCGGTTATGGCGCCATCTGGCACGGCCAGGCGTCATGGAACGGCGTGGCGATTCTTGCCCGCGATGCGCAACCGCTGGAGAGCCGGCGCGGTCTGCCCGGCGATCCCGACGATAAACACAGCCGCTACCTCGAAGCGGCGGTGCACGGGGTGTTGGTGGGGTGCCTGTACCTGCCCAATGGCAATCCGCAGCCGGGGCCGAAGTTCGACTACAAACTGGCCTGGTTCGAGCGCCTGATCAAATACGCCCGGGATCTGCAAAGCAGCGATCACCCGGTGGTGCTGGCCGGCGATTACAACGTGGTGCCCACCGATCTGGATATCTACAACACCCGTTCCTGGCTCAAGGATGCGTTGTTGCAACCGCAAAGCCGCGAGTGCTACCAGCGTCTGCTGGATCAGGGCTGGACCGATTCGCTGCGGCATCTGTATCCCGAAGATCGGCTCTACACCTTCTGGGATTACTTCCGCCAGCACTGGCAGAAGAACTCCGGGCTGCGGATCGACCATCTGCTGCTCAATCCGACGCTGAGCCCTTATCTGCACGAGGCCGGTGTGGATGCCTGGGTGCGCAACGAACCGCATGCCAGCGACCACGCGCCGACGTGGATTCGCATCGATTCGCGTAAAAGACGCTAGCAGGTGATTGGTTAATTCAATTGTCGATTCGATGCCTAGATCCCGTATACATGGCGACCATCGGCGGAACGATCCGCGCCCCCATGCAAAAGGACCCAGCCATGAGCGAGCAACGCCTGACGAATCTGAAACAGTACCTGCAACGCCTGGGATTCGATGCGCCCCCGGCACCGACCCTTGAAACCCTGCGCCTGTTGCAACTGCGCCATACCGGCGCCTTTCCTTTTGAAAACCTGTCGACGCTCAGTGGCGAGCCCGTCCTGATCGATCTGCCGTCCATCGAACGCAAAGTCTTGAACGGCGCCCGTGGCGGTTACTGCTACGAGCTGAACAATCTGTTTCTGGCTTTGCTGCTGGAGCTGGGGTTCGATGCGCGGGGCATCAGCGGGCGAGTGATCATGAATCAACCCGAAGGCAGCTGGACGGCGCGTACCCACCGCCTGAGCCTGGTGACCATTGACGACGTGCGCTACATCACCGACGTCGGCTTCGGTGGCATGGTGCCGACTGCGCCGCTGGTACTCGATACCGAAGCCGAGCAATCCACCCCGCACGAGCCGTATCGGATCGAAGTGCAGGCCGATGGCTACATGCTGCAGGCCAAAGTCGCCGGCGAATGGCGGCCGATGTACCTGTTCGACCTGCAACGCCAGGAAGACATCGATTACACCCTCGGCAACTGGTACGTCTCGACTCACCCGGACTCGCCATTTGCCCAGCGCCTGATGGTCGCGCGTACCGGCGACGGCTGGCGGCGCACGCTGAACAACGGCAGTTTCGCGATCCACCGCATCGGCGCCGAGAGCGAGCGGCGTGAAGTGACAGATGTCGGTGAACTGATCGAATTACTGGAACGGGAATTCGGCCTGCGCTTGCCGCACCAGCCCGGTGCACGTCTGGCGCTGGCGCGCCTGATTCAGCCGGTCTGAAGCCTAAGGTTTTGCCTCCGGCTCCAGCACCCGCCGGATCTCGTTCACGGCCGCCGACAGTTTTTTCTCGAGGCTCTTGAGGTCGGTGGCGGTGATGCCTTGCTTGAATTGCCCGCTGGAATGCTCAAGTTCCTCGGTTGCGCCACGGCTGTTAAGCAATGCGTGGCGCAGGGTGTTGTTGATTACCGTCTGATAGCCAAACCCTTCCTCTTCGGCGACCGTACGTGCCGCTTCGATAACTGCATCATCAAGCATGATGGTGATGCGCGTTTTACCCTTGTTGGGCGCCAATGCGCCGCGTTTTCCCTGAGAGAAGTCGTACTCGTCTTTCATGGGTCATGCCTCCAGAAAATATTCGCGACGTTCGCTCGGTGTAGCGACGCGTGCGGAAATGATTCGAACGAAATTCGGTTCGCGGTAACTGTACGCAACAACCAGCAAACGTCCTTTGCCGTCGTTGCCGAGGGTAATCCAGCGTTGCTCGTCGTGGTCGTTGTCTTCAATGGTCAGTGCTCGGTCGTCGTAGAAGACCGGTTCGGCCTCGGCGAGGCTGATCCCTCTGTGCTTGAGTTTGTTGGCAGCATTCTTGCTTTTGTCGAACTGAATCTTGAATGACTTCATTATGCATACTTTATATGTATAAAAAAGAGAGCGGCCGCGCCGTCGGTCGCCGTGAACACTTCAGCCTAGGCGGATAACGCGTGCACTCGATTGGGGATGTGTTGCCGGATTTGTGGGGGATGAAAGCAGCGGGATAGAAGGTTGGGTGGCTAGCTAACCATTATGTGACTGATAAGTTGTATACAAGTCTATGGACATTTGTCCTGACTCTTGCATACAGTGTGCGCATAACAAAAACCAGGGAACTCCCCCACCATGAAAACGCCCCATGTTTCACACCAACGGCCCGAGGACGAGAATCTCGGGGTCGGCGCGAATATGGCTTACGGCCTGCAACACGTTCTGACCATGTATGGCGGTATCGTCGCGGTGCCACTGATCATCGGTCAGGCCGCCGGGCTTTCGCCGGCGGACATCGGTCTGTTGATTGCTGCTTCATTGTTTGCGGGGGGGCTGGCCACGTTGCTGCAAACCCTGGGTTTACCGTTTTTCGGCTGTCAGTTGCCGCTGGTACAGGGCGTGTCGTTCTCCGGCGTTGCCACGATGGTGGCGATTGTCAGCAGTGGCGGGGAGGGCGGCTTCCAGTCGGTGCTCGGCGCGGTGATTGCGGCGTCGCTGATCGGCTTGCTGATCACGCCGGTGTTCTCGCGAATCACCAAGTTTTTCCCTCCGCTCGTTACCGGCATCGTGATCACCACCATCGGCCTGACGCTGATGCCAGTGGCCGCACGCTGGGCCATGGGCGGCAACAGCCACGCGCCTGACTTTGGCAGCATGCAAAACATCGGTCTGGCGGCGGTCACGCTGGTGCTGGTGTTGCTGCTGAGCAAGGTCGGCAGTTCCACCATCTCGCGTCTGTCGATCCTGTTGGCCATGGTGATCGGCACGGTGCTGGCGGTGTTCCTCGGCATGGCGGACTTCTCCAACGTCACCCAGGGCCCGATGTTCGGCTTCCCGACGCCGTTCCATTTCGGCATGCCGACCTTCCACTTCGCGGCGATCCTGTCGATGTGCATCGTGGTCATGGTGACCCTGGTGGAAACCTCGGCGGACATCCTGGCGGTCGGTGAAATCATCGGCACCAAGGTTGACTCCAAGCGTCTGGGCAACGGCCTGCGGGCGGACATGCTGTCGAGCATGTTTGCGCCGATCTTCGGCTCGTTCACCCAAAGCGCCTTCGCCCAGAACGTCGGGTTGGTGGCGGTGACCGGGATCAAGAGCCGCTATGTGGTGGCGACCGGCGGTATCTTCCTGGTGATCCTCGGCCTGTTGCCGTTCATGGGCCGGGTCATCGCAGCCGTGCCGACCTCGGTACTCGGCGGTGCCGGTATCGTGCTGTTCGGCACCGTGGCAGCGAGCGGGATCCGCACGCTGTCCAAGGTCGATTACCGCAACAACGTTAACCTGATCATCGTCGCCACCTCGATCGGCTTCGGCATGATCCCGATTGCCGCGCCGAACTTCTACGATCACTTCCCGAGCTGGTTCGCGACCATTTTCCACTCGGGCATCAGCTCGTCGGCGATCATGGCGATCCTGCTGAACCTGGCGTTCAACCACTTCACGGCGGGTAACTCGGATCAGCAGTCGGTGTTTGCGGCGGCAGAAGAGCGGACCCTGCGTTATCGCGATCTGGCCGCGCTGCGTGAAGGCGACTACTTCAGCGACGGCAAGCTGCATGACTGCGACGGCAACGAAGTGCCGGTGATCGATCCGGATGCGGATCACGGTCATGGCGCGCCGAAGGCGCATGCCAAGAGCAGCGAACACGTCTGACCGTTGTAGTTGAATGAAAAGGGCCGATCAGTTGCGAAACTGATCGGCCCTTTTTCTATGGTGCCGCTTTTTTCAGCGCCCACAAAAAAGCCCCTGAATCTTTCGATTCAGGGGCTCTGTATTTGGCTCCACAACCTGGACTCGAACCAGGGACCCAGTGATTAACAGTCACTTGCTCTACCAACTGAGCTATTGCGGAATTGGTGCGTATGTTACTGATTTAAAAAGACTAGTCAAGCTTTGCCGAAATTTTTTTGCCGAACGGCTTTCAGCCACCGAATGTAAAGGTGCCCATCAGCAGTTTTGCGTACAGCGCCGTGGCCGCCAGTTGCACCAGCCACAGGGCCAGTCCGCCGAGAAACACCCCGGCCGCCACTTGCAGCACCAGGCTCTTTTCGCGTTTGCCCGAAGTGCGGGGTGGATAGTAGTCCAGCTCATCGCGGTCGGCGCGCAGGTCATCGTTTTTCATGTCGTCTCTCTGAAATATCGTCTGTGTGCAGTCTAGAGGGTGTAGCGGCTTTTCTTCAGACAAATAAAAAACGGGAAGCCCGAAGGCTTCCCGTTTTCAGTGCGGCGCCGGATCAGATGACCTGAACGATGGCGTCCGTCACGGCTTCGATGTTGCTCTGGTTCAGCGCGGCGACGCAGATGCGGCCGGTGTCCAGGGCGTAGATGCCGAACTCGTTGCGCAGGCGGTGAACCTGTTCGGTGGTCAGGCCGGAGTAGGAGAACATGCCGCGCTGACGACCGACGAAGCTGAAGTCACGCTGCGGGGCTTTCTTGGCCAGCAGGGCAACCATCTGCTCGCGCATGCCACGGATGCGCAGGCGCATTTCAGCCAGTTCGGCTTCCCACTGGGCGCGCAGTTCCGGGCTGTTCAGCACAGCGGCGACGATGCTTGCACCGTGGGTTGGCGGGTTGGAGTAGTTGGTACGGATCACGCGTTTGACTTGCGACAGGACGCGGGCGCTTTCCTCTTTCGATTCGCTGATGATCGACAGGGCACCGACACGTTCGCCGTACAGCGAGAACGACTTGGAGAACGAGCTCGACACGAAGAAAGTCAGACCGGATTCGGCGAACAGACGCACGGCAGCGGCATCTTCGGCGATGCCGTCACCGAAACCCTGGTAAGCCATGTCGAGGAAAGGCACGTGACCTTTGGCCTTGACCGCTTCCAGCACGTTGTTCCAGTCCGCCGGGCTCAGGTCGACGCCGGTCGGGTTGTGGCAGCAGGCGTGCAGCACGATGATCGAGCCGTTCGGCAGGGCGTTCAGGTCTTCGAGCAGGCCGGCACGGTTCACGTCGTGGGTGGCGGCGTCGTAGTAACGGTAGTTCTGCACCGGGAAACCGGCGGTTTCGAACAGCGCGCGGTGGTTTTCCCAGCTCGGGTCGCTGATCGCCACGACGGCATTGGGCAGCAGTTGCTTGAGGAAGTCGGCACCGATTTTCAGTGCGCCGGTCCCGCCGACGGCCTGAGTGGTGACAACGCGGCCAGCTGCCAGCAGTGGCGAATCATTGCCGAACAGCAGCTTTTGCACGGCCTGGTCGTAGGCCGCGATGCCGTCGATTGGCAGGTAGCCGCGCGAGGCGTGCTGAGCGGCGCGAATGGTTTCGGCTTCGATGACGGCGCGCAGGAGTGGAATTCGCCCCTCTTCGTTGCAGTACACACCCACCCCGAGGTTGACCTTATTGGTCCGGGTATCGGCGTTGAATGCTTCGTTGAGGCCCAGGATTGGATCGCGGGGTGCCATTTCGACAGCGGAGAACAGGCTCATTTTTACGGCAGCTCTATTGGAGAGTGGAGGGACGTGTGGCGCTCCAGCCGAATGCACTAGAGCGGTGCACAAACGGGGAGCTAGTATAGAGGCCATCATCGATCAATGGCGACAGGCGAATCGGCTTTTAAGGTAAGTTTTTCCGATTATTTCTCGACCGTTAGTCGAATGGATCTGTCGGAGACTTTACCGGATGTAGGACGTTTGCCTTGAAAGGCGAGGCAATCGGCTCCACATTCAGCACAATCTTCGTTTTTCCTTGCGCGACATCGGTCGTTTGCGGTCTTTCTCGTGGTGCTGCGGTTTGCCCGCAGCGGCGCGATTCCAGAGGTGTTTATGTCTGAATTCCAGCTCGTCACCCGTTTCGACCCCGCCGGCGATCAACCCGAAGCCATTCGCCAGATGGTCGAAGGCATCGAAGCCGGGCTGGCGCACCAGACGCTGCTCGGGGTGACCGGGTCGGGCAAGACCTTCAGCATCGCCAACGTGATCGCCCAGGTGCAGCGTCCGACGCTGGTGCTGGCACCGAACAAGACCCTGGCTGCGCAGTTGTACGGCGAGTTCAAGTCGTTCTTCCCGAACAACGCCGTCGAGTACTTCGTTTCCTACTACGACTACTACCAGCCCGAAGCCTACGTGCCGTCGTCCGACACCTTCATCGAGAAGGATGCGTCGATCAACGACCATATCGAACAGATGCGCCTGTCGGCGACCAAGGCATTGCTTGAGCGCAAGGACGCGATCATCGTCACCACGGTGTCGTGCATCTACGGTCTGGGCAGCCCGGAAACCTATTTGAAAATGGTCTTGCACGTCGATCGCGGCGACAAGCTCGACCAGCGTGCGCTGGTGCGGCGCCTGGCCGACCTGCAATACACCCGCAACGACATGGATTTCGCCCGTGCGACCTTCCGGGTGCGCGGCGACGTGATCGACATCTACCCGGCGGAATCCGACCTCGAAGCGATCCGCATCGAGTTGTTCGATGACGAGGTGGAAAGTATTTCCGCGTTCGACCCGCTGACCGGTGAGGTCATCCGCAAGCTGCCGCGCTTCACGTTCTACCCGAAGAGCCACTACGTGACGCCCCGGGAAACCCTGCTCGACGCCATCGAGGGGATCAAGGTCGAGTTGCAGGAGCGCCTCGAATACCTGCGCAACAACAACAAACTGGTGGAAGCCCAGCGTCTGGAGCAGCGCACCCGGTTCGACCTGGAGATGATCCTCGAGCTCGGCTACTGCAACGGCATCGAAAACTACTCGCGCTACCTGTCGGGTCGTCCGGCTGGCGCGGCGCCGCCGACGCTCTACGATTACCTGCCGGCCGACGCCTTGCTGGTGATCGACGAATCCCACGTCAGCGTGCCGCAAGTCGGCGCGATGTATAAGGGCGACCGTTCGCGCAAGGAAACACTCGTGGAGTACGGCTTCCGCTTGCCATCGGCGCTGGATAACCGGCCGATGCGCTTCGACGAGTGGGAAGGGGTGAGTCCGCAGACCATTTTCGTCTCGGCCACGCCCGGCAACTACGAAGCGGAGCACGCAGGACGGGTGATCGAGCAAGTGGTGCGCCCGACCGGTCTGGTCGACCCGCAGGTTGAAGTGCGCCCGGCGCTGACCCAGGTCGACGATCTATTGTCGGAAATCACCAAGCGTGTGGCGGTGGAGGAGCGAGTGCTGGTCACCACGCTGACCAAACGCATGGCGGAAGACTTGACCGATTACCTGGCCGATCACGGCGTGCGCGTGCGTTATCTGCACTCGGACATCGACACCGTCGAGCGGGTGGAGATCATCCGCGACCTGCGTTTGGGCACGTTCGATGTGCTGGTGGGGATCAACCTGCTGCGTGAAGGCCTGGACATGCCGGAGGTGTCGCTGGTGGCGATTCTCGATGCGGACAAGGAGGGTTTCCTGCGTTCCGAGCGTTCGCTGATCCAGACCATCGGCCGCGCGGCGCGTAATCTCAATGGCCGGGCGATTCTCTACGCGGATCGCATCACCGGTTCGATGGAGCGGGCGATTGGCGAGACCGAGCGCCGTCGCGACAAGCAGATCGCCTTCAACCTGGCCAACGGCATCACGCCGAAGGGCGTGTTCAAGGACGTCGCCGACATCATGGAAGGCGCCACCGTGCCCGGTTCGCGCAGCAAGAAGCGCAAAGGCATGGCCAAGGCCGCCGAAGAGAACGCCAAGTACGAAGCCGAACTGCGCTCGCCGAGCGAGATCACCAAGCGCATCCGCCAACTGGAAGAGAAGATGTACCAGCTGGCCCGCGACCTGGAGTTCGAAGCGGCCGCGCAGATGCGCGACGAAATCGCCAAGTTGCGTGAGCGGCTTTTGGCCGTCTGACTGATCGTTCCCACGCTCGGCGTGGGAATGCAGCCCTGGACGCTCTGCGTCCGCTCAAGGTTAATGTGCCTCGCCGGCCTTCAGTCCGGCGGGCAGTTTCTTGGTCAGCAAAATCGCCAGCATGCTGACCCCCAGCGCAATCCCGACAAAATGAAACGCATCGTTGTAGGCCATGATCAGCGCCTGCTGATGAACGATCTCGCTCAACTTGCCCAACGCCGCCGTGTCACTGCCGAACCGATCGGTCATCGACGCCAAACGTTCGGCCACCTGTGGATTGGTCGGCACCACCGCTTCCCGCAGGTAATCGAAGTAGGTCTTGGTGCGCGCATCCAGGAGCGTCGCGAGCAGGGCGATGCCGATGGCTCCACCGAGGTTGCGCAAAATGTTGAACAGACTCGACGCCGAGCCCGCGTCCTGCGGCAGGATGTACGCCGTGGCGATCAGCGAAATGGTCACCATGATCAGCGGCTGACCCAAGGCGCGGATAATCTGGATCTGATTGAACTGCGGCCCGGCGAAATCCGGATTGAGCACCCCGGATGAAAAACTCGCCAGCCCGAACAGGCCGAAACCGATCGTGCACAGCCATTTCGGCGAGACGAACTTCATCAGCTTCGGCACCAGCGGAATCAGAAACAGCTGCGGCACGCCCATCCACATGATCACTTCGCCGATCTGCAGGGCGTTGTAATTCTGGATCTGCGCCAGGTACAGCGGCAGCAGATAGATCGAACCGTACAGCCCGACGCCCATGCCAAGGCTGGAAATGCTCGACAGCCCAAAATTGCGATTGCGCAGGATCCCGAGGTTGATCAGCGGATTGGGCTTGGAAATCTGCACGATCACAAAGGTAATCAGGCTCAGCAGGGCGATGCTGCCCAGCGTCACGATCAGGCTCGATTCCAGCCAGTCCTTGCGATGGCCTTCCTCAAGAAAAACCTGCAAACAACCGAGGCCGATGCCCAGCGTGAGAATGCCGGTGTAATCGGTGCTTTTCAGCAACTCCCAATGCGCTTCTTTCTTCTCCAGCCCGTACATCAGCCCGGCGATCATGATGAGTCCCGGCGGGATGTTGATATAGAAGATGTACTCCCAGCCCCAGTTTTCCGTGAGCCAGCCGCCGAGGGTCGGGCCGATGGACGGGGCGAAAGTGGCGGTCATGGCAAACATCGCCATGCCTTTGGCGCGGTGATGTTCAGGGAGTTTGATCAGGGTCAGGGTGAACGCCAGCGGGATCAGCGCGCCGCCGGTAAAACCTTGCATGGCGCGAAACACGATCATGCTTTCCAGGCTCCAGGCCATCGAGCACAGCAGCGAGGAAATCAGAAACCCCAGCGACACCCACACCGCCAGCCGGCGTGCCGACAGCAACTGCACCAGCCAGGCGGTCAGCGGAATCATGATGATTTCCGCCACCAGATAAGAGGTGGAAATCCACGAGCCTTCTTCCAGGGTCGCCGACAGCGCGCCCTGAATGTCCTTGAGCGAGGAGTTGGTGATCTGGATGTCGAGCACCGCCATGAAGGCGCCGAGCATTACGCTCATCACCGCGATCCAGTCCCGCCGGGTCGGTTCGCCGACCGGGCGGATCAGTGAATCACCGGCCATTGTCAGGGGTGTCTTTGATGTTCACGGTGGCGGTGACGGACATGCCCGGACGGATCTTGCCGTGCAGCGGGTTATCGGCCTTGAAGGTCAGCTTGACCGGAATCCGCTGCACGACCTTGGTGAAGTTGCCGGTGGCGTTGTCCGGCGGCAACAGGCTGAACTGCGCGCCGGAGGCAGCGAACAGGCTGTCGACCCGGGCTTCGATCGGTGTATCGCCATAGGCGTCGAAGAGCAGCTCGGCCTTCTGGCCTGGCTGCATGTGACCGATCTGGGTTTCCTTGAAGTTGGCCTGGACCCAGATGTCTTCGTCCGGAACGATCGACAAAAGATAGGCGCCGGCCTGTACCACTTGACCATTGCGTGCGGCGCGCTGGCCGATCAGGCCGCTGATCGGCGCGTGGATTTCGCTGCGGGTCAGGTTCAGTTCGGCCTGGGCGAGGTCGGCGCGGGCGTTGGCGATCTGTGCATCGAGGCGTTTGATTTCGGCGTTCAGCGCGTTGACTTGCTGGCGCTGGCTCTGCGCATCGGCCTGGGCCTTGGCCACTTGCGAGCGGGCGATGTGGGCATCGGCGGAGAGGGTGGTGACCCGCTCCTCGGAGACGTAGCCGGGTTTGCGCAGGGTTTCCGCCCGCGACAAATCCACCTGCGAGCGACCGAGCGTCGCCTGAGTGGTGGCGACCTGCGCGTCGCTGGCGGCAATCAGGCTGGCTTGCTGGGTCAGCTTGCTCTGGGCTTGCAGGCGCTCGGCTTCGCGAGTGGCGAGGGCGGCGTTGGCGCGATCGACGGCGAGGCGGAAGTCATCGCCTTCGAGACGGATCAGCAACTGGCCTTTTTCCACGTGCTGGTTGTCCTGCACCAGGACTTCGTCGATGCGCGCGCTCAACTGGCTCGACACGCGGGTGATTTCACCCTGGACATAGGCGTTGTCGGTGCTTTCATAAAAGCGTCCCTTGAAAAACCAATGGGCGAAAAAGCCCCCGGCAATCAACAGGACCAGCAACAGGAAAATGAACAGGCGACGCTTGAGTTGGGCAGGCATGGGCAAACTGTAGTCGAGGAATTGTAAGGAAAGTTATCAGCAGGCGAATCTGGCATACAGCCGATGAACGGTAAATGCCGTCTGTTGATATTCGGCCATTCACCACGGCCAACGGGCGTTCCAGACGCAACCTTGGCTTAAATGCCCTGCCCGCTGGAGCGGGGCGGGTGTCGCCTGTTACCATTCGCCGCTTGATCGTTCTTTGCTTTTCATTCTTTTCGAGACATGCCATGACCACCGTCCGCACTCGCATCGCGCCATCGCCTACCGGGGATCCCCACGTAGGTACCGCTTACATCGCACTGTTCAACTACTGCTTTGCCAAGCAGCACGGCGGTGAGTTCATCCTGCGGATCGAAGACACCGATCAGTTGCGTTCGACCCGCGAGTCCGAACAGCAGATCTTCGACGCCCTGCGCTGGCTGGGCATCGACTGGAGCGAAGGCCCGGACGTCGGCGGCCCGCACGGCCCATACCGTCAGAGCGAGCGCGGCGACATCTACCAGAAGTACTGCCAGCAACTGGTCGACATGGGCCACGCCTTCCCGTGCTTCTGCACCGCCGAAGAGCTGGACCAGATGCGCGCCGAGCAGATGGCTCGCGGCGAAACCCCGCGCTATGACGGCCGTGCACTACTGCTGTCCAAGGAAGAAGTCGCCCGTCGCCTGGCTGCCGGCGAGCCGCACGTGATTCGCATGAAAGTGCCGAGCGAAGGCGTCTGCGTGGTGCCGGACATGCTGCGTGGCGACGTCGAGATCCCGTGGGATCGCATGGACATGCAAGTGCTGATGAAGACCGACGGCCTGCCGACGTACTTCCTGGCCAACGTGGTCGACGATCACCTGATGGGCATCACTCACGTTCTGCGTGGCGAAGAATGGCTGCCGTCGGCGCCGAAACTGATCCTGCTTTACGAGTACTTCGGCTGGGAACAACCGGAGCTGTGCTACATGCCGCTGCTGCGTAACCCGGACAAGAGCAAGCTGTCCAAGCGCAAGAACCCGACGTCGGTGACGTTCTACGAGCGCATGGGGTTCATGCCTGAGGCGATGCTCAACTACCTGGGCCGCATGGGCTGGTCGATGCCGGACGAGCGCGAGAAGTTCTCGCTGCAGGAAATGGTCGACAACTTCGACCTCAAGCGTGTGTCGCTGGGCGGGCCGATTTTCGATATCGAGAAACTGTCGTGGCTCAACGGCCAGTGGCTGCGTGATCTGCCGGTGGAAGAGTTCGCCGCTCGCGTTCAGAAGTGGGCATTCAACTCCGAATACATGATGAAGATCGCGCCGCACGTTCAGGGCCGTGTCGAAACCTTTAGTCAGGTTGCACCGCTGGCTGGGTTCTTCTTCGCCGGTGGCGTGAATCCGGATGCCAAGCTGTTCGAATCGAAAAAGCTTTCGGGCGATCAGGTTCGTCAGTTGATGCAACTGATCCTGTGGAAGCTGGAAAGCCTGCGTCAGTGGGAGAAGGACAGCATCACCGCGACGATTCAGGCGGTGGTCGAATCCCTTGAGCTGAAGCTGCGTGACGCGATGCCGTTGATGTTTGCCGCGATCACGGGGCAGGCGAGTTCGGTGTCGGTGCTCGATGCGATGGAAATCCTCGGGCCGGACCTGACCCGTTTCCGTCTGCGCCAGGCGATTGACCTGCTGGGCGGCGTGTCGAAGAAAGAAAACAAAGAGTGGGAAAAGCTGTTGGGCGCCATCGCCTGATTGCGTTTGACTCTGCAGGACGCGCCGAAGGTCAGGATCTTTTGATCCTGTCCTTCGGTGTTTTCCCCCGAATTTACGGGGGAGGGCGGTAAGTGATTGTAATGCCGACAAAAAATTTTGAATTTTTTCAAAAATAAGTTTGACAGCCTTTCGATACGCCCTTAAGATTCGCCCCGTCCTCAGCGATGACATCAACGATGAGGGGCTATAGCTCAGCTGGGAGAGCGCTTGCATGGCATGCAAGAGGTCGACGGTTCGATCCCGTCTAGCTCCACCAATTTACACTTCGAAGCCTGGCCACACCGGCTTCGAAGCGATCAACACTCAGCGTTGATCAGTTGTATAGAAGGGTTTGCGTCCCCTTCGTCTAGTGGCCTAGGACACCGCCCTTTCACGGCGGTAACAGGGGTTCGAGTCCCCTAGGGGACGCCAGTTTTACAGAAGCGATGTTGCAAGATGTCGCTCCGCCGAGAGGCGAAAAATCCGGGGCTATAGCTCAGCTGGGAGAGCGCCTGCATGGCATGCAGGAGGTCAGCGGTTCGATCCCGCTTAGCTCCACCAATTTACAGTTCAAGGTCTGGCCACACCGGCCTTGAATCGATCAGTACTCAGCGCTGATCAGTTGTATAGAAGGTTTGTGTCCCCTTCGTCTAGTGGCCTAGGACACCGCCCTTTCACGGCGGTAACAGGGGTTCGAGTCCCCTAGGGGACGCCACGATTACCCGCTCTGCGGGATTTTATAAGGGTCATTCAATTATTGAATGGCCCTTTTGTTTGTCTGGCGTTTGGCCAAATCCTCTTTTTCCTCAACACTGTGCTTCAGACCAGCGGTCACGCTTGTGACTTGCGGATTATTATTATGAGAATAATATTGCTATCGTAATATTCGGAGGCGACGATGAACGACAAGAAAGCTCAAACCCGCGAACGCATTCTCAAGGCCGCCAGTGCTGCACTGATCCAGCGCGGCCCGGCTGAACCGAGCGTGGGCGAAGTGATGGGGGCGGCCGGCCTGACCGTCGGTGGCTTCTACGCCCACTTCGAAAGCAAGGACGCAATGATGCTTGAGGCGTTCAAGCAATTGCTCGGTCGCCGTCGCGACCTGATTGCCGACATGGACAGCGAGCTGACCGGTGAAGAGCGCCGCGCCCTGGTGGCTGCGTTCTACCTGTCGCGCAAGCATCGCGATTCCAGCGATTCGGCCTGTCCGATTCCGGCCTCCATTGGTGAGCTGGGCCGTCTGCCGGAGGCGTTCCGGATCGCGTTGAACGAACACCTGGAATTGATGATTGCGCAGTTGGCCGCAACGCCGGAAGACACCGACAAAGCGTTGGCCGACGTGGCCTTGATGGTGGGTGGCCTGGCGCTCGCGAGGGCGTTGGGGCCTGGGGATTTATCCGATCGATTGCTGCGCGCTGCCAAGTCGGCAGTGCGTTGACTTGAAGGCTACAAGCCCGAGGAGAGAGCGATGAGCACGTTGAAGTGGGTTCGCGGCGTTAATGGCACCTTGGGCTGGTTCGCACCGAAACTGGTAGCGAGCAAAATGCGGCTGGCGTTCATGACGCCGCGCGCGAATACACCGCGGGACTGGGAATTGCCGCTGCTGGCCAAATCCGAGCGCATCACCTTGCGTTTCGGTCTTTCGGCCCTGCGTTGGGGGCAAGGCCCGACGGTTTTGCTGATGCACGGCTGGGAAGGGCGGCCCACCCAGTTTGCCGCGTTGATCACCGCGCTGGTCGAAGCGGGCTACACCGTTGTCGCACTGGATGGCCCGGCCCACGGTCGCTCGCCGGGGCGCGAAGCCAACGTGGTGTTGTTCGCCCGGGCGATGCTTGAAGCCGCTGCCGAATTGCCGCCGTTGCAAGCGGTCATCGGCCACTCCATGGGCGGTGCCAGCGCGATGCTCGCCGTGCAACTGGGCTTGCGCACTGAAACCTTGGTGAGCATCGCCGCTCCAGCGCGGATTCTCGGGGTATTGCGCGGATTTGCCCGCTACGTCGGCATGCCACCCAGAGCTCGTTCCGCGTTCATTCGTCAGGTTGAACAGGACGTCGGCATGCGTGCCGCCACTCTCGATGTCGCCCACTATCAACTGGATATGCCGGGCCTGATCGTGCATGCCGAAGACGACACCTTCGTCTCGGTCAAGGAATCCCAGCTTATCCACGAATCCTGGTTCGACAGCCGACTGCTGCGCCTCGAAGCCGGCGGCCATCAGCGCGTATTGGCTGACCCTCGGGTGATTGATGGCGTGTTATCACTGCTGGCCGGGCGCAGCCTTCAGGCGCGGCAATCGGCGTAGTCATCCGTTACACTGCCCCGGTTGAATCATTTGACCGGGAGTAGGGCATGGGCTGGGATCGGGCAACGCCGTTTACCATTGATCTGCAAGTGGGCGCCGAGGACATCGACGGGCTGGGCCACGCCAACAACGCGGTCTACGTGACCTGGCTCGAGCGCTGCGCCTGGCGCCACTCGCAGCGCCTGGGTCTGGATCTGGTCGAGTATCGGCGTCTGGATCGGGCGATGGCCGTTGTGCGCCACGAAATCGATTACTTGGCAGCCGCCTATGAAGGCGACGAGCTGCAATTGGCGACGTGGATTGTCGATTGGGATCAGCGCCTGAAAATGACCCGTCACTTCCAGCTGATTCGCCCCAGCGACAATGCCACGCTGCTGCGCGCCCAGACCACCTTCGTCTGCATCGAACTGTCCACCGGCAGGCCCAAGCGTATGCCCGCCGAGTTCATCGAAGGCTACGGCCCGGCCATACAGACGGCGGACATGGGTTTAACCCGCGAAACCCAGTAAACTGCCGCACGTTTTTCCTTGAGTGTGTGTTTCCCATGCAAATTGCTCTGGCGCCGATGGAAGGGTTGGTCGACGACATCCTGCGCGATGTCCTGACCCGTGTCGGCGGTATTGACTGGTGCGTGACCGAGTTCATTCGGGTCAACGACCAGTTGCTGACCCCGGCCTATTTCCACAAGTTCGGCCCTGAACTGCTCAACGGTGCGCGCACCGCTTCCGGCGTGCCACTGCGCGTGCAATTGCTGGGTTCCGATCCGGTGTGCCTGGCGGAAAACGCGGCGCTGGCCTGCGAGCTCGGTTCTGAAGTGATCGATCTGAACTTCGGTTGCCCGGCAAAAACGGTCAACAAATCCCGTGGCGGCGCGGTGCTGCTCAAGGAGCCGGAGCTGCTCAACCAGATCGTCGAGCACGTGCGTCGCGCCGTACCCGCGCACATTCCGGTTACCGCCAAGATGCGCCTGGGTTTCGACAGCCCGGACGGCTCGCTGGTGTGCGCCACGGCGCTGGCCGAGGGCGGTGCCGAGCACATCGTGGTTCACGCCCGGACCAAGGTTGACGGCTACAAGCCGCCGGCGCATTGGGAGTGGATCCCGCGCGTGCAGGACGTGGTCAAGGTGCCGGTGTTCGCCAACGGCGACATCTGGAGCGTCGAAGACTGGCGCCGCTGTCGGGAAATCAGTGGCGTGGAAGACATCATGCTCGGTCGCGGTCTGGTTTCGCGTCCTGATCTGGCCAAGCAGATCGCTGCCGCTCGTGCCGGCGAGGAAGTCGTCGAGATGACCTGGGCCGAGCTGATGCCACTGATCCAGGACTTTTGGCTGCAAGCCAAGGCGCAGATGACGCCACGCCAATCGCCGGGCCGTTTGAAGCAATGGCTGGCCATGTTGACCCGCAATTATCCCGAGGCCGTCGAGCTGTTTACCGTGCTGCGCCGGGAGACCGAGCCGGATCAGGTCTCGCGTTTGCTGGGTTTGCCGGTCGCCGAAGCCGCCTGAAAAAATCTTCAAACGATCTCTTGAAAATAAAACGCAGGTCCCTATCTAAGGGTTACGCGATGCCGAATTCGGGTCGCGGAGACAAAAAACCTTGCTGATTGTTTTCAGGAGATTTGAACCATGAGTACCGCATTTTCCCTCGCTCCACTGTTCCGTTCCTCGGTGGGTTTCGACCGTTTCAACGACCTGTTCGAAACCGCCCTGCGCAACGAGCCAGGCAGCACCTATCCGCCTTACAACGTCGAAAAACACGGTGACGATCAATACCGCATCGTCGTGGCGGCAGCCGGTTTCCAGGAAGAAGACCTGGACCTGCAAGTCGAGAAAGGCGTGCTGACCATCAGTGGCGGCAAGCGTGATGCCAATGAAGGCGTCACTTTCCTGCACCAGGGCATCGCCCAGCGTGCATTCAAGCTGTCGTTCCGCCTGGCCGATCACATCGAGATCAAGGCCGCCGGCCTGAGCAACGGTCTGTTGAGCATCGACCTGTTGCGCGTGATCCCGGAAGAGGCGAAAGCCAAACGCATCCCGATCAATGGGGTGCAGAAGCCGGCTCTGCAATAAGCCGACCGAGAAGAAGGGCGCCGAAAGGCGCCCTTTTTTGTGTCCGTCATTCCAGCAATCCTTTCAACCCCTCCAGCGGCAACGGCCGACTGTGCAAATATCCTTGATACAGATGGCAACCCAACCCCTGCAAGAAGGCCAGCTGTTCCGGGGTTTCCACGCCTTCGGCGATCACTTCCAGTTCCAGGCTGCGGGCCATGGCAACGATGGCGCGGATGATTTCGGCGTCGTTGGGGTCGGTGGTGGCGTCGCGGATAAATGACTGATCGATCTTCAGCGTGTCCACCGGCAATCGTTTCAGATACGTCAGCGATGAATAGCCGGTGCCGAAATCGTCCATGGCAAAACTCACGCCGAGCTTTTTCAGACGACGCATTTTGCTGATGGTGTCTTCCAGGTTCTGGATGACGATGCCTTCGGTGATTTCCAGTTTCAGCAAGGAGCAGGGCAGGCCGTGGCTGCTCATGCTGCGCTCGATGCGCTCGACGAAGTCGTTCTGGCGGAACTGCCGGGGGCTGATGTTTACGCATAGGCTGAAGGCCAGGGGATCGATCAGCTTTTCGGCGATCAGTTGCTTGAAGGCTTCGCACGCCTCATCGAGGATCCAGGTGCCGACCTCCAGAATCAGCCCGCTGTCCTCCAGCACCTTGATGAATTCGGTGGGCGATTGCGCGCCGAGTTCCGGGTGGTTCCAGCGCACCAGCGCTTCGGCGCCGATGATGCGGTTGTCCTGGGCGTCGATCTGCGGTTGGTAGTGCACGTCGAATTCGCCCCGGGACAGCGCCAGACGCAGGTCGGTCTCCATGCGCAGCCGTTCGCTGGCCGCTTTCTGCATGGTGTTGTGATACATCTGCGTGGTGTTGCGCCCGGAGTCCTTGGCCCGGTACAGCGCAATATCGGCGCGTTTGAGCAGATCGGTCGGGGTCGAGCCGTGATCGGGGATCAGCGCCACGCCGATGCTCGGCGTCACTTGCAGGCGCTGGCCGTCGAGGAACATCGGTTCCGACAGCAGTTCGCGAATGGTGTCGGCCAGCTCGCGTACCTGGGCGCTGACTTCGTTGCGCGTGCCTTCCAGCCCGCTGAGCAACACCACGAATTCGTCGCCACCGAGCCGCGCCACGGTGTCTTCCATGCGCACGCTGGCCTCAAGCCGTGCGGTGATGATTTTCAGCACCGTGTCGCCGACCGGGTGCCCCAGCGAGTCATTGATGTGCTTGAAGTGATCCAGATCGAGAAACAGCAGCGCACCGCGCAGGTTGTGGCGCTTGAGCAGGGCGATCTGCTGGCTCAGGCGATCCATCAACAGCGCGCGGTTGGGTAGGTTGGTCAGTGGGTCGTGATAGGCCAGATGGCGGATCTGCGCTTCGGCGTTCTTCAGCAGGCTGACGTCCCGGGCCGTAAGCAACAGGCACGCGGTTTCATTGAGGGTGATCGGTTCGACCGAGACTTCCACCGTCAGGATCTCGCCGCGCTTGTTGCGCCCGAGCATTTCCTGATGATGTACGCGGCCCTTGATCTGCAGTTCGGCGAGCAGTGCCGAGCGCTGTTTTTCTTCGGCCCAGATGCCGACCTGATACACGGTTTTGCCCACAACTTCGTCGGCACGATAGCCGGTGAGGCGGCAGAAACCGTCGTTGACCTCCAGATAGCGCCCGGTATCGCGCTCGGTGATGGTGATCGCGTCGGGGCTGGAGTGGAACGCCTTGGCGAATTTCTCTTCACTGGCCTTGAGCGCCGCTTCCGAGCGCTGTTGCTGGGTGATGTCGCGCAACGTGGTGACGATGCACGGCTGGTTGCCGACGCTGATCTGGCGGCTGGAAATCACGCAGGTCAGCGACTGACCGTCCTTGTGCTGGACGATGATCGCGACATTGCTCAGGCCCTGTTCGCGGATCACCCGTTCGATGCGTTGCAGGCTTTTCGCCGAGGCGTCCCACAAGCCGATTTCTTCGGCGGTGTGGCCGATCACATCGCTGGCGCTCCAGCCGAAGGTCTGGGAAAAACTGGAGTTGATCTCGATGAATTCCCCGGTTTCCTGTCGGGTCACGCAGATCGGGTCGGGGCTGACCTGGAACAGCGTGGCGAATTTCTCTTCCGAAGCCACCAGCCGTTGCTCGCGTTCAACCTGATCGGTGATGTCCAGCAGGGTGCCGGCCATCCGCAGCGGCACGCCATTGTCGTCGCGATAGAGGCGAGCGCGGCTTTCCAGATAGCGCGAGCTGCCGTCCGGCAGTTGTACGCGGTAAGTCAGCTGATAATTGCCGGCCGGGCCTTCGCGCAGGCTGCGATAGGCGTCGCGCATGCTGTCGCGCTCTTCGCCGGGGACGCCCTCGAAGAACTCTTCGAACGATTCATGAAACGGTTTCGGCTCCAGCCCGTGCAATTGCGCAGCCCGGGCCGAGCCGTAGAGCATGCCGCTGGGAATGTGCCAGTCCCAGGTGCCGAGCTGCGCCGAATCCAGCGCCAGGTCGAGGCGTTCCTGGCTGTCTTTCAGGGCATGTTCGGCGGCTTTGCGTTCGGTGGTGTCGAGAAAGGTGCTGAGCAGGTACGGCTGGCCTTCGAGTTCGACCTTTTGCGCGCTGAGGATGCCGTCGTGAATCTGGCCATTACTGGCGCGGAACTGCACCTCCATGCTGATCAGCTCGCCCTTGGCCTTGGTCTTCTTGACCAGCTCCGCCCGTTGCTCGGGATGCACCCACAGACCCAGTTCCAGGGTGGTGCGACCGATGGCGCTCTGCACCGGCCAGCCGAACAGGCTTTCGAAATACTGGTTGGCCTCGCTGATCAGGCCGTCTTCCTGTCGGGTCAGCAGCACCATGTTCGGGCACAGGTGAAACAGCGTGGCGAAACGTTTTTCGGAGCTGCTGAGTGCCTGTTCTCGTTGCCGCTGGTGGGTGATTTCGCGGATCACCCCGATCATTCGGGGCCGGCCGTGTTTGTCCGGCAGCAGGCTGCCGTTGATCTCCAGCCAGTGCAGGCTGCCGTCGGGCCAGCGGATGCGGTGGTGCATCGCCTGTTCCAGCGGTGCGCCGGCGATTACGGCGTGGAAGGCACGGATGGTTTTCGCCCGGTCTTCCGGTGGCAGCAGGTCGAGGTATTCCAGGTCTTCCGGCAGCGGTTGCCGTGGATCGAAGCCGAACAAGGCCTGAGTGCCGCGCGACCAACTGATCTGCCCGCGCTCGATGTCCCAGTACCAGGCGCCGAGGCGGGCGCCGTTGAGCGCCGCGAGCAATTGCGGCGCGCTCTCCCAGCTCTGCTCGGAACGCCGTGGATCAATGGCCTGAATACGCGGCATCGGCGGAATACGGTCAACAGATTTCGGCATTGTCGAGAAGCCTTGAGCTGATTTGGGCGTTTGGCACAGGGACGGCAGCTCTATAGGAGTAGCACAAGTTAGCCGAGAGTCCCTGGCAGATCGATTTGAGCGTCAAGCAGGGCCATAAACGCCCGTGCAGCATTCGACAGCGTCCTTTCAGTGTGCAGGATATAGCCTAGCTGGCGACTGAGCTGTATGCCCGGTAAAGGTATGCGCGCCACCTGTTCATCGAGCATCGTGCGCGGCAAAACGCTCCAGGCCAGGCCGATCGACACCATCATCTTGATGGTTTCCAGGTAGTTGGTGCTCATGGCGATGTTCGGCGTCAGGCCCTGAGCCTCGAACAGACGCTGGACAATATGGTGAGTAAAGGTGTTGCCGCCGGGGAAAACCGCCGGATGGCCGGCAATGTCCGCCAATGTGACAGCACCGTTGCTGATCAATGTGTGTTCCGGGGCGACCACGAAATCCAGCGGGTCATCCCAGACCGGCGTGGCCTTGACCAGCGTATGCGGCTCCGGTGCCAGGGTGATGACCGCCAGCTCTGCGCGGCCGTGGAGGATTTCCTCGTAGGCCACTTCCGAATCGAGGAACTGAATATCCAGCGCCACCTGTGGGTAGCGTCGGGTGTATTCCCTTAATAAGGGCGGCAAACGGTGCAGGCCGATGTGGTGACTGGTGGCCAGGGTCAGGCGGCCCGTGACTTCGCCGGTCAGGTTGGTCAGGGCGCGGCGCGTGTCATCCAGCACGTTGAGAATCTGATAAGCCCGAGGCAGCAGGGCCCGGCCGGCCTCGGTCAGGCCCACTTCACGACCGAGCCGGTCGAACAGCCGCACATTCAATTGCTGCTCCAGCCCGGCGATACGTTTGCTGATCGCCGGTTGCGTCAGGTGCAGCCGTTCGCCGGCGCCGGAGAAGCTTCCGGTCTCGGCAATCGCGATAAAAGCATTGAGGTTGGCCAGGTCCATGTTCGTATTCCAGTTGGTTATCCAAAGCATAAAAAATATGAATTTGAGTTATTTAATCTAACCCCATAGGATCGGCCTCACAAGCCAAAGGGTTATTGATAAGCCCAGGGCATAGAAACAAGCTGATGAGGAACCGTCTGATGGCCGGCAAAACGCTCTACGACAAGCTCTGGGATTCGCATTTGGTCAAGCAGCGCGACGATGGCTCGGCGCTGATCTATATCGATCGTCACATCATTCACGAAGTGACCTCGCCGCAAGCCTTCGAAGGCCTGCGTCTGGCCGGGCGCAAGCCGTGGCGCATCGATGCCAACATCGCCACCCCGGACCACAACGTACCGACCACCCCGGAGCGCAAGGGCGGCATCGAAGCCATTGCCGACCAGGTCTCGCGCTTGCAGGTTCAGACCCTCGACGACAACTGCGATGAATACGGCATCGTCGAATTCAAGATGAACGACGTGCGTCAGGGCATCGTTCACGTGATCAGCCCGGAGCAGGGCGCGACCTTGCCGGGCATGACCGTGGTTTGCGGCGACTCGCACACCTCGACCCACGGCGCGTTCGGCGCCCTGGCTCACGGTATCGGCACTTCCGAGGTCGAGCACGTGCTCGCCACCCAGTGCCTGGTCGCCAAGAAAATGAAGAACATGCTGGTGCGCGTCGAAGGCCAGTTGCCGTTCGGCGTGACCGCCAAGGACATCGTCCTCGCGGTGATCGGCAAGATCGGCACTGCCGGCGGTAACGGCCATGCCATCGAATTCGCCGGCAGCGCGATTCGCGACCTGTCGATCGAAGGCCGCATGACCATCTGCAACATGTCCATCGAAGCCGGCGCCCGTGTGGGTCTGGTGGCGGCGGACCAGAAAACTGTGGATTACGTCAACGGTCGTCCTTTCGCACCGAAAGGCGCCGAGTGGGATCTGGCTGTCGAGTCCTGGAAAGACCTGGTGTCCGACGCCGACGCGCATTTCGACACCGTGGTCGAGCTCGACGCTGCGCAGATCAAGCCGCAGGTCAGCTGGGGCACCTCGCCGGAAATGGTCTTGGCCGTTGATCAGAACGTGCCGGACCCGGCTAAAGAGATGGATCTGGTCAAGCGCGACTCGATCGTCCGCGCCTTGAAATACATGGGTTTGACCGCCAATCAGGCGATCACCGACATTCAGCTCGACCGCGTATTCATCGGTTCCTGCACCAACTCGCGTATTGAAGACTTGCGTGCTGCGGCGGTGATCGCCAAGGGCCGCAAGGTTGCGTCGACCATCAAGCAGGCCATCGTGGTGCCGGGCTCGGGTCTGGTGAAGGCGCAAGCCGAGGCTGAAGGTCTGGACAAGATCTTCCTCGAAGCCGGTTTCGAATGGCGCGAGCCGGGTTGCTCGATGTGTCTGGCGATGAACCCGGACCGTTTGGAGTCCGGCGAGCATTGCGCCTCGACGTCCAACCGTAACTTCGAAGGCCGTCAGGGCGCCGGTGGCCGTACCCACCTTGTCAGCCCGGCCATGGCCGCTGCGGCGGCGGTGAACGGTCGTTTCATCGACGTTCGTGAATTGATCTAAAGGAGCGCAGCATGAAAGCTTTTACCCAGCACACTGGTCTCGTCGCGCCTCTGGATCGTGCCAACGTCGACACCGACCAGATCATTCCGAAGCAGTTTCTGAAATCGATCAAGCGCACCGGTTTCGGCCCGAACCTGTTCGACGAGTGGCGTTACCTCGATGTGGGTCAGCCGTATCAGGACAACTCCAAGCGTCCGCTGAACAAGGAATTCGTGCTCAACGCCGAGCGTTATCAAGGCGCCAGCGTGTTGCTGGCCCGCGAGAACTTCGGTTGCGGTTCCAGCCGTGAACACGCGCCGTGGGCGCTGGAAGAATACGGTTTCCGCAGCATCATCGCGCCGAGCTACGCCGACATCTTCTTCAACAACAGCTTCAAGAACGGCTTGCTGCCGATCATCTTGAGCGATGCCGAAGTTGACGAGCTGTTCAAACAGGTCGAGGCCGCGCCGGGCTATCAGTTGCAGATCGATCTGCACGAGCAGACCGTGACCAGCCCGAGCGGCAAGGTCTATCGCTTCGAGATCGACGCTTTCCGCAAACACTGCCTGCTCAACGGCCTGGACGACATCGGCCTGACCCTGCAGGACGGCGATGCGATTGCCGCGTTCGAAGCCAAGCATCGCGCGAGCCAGCCGTGGTTGTTCCGCGACGCGTGAATCTGAAAGGTTGAAACCCGGAAAAGGACGTACCCATGACCAGCACCGCCCACAGTCAGGTTGTACAAAAGCAATTCGGTGAACAGGCCGCCGCCTACCTGAGCAGCGCCGTTCACGCTCAAGGCACTGAATTTGCGCTGCTGCAGGCTGAACTGGCGGGGCAGGGCGAGGCGCGGGTGCTGGATCTGGGTTGCGGCGCCGGGCACGTGAGTTTTCACGTCGCCCCGTTGGTGAAAGAAGTGGTGGCGTACGACCTGTCGCAGCAGATGCTCGACGTGGTCGCCGCCGCTGCCGTTGATCGCGGCTTGAGCAACGTGTCCACGGTCAACGGTGCCGCCGAGCGTCTGCCGTTTGCCGATGGCGAGTTCGACTTCGTGTTCAGCCGTTATTCAGCGCACCATTGGAGCGACCTCGGCGTGGCCTTGCGCGAAGTGCGTCGGGTGCTGAAACCGGGCGGCGTGGCGGCGTTCATCGATGTGCTGTCGCCGGGCAGTCCGCTGTTCGACACCTATTTGCAGAGCGTTGAAGTGCTGCGCGACACCAGCCATGTGCGCGATTATTCGGCCGGTGAGTGGTTGCGCCAGGTCAGCGAAGCCGGTCTGCACACCCGCAGCACCACGCGTCAGCGCCTGCGTCTGGAGTACAACAGCTGGGTCGAGCGCATGCGCACACCCGAAGTGATGCGCGCCGCGATCCGCCAGTTGCAGCAGTCGATGGGCAACGAAGTGCGCGAATATTTTGAGATTGAGGCCGATGGTTCGTTCAGTACAGATGTACTGGTGCTCTGGGCTGAAAAGTAATCCTGAAACGATAAGTATTTTTCCGGGCGCGCCAGTCGATGGCGCACCGACTGAAGACACGAGGAAAGCATGAGCAAGCAGATTCTGATTCTCCCAGGCGACGGTATTGGTCCGGAAATCATGGCCGAAGCGGTCAAGGTGCTGGAGCTGGCCAACGACAAGTACAGCCTGGGCTTCGAGCTGAGCCATGACGTGATCGGTGGCGCCGCCATCGACAAGCACGGCGTGCCGCTGGCCGACGAAACCCTCGAGCGTGCCCGTGCAGCCGACGCTGTGCTGCTGGGCGCCGTCGGCGGCCCGAAATGGGACACCATCGAGCGTGACATCCGCCCTGAGCGCGGCCTGCTGAAAATCCGTGCGCAACTGGGCCTGTTCGGCAACCTGCGTCCGGCGATCCTGTACCCGCAACTGGCCGATGCTTCTAGCCTGAAGCCGGAAATCGTTGCCGGCCTGGACATCCTGATCGTCCGTGAGCTGACCGGCGGCATCTACTTCGGCGCGCCGCGCGGCACCCGTACTCTGGAAAACGGCGAGCGCCAGTCCTACGACACGCTGCCGTACAGCGAAAGCGAAATCCGCCGCATCGCCCGAGTCGGTTTCGACATGGCCCGCGTGCGCGGCAAGAAGCTGTGCTCGGTGGACAAGGCCAACGTGCTGGCGTCCAGCCAACTGTGGCGTGAAGTGGTCGAGCAGGTTGCCAAGGATTACCCGGACGTCGAGTTGAGCCACATGTACGTCGACAACGCCGCCATGCAACTGGTGCGCGCACCGAAGCAGTTCGACGTGATCGTCACCGACAACATGTTCGGCGACATCCTGTCCGACGAAGCGTCGATGCTCACCGGCTCCATCGGCATGCTGCCGTCGGCCTCGCTGGATGCCAACAACAAGGGCATGTACGAGCCTTGCCACGGTTCGGCGCCGGACATCGCCGGCAAAGGCATCGCCAACCCGCTGGCGACCATTCTGTCGGTGTCGATGATGCTGCGTTACAGCTTCAATCTGCACGAAGCGGCCGATGCCATCGAGAAAGCGGTCAGCGTGGTGCTGGATCAAGGTCTGCGCACCGGCGATATCTTTTCGACCGGTTGCACTAAAGTCGGTACGCAGGAAATGGGTGACGCAGTAGTCGCCGCGCTGCGGAATCTGTAATCTCTCGGGCCCGCTGCGAAATTCAATACAAAGCAGCGGCCCACTTTTCAAGAAGGTGTAGTTGCGATGAAACGTGTAGGTCTGATCGGTTGGCGCGGCATGGTCGGTTCCGTGCTCATGCAGCGGATGCTGGAAGAGCAGGATTTCGATCTTATCGAGCCGGTGTTTTTCACCACTTCCAATGTCGGTGGCCAAGGCCCGTCCGTGGGCAAGGACATTGCTCCGCTCAAGGACGCTTACAGCATTGAAGAGCTGAAGACCCTCGACGTGATCCTGACCTGCCAGGGCGGCGACTACACCAGCGAAGTGTTCCCGAAGCTGCGCGAAGCCGGCTGGCAGGGTTACTGGATCGACGCGGCCTCGAGCCTGCGGATGAACGATGACGCGGTCATCATCCTCGATCCGGTCAACCGCAAGGTCATCGACCAGCAGCTCGACGCGGGCACCAAGAACTACATCGGCGGCAACTGCACCGTCAGCCTGATGCTGATGGGCCTGGGCGGTCTGTTCGAGGCTGGTCTGGTCGAGTGGATGAGCGCCATGACCTATCAGGCGGCTTCCGGTGCCGGCGCGCAGAACATGCGTGAACTGATCAAGCAGATGGGCGCGACCCACGCCGCTGTCGCCGATCAACTGGCCGATCCTGCCAGCGCGATCCTTGACATCGACCGTCGTGTGGCCGAAGCCATGCGCAGCGACGCGTACCCGACCGAAAACTTCGGCGTACCGCTGGCCGGCAGCCTGATCCCGTGGATCGACAAGGAACTGCCGAACGGCCAGAGCCGTGAAGAGTGGAAGGCTCAGGCCGAGACCAACAAGATCCTCGGTCGCTTCAAGAGCCCGATCCCGGTCGACGGCATCTGCGTGCGCATCGGCGCCATGCGTTGCCACAGCCAGGCGCTGACCATCAAGCTGAACAAGGATGTGCCGATCGCCGACATCGAAGGGCTGATCAGCCAGCACAACCCTTGGGTCAAACTGGTGCCGAACCAGCGCGAAATCAGCATGCAGGAGCTGAGCCCGACGAAAGTCACCGGCACGCTGAACGTACCGGTCGGTCGTCTGCGCAAGCTGAACATGGGTTCGCAGTTCGTCGGTGCCTTCACCGTCGGCGACCAACTGCTGTGGGGCGCGGCCGAACCGCTGCGTCGCATGCTGCGGATCCTGCTTGAGCGTTGATCGCTTGATGTAATGAAAGAACCCGTGCCTTGCAAGAGGCGCGGGTTTTTTTTGCCTGCGTGGCGGTCACCCGGTAAAGTGCCGCTCCCCCCGTTTCGCCAGAGGTAGCAACATGACCCAGACCCTTGATATTGCCGTGATCGGCGCCACCGGTACTGTCGGCGAAACCCTCGTGCAGATTCTCGAAGAGCGCGACTTTCCGGTCGGCACCTTGCACCTGTTGGCCAGCAGCGAATCCGCCGGCAGCTCGGTGCTGTTTCGCAACAAGAACGTGCGCGTGCGTGAAGTCGACGAGTTCGACTTCAGCAAGGTCAAGCTGGCGTTCTTTGCCGCCGGCCCTGCCATCACTTTGAGTTACGCCGCCCGCGCGCATGCGGCAGGTTGCTCGCTGGTTGATTTGTCCGGCGCTTTGCCGGCGGATCAGGCGCCGCAAGTGGTGCCGGAAGCCAATGCCGAGGTGCTGGCCGGTTTGAAAGTACCGTTCCAGGTCAGCAGCCCGAGCCCGTCGGCCACCACATTGGCCGTGGTGCTGGCGCCGCTGCTCGATCTGATCGAGCTGCAATATGTGCATGTCACCGCCAATCTGGCGGTTTCCGCCCAGGGCCGCGAAGCCGTGACCGAGCTGGCGCGCCAGACCGCCGAGCTGCTGAACATGCGTCCGCTGGAGCCGACTTTCTTCGACCGGCAGATGGCTTTCAACCTGCTGGCTCAGGTCGGTACGCCCGACGCGCAAGGCCATACGCTGCTGGAAAAACGTCTGGTGCGCGAGCTGCGTCAGGTGCTGGCCAAGCCTTTATTAAAGATTTCCGCAACTTGCGTTCAAGCCCCGGTGTTTTTTGGCGATAGCTTTAGCGTGACCTTGCAGTCAGCGAGCGCGGTCGACCTGGAAAAGGTCAACGCCGCGCTTGAAGAGGCCGAGGGCATCGAGCTGGTAGAGGCGGGCGATTATCCGACTGCCGTCGGTGACGCGGTCGGGCAGGACGTGGTCTACGTCGGGCGGGTGCGTGCCGGTGTCGACGAACCGTCGGAACTTAATCTGTGGCTGACGTCAGATAACGTACGCAAAGGTGCGGCCCTCAACGCCGTGCAGGTCGCCGAGTTGTTGATAAAAGACCTGCTGTAAAAGATACTTGGCAACAATTTGTCGACTGATTCTAGGCGAGCGCTATGCTTGGCCGGAGCACTCGATGACGTGTCACCCTCCGGGACTTTCCGGGGCATCAAAGAAATGATCGCGCGCGGCATGCTGTCGTCGTCGCGCGCAATGCCTTACGGCAGCGACAATCAACATCTTCTCGCTGGCCGAGGAACGTTCAAACAAAGGAAGAGGCTATGGTTCAAGTTCGCAAACTGGTGTTAGCAATAGCGGCCGCCTCGGCGCTGTCCTCCGGTATGGCGCATGCCCTCGGGCTCGGGGAGCTGACCCTGAAGTCGACCCTGAACCAGCCGCTGGTGGCGGAAATCGAGCTGCTCGATGTCAAGGATCTGACCGCTGCCGAAGTGGTGCCGAGCCTGGCCTCGCCGGAAGATTTCGCCAAGGCCGGCGTCGATCGCCAGGCCTTCCTCAATGATCTGACCTTCACCCCGGTGCTCAACGCCAGCGGCAAAAGCGTGCTGCGCGTAACGTCGAGCAAGCCGCTGTCGGAACCGATGGTGAAATTCCTCGTGCAGGTGATGTGGCCGAACGGCCGTCTGCTGCGTGACTACAGCGTGCTGCTGGATCCGTCGAAGTTCTCGCCGCAGACCGCTGATGCCGCCGCCCAGCCTGCGCCAGCGCAAACCATCACCGCGCCGACCACCGGCGCCACGCATTCGACCCACACCACCACGCCGCGCGACACCCTGTGGGAAATCGCCGCCAAGGCGCGCACCGGCGGTTCGGTGCAGCAGACCATGCTGGCGATCCAGGCCCTGAACCCGGACGCATTCATCGGCGGCAACATCAACCGCCTGAAAACCGGTCAGGTGCTGCGTCTGCCGGATCAGGTGCAAAGCACCGCGCTGCCGCAATCCAAAGCGATTGCCGAAGTGGCCGCGCAGAACGAAGCCTGGCGTCAGGGCCGTCGTTATGTGGCCAAGCCGGGCACCGGTCAGCAGCAGCTCGATGCGACCAATCGTGGTCGCGCCAATACCGGTGCTGCGCAAAACGCCAAGGACAACCTGAGCCTGGTGTCCGCCGAAAGCGCCAAGGCGCGTGGCAAGGGCCCGGCCGGCGATGCCAAGGCCCTGAGCAACAAACTGGCGGTGACCCAGGAAAGTCTCGACACCACCCGTCGTGACAACGAAGAACTGAAAAGCCGCATGTCCGATCTGCAAAGCCAGCTGGACAAGCTGCAACGCCTGATCGAGCTGAAAAACAATCAACTGGCGAAAATGCAGGCCGAAGGTTCGGGCGCTGCTCCCGCGACCTCCGCCACTGCGCCAGTGGTGCCGGCGATCACCGCGGAACTGGCTGCCACGCCGCCGGCTACTCCGGCAGAGGCGGCACCGACCGCACCTGCGCCTGAGGCTGCTGCTCCGGCACCGGTCGAGCCGGTTGTCGAGCCTGTGGTTGAAACCAAACCGGCTGCCGATGACGAGAAAACCTTCAACGAACTGCTGACCAATCCGATCCTGCTGGGTCTGGTCGGTGGCGGTGCAGTGGTTCTGCTGCTCCTGCTGTTGCTGCTGGCCCGCCGCCGCAAGGCGCAACAGGAAGCTGAAAAACACCTGCGCATGGCCCGCGCGCTGGAGGAGCAATCCTTCTCTCAGGACCTCGATCTGCCGGAAAGCAGCTTCGAAGGTCTGGAGGTGCCAGCCGCCAGCGTCAAGCTGACCCCGGCTCCAGCTCCAGCTCCAGCTCCGGCGCCTGCCGCCGCTGCTGCTGTAGTTGCGCCAGTGGTGATGGCCGAGCCGATCGCCGCGCCGTTGGTGGCGCCGGCCGCCGAGCGTTCCGACGACGTGCTGGACAAGGCGCAGTCGCACATCGACGGCGGTCGTCTGAATCAAGCCGCCGCGTTGCTGGAGGAGGGCGTGAGCCTGGAGCCGCAGCGCAGCGATCTGCGTCTGAAGCTGATGGAAGTCTACGGTCGTCAGGGTGATCGCGATGCCTTCGTCGGTCAGGAGCGCCAACTGGTTGCCAATGGCGACAACTTCGCCAAGGTCGAAGAGCTGAAAAGCCGCTTCCCGGCCATGGCGGTCGTCGCTGCCGGCGGCTTGGCGGCAGCGGCCCTTGCCGCCGAGCTGGACGAGGATTACGTCAAGGAGCTGTTGCTCGACGAGCCTGAAGCGCCTGCTGCGGCTGATGACGAACTGGACAGCGCTTTCGACCTGAGCCTCGACGATCTCGACAACATCACGCCGGTTGAGCCTGTGGCGGCTGTCGAGCCGGAAGCGCCGGTCGAGCTGGACGCGTTCCCGACTGATGACGACCTGAGCTTCGAGTCCGTGCTGCAACAGCAGACCGACATCAAGGAAAACCTCGACGACCTGTCGGACTTCGATCTGGATCTGGACCTCGGTGCCGATCCTGCGCCTGCGCCGGTCGAGCTGGCAGACGATGATTTCCTGCTGGATCTGGACGAAGGCGTGAAGGATCTGCCGCTGGTCGACACCCCAACCGTGGCCGACGTGCCGCAGGACGATTTGGAGCTGCCAGCCGATTTCGACCTGTCCCTGGCCGACGAAATGGACGCGGCGCCTGCCGAGCCGGATGCGTTCGCCGCCGAACTGGACGACGTCAACGCCGAGCTGGATCGTCTGTCGAGCAGCATCAACGAGCCAAGCTTCACCGAGGCCGATGCCGCGCTGGGTGATGATCTGGGCGAGGATGACTTCGACTTCCTGTCCGGCACCGACGAAGCCGCGACCAAGCTCGATCTGGCTCAGGCCTACATCGACATGGGCGACAATGACGGCGCGCGCGACATCCTCAATGAAGTCATCAGCGAGGGGAACGACAAGCAGAAGAGCGAAGCGAGCGAAATGCTTTCGCATCTGGCCTGAGTCGGCATTGAGAGATAAACAAAACGGCAGCCCATGAGGCTGCCGTTTTTGTTTGGGTCTGGTTTCCCCGTCCCGCCGCCTTATAATGCCCGCCTTTGTAGATCAGCAGGCTGTACCGACTTGGCAAACATAGATAACCCGGCCGCCGAAATGGCGCCCGAAGGCTTTTTCCGCGTCGCGCTGGGCGTTGAATACAAGGGCTCGCGCTACAGCGGCTGGCAGCGCCAGTCCACCGGTGTGCTCACCGTGCAGGAAACCCTGGAAAAAGCCCTGTCGAAGGTCGCCGACTCGCCGATCTCGCTGCAATGTGCCGGGCGCACCGATGCCGGTGTGCATGCCTGCGGGCAAGTGGTGCATTTCGATACCCAGGTCGACCGTTCGCTGAAAGCCTGGGTCATGGGCGCCAACATCAATCTGCCCCACGACATCAGCGTCAGTTGGGCGAAGATCATGCCGGCGCATTTCCATGCACGATTCAAGGCGATTGCCCGGCGCTACCGCTACGTGATCTACAACGATCAGATCCGCCCGGCGCATCTCAACGAAGAAATCACCTGGAATCACCGTCCGCTGGACGTCGAGCGCATGGCCGAGGCCGCGCAGTACCTGATCGGTACCCATGATTTCAGTGCCTTCCGTGCCGGCCAGTGCCAGGCCAAGTCGCCGATCAAGAAGATGCATCATCTGCGCGTGACCCGTCACGGCAAAATGATCGTTCTGGATATCCGCGCCAACGCGTTCCTGCACCACATGGTGCGCAACATTGCTGGTGTGCTGATGACCATCGGTGCCGGCGAGCGGCCGGTGGAGTGGATGAAAGAAGTGCTGGAGAGCCGCGAGCGGCGTTCCGGCGGGGTCACGGCGCATCCGTTCGGCCTGTATCTGGTGCAGGTCGAGTACCACGACGAGTTCCCGTTGCCCGAGCGTTTCATCGGGCCACATTTCCTTACGGGTTTCTCGGAACTTGACGGCTGACGCCCTCGAACGCATTTGTTACCATCCGGGACTTTCTCGGATTTGCCTTGGGGTTTTTATCGACATGTCAGCCGTTCGCAGCAAGATTTGCGGGATTACCCGCATAGAAGATGCGTTGGCAGCCGTCGAGGCCGGGGCCGATGCCATCGGTTTTGTGTTCTACGCTAAAAGTCCCCGGGCCGTGACCGTGCAGCAGGCGCGGGCGATCATCGCCGCCTTGCCGCCGTTCGTGACCACGGTCGGGCTGTTCGTCAATGCCAGCAGCTGCGAGCTCGGGGAAATCCTCGATGCCGTGCCGCTGGATCTGTTGCAGTTCCACGGTGACGAAACCGCCGCCGAGTGTGAAGGCTGGCACCGGCCGTACATCAAGGCCTTGCGGGTCAAGGCGGGCGATGACATTGCCGCTGCCTGCGATGCTTACCCAAGCGCCAGCGGCGTGCTGCTCGACACTTATGTCGAAGGCGTGCCCGGCGGAACCGGCGAGGCGTTCGACTGGTCATTGATTCCGCAGGGCTTGAGCAAACCGTTGATTCTGGCCGGCGGCCTGACGCCGGAGAACGTCGCCGATGCGATCGCCCGGGTGCGGCCGTATGCCGTGGATGTCAGCGGCGGGGTAGAGGCGAGCAAGGGCATCAAGGATCACGCAAAGATTCGTGCATTCATCAACGCCGTACGCTGATGTGACGGCTGGCAGACTGCCGCCGTCCACAGCTCTGTAGAAAAGAGGCTGAGGGTCTTTTCGGGGTGTACGCAGGTCAGTTCCGCTGACCCGGCAGCCCGGGCGATCATCGCCACACATGAATTTAGCTGAAGGGCATACGCGGGGCCGCGAACCAGAGCGTTCGGGCCGCCGGTACTGGAGAAAGAAAGCATGAGCAACTGGTTGGTAGACAAGCTGATCCCTTCGATCATGCGTTCCGAGGTCAAGAAGAGCTCGGTCCCTGAAGGTCTGTGGCACAAATGCCCGTCCTGCGAGGCTGTGCTGTATCGTCCGGAGCTGGAAAAGACCCTGGACGTTTGCCCTAAGTGCAACCACCACATGCGCATCGGCGCACGTGCGCGCATCGACATCTTCCTGGACGCCGAAGGCCGTGCCGAACTGGGCGCCGATCTGGAGCCGGTTGACCGTCTGAAATTCCGCGACGGCAAGAAGTACAAGGACCGTCTGGTCGCTGCCCAGAAGCAGACCGGCGAGAAAGACGCACTGGTTTCCATGAGCGGCACCCTGCTGGGCATGCCGGTCGTGGTTTCGGCGTTCGAATTCAGCTTCATGGGCGGTTCCATGGGCGCCATCGTCGGTGAGCGCTTCGTGCGCGCCGCCAACTACGCGCTGGAAAACCGTTGCCCGATGGTCTGCTTCTCCGCCTCCGGCGGCGCGCGGATGCAGGAAGCCCTGATCTCGCTGATGCAGATGGCCAAGACTTCGGCTGTGCTGGCGCGTCTGCGTGAAGAAGGCATTCCGTTCATCTCCGTGCTGACCGACCCGGTCTACGGCGGCGTTTCCGCCAGTCTGGCAATGCTGGGCGACGTGATCGTCGGCGAGCCTAAAGCGCTGATCGGCTTCGCCGGTCCACGCGTGATCGAGCAGACCGTGCGTGAAAAACTGCCGGAAGGCTTCCAGCGCAGCGAGTTCCTGCTGGAGCACGGTGCAATCGACCTGATCATCGACCGTCGCGAACTGCGTCCGCGTCTGGGCAACCTGCTGGCGCAACTGACCGGCAAGCCGACCCCGACCTTCGTTGCTGCGCCGATCGAGCCGATCGTCGTTCCGCCGGTGCCTGCCAACGTATGACCGAGCGCACCCTTGGCGAGTGGCTCGCCTACCTTGAACAGTTGCATCCATCGGCCATCGACATGGGGCTGGAGCGTTCGCAACAGGTAGCGTCCCGCATGGGACTGGGCCAGCCGGCGCCTCGGGTGATTACGGTCACCGGCACCAACGGCAAGGGTTCGACCTGCGCTTTCGTGGCTTCATTGCTGCGGGCGCAGGGCCTGAGCGTCGGTGTCTACAATTCTCCGCACCTGCTGCGTTACAACGAGCGGGTGCAGCTCAATGGCGTCGAAGCCACTGACGCGCAGCTGTGTGAAGCCTTCGCGGCGGTCGAAGCGGGGCGCGGCGACACTTCCCTGACTTACTTCGAAATGGGCACCCTGGCGGCGTTCTGGCTGTTTCAACAGGCCAAGCTCGACGCGGTGGTGCTGGAAGTCGGGCTGGGCGGGCGTCTGGATACGGTCAACGTGGTCGATGCCGATATCGCGCTGGTCACCAGCATCGGTGTCGATCACGCCGACTACCTGGGCAACACTCGCGAATCCGTGGCCTTCGAGAAGGCCGGGATTTTCCGTCAGGGCAAACCTGCGCTGTGCGGCGATCTGAATCCTCCACAACCCCTGCTGGACAAGGCGCGCGAGCTCGCTTGCCCGTTCTTCCTGCGCGGGCGCGATTTCGATCTGGGTATCACGGATCAATTCTGGCAGTGGCGCGGTACCAATGCTGACGGTCAGGTCGTCGAGCTGCGCGATTTGCCGCTGCTCGATCTGCCGATGGAAAACGCTGCGCTGGCGTTGCAGGCTTATCTGCTGCTCGGTTTGCCATGGGATGCCGGGCAGATTGTTGCTGCGTTGCAGGCGACTCGCGTAGTCGGTCGTCTTGATCGTCGCTCGTTCGAATGGAACGGCAAGCGCTTGAACCTCCTGCTGGATGTTGGCCATAACCCGCATGCGGCGGAGTATCTGGCGCGACGTCTGGCTGCGCGTCCGCCGGTCGGCAAGCGTCTGGCGGTGTTCGGCCTGTTGGCAGACAAGGATCTGGACGGCGTCATTGGTGAGTTGAATGCCAGCGTCCAGCATTGGGCGGTGGCGCCGCTGGATTCGCCGCGTGCGCGTCCGGTGGCTGAATTGAATGTTGCACTGCAGAACCTTGGCGCATCGGTCACGTCTTATGACAGTGTGGCGGCTGCGCTGGAAGGGCAGTGTGCAGTGGCCACCAGCGACGACGAGATCTTGCTGTTCGGATCATTTTATTGTGTCGCCGAGGCCCTCGAATGGCTGTCTCGGCGCTCCACGGAGGAAGCGGCAAATGGCTTTGCTGGATAAGGCGTACAAACAGCGCATGGTTGGTGCCCTGGTGCTGGTGGCGCTGGCGGTGATTTTTCTGCCGATGCTGTTTTCCCGTCAGGATGAGCAGCGTCAGGTGACCGTCGATGCGCCGGCCGCACCGCAGGCGCCTGCTGTGGCGCAGATCCAGATGGAAACCGTGGCCGTGCCCGAGCCGCAGGTTCTGCCGCAAGAGCCAGTGCCGAGCGATGACGAAGTCGCCGAGCAGGTGGCGCCAACGGCACCGATTGCTTCCGCCGCGCCAGCCCCGGCTCCGGCGCCGGTAGCCAAACCGGTTGCACCGGCGCCTGCTCCAGCTCCCGTGGTCAAGCCAACCACAGCCCCGGCCCAGCCGATCGCTGCGCTGTCTGCGAAACCGGATACCACTCAAAGCCGCGTCGATGCCAATGGCCTGTCGGTGAGCTGGTCGGTGCAACTGGCCAGTCTGTCGAGTCGTGCCAGCGCTGAAAGCCTGCAGAAAACCCTGCGCAGCCAGGGCTACAACGCTTACATCCGTTCCGCCGATGGCAAGAACCGGGTGTTCGTCGGTCCGCTGATCGAGCGTGCCGAAGCTGATCGTCTGCGCGATCTGTTGAGCCGCCAGCAGAACCTCAAGGGGTTTGTGGTGCGCTTCCAGCCCGAGCGTGGCTGAAATCTATCGCCCCGATTGAAATGCACTGACATTCGCAGCTTACCGACAGCCCTGCGCTCTGCTAAAATGCGCCGCCTTATCCGTCTGTAGGCTGCACTGTGCCATTTACCTGGGTTGACTGGGCGATCGTTGCAATCATCGCCATCTCCGCTTTGATCAGTTTGAGCCGCGGCTTCGTCAAAGAAGCATTGTCGCTGGTGACCTGGATCATCGCAGGAGCCGTTGCCTGGATGTTCGGTGGCTCACTGTCCGAATACCTCGCCGGATACATTCAAACACCGTCGGCTCGTGTGATCACGGGCTGTGCCATCATGTTTGTCGCCACACTGATCGTGGGCGCAATGATCAATTATCTTATCGGCGAGTTGGTTCGCGTCACCGGGTTGTCCGGGACCGATCGATTCCTCGGCATGGCCTTCGGCGCTGCGCGTGGCGTGTTGCTGGTGGTCGTGGCGGTCGGGCTGTTGAGCCTGGGGCCGGTACAGCAGGACGGGTGGTGGAAAGAATCACAGCTCGTGCCAAAGTTTCTATTGGTCGCAGACTGGTCCAAGAACCTGATTCTCGGGTGGAGCAGTCAGTGGCTTGCCAGCGGAATCAGCGTACCCGCTGATATTCCGTTCAAGGAGCAACTCTTGCCGTCGGCCAAAACGCCTCAGTGAGTGTTGTTCAGTTCAGATCCATTAAGTAGGGGTTGCGTCGCATGTGTGGCATCGTCGGTATCGTCGGTAAGTCGAACGTCAATCAGGCGCTGTATGACGCGCTAACCGTGCTCCAGCACCGCGGCCAGGACGCTGCCGGTATCGTGACCAGCCATGATGGCCGGTTGTTCTTGCGCAAGGACAATGGCCTGGTGCGTGACGTGTTTCAACAGCGTCACATGCAGCGCCTGGTCGGCCACATGGGTATCGGCCACGTCCGTTACCCGACTGCCGGCAGCTCGACCTCGGCCGAGGCTCAGCCGTTCTACGTCAACTCGCCTTACGGCATCACCCTGGCGCACAACGGTAACCTGACCAACGTTGAACAGTTGGCCAAAGAGATCTACGAATCCGATCTGCGTCACGTCAACACCAGTTCCGACTCGGAAGTGTTGCTCAACGTGTTCGCCCACGAGCTGGCCCAGCGCGGCAAGCTGCAACCAACCGAAGAAGACGTGTTTGCCGCCGTGACCGACGTGCACAACCGTTGCGTCGGTGGTTACGCGGTCGTGGCGATGGTGACCGGTTACGGCATCGTCGGTTTCCGTGACCCGCACGGCATCCGCCCGATCGTGTTCGGCCAGCGTCACACCGACGAAGGCGTCGAGTACATGATCGCCTCCGAAAGCGTTTCGCTCGACGTGCTCGGCTTCACCCTGATCCGCGACCTGGCACCGGGCGAAGCGGTTTACATCACTGAAGACGGCAAGCTGCACACTCGTCAGTGTGCGACCAATCCGTCCCTGACCCCGTGCATCTTCGAACACGTCTACCTGGCGCGTCCGGACTCGATCATCGATGGCGTGTCGGTCTACAAGGCCCGTCTGCGCATGGGTGAGAAGCTGGCGGAGAAGATCCTGCGCGAGCGTCCAGAACACGACATCGACGTGGTCATCCCGATTCCGGACACCAGCCGCACTGCGGCGCTGGAGCTGGCCAACCATCTGGGCGTGAAATTCCGCGAAGGCTTCGTCAAGAACCGTTACATCGGCCGTACCTTCATCATGCCCGGCCAGGCCGCGCGCAAGAAATCGGTACGCCAGAAGCTCAACGCCATCGAGCTGGAATTCCGCGGCAAGAACGTGATGCTGGTGGACGACTCGATCGTTCGCGGCACCACCTGCAAGCAGATCATCCAGATGGCTCGCGAAGCCGGCGCGAAAAACGTCTACTTCTGCTCGGCGGCTCCGGCTGTGCGCTTCCCGAACGTGTACGGCATCGACATGCCGAGCGCTCACGAGCTGATCGCGCACAATCGTTCGACCCAGGATGTCGCTGACCTGATCGGTGCTGACTGGCTGATCTATCAGGACCTGCCTGACTTGATCGAAGCGGTTGGCGGCGGCAAGATCAAGATCGAAAACTTCGATTGCGCAGTGTTTGACGGCAAGTACGTCACCGGTGACGTCGACGAGGCTTATCTGAGCAAGATCGAACAGGCACGCAACGATGCCTCGAAGGTCAAGACCCAGGCGGTCAGTGCGATCATCGATCTGTACAACAACTGAGTTTCAACCGGCCCTTAGGGGCCGGTTTTGTATCTGGCAAAAGACTTTTATTTATCGAGAACAGGGCAAGGAGTGACAGCATGAGTCAGGAATGGGATGCCGGTCGGCTGGACAGCGACCTCGAAGGCGTAGCGTTCGATACCCTGGCCGTACGTGCCGGTCAGCACCGTACGCCGGAAGGCGAGCACGGTGATCCGATGTTCTTCACTTCCAGCTACGTGTTCCGTACCGCCGCTGACGCGGCTGCGCGGTTTGCCGGGGAAGTGCCGGGCAACGTTTACTCGCGTTACACCAACCCGACCGTTCGCGCGTTCGAAGAGCGCATTGCCGCGCTGGAAAGCGCCGAGCAGGCGGTGGCCACGGCGACCGGCATGGCCGCGATCATGGCGGTGGTGATGAGCCTGTGCAGCGCTGGCGATCATGTGCTGGTGTCGCGCAGCGTGTTCGGTTCGACCATCAGCCTGTTCGAGAAGTACTTCAAGCGTTTTGGCGTGGAAGTCGATTACGTACCGCTGGCCGATCTGTCGGCCTGGGACGCAGCGATCAAGTCCAACACCAAATTGCTGTTCGTCGAGTCGCCGTCCAATCCGTTGGCTGAGCTGGTGGATATCACCGCGCTGTCGGAAATCGCGCACGCCAAGGGCGCGATGCTGGTAGTCGACAACTGCTTCTGCACGCCTGCCTTGCAGCAGCCGCTGAAGTTGGGCGCAGACATCGTTGTGCACTCGGCCACCAAGTTCATCGATGGCCAGGGCCGTTGCATGGGCGGCGTGGTTGCTGGTCGCAGCGAGCAGATGAAGGAAATCGTTGGCTTCCTGCGTACCGCCGGGCCAACCCTCAGTCCGTTCAACGCTTGGATTTTCCTCAAAGGCCTGGAAACCCTGAACCTGCGGATGAAGGCGCACTGCGCCAACGCCCAGCAACTGGCCGAGTGGCTGGAGCAGCAGGACGGTATCGAGAAGGTGCATTACGCCGGCCTCAAGAGCCATCCGCAGCACGAGCTGGCTCAGCGTCAGCAGAAAGGCTTCGGCGCGGTGGTGAGCTTTGAGGTGAAGGGCGGCAAAGAGGGCGCCTGGCGCTTTATCGATGCGACCCGTCTGATCTCGATCACCGCCAACCTGGGCGACAGCAAAACCACCATCACCCACCCGAGCACTACGTCTCACGGCCGTCTGGCGCCGCAGGAGCGTGAGGCAGCCGGCATTCGTGACAGCCTGATCCGCATTGCGGTTGGTCTGGAAGACGTGGCTGACCTGCAAGCCGACCTGTCGCGCGGTCTGGCGGCGTTGTGATCGAGTTGTCTACGCCAAAGATCGGCACCCATGGCCGCGTTGCATTGGTCACCGGTGCCGCACGCGGGATCGGTCTGGGAATCGCTGCGTGGCTGATCAGCGAAGGCTGGCAGGTGGTGTTGACGGATCTGGATCGCGCGCGGGGTTCGAAAGTAGCGAAGGTGCTGGGCGAGAACGCCTGGTTCATCGCCATGGACGTCGCGGACGAAAACCAGGTGGCGTTGGGTGTCGCTGAGGTGCTGGGGCAGTTTGGTCGCCTGGATGCACTAGTGTGCAACGCTGCCGTGGCGGATCCGCACAACATCACGCTGGAAAGCCTCGACCTGGCTTACTGGAATCGGGTGCTGGCGGTGAACCTCGGTGGGCCGATGTTGCTGGCCAAGCACTGCGCGCCGTATCTGCGTGCGCACAACGGGGCGATCGTCAATCTGGCCTCGACCCGTGCGGCGCAGTCGGAGCCGGATACCGAAGCCTATGCGGCGAGCAAGGGTGGTTTGCTGGCGTTGACTCACGCGCTGGCAATCAGCCTCGGGCCGGAGATTCGCGTCAATGCGGTCAGTCCGGGCTGGATCGATGCGCGGGATCCTTCCGCCCGTCGCGCGGAGCCGCTGACCGATACCGATCATGCCCAGCATCCAGCGGGCAGGGTAGGGACGGTCGAGGACGTCGCGGCGATGGTGGCGTGGTTGCTGTCGAAGAATGCAGGGTTTGTGACGGGGCAGGAATTCGTGGTCGATGGCGGCATGACCAAGAAGATGATTTATACGGAATGAAGCAATTTCGTCTTTTTTAGAAAAACTTCAATCCTGCTATTGACTTAGGTTCGCTACCTGCGTAAATTTCGCGGCCTCGGAGATGCAAACGGGTGATTAGCTCAGCTGGGAGAGCGTCTGCCTTACAAGCAGAATGTCGGCGGTTCGATCCCGTCATCACCCACCACTCCCGAGATACTTGCGTAAGCAAGAACGTAGGCTGAAAGTGCCTGCACCGACGCGCAGCGGTAGTTCAGTCGGTTAGAATACCGGCCTGTCACGCCGGGGGTCGCGGGTTCGAGTCCCGTCCGCTGCGC
>NZ_JBXARR010000007.1:0-327284 GCF_058808435.1 Pseudomonas sp. GW821-FHT11D10 | reverse complement strand
GGTTACCGGGATAGCGAATTCTTTTTCATGAAGATCAAGAGCGTCTTTCCCGGCAATCCGTGAAGAACCTTTTTTTTCGCCCGGATATTGTTCAACAAAACTAAAAGTCCATAATGGACAAATTAGTTTAAATAACAGCCTCCGGAGTCCGACATGTCCAGTACGCCTTACGTGATCGACCAAACCCAGGCCCGCGAGTTGCTGGCCCGGATCGATGTGCCGCAGATCCTGCGCAAGCTGTTCCGCGATCTGGCGGCCGGGCATGCGGTGCAACCGGCACAGCAACTGGTGGAATTCCCCCAGGGTGCCGGGGACTTCATCAACTATCTGGGCGTGCTGGCGGAAGACGGTGTGTACGGGGTCAAGACCTCGCCTTACATCGTTCGCGAACAAGGCCCGCTGGTGACGGCGTGGACACTGCTGATGTCGATGCAGACCGGTCAACCGCTGTTGCTCTGCGATGCCGGTGAACTGACCACCGCCCGCACCGCTGCGACCACCGCCGTCGCGGTCGATGCCCTTGCCCCGTTGAAAGCCGCGCGTCTGGCAATCATCGGCAGTGGCAAGGTCGCCCAGGCGCATCTGCATTACGTCAAATCGTTGCGCGACTGGCAGAGCATCAGTGTGTACTCGCCTACCTTGAGCGAAGACCCGGCAACCGCCCGCCAACTGCAAACCCTCGATCCACGGGTGAGCATCGCCGACAGCCGCGAAACCGCCATCGCCGAGGCCGATGTGATCATGCTCTGCACCTCGTCCGCAGGACCTGTGATCGACCCGGCAACCTTGAGCAAACCGGCGCTGATCACCTCGATCAGCACCAACGCACCGCGCGCCCACGAAGTACCGCCGCAAAGCCTCAACGACATGCAGGTGTTCTGCGACTATCGTCTGACCACCCCGGGCTCGGCCGGCGAGATGCTGATCGCCAGCGAACAAAATGGCTGGGACAACAGCGCGATCATCGGCGACCTCGCGGATCTGCTCAGCGAAAAAGTGCAGCGCCCCGATTACAACCGTCACGTGTTTTTCCGCTCCATCGGTCTGGGCCTGGAAGACATCGCCCTGGCCAACGCCGTCTATCAATTGCAGCGCTGACACCGGAGATTTTCATGAGTCATGCAGATTTCATCATCATCGGCGGCGGGATTGCCGGCGCTTCCACCGGTTTCTGGCTGTCGCGGCACGGCAAGGTTGTGGTGCTGGAGCGCGAGTCGCACCCGGCCTATCACTCGACCGGGCGTTCGGCTGCGCTGTTCACCGCCGCATATGGCACTCCGCAGGTTCGGGCGCTGACCCAGGCCAGCCGCGAATTCTTCGACCATCCGCCCAGCGGTTTCTGCGAGCACCCGCTGCTGACCCCGCGCGGGGAAATGACCGTCGACTTCACTGGCGACGCCGCCGAGCTGAACAATCAATACCTCAGCGCCAAGGCCACGGTGCCGGAGATGCAGTTGCTCAGCGCGGATGAAGCCTGCGCGCGGCTGCCGATCCTGCGCCGGGAGAGAGTCCATGGCGCGATCTACGACCCGACCGCCAGCGACATCGACACCGACGCTCTGCATCAGGGTTACCTGCGCGGTATCCGTCGCAATAACGGCGTGGTGCAGACCGACTGTGAAGTGCTCGGACTGAGCCGCGACGCCGATGGAATCTGGCAAGTGCAGACCAACGGCCAGACCTTCAGCGCTCCCGTCGTGATCAACGCGGCAGGCGCCTGGGCCGACAAGATCGGTGCTTTGGCCGGCGCCAAGCCGCTGGGCCTGCAACCAAAACGCCGCGCGGCGTTCATCTTCGCCGGCCCCGAAGGCGTGGACATCCACCACTGGCCGATGCTGGTCAGCCTCGACGAATCGTTCTACATGAAGCCCGACGCCGGCATGTTCCTCGGCTCGCCAGCCAACGCCGACCCGGTGGAACCGCACGACGTGCAGCCGGAAGAACTGGACATCGCCATGGGCATTTACCAGATCGAGGAAGCGACGACCCTGACCATCCGCCGACCGACCCGCACCTGGGCCGGCCTGCGCAGTTTCGTCGCCGATGGCGATTTGCTGTCCGGGTTCGATCCGCAGGTACCGGGGCTGTTCTGGGTCGCGGCCCAGGGCGGCTACGGCATCCAGACTTCGCCGGCGATGGGCCAGGCCAGTGCCGCGCTGGTACGTGGCGAATCGTTGCCCGAACATCTCAAGCAATTCGGTCTGACCGCCGCCATGCTCGCCCCTGCCCGTCTGGCCTGACCGTCCGCCCGGATGACGCGCCCGACGGATTGCGGCACACTCGCAACGCCCCCGGATCACGGGGGGCGTTGACGTTGCCTGGAGCTCCACAGTTATGACCGCCCCCGAACACACGCCCGAGCTGCATGACGCCGCGCTGGACAACTACCACGCCATTGCCGACGCCATTGCCACGCTGTTCTTTCCCCACGCCGAAGTGGTGCTGCATGACCTGCGCACGCAGAAGGTCGACTACATCGCCAACAACCTGTCGAAACGGGTGATCGGCGATGAATCGTCGCTGGAAGACATGCTCAGTGACGACGTCAGCGAACGGAACATCGGCCCGTACGAAAAGCTCAATTGGGACGGCCAGAAGATTCGCAGCCTGAGCACCGTGCTGCGCGACAGCGAAGGGCATCCGCTGGCGGTGCTGTGCATCAACCTGAATATTTCGCTGTTCGAGAATGCCAAGGCTGCGCTGGACCTGTTCCTCTCGCCGAGCAAACTGATCCCGCAACCGGACTCGCTGTTTCGCGATGACTGGCAGGAGCGCATCAACACTTTCCTGCACGCCTGGCTACGGGAACGGCAACTGAGCCTGAACCTGCTGACCCGCGATCACAAACGCGAACTGGTGCTGGCGCTGCACGCCGAAGGGGCGTTCAAGGGCAAGAGCGCCTCGAACTACGTGGCCAATGTGCTGAACATGGGGCGGGCGACGGTGTACAAGCATTTGAAGGAATTGAAGGGCTGAAACCGTGCAGCCTGCGAAGGCTGCACGGTCTTCAGACTCAGTCGCCGTAGATGTCCGACTTGAAGTACTTCTCGGAAATCTTCTGGTATTCGCCATTGGCACGAATGCCGTCGATGGCAGTGTTCAACTGGCTGACCAGTTCGGCGTTGCCCTTGCGCACCGCAATCCCCGCGCCCTCGCCCACGTACTTCGGATCCTTCAGCTCTGGCCCGACGAAGGCGTAACCCTTGCCGCGCGGCATCGACAGGAAGTCAGTCAGCGGAATGGTGTCGGCGAAGATCGCGTCGAGGCGCCCGGCCGCCAGGTCCATGTAGATCTCTTCGTTGTTGCCGTAGCGCTTGACGTTGATGCCCTTGGGCTCGAACACCTCGGTGGCATAACGGTCGGTGGTGGTCGCACGCTGCACGCCGACGGTCTTGCCCTTGAGGCTGGCGTACTGGTCATCGACGGTCGCGCCTTCCTTCATCACCAGCCGCGACGAGGTGAAATAGTACTTGTGGGTGAAGTCCACCGACTTCTTGCGGTCTTCGTTGATGGTCATGGACGACAGCGCCATGTCGATTTTCTTCACTTTCAGGGAAGGAATCAGACCGTCGAACTCGCCCTCGACCCACACGCACTTGACCTGCATCTGCGCGCACAGGGCATTGCCGATGTCGTAGTCGAAACCGACGATTTCACCCTTGTCGGTCTTCGAGGCGAAGGGCGGATACGCCGCTTCGATACCGATGCGCAGGGTTTTCTCGGCGGCGAACGCACTGCTGCACGCCAACAGGCTCAGTGCCAGACCGGTGATGAGGGGGAATTTCTTCATGTTCGTTCTCTCGCGGGTTGTTGTTGGTTTGGCAAGACAGAAGAAAAAACTGAAACGGGGAAAGACCTTTTTTGTACTTGTAAATCCATACTGGACTTTTACGTACAAACCGTCAATTGGACAAACGCCATCGGCGTCAGCCGATGGTCGGGAGTCGAGGGGAGATTGATCGGGGAGAGGAATTACTGCTTCCAGCGATCCGCCGCCGCATGATCGCTGTCACGGCCTTCGACCCAGCGCGGGCCGTCGCTGGTGTTCTCTTTCTTCCAGAACGGTGCGCGGGTTTTCAGGTAATCCATGACGAAGGCGCAGGCGTCGAAGGCCGCCTGACGATGGGCACTGGCAGCGGCGACAAACACGATCGGCTCACCCGGCTCCAGCGCGCCGATGCGGTGCAACACTTCAAGTTTCAACAGCGGCCAGCGCTGCTCGGCCTCCACGGCAATCTTGCCGAGGGCCTTTTCGGTCATGCCCGGATAGTGTTCGAGGAACATCCCGGCGACATCGAGGCCGTCGTTGAAGTCGCGCACGTAGCCGACAAAACTCACCACCGCGCCGACGCCAACATTGGCCGCGTGCATCGCGTTGACTTCAGCGCCCGGATCGAACGGTTCGGACTGCACCCGAATGCCCATGGCTCAGCCTCCGGTCACGGTAGGGAAAAACGCCACTTCGTCGCCATCGACCACCGGCTCGTCGAGCTGGCAGAGGTCTTCGTTGCGCGCGCACATCAGGTTCTGTTCGCTCAGCACATCGGCGCCCTCACGTTGCGCCAGCAACGCACGAACGTCATCGACGGTGGCGAAATCACCTTCGACCTTCACCGAGTCCACGCCCAGCGCCTCGCGGTAACGGGCGAAAAACTTCACAGTCAGGTTCATGGCTGCTCCGCCTGGAAATGCCCGCTCTTGCCGCCGACCTTTTCCAGCAGACGCACGCTTTCGATGGTCATGCCACGGTCCACGGCCTTGCACATATCGTAGATGGTCAGGGCGGCGACGCTGGCGGCGGTCAGTGCTTCCATCTCGACGCCGGTCTGACCGGACAATTTGCAGCGAGCGACGATGCGCACCGCGTCATCGCCTTCGGCACTCAGTTCGACCTTGACGCCGGTCAGCATCAGCGGATGGCACAGGGGAATCAGGTCACTGGTTTTCTTCGCCGCCTGAATGCCGGCAATGCGCGCCACGGCGAACACATCGCCCTTGGGATGGCCGCCGCTGACAATCATCTGCAGAGTGTCGGGCAGCATGCGCACCAGCGCTTGGGCCGTCGCTTCACGGAACGTCACGGCTTTTTCGGTGACGTCGACCATGTTGGCGCGACCTTGGGAATCGAGATGAGTCAGCACGGGATTACTCCTGATCAGGAGCGCCGATTGTAAACCTGGGGGTCAGAATTGCGCACATAAAAAACCAGGCGACGTTGCAGTCGCCCGGTTCGATTTGACGGTTACAGATGCGATTCGGCGTATTCGGCCAGGATCGAGCGAGGCACCCCTTGCAGGGTGATGTGCACACCGTTGGGGAAATCCTTGAAGCGTTCGGTCAGATAAGTCAGCCCGGAGCTGGTCGCGGACAGGTAAGGGGTGTCGATCTGTGCCAGGTTGCCCAGGCACACCACTTTGGAACCGGCGCCGGCCCGGGTGATGATGGTTTTCATCTGGTGCGGCGTGAGGTTCTGGCATTCGTCGATCAGGATCAGGCTCTGCTGGAAGCTGCGACCGCGAATGTAGTTGAGCGATTTGAACTGCAACGGCACTTTGCTGAGGATGTAGTCGACGCTGCCATGGGTGTTTTCGTCATCCATGTGCAAGGCTTCGAGGTTGTCGGTGATGGCGCCCAGCCAAGGCTCCATTTTTTCCGCTTCGGTGCCGGGCAGGAAGCCGATTTCCTGGTCCAGGCCCTGCACGCTGCGGGTGGCGATGATGCGGCGATAGCGCTTGCTGACCATGGTCTGCTCGATCGCCGCGGCCAGCGCCAGAATGGTTTTACCCGAACCGGCGGCGCCGGACAGGTTGACCAGGTGAATGTCCGGATCCAGCAGCGCGTACAGCGCCAGGCTCTGATAGATGTCCCGTGGCTTGAGGCCCCAGGCTTCCTGGTGCAGCAGCGGTTCCTGGTGCAGATCGAGGATCAGCAGCTTGTCCTCTGCAATTTCCTTGATCCAGCCGACAAAGCCCTGCTCATCAATGATGAATTCGTTGATGTGCACGGCAGGCAGGTTGTCGATCAATTGCACCTGATGCCAGGTGCGGCCGTGGTCCTGACGGGTTTCGACCTTGCTCACGCGGTCCCAGAAGGAGCCGGTCATGTTGTGATAGCCGTTGGGCAGCAGGGACACGTCGTCGACCAACTGGTCGGTGCTGTAGTCCTCGGCGTCGATCCCGCAGGCACGCGCCTTGAGGCGCATGTTGATGTCTTTGGTGACCAGCACCACCGGTTTTTTCGGGTCGCGGGTGTGCAGGTCGATCAGCTGGTTGATGATTTTGTTGTCGTTCAGATGCTCGGGCAGAATCAGGTTCGATTCGGCCTGCTTGCTCATCAGAATCGACAGCAAGCCCTTCGGGCCGCCCTTGCCGCGCTGGATCGGCACGCCCTGTTCGACATCATCGGGTGAGGCATCGCCCAAGGTCTTGTCGATCAGCCGGATAGCCTGACGGCATTCGGCGGCCACGCTGTGATGCCCGCTCTTGAGCTTGTCCAGCTCTTCAAGCACGGTCATCGGGATCGCGACGTGGTGTTCTTCGAAATTCAGCAGGGCGTTTGGATCGTGAATCAGTACGTTGGTATCGAGTACATAAAGGATTGGCTGGTTGGAGGAAGGGCTACGTCCGTGATCATCCATACTCGGTCACCTTTGTGGGAGCCATTCGACGCAATACCTCGGCGGTGCTGCGCCTCGAAGTGACTGCCGAATCCACCTGCACAGCTTTTGTCGGGAGAGCAGGTGAACCGCACACAAAATGGGTCTTGGAAGACGCCACCTGTGTTGCAGGTTTCGGCGGTCTGACTTCGTAATACTCCAAAACCCGTGACAGAAAAAAGCACTTTGACGCTTTTTTGAAGTTTATTTTGCAAAGTGACGAAAAGCCCTTGGCGGACTGCCCTGCCCCCGTTAGAGTCGGAAGTCCGCCTGCATCGAATTCTGCAAAAAATTCACCCCAAGCCCAATGTTTCCGGGCTCTTGCCGTTTTTCAGCGAAACGCGTCCTGACAGTCTTCCCAGCCGATGCCGCTTTGCGCGGTTTGCGTGATCAGCCAAGGCAACGCCGTCTTCACTGCATCCTGCTTCATGTTGAAATTGATCACCCCGTGCCGCCACAGCAGCATCAGGGTCAGCACCCGCTGCGCGCTCGGATTGCCCTTGAGCTTGCCGGCGCCGTCCTGGGCATCGATGTCCCACAGCGCCACTTGCAGGCCCTGACTGTTGAAGAAGCTACGGGCATCGCTGCGACGTTGGCCTTCCGGAGGACGGAACAGCGGCACGTAGTTTTCCGGCAGCTTGTTGCGGACCAGATCGGCACTGCGCCGCACCGAATCCTGCCAGTCCTGCCAGTGGCTGTGGGAGCGGAACTCCCAACCCTGCACGCCGACGCACTGCTGCGAAAACGCCGCTTGCAGACTGCTGACGGAACGGTCGGCCAGCCGCGCCTGAACATCCTTGCCCAACATGAAGAAGGTGCCGCTCAGGTTCGACTTGCGCAGGTACTCGGTGAGCCAGTCGATGTTGTCCGGTTGCAGGTTGGCGGCACTGTCGAAACTCAGCAGAAACAGGCGATCGTGCATGTCGTCGCCGTTGCGCTCGTAGTCTCCGAAATGATCGAGTTCGCTGCTGGTCTGCGGCGAGAGCGCAGCCTTGCGCATCAGTTCATCGAGGTATTGCAGATGAAAGATCCGGCTCGGTTCGGCCCATTTGGTGTAATAGCTTTCGTCGCTGACCACGAATTTGGCGGCCTGCTCGCGCAGGGTCGGCAGGTCTTCGACGAGGAAGCAGAACGAGGCGTCCTGATCACAGCTTTGCTGGGCGAAGTTGTAATTGGCCAGCAGACGCTGCCACAGGCGCTCGCGCAAGCTGTTGATCGCATCCAGATTGACCGTGCGCAGCCCCAGACGCTGGGCCAGCGCCGCTTCGTCCAGCGCTTCGGTGCCGAGCAGGCCGCGGGCGAACATCAGGATTTCCGCCCGCGAGGCGACGTCGAACAGGGTCGGATTGTCGAGTTTTTCTGGCCAGGTGCTGCGATCCAGCGTCGCGATATCGCCCGGCGCCGCAACGGCACCGACGCTCAACAGCCACGCGGTGAAAAAAAGAACAATGCGCAAAGGGTGTCTCCATAACAAAACCCGCGCCGCACTATAGCCGATCCGGCTGGTAAACCGCCGATCACCTATGGACGCGATAGCTGGAGTCATCCGCCCCAACCCCCTAGAATCGCCCCCACGATTAAAGGAGACGACTTCATGCTGATGGTGATTTCCCCCGCCAAGACCCTCGATTACGAAACACCGCCGGCGACCCAGCGCTTCACCCAGCCGCAATACCTCGACCATTCCCAGGAACTGATCCAGCAACTGCGCGAGCTGAGCCCGGCGCAGATCAGCGAACTGATGCACGTGTCCGACAAGATCGGCGGCCTCAACGCCGCGCGTTTCGGCAGCTGGACACCGGCGTTCACCCCAGAAAACGCCAAACAGGCACTGCTGGCCTTCAAGGGCGACGTCTACACCGGACTCGACGCCCAGAGCTTCAGCGAAGCCGATTTCGATTACGCGCAACAGCACCTGCGCATGCTCTCCGGCCTTTACGGCCTGCTGCGCCCGCTCGACCTGATGCAACCGTATCGCCTGGAAATGGGCACCAAACTGGCCAACGCCCGAGGCAAAGACCTGTACGCCTTTTGGGGCACGCGCATCAGCGAATGGCTGAATGAAGCGCTGGCCGACCAGGGCGATGACGTGCTGCTTAACCTGGCGTCCAACGAATACTTCTCGGCGGTCAAACGCACGGCCCTGAACGCGCGGATCATCAACACCGAGTTCAAGGACCTGAAGAACGGCCAGTACAAGATCATCAGTTTCTACGCCAAGAAAGCCCGGGGCCTGATGAGCCGCTTCGTGATCCAGGAACGCATCAACGATCCGGCGGCCCTCAAGCAGTTCGACGTACAGGGTTATCGCTACAGCGCCGAGCAATCGAAACCGGACAATCTGGTGTTCCTGCGCGACCACGCACCGGAATAAAGCATGCACTTCTGCACGACTCTTTATAGAGAGAGTCGTGCAGCTCGCACGACGTCAAAAATCCCCCGCCCGTTTACGCCGATTTATTGGCGCCATAAAAACATCACCCTCTTTTCTATCTTTAGTTTCACTCGACAGTTGTCATTTTTTTCAGTAGTGGCACCTAAATTTTTTCTCGGTAGTGGCACAAAACCATCTAAGGCGATTATCTCCCTATTAATAAAGGGCGAAATCGAAAGTGCTATCAATATGAAAGCAGTGCCATCTTTCTCAATATTTCAAAAAATTTCAGATTTCGCGATGAGCGGACAGGAACTATGTCCAAATGCATAGCTCATACCACCGGTAACGATTCTCGCCGAGTTTGTACGAGATAACTTACGCAGAGAACAAACCCATGTAACCAAGTTGTCACAGCAACTTGCCCCAATGGATAACAACTCTGGACAACTAGCGAAAGACAGGAGATACGCACCATTAATATCCCCTACAAGGCCAAGGCCGCGCCCTTATAAACGTGCTCGCCAGAGCACCCAACCGCCCGATCTACAGGCCTCTCGCCTGACATCGAGCGCGCAATACGATTGCACAAGAGCCCTCTGACAAGAGGATCAGCTGCATAACAGGGCACGTCATAACAACAAGGCCTGGTTGCGCACATCTTGAGTGCACTTATTTAGACACTCGGAACTTAAGTATGCCTGCACACGGCATTGTGACGCCTGCAAGTCACACTTTCGAGTGCACTAAGACCGCTGAACACCATTAACTCCGGCCTTCTAATGGCCTGATATATACAGAGGTAATTGCGATGCGCATCAGCATATTTGGTTTGGGTTACGTCGGCGCTGTCTGTGCCGGTTGCCTGTCTGCACGGGGCCATGACGTGGTTGGCGTCGATGTTGCCAAAGACAAGATCGACATGATCAACGCTGGCAAATCTCCCATTGTCGAACCGGGCCTGGGCGAGTTGCTGGCACAAGGTATCCAGACCGGTCGTCTGCGCGGCACGACCAACTTCGCCGAAGCGATTCGCGACACCGACCTGTCGATGATCTGCGTCGGCACGCCGAGCAAGAAGAACGGCGACCTGGAACTGAACTACATCGAAGCGGTGTGCCGCGAGATCGGTTTTGTCCTGCGTGAAAAGACCACCCGCCACACCATCGTCGTGCGCAGCACCGTTCTGCCGGGCACCGTGGCAAACGTTGTCATCCCGATCCTCGAAGACTGCTCCGGCAAGAAAGCCGGCGTTGATTTCGGTGTCGCCGTGAACCCTGAGTTCCTGCGTGAATCCACCGCGATCGCCGACTACGACCTGCCACCGATGACCGTCATCGGCGAATTCGACAAGGCATCGGGCGACGTTCTGCAATCGCTGTACGAAGAACTCGACGCACCGATCATCCGCAAGGACATCGCCGTTGCCGAGATGATCAAGTACACCTGCAACGTCTGGCACGCGACCAAAGTGACCTTCGCCAACGAGATCGGCAACATCGCCAAAGCGGTCGGCGTCGATGGCCGCGAAGTGATGGACGTGGTCTGCCAGGACAAGACCCTCAACCTGTCCCAGTACTACATGCGCCCGGGCTTCGCCTTCGGCGGTTCGTGCCTGCCCAAAGACGTGCGCGCCCTGACCTACCGCGCCGGTTCCCTGGACGTCGAAGCGCCGCTGCTCAACTCGCTGATGCGCAGCAACGAATCGCAAGTGCAGAACGCCTTCGACATCGTTGAAAGCCACGACAAACGCAAAGTCGCCCTGCTCGGTCTGAGCTTCAAGGCCGGCACCGACGACCTGCGCGAAAGTCCGCTGGTGGAACTGGCCGAGATGCTGATCGGCAAGGGTTACGACCTGAGCATCTACGACAGCAACGTCCAGTACGCCCGTGTCCACGGCGCGAACAAGGACTACATCGAGTCGAAGATCCCGCACGTGTCGTCCCTGCTCAACGCGGACTTCGATTCGGTGATCGACAACTCCGACGTGATCATCCTCGGCAACCGCGACGAGAAGTTCCGTGCGCTGGCCCAACAGGCACCGCACGGCAAGCAGGTCATCGACCTGGTCGGCTTCATGGCCAAGGCCACCGATGCCGGCACCCGCACCGAAGGCATCTGCTGGTAACGCAGCAGCAAGCCCCGAGTTTCAAGCCGCACGCCGTGAATCGGCGGGCGGCTTGAAGCCCCCATCACCTTCGGATGACGGTCATGTCCAAGCTCAAACATTTTTTTCTGCAATCCGCCGGCTGGCTTTTGTTTCTGAGCCTGCTGATGGGCCTGGCCCTGATGCTGCCCACGTCCACGTTCGACTCCGAGTCGAAGGACTTCATTTTCCTGATTGGCGCCGTGGGTATCTGGCGCTACTCGATGGGTGCCACGCACTTTGTGCGCGGCATGATTTTTCTCTACATCGTCTACCCGCACCTGCGCCGCAAGGTTCGCAAGCTGGGTAAAGCGGCGGATCCGTCGCATGTGTTTCTGATGGTCACCAGTTTTCGCATCGACGCGTTGACCACCGCGCAGGTTTACAGCTCGGTGATCCGCGAAGCCATCGACTGCGAACTGCCGACCACCGTGGTCTGCTCCATCGTCGAAATGTCCGATGAGTTGCTGGTCAAGGCGCTGTGGGCGCGGATGAATCCGCCAGAACGCGTGAAGCTCGACTTCGTGCGCATCCCCGGCACCGGCAAGCGCGATGGCCTGGCGTTTGGTTTCCGCGCGATCTCCCGTCACCTGCCGGACGACCGCGCCGTGGTGGCCGTGATCGACGGCGACACCGTGCTCGGCGAAGGCACCGTGCGCAAGACCGTGCCGTGGTTCCAGCTGTTCGGCAACGTCGGCGGCCTGACCACCAACGAGTTCTGCGAAGTGCGCGGCGGATACATCATGAGCGAATGGCACAAGCTGCGTTTCGCCCAGCGCCACATCAACATGTGCTCGATGGCCCTGTCCAAGCGCGTGCTGACCATGACCGGCCGCATGTCGGTGTTCCGCGCCACCGTGGTGACCAACCCGGAATTCATCGCCGACGTCGAAAGCGACTCGCTGCAACACTGGCGTCTGGGCCGTTTCAAGTTTCTGACCGGCGACGACAAGTCGAGCTGGTTCAGCCTGATGCGCCTGGGCTACGACACCTTCTACGTGCCGGACGCAGCGATCAACACCGTTGAACACCCGCCGGAAAAGAGCTTCATCAAGGCCAGCCGCAAACTGATGTTCCGCTGGTACGGCAACAACCTGCGGCAGAACTCCCGGGCTCTGGGCCTGGGCGTGAAACGCCTCGGCGCCTTCACCTCGGTGGTGCTGTTCGACCAGCGCGTTTCGATGTGGACATCCTTGCTCGGCCTGACCGTGGCAATCATCGCCAGCTTCAAGTACGGCACCGCGTTCATCCTGGTTTACCTGCTGTGGATCGGCATCACCCGGCTGATTCTGACGCTGCTGCTGTCGTGCTCCGGCCACCGGATCGGACCGGCTTACCCGGCGATTCTCTATTACAACCAGATCGTCGGCGCGCTGGTGAAGATCTACGTGTTCTTCCGCCTCGACCAACAATCCTGGACCCGACAACCCACTTCCCTGACCCGTGATCTCGCCAGCTTTCAACGTTGGTTCAACACCTGGTCGTCTCGGACCATGACCTTCTCCGCCGGCAGCATTTTCGTCGCCGTGCTGCTGATGATGGTCTGACCCGCCCCCTCTTGAATTAACAAGGAAATCGCCCCTATGAATACCGCCGTCAACGTCAACGTAGTGCATGAATCCGAAGCCCAGCGCCAGCACGCCCGGGTCAAAATCCCGGCCAAGCTGCGGTTCTTCGGCCCTGACCGGACGCCAGTCGATGCGCGGGTCATCGACCTGTCAGCCGGTGGCCTGGCGTTCAATGCCGGTCAACTGCCGCTGACCGTCGGCGAGGTGTACAAGGCGCGTCTGCAATTCGTCATCGACAACCTCGGCCTGGCCATGGACGTGGAGCTGCAGGTGCGCTCCTTCGACCGCCAGACCGGTCGTGCCGGTTGCCAGTTCCAGAACCTCGAACCGCAGGACATTTCGACCCTGCGCCACCTGATCACTTCGCACCTGGCCGGCGACATCGTCAGCATCGGCGAAGTGCTGGCGACCCTGCAGCGCGACAACTTCACCAAAGCGCGCAAGGTCAAGGACGGCGGCCACGGCATGACCCCGTTCGGTCGCCTGAAAGCCGTGACCTTCAGCGCCGGTGTGTTCGCGGTCGGCCTGGTGGCGGCGGGGTTCATTTTCAAATCGGTGTACAGCATGTACTTCGTCAGCCATGCGCAGGCCGGTCTGGTCAGCGTGCCGGGCATGAACATCACCATGCCGCGCGACGGCACCGTGCAGAGCCTGGTGAAGTCCGATGGCGTTGCCGCCAAGGGTGCACCGCTGGCGACGTTCAGCACCAGCATGCTCGACGTACTCAAAGGCCATCTGGAAGAAGATCAACTGTCCCCGGCCAAGGTTGAAGAACTGTTCGGCAAGCAGATGACCGGTACCCTGACCTCGCCGTGCGATTGCACCGTGGCCCAGCAACTGGTGGCCGACGGTCAATACGCGAGCAAGGGCGACGTGATCTTCTCGCTGGTACCGCGCAACACCCAGGCCACCGTCGATGCGCGCTTCTCCTATCGCCAGTTCGGCGACGTGCGTCCGGGCACTCCGGTGAGCTTCCAGATCGCCGGCGAAGACAAGACCCGTACCGGCAAGATTGTCAGCAGCACCAGCCTGAAAAGCGCCGACCTGTCCTCCGACATCCGCGTACAGATCCAGCCTGACGAGCCGCTGGACAGCCGCTTCGCCGGCCGCCCGGTGGAGGTGAACAGCGACCGTGGTCCGAACCTGAACTGGCTGATCGACAAAGCCATGGCTGCCGGTCTTTAAGTCGAGGACATGCCCGTGACGAGCCCTATCAGAATCCTGCCGGTCCCGCTGACGCTGGCCATGGCAATCGCCCTGGCCGGTTGCGCCGGCCTGCCCGACCAGCGTCTGGCCAACGAAGCGCTCAAGCGCGGTGACACCGCGACCGCCGCGCAGAACTACCGTGCGCTGGCCGATCTGGGTTACAGCGAAGCCCAGGTCGGCCTCGCCGATATTCAGGTCGACAGCCGCGATCCGGAACAGATGAAACAGGCCGAAGCCACCTACCGCGCCGCCGCCAGTGTTTCGCCGCGTGCCCAGGCCCGACTCGGTCGCTTGCTGGTAGCCAAGCCCGGCTCCACCGAAGCCGAGCATCAGGAAGCCGAAAGCCTGCTGAAGAAAGCCGCCGCCAGTGGCGAAGGCAACACGCTGATCCCGCTCGCGATGCTGTACCTGCAATTCCCGCACAGCTTCCCGAACATCAACGCTCAACAGCAGATCGATCAGTGGCGCAAATCCGGTTACCCGGAAGCCGGTCTCGCCCAGGTGCTGCTGTATCGCACCCAGGGCACTTACGACCAGCATCTGGATGACGTGGAAAAGATCTGCAAGGCCGCGCTCAACACCACCGACATCTGCTACGTCGAGCTGGCCACGGTCTATCAGAAACGTGGCGCGCCGGAGCAACAGGCCGAGCTGATCAAGCAACTGCAGGCCGGTTACAGCCGCGGCACCGTCAGCGCTCAACGGGTGGATTCGGTGGCCCGTGTGCTCGCCGATTCGACCCTGGGCAAGACCGACGAAAAAACCGCGCAGTCACTGCTGGAGCCGATCGCTCCGGGCTACCCGGCGTCGTGGGTCACCCTCGCGCAACTGCTGTATGACTTCCCGGAACTGGGCGACACCGACCAGATGATGAAGTACCTGGACAACGGCCGCGCCGCCGACCAGCCGCGCGCCGAACTGTTGCTGGGCAAGCTCTACTACGAAGGCAAACTGGTCCCGGCCGACGCGAAAGTCGCCGAGGAACATTTCCAGAAAGCCGTCGGCCGCGAAGTCGCCGCCGATTACTACCTCGGCCAGATCTACCGCCGTGGCTACCTGGGCAAGGTCTATCCGCAGAAGGCCCTCGACCATCTGCTGACCGCTGCGCGCAACGGCCAGAACAGCGCCGACTTCGCCATCGCCCAGCTGTTTTCCCAAGGCAAGGGCACCAAGCCCGACCCGCTCAACGCGTACGTGTTCAGCCAGTTGGCAAAAGCCCAAAACACTCCGCAAGCCGATGAGCTGGCGACCACCCTCGCCGCGCAACTGCCGCCAGAGCGTCTGGCCGAAGCCCAGCGCCTGCTGCAACAGGAACAGGCAACCCGTGGCGCCCTGAGCCAGAACACGCTGCAACTGCACGCCCTGCAAGAAGAAGACGGCGAGGAAAAATTATGAAATTGAATCCCTTTGTGAAGGCCGGCATTGGCCTCACGTTCGCGCTGATCTGGTCTTGCCCGACCCTGGCCGCGATGACTGAATCGAAGAACTTCGGCCTCGAAGTGAAAATCACCGGCCAGTCCGAAGACGACCGCGACCTCGGCACCGCCAGCGGCGGCGACGTCAACGGCGTCGGCCTCGACCTGCGTCCGTGGGTCTACGGCGAAAGCGGCGCGTGGAGCGCCTACGCCATGGGCCAGGCCGTGACCTCGACCGACATCATCGAGACCGACACCCTGCAGCAGTCCGACAGCGACGGCACCCAGACCACCGACAACGGCGACCGCAAGACCAAGAAAAACTACCTGGCGATGCGCGAGTTCTGGGTCGGCTACAGCGGCCTGACGCCCTACCCCGGCGAGATCCTCAAGTTCGGTCGCCAGCGCCTGCGCAACGACGACGGCCAGTGGCGCGACACCAACATCGAAGCGCTGAACTGGACTTTCGACACCACCCTGCTGCGCGCCAACGCCGGTGTCGCCGAACGCTTCAGCGAATACCGCACCGACCTCAAGGAGCTGGCGCCGAAAGACAAGGATCGCCTGCACGCCTACGCCGATGCCGCTTACCAGTGGACACCGGGCAACTGGGTCGGGATTCGCGGTCACCACACCCATGACGACGGCAAGCTCGACTATCCGGAGCCGGGCGTGGCCGGCGATTCGCTGGACAAGAAAGAGAACGGCGACATCAGCTGGCTCGGCCTGACCGCCGACAGCGACGCCTACAACTGGCGCAACACCAACACCGTCAATTACTGGGGCAGCATCACCGGCATGAGCGGCGACCGCGACACGGTCAACGCCCTCAACGCCGACGGCACCCGCCCGGCCCAGGCCAAGCGCAGCGACAACGTCGACGGCTGGGCCACCGACATCGGTGTGCGTCTGCGCCTTGATCCGCAGTGGCAGGTCGGTGCGGCGTATGCCCGTGCCAGCGCCGATTACGAACAGAACGGCCTGGAAAGTAACCGCTCGAACTACACCGGTACTCGCTCCCGCGTGCACCGTTTCGGCGAGGCCTTCCGTGGCGAAATGAACAACATGCAGACCGCCACCCTGTTCGGTTCCTGGATGCTCAACGACCAGTACGACGCCAGCCTGATCTACCACAAGTTCTGGCGCGTGGACGGCAACAAGCCGGTGGGCAGCAACGGCATCAACGCCGTGGAAAACAACACCGACGACGTCACCGGCGCAATCCTCTCCAGCACCTCGCTGCCACTGCAGGACGGCAACAAGGATCTGGGCCAGGAAATGGATCTGGTGGTCACCAAGTACTTCAAGCAAGGCTTGCTGCCGGCGGCGCTGAGTCAGTCGATCGACGAGCCGTCGGCGCTGGTGCGATTCCGTGGCGGTGTGTTCAAGCCGGGTGATGCCTACGGCAGCCAGGTCGATTCGTACATGCACCGCGCGTTCATCGACGTGATCTGGCGCTTCTGATGCTGACCGCCAAGGGAGTGCCCGACATGAACAGTGCCCGCAAAGGCTCACTCAGCCTGCTGGCCGGCGCGATGCTGCTGGCCTCGGCTGGCGCCTTCGCCAACGTGGAACCAGCGAAGCCTGTGACCACCGCGAAGGAGCTGCAACAGGCCAAGACCTACACCGTCAGCAGCGCGCCGACCGAAGCGCTGGAACTGGCCAAGCCGAAATTGCCCGACCTCTCCGGCTACACCGCCGAAGCCGCCGCCGCGAAAATCGTGCGCAGCAAACCGGGCAAGATCAGCGTGCGCCGGATGATGCAGGAAGACGCCCTGAAAGACTTCATCGGCGGCGACAACAAGATGGCCGAATGGGTGGTGCGTCAGCACGGCATCCCGCAGGCGATCTTCGTCGACGACGGCTACATGAATCTGAAAGAACTGGCGCAGAAACTGCCCAAGCAGTACTTCAGCGAAACCTCACCGGGCGTGTATCTGGCCAAGCTGCCGATCGTGGTCGGCCGCAAAGGCATCCTCGAAATCGACGGCCAGACCCAGGAGTTGCGCCTGTCCCAGGAGGCCGGTTCGTTCCTGGTCAACGACGGCCAGCTGTTCGTGCGTGACACCAAGATCACGGGCTGGCGCGAGAAGGAAAACGGCCCGGCGACCTTCCGTTCGCCGAAGGAATTCCGTCCGTTCCTGCTGGCCTGGGGCGGTACCGAGACCTACATCGTCAACAGCAAGATGGCCAGCTTCGGCTACGCCAACAGTAAGTCCTACGGCGTGAGTATTTCCCAGTACACGCCGAACATGGCCAAGGTGCTCAAGCGTCCCGAGCCGACCGGCTGGATCGTCGGCTCCGAGTTCTCGGACATGTGGTACGGCTTCTACTGCTACGAGACCCGCGACTTCGTGGTCAAGGGCAACACCTACAAGGACAACATCGTCTACGGCATCGACCCGCACGACCGCTCCCACGGTCTGATCATTGCCGAGAACACGGTGTACGGCACGAAGAAAAAGCACGGGATCATCATTTCCCGTGAGGTGAACGACAGCTTCATCTTCAACAACAAAAGCTACGACAACCACCTCTCGGGCCTGGTGATCGACCGTAACAGCGTCAACAACATCATTGCCTACAACGAGATCTACAAGAACCACACCGACGGCATCACCCTCTACGAGTCCGCCGACAACCTGCTGTGGGGCAACAAGGTCATCAGCAACAAGCGCCACGGCATCCGCATTCGTAACAGCGTGAACATCCGCCTCTACGAAAACGTCGCCATGGCCAACGGCCTGACCGGCGTCTACGGGCACATCAAGGACCTGACCGACACCGACCGTGACATCAAGCTCGACCCGTTCGACGCCCAGGTTTCGCTGATCGTGGTCGGTGGTGAACTGGCGGCCAACGGCAGCGGCCCGCTGTCGATCGATTCGCCCCTGAGTGTCGAGCTGTATCGCGTGTCGATGCTGGCGCCGACCAAATCCAGCGGCATCAGCTTCAACGGCATCCTCGGCGAACGCCAGGATGAAATTCTCGACCTGCTGGTGCGCCAGCAGAAAGCCGTGCTGATCGACCCTGTCGAACGCCAGACCGAAATGCGGGACTGAGGACAATTTTATGCACCCACACCTGATCAAATTACTCAGCCTGTCGGCCCTGACCGTGGGCATTCTGGCGGCCAGCAACGGCGCCCGCGCAGATGAAGTCCAGCCGCCGAAATTCACGGCCGAGCCTTGCTGCAGCCTGTGCCCGGCCGCCCACGACGCGAAGAACTACACCACTCGCTACCAGCAGAACTTCACCACCCTGGTACAAGCGCAGGGCGACTGGTTGTTCCGGACTCAGGAAGACCTGCGCACCGAGTTCAACACCACCCCGGCCGGCTACAAACGCCTGCAACAGCTGCACGATGCGTTCAAGGCCAAAGGCGTCGAACTGGTGATCGTCTACCAGCCGACCCGTGGTCTGGTGAACCGCAACAAGCTCAACCCGGCAGAAAAAGCCGCGTTCGATTACGAGAAAGCGCTGGGCAACTACAAGACCATGCTCGGCCGTTTCGCGAAGATGGGTTACGTGGTGCCAGACCTGTCGCCGCTGACCAACGAATCGCTGCCGGACACCCTGCCCGCTCACGATTTCTACTTCCGCGGTGACCAGCACTGGACGCCATACGGTGCGCAGCGCACGGCGAAAATCGTCGCCGAGAAGGTCAAGCAGATCCCGGCCTTCGCCGACATTCCCAAGCGTGAGTTCGAAACAAAACGCTCCGGACGCATGGGCAAGACCGGCACCCTGCACAACATGGCCGGGCAACTGTGCGGCACCAGTTACGCAATCCAGTACATGGACCAGTTCACCACCGAGCCGAAAGGCGAAGCCGGTGACGGCGATCTGTTCGGTGATTCCGGCAATCCGCAGATCACCCTCGTGGGTACGTCGCACAGCGGCAAGAACTACAACTTCGCCGGGTTCCTTGAAGAAGCCATCGGCGCCGACATTCTCAACGTCGCCTTCCCCGGCGGCGGTCTGGAAGGTTCGATGTTGCAGTACCTGGGCAGCGACGAATTCCAGAAGACCCCGCCGAAAATCCTCATCTGGGAATTCTCGCCGCTGTACCGCCTCGACCAGGAAACCATCTATCGCCAGATGATGTCCCTGCTCGACAACGGCTGCGAAGGCAAAGACGCGCAGATGTCCGCGAGCACCACGCTCAAGCCGGGCAGCAAACAAGAACTGCTGGTCAACAGCAAGAACCTGAACCTGCAGAACAGCAGCCATCAGGTCGACATCCGCTTCGCCGATACGTCGGTGAAAACCCTGCAAGCCACCCTCTGGTACATGAACGGTCGCCACGAGGACATCAAGATCGAGAAACCGGAAACCTCCGACACCGACGGTCGTTTCGCCTTTGAGCTGCGCACGGACGAAGACTGGGCCTCGCAAAACCTGCTGGCAGTCGAAGTCCAGGGCCCGGAAGCGGGCACCGCGCCACAGAAAGTCGAAGCGAAAATCTGCAAACGCAACGTATTCCCGGGCGCTGGGCCACAAACCGCTCAGGTCGGGCAATGAGGTCTGCTATGCGAAATCCGAAACTGAAAACTCTCTTGGCGCCGACACTGCTCGGGCTGGCGATCTTCGCCGGCACCGCGCAGGCCGCCGCGCCGCTGCGTCCTCCTCAGGGCTACTTTGCGCCTGTGGATAAATTCAAGACCGGTGACAAGAGCGAAGGCTGCGACGCGATGCCGGCGCCCTACACCGGACCGCTGCAATTTCGCAGCAAATACGAAGGCTCGGACAAGGCCCGCGCGACGCTGAACGTGCAGTCGGAAAAAGCCTTTCGCGACACCACCAAAGACATCACCACCCTGGAACGCGGCACCGCCAAACGGGTGATGCAGTTCATGCGCGACGGTCGTCCGGAACAACTCGATTGCACGCTGAACTGGCTGGCTACTTGGGCTCGGGCGGACGCATTGATGTCGAAGGACTTCAACCACACCGGCAAGTCGATGCGCAAATGGGCGCTGGGCAGCATGGCCTCGTCGTACATTCGCCTGAAGTTCTCCGACTCTCATCCGCTGGCCCAGCATCAGCAGGAAGCGCAGTTGATCGAGGCCTGGTTCAGCAAGATGGCCGATCAGGTGGTCAGCGACTGGGACAACCTGCCGCTGGAAAAAACCAACAACCACTCGTACTGGGCCGCGTGGTCGGTAATGGCGACATCGGTCGCCACCAACCGCCGCGACCTGTTCGATTGGGCGGTCAAGGAATACAAGGTCGGCGTCAATCAGGTCGATGCCGACGGTTACCTGCCGAACGAACTCAAGCGCCAGCAACGCGCCCTCGCCTATCACAACTACGCCCTGCCGCCGCTGGCGATGATCGCCAGTTTCGCCCAGGTCAACGGCGTGGATCTGCGTCAGGAAAACAACGGCGCGCTGAAACGTCTGGGTGACCGGGTGCTGGCCGGGGTGAAAGATCCCGAGGACTTCGAGAAAAAGAACGGCAAAGAGCAGGACATGACCGATTTGAAAGAGGACATGAAATTCGCCTGGCTCGAACCGTTCTGCACCCTCTACACCTGTTCGCCGGATGTGATCGAGAAGAAGCATGGGATGCAGCCGTTCAAGACCTTCCGCCTCGGTGGCGACTTGACCAAGGTCTACGACCCGTCCCACGAAAAGGGCAACAAGGGCAGTTAGTCGCTGATCGGCTGATCGTTCCCACGTCGAGGCGTCGAACCGTCTGCGTGGGAACGAGCGCAGGACTGTTTCACCCCTCCAACACCACGGGGGGTTTGGGGGGGCTTTGGCCCTTGACTGTTGGTTCAAACATGGAGAGATCGGGATGGTATTTTCATCCAACGTGTTCCTGTTTCTGTTCTTGCCGATCTTTCTCGGCTTGTACTACCTGAGCGGGCAACGCTATCGCAACCTGCTGCTGCTGATCGCCAGCTACGTGTTCTACGCGTGGTGGCGGGTGGACTTCCTGGCGCTGTTCGCCGGCGTCACCCTGTGGAACTACTGGATCGGCCTCAAAGTCGGCGCCGCCGGCGTGCGCACCAAACCGGCCCAGCGCTGGCTGTTGCTCGGCGTGGCGGTGGACCTGTGCATCCTCGGCTACTTCAAGTACGCCAACTTCGGCGTCGACAGCATCAACGCGATGATGACGTCGGTCGGTCTCGAACCGTTCATCCTGACCCACGTGCTGCTGCCGATCGGTATCTCGTTCTACATCTTCGAGTCGATCAGCTACATCATCGACGTCTACCGTGGTGATACCCCGGCCACCCGCAACCTGATCGACTTCGCGGCGTTCGTGGCGATCTTCCCGCACCTGATCGCAGGTCCCGTGCTGCGTTTCCGTGACCTGGCCGACCAGTTCAACAACCGCACCCACACCCTCGACAAGTTCTCCGAGGGCTGCACGCGGTTCATGCAGGGTTTCATCAAGAAGGTCTTCATCGCCGACACCCTCGCCGTGGTGGCCGACCATTGCTTCGCCCTGCAAAACCCGACCACGGGCGATGCCTGGCTTGGCGCGCTGGCCTACACCGCGCAGCTGTATTTCGACTTCTCCGGTTACAGCGACATGGCCATCGGCCTGGGCCTGATGATGGGTTTCCGCTTCATGGAAAACTTCAAGCAGCCGTACATCAGCCAGTCGATCACCGAGTTCTGGCGCCGCTGGCACATCAGCCTGTCGACCTGGTTGCGTGACTATCTCTACATCACCCTCGGCGGTAACCGTAAAGGCACGCTGATGACCTATCGCAACCTGTTCCTGACCATGCTGCTCGGTGGTCTGTGGCACGGCGCGAACATCACCTACATCGTCTGGGGTGCATGGCACGGCATGTGGCTGGCGATTGAAAAAGCGCTGGGCCTGAATACCTCGCCGCGCAGCCTCAACCCGATCCGCTGGGCGCTGACCTTCCTGCTGGTGGTCATGGGCTGGGTGATCTTCCGCGCAGAAAACCTGCACGTCGCCGGCCGCATGTACGGCGCGATGTTCAGCTTCGGCGACTGGTCGCTGTCGGAACTCAATCAGGCCAGCCTCACCGGTCTGCAAGTCGCGACCCTCGTTGTGGCTTACGTGACCCTGGCGTTCTTCGGCCTGCGTGACCTGTACACCAACCAGCCTCCGGTGAAGACCAAACCTGCGGTCAACGTCGAGAGCGACGGCCCTGCCGGGGCGCAACCGGGCCTGATCAAGGCCGCGCCTGGCGAAAACCCGGCGAGCATCCACGAGCCTGGCTACACCGTCGGCGTCGACGCCCAGGTGCAACCGGCTTACTGGACGGCGGACTGGTCGCGCTACGCAATGCGCGCCGTGATCCTGCTGCTGTTCATCGCCTCGATTCTCAAACTCTCGGCGCAAAGCTTCTCGCCGTTCCTTTACTTCCAGTTCTGAGGGATCTGACATGACCCGCTCATTACGCATCTTCTACATCGCGCTGTTTCTGGTGACCCTGCTGGTGCTCGGTCTGTGGTCGGTGCGCAGCTTCTTCGGCTTCAGCACCAATGCCGATGCGACGGTGCTCAACGGCCGCTGGACCAAAGCCGTGGAAACCCACTACGACGATGAATTCCCGATCAAGCGCCTGGGCACCAATCTCTGGGCCGCGCTGGATTTCAAACTGTTCAACGAAGGTCGTCCGGGCGTGGTGCTCGGTCGCGATCAGTGGTTGTACAGCGATGAGGAATTCAACCCGATCGTCAACGAAGAGCTGAACCTGCAAGGCAACTACGCGCTGGTCGAAGGCGTGCGCCAGACCCTGAAAGAGAAAGGCGTGAAACTGGTGATGGCGATCGTGCCGGCCAAGGTTCGCCTGTACCCGGAACACCTGGGTGAAGTGAAACCGGCGAGCATTCACGCCAACCTTTATCAGGACTTCCACGCCCGTGTCGCGGCGGACAAGATCCTTGCCCCCGACCTGCTCGGCCCGCTGCAAGCCGCCAAGCAGAACGGTCAGCAAGTGTTCCTGCGCACCGACACCCACTGGACCCCGGAAGGCGCGGAAATCGCCGCCAACACCCTGGCGAAAACCATCGCTGACAAGTTCCCGCTCAGCGGCGAGCCGCAGCGCTTCGTCACCACGCCGGCGGAGAAGGTCACGCACAAGGGCGACCTGCGTCTGTTCCTGCCGCTGGATCCGCTGTTCGAAAACCTGATGCCGGCGCAAGAGCCGCTGCAAAAGCGCAACACCGTGGCCGCCGCCGAGCAGCCTGCCGGTGACGATGCGCTGTTCGCCAACAGCGAAGTGCCGGTCGCGCTGATCGGCACCAGCTACAGCGCCAACCCCAACTGGAACTTCGTCGGTGCGCTCAAGCAAGCGCTGCACAGCGACGTCGTCAACTACGCCGAAGACGGCCACGGCCCGATCCTGCCGATGCTCAGCTACCTGAAAAGCGATGACTTCAAGAACAGCCCGCCACAGGTGCTGATCTGGGAGTTTCCTGAACGATATCTGCCTGTGAACAACGAAATCGGCGACGCCGACCCGCAGTGGGTCGCAGAGCTTAAACAAGCCGGCGCGCGCCAACAAAACGTAGCAATCAACACTAAATCCGAGACGCCCGATCGGGCGCAAAACTGAAAGAGAGGTACACCATGACTTTCACTACTACTCCTCGTCGTCTCGCTAAACGCTTCGCTCTGGTTGCGGGTCTGAGCGTGCTGTCGGTCCAGGCCTTCGCCGGTGGCGACGCTGCGCTGTACGGCCCGACTGCACCGAAAGGCTCGACCTTCGTACGCGTCTACAACGCCAGCAACGCTGAAGTCAGCGCCACCGTTGGCAGCACCAATCTCGCCGACGTCGCGCCGCTGGCCAGCAGCGACTTCAGCTTCATGCCGGGCGGCGACTACAGCGCCAAGGTCGGCAGCCAGACCCTGCCGGTGAAACTCGCCGGTGACCATTACTACACCCTGGTCAACAACGCTTCCGGCGCGCCGCAACTGATTGAAGAACCGCCGTTCAAGAACAAGCAGAAATCCCTGGTGCGCGTGCAGAACCTCAGCGACAAGCCGCTGACTCTGAAGACCGCCGACGGCAAGACCGACGTGGTGCCGAACGTGGCCGCCAAGGGCCGTGGCGAGCGTGAAATCAACCCGGTGAAAGTCAGCCTCGCGCTGTACGAAGGCGACAAGAAAGTCGGCGACGTGAAACCGGTCGCCCTGGAGCGCGGTGAGGCAGCCGTGCTGTACGTCACCGGCAACGGCAGCAACCTGTCGCCAGTCTGGGTGAAACGCCCGGTGTCGACCCGCTAAGCACATGAAACCGGGCAGCCGTCGCTGCCCGGTACGGAATAACAACAAGAGTGAAACGACACAACGTTCGTGGCTCTGACCCAATCGATTTTATGGAGTAAACAATATGATTCCGGTGATCTTGTCAGGTGGTAGCGGCTCACGTCTTTGGCCGCTTTCGCGCAAGCAGTTTCCCAAGCAGTTCCTCGCCCTGACCGGCGAACACACGCTGTTCCAGCAAACCCTCGAGCGTCTGGTGTTCGAAGGCATGGACACCCCGATCGTGGTCTGCAACAAGGATCACCGCTTCATCGTCAACGAGCAGTTGGCCAACCGCAATCTGGAATGCCAGCGCATCCTGATGGAACCGTTCGGCCGCAACACCGCGCCGGCCGTGGCGCTGACCGCGATGATGCTGGTTAATGAAGGTCGCGACGAACTGATGCTGGTGCTGCCGGCCGACCACGTTCTCGAAGACCAGAAAGCCCTGCAACGTGCGCTGGCCCTGGCCACCGTCGCTGCCGAAAACGGCGAGATGGTGCTGTTCGGCGTACCGGCCACCAAACCGGAAACCGGTTACGGCTACATCAAGTCCACCGGCGATTCGCTGCTGCCGGAAGGCGTCAGCCGTGTCTCGCACTTCGTCGAAAAACCCGACGTCAAACGCGCCACCGAATACGTCGAATCCGGCGGTTACTACTGGAACAGCGGCATGTTCCTGTTCCGCGCCAGCCGCTTCCTCGAAGAGCTGAAAAAGCACGATCCGGACATCTATGACACCTGCCTGCTGACCCTCGAACGCAGCCAGCAAGACGCCGACACCATCACCTTCGACGAAGCCACCTTCGCCTGCTGCCCGGACAACTCCATCGACTACTCGGTGATGGAAAAAACCCAACGCGCCTGCGTGGTGCCGCTGACAGCAGGCTGGAGCGATGTCGGTTGCTGGTCGTCGCTGTGGGAAGTCAACGAGAAGGACGCCAACGGCAACGTCAGCAAGGGCGACGTGGTGATCCAGGACAGCAAGAACTGCATGATCCACGGCAACGGCAAACTGGTGTCGGTGATCGGCCTGGAAAACATCGTGGTGGTCGAAACCAAGGACGCCATGATGATCGCCCACAAGGACAAGGTCCAAGGCGTCAAGCAGATGGTCAACACCCTCAACGAGCAGGGCCGCAGCGAAACCCAGAACCACTGCGAGGTCTACCGTCCGTGGGGCTCCTACGACTCGGTGGACATGGGCGGGCGCTTCCAGGTCAAGCACATCTCGGTCAAACCGGGCGCGTGCCTGTCGCTGCAGATGCATCACCACCGCGCCGAACACTGGATCGTGGTCAGCGGCACCGCCGAAGTGACCTGCGACGAGAACGTGTTCCTGCTCTGCGAGAACCAGTCGACCTACATCCCGATCGCCTCGGTGCATCGCCTGCGCAACCCGGGCAAGATCCCGCTGGAAATCATCGAAGTGCAATCGGGTTCGTACCTGGGCGAAGACGATATCGAGCGTTTTGAAGATATCTACGGTCGCTCGACCCCGATCGAACGCGGCGTGTCGGTGAAAACCATCGCGCAGTGATCGCTCTGCAATAAAAAACCCTCGCCCGGCCCGCTGCGTCCCCTATCCGCAGCGGCTCGGGCTTTTTTTAACCGTGTGGCCGAGCGTGGACGGCCACTGCTTGCTTGCTCATCGTCCTTCTGACCTTGGGTTTCTCCATCACATTGGCAAAGGACTTCGATCCTCCGAACAGCTTCCGCTCGGTTGAATACACCCCGATCGTCGCCGCCCCCTGATTGCTCTGATAGTGGATATCCCAAGTCCTGGTCTTGCGCTCATACCTCATGAAAGCGAAACCGGTGAGTTCCGTTACGACCTTGCCGCCTTCGTCATCGAAGCCGTAATCCATGAATTCCATCGCGACACTCATGCCCATTCCATGCTCGGCTGAAGGCAACTGATTATATTGCTCGGTCTCTTTGTTACCCTCGACATGCCTTACCCTCAAGGTGTTGTCATTGAGCTGATCGACGGTCAGCGAGCAACCACTGAATCCGGGCGTAAAGACATATTCGGGCTCTGTTCCAGCAGGATGCATCGGTATGTCGAGATAACCACCCTGAGCCACCCAATAACCTGACACAGCGCTGGATTGCTCAGGTATTTCCCCGGCGGGAATATCGACAACCTTGATCGCATTGAACTCGCCCCGTACAGAGCCGCTGTAACTTATTCGCTGCATGGAAAATATGAAGCGGTCACCACCCTGCGTGTTCGCCAGCTGCGAGGCAATGGTCTTGGAATATCCAGTCTTTTGGGGCATGAACAAATCGGTATTGATCGTCAGTCGATTGAACTGGGGAATCGTCAACGCCTCGCGAATATTGGTCGCTTTCGCGGTGAACGGTACATTGTGGTGCATCTTCCCTGCATCAACACGAGCAGCCCCTGGAATTTTCCGGTTCTCGCCTACCGCGAGCACAGGCGCCCATAAACCGTTGGCCTGCTTTTTTCGAGTTTCGGCGCCGTCCGCATCCGTATAAGTCATGGGGTTGTTTAGAACCATTCTGTACAGATTGAGTCCGTCGATGTCCCCTGCAGGATCAGGATTCAACCAGTGCTGTAACCAAGGCATGTAATAGCGATAACCGTAGTAGTACAGCCCGGTGGCATCGCGCTCCTTGCCCGAGTAACGGACGAATTTGTAGCTGAATTCACCGTCCTGCCAGGCGCTGGTGCCGAAAGGGTGAAACGTTTCCCGGCTGATTACCGCGCCGTCATCGGCGGTTTCCTGACTGGCCGACCCCTTGTGATCCACATGTTGGTATCGATATTGAATGTTGGCGCCCCAGGGCGGCGGACTCTCCCAACGCAGTACCCGAGCGTTGTCGGCAATGATGACCTGCAAGCGTTTGCCGGTCCCGTTGTCGGTGCGCAACTCCAGTCCAGGCAAATAGCGCACCTCGGCAACCAGGGTTCGGGTATTGGTTAACAACGAGCGGATCTTGCGTACCCGCTGACTGCTGCCATCGTAGAGATAGACCTCTTGGTCGTTGAGCCCGGAAGCACGCTCCACCGGGCTGACCGATTGCAGTTGGTTGCGCAGGTTCCAGTTCAGCATCCGCCCCGGTTCAAGCTGCAGCAGGTTGCCTCTGCGGTCGTAGGCCGCTTCAATTTGCGGATCGCCGGGAATGACGTCCGTGTAGGGCAAAGAACGGTTGCTGTAACTCGCCGGTTGCAGTTTGCGCCCGTGACTTTGTGGGCCGACATGAATCAGGTTGCGCAGGTTGCCGCCGGGATCATATTCGTAAGTCTGCTGATAGTTGCTGACCGCCGCAGGGTCGATGCGCCCCATCGATTGCGGGCCCTGACTGACACTCCCGGCTTCCCAGCCGGACGCCTTGGTCAACTGGTAAAGACTGTCGTAGACAAAGCGGCTGACTGGCTCGATGCGCTTGTTGGCGAAGTAACGGATTGGCAGCGCCATGTCTTTGATACTCAGGACATTGCCCATCCTGTCGTATCCATAACTGAGGTGCTGCAGCAATCGAGCGTGGGCATCTTCGGTCCGGAGGACCAGCAGGCGACCGTCTTCGGGCCGGTATGCGCGGGTAGTCTGCACACCGTTGCCCGCGGTTTCCTGCTCGATACTGCCGTAAGCGTTGTAGTGAATGTCAGTGACCAGGATCTGCTCAGGCTCCCCCTTCAACCGCAAGCGGCGTTCGTGCAAGCGGCCATCGACGCTCAGCGCGAATGTATGTCGGTTGTCTCGGGCATCCATCTGCTCCAGTACATCGCCAAGCGCACCATGGCGCCACTGCGATGTCGCACCGACGCCAGGCTCCAACAGCTGCTGACGATCCACCTCCCGCTCCGGCCAGTGGGGTGTCAGCGGATCCCGCGTGAAATGGCGGGTGTCTTCGGTGCATGAGCCGATGATTGCAAACGCGTTGAGCAGCACGCTGCCCGCTGGATGGTCATGACGAATCAGTTGACCGTACTGGTTTCGTGACGGGTCTCCGCTGCCGGGATGACCGTAGGTCAGGCGCTCGACACAACGCCGAGGCTCCCCTGTTCCTTCTTCGAATATCGCGACGGGGCGCAGCAGATTGTCGTGCTCGATCTCGCGCCGCGTCTGACGGCTGTCCCAACTGAACATCGTTTGTACGGCGAGTCCCTTTAGTTCGATTAGCGTACCGGCATCGACGCTGTCCGAGCGAATCACCGTGGCGTCCAGAGCAAACACCTGCGTCAGATTGGCCGGCGTCAGCGGGTCGCCGGCTTGCGACAGCCAAAGCCGCGGATCCCACTGTTTCACCGCACGCCCCCCCGAATCGTGAAGCGTGCGGTTGATCCGGGACTCGACGGGGGTGCCCTCGACGGTTCGACAATAGTCAACCGTGCGGACCGACAAACCGCGCGGTTCGAACACAGACACCCTCGGCGTATTGATGTGCAAGCTCATGGAGCGCGCTCCCCGCGCGACCGGCATTTTCTCTGCCTCGGGCATCTGAGCAAGCACAGCGCTCGATTGGCTACTGTCAGAAATTACAGTTCCGACCAACGGCGTCGTCGATCAATCCGCGAATGTCCATTCCCGCGCCCCTTCGGTAGGATGGTCATCACGAGTTCAAGGAGCGTTCGAACATGTTCATCGGCGTCTTGCTGGTCATCACCTGGCTGATCCTGCTGTTGCGCTACCCGGCCAAGGCCTTGCCGGTGTCCATGGCCGCCGCCGTCGGCCTTGGGCTGGTGGCGATGTGGGTGGTGTGGCTGGACAACCGCGAGGTGAAACAACTGGCGCGCCTGGAACTGCGCATCGTCTATGCCCCCGAACACTGCCCCGCCGACCGCCCGCTGCTGCTCAAGATGAACAACGGCAACGACGTGCCGCTGACCGAACTGCGCTGGCGCATTGCGGCGTACGCGCCGGGCGATACCGTGAATCTGGCCGACAATCAATACGCCGCCCCACGCTATCGCGGCCCCGGTGAACTGCAGGCCGGCGGCAACTGGGAAGACTGCCTGCCGATGCCGCCGTTGCGTCCCGGCTATCGCCCGCAAACCCTGGAGTTTCGCGCCGAGCGATTGCAGGGTAGTTTCTCCGACTGATCACCTCTCTCACCCTTTTGCACAAGGAATGCGCCATGCCCGTTGCGTTGATTACCGGTTGTTCCAGCGGCATCGGCCGCGCCCTCGCCGATGCATTCAAAAGCGCCGGCTACGAGGTCTGGGCCAGTGCGCGCAAGGCTGAAGATGTCGCGGCACTCGCCGCTGCCGGATTCACGGCGGTGCAGCTCGACGTCAATGACAATGCAGCGCTGGAACAACTCGCCGAGCGGATCAACCAGCAACACGGCGGCCTCGACGTGCTGATCAACAACGCCGGTTACGGCGCCATGGGGCCGCTACTCGACGGCGGCGTTCCGGCCATGCAGCGCCAGTTCGAAACCAACGTGTTTTCGATTGTCGGCGTGACCCGTGCGCTGTTCCCGGTGCTGCGCCGGGCCAAGGGCCTGGTGGTGAATGTCGGCAGTGTTTCCGGGGTGCTGGTCACGCCATTTGCCGGCGCCTATTGCGCCTCGAAAGCGGCGGTGCACGCGTTGAGCGATGCGTTGCGCATGGAACTGGCGCCGTTCGGCATTCGCGTACTGGAAGTGCAGCCGGGGGCGATTCAATCGAGCTTCGCCAAGAATGCCGGGCATGAGGCCGAACAACTGATCAACGAACAATCGCCGTGGTTTCCCCTGCGCGAAGGCATTCGGGCGCGAGCCAAAGCCTCTCAGGAGCACCCGACCCCGGCTGCCGATTTCGCCGCAGTCGTCCTCCGGGCCGTGCAATCAAAAAACACGCCACGACTGTTGCGCGCCGGAAACGGAAGTTCAACCCTGCCATTACTCGCCGCCCTGATGCCCGCTGCCTTACTTCAATACATAATCTCCAGAAAGTTCGGACTCAACAAAAACCTTAACTAAACAACAACTAACACCAAGCAGGAAACATCATAAAACAAACCCCACAAACATAAAAATAGACAAGCCAACACCCTCACTATAAGTTCATCTACAGCGAGCGAAAATATCGCTCGCCCTTTTTAAAAAGTTGGCAACCCAACTTTAATAATGGACAAAAAGAGAGCTTATATGGAAATTTCAAGACTGCTTGACCGCACCTTTGCATTCAAGGGCGTTGCAACTTTAAAGGACCTCCCGAACACGGTTGACAGCGATCGCCAAATCAAGGACATCAAAGTAACTGCAGATGACAAGATCGTTGTCAGCGCCCAGCTGGCAATAGAGCTGATTGGCCTGCGGGGCCTCACTCGCCTGACCGCCGACGGCAAGATCGATCGCACTTTTGGAGTCGATGGCCTGACAGCCAACATCATCCCTTCGAGCCAGTTTGTTGCCGCAGGCAAAATCGCTCTGCAGCCAGATGGCAGTATCGTCATGCTGGTAGGCCTCTACCCACACGGAGCTTCGGGCCAGATCCTCGGAGTCGAGCGCTATGACAGTGAGGGTATTCTGGATCAGCAATTCGGTGACAACGGCCTCATTATTCTTGACGATTCTCCCGTTGGCGAACTAGAGATTGATCTGTGCCAGGTCAGCGTGCAAGCCGATGGCAAAATTCTGGTCTGCGCTAATTACCGGGAAAGTTTCGAAGTCTCGTCCTGCTACATCACACGCCTGACTTCTACCGGTCAACTGGACAAAACGTTCAATGGATCCGGCCTGGTTAAAGTAGAAAACCGCACCTATGTTTCGACACACATCCATACTCTGCAAAACGCTGGTGACAACTCTTGCCTGGTGGCCGGTGGTGCGCAGATGCTGGGTATCCAGTGCGGCTTCGTGGCCAAATATAACGACAAGGGTAAACTCGATTACAGTTTCGGCACCCCGGCAACTGCCGGTTTTACCGATATCACCATCCAGAATCATCAGGTTGTTATTCACGAAGTGTTGACCAAGTCCAATGGCAAGTTGGTAGCCGTTGGTATTGCGACTACGAATGACCTTGGAAAACGTTTTGGTTTACTGGTGGGCTTGAATGCCGATGGCACGACAGATCACGAATTCAACGGTGGCCTGCCACTGCTGACCAGCATTGACCAGACTCACGGCAACGAATGGGTTTGTGCGCACTTGCAAGACGATGGAAAGATCGTTGTCAGTGGCGGCTCCAAGCGTTTGTACATTGCCAGGTTCCATGAACAGGGTGTGCTGGACAAAACCTTCGGTTCGAAGGGTTTCATCGAACTCGACACCTATCTGGTCACCCGTCCGGCCAGCATGCAGGTTCAGAAAAAGGGACGCACGCTGATTTCGGGTAACGCCCTTGGTGTGGGTGTCGGCTACGGCCAGGTCTTCGCCTCTCGTTGAATGCACCGCACTTGAAGCGCTCCGTGCTTCAAGTGCCACCGCTGGTGCACGGAGTCTGTCGGTCAGCGATGTAGTCTGTCAGTTATCCACAGCGTCCTGCTTCACCACCACGGTGCAGGTGATCCCCGCCGCCAGCAGCACACCCTCTGGCACTTCATCGATGTGAATCCGCACCGGCACTCGCTGGGCCAGGCGCACCCAGTTGAAGGTCGGGTTAACATCGGCGATCAGCTCGCGGCTTTCCGGGTTGTCGCGGTCGTAGATACCGCGGGAAATGCTCTCCACGTGGCCCTTGAGGACTTCGCCACTCATCAGCTGCATGTCGGCTTTATCGCCGACGCGCACGTGAGGCAGTTTGGTTTCTTCGAAGAAGCCGTAGACCCAGAACGAGTTCATGTCGACCACAGCCATTTTCGCTTCGCCGATGCGCGCGTAGTCGCCGCGATGGACGTTGAGGTTGGTCACGTAGCCGTCCACCGCCGCCCGCACTTCGGTACGTTTGAGGTTGAGTTCGGCGGCTTCCAGTTGCGCCTGGGCCTGTTGGTAATCGGCCAGTGCGGAGTCGGCGATGTTGCTGGCGTCGTCGCGGTTTTCCTTGGAAATCACCAAGGCGTCCATGTCGGCGCGGCGGTGGGCGTTGACCCGGCGCATCTCCCACGTGGCCTTGCGTGAAGCGACCAGCGACTGCGCCTGTTTCACCGCGAGGCGATAGTGCTCGGGGTCGATCTGCATCAGCAGATCACCTTTCTTCACCAACTGGTTGTCGCGCACCGGCACGTCGACCACTTCACCGGTGACGTCGGCGGCGACGTTGATGATGTCGGCGCGCACCCGGCCGTCGCGGGTCCACGGGGTGTTCATGTAGTGCTCCCACAACGTGCGGCCGATCCACAACGCCAGGGCCAGCACCAGCAGGGTCGCGAGCAGGCTGAAAAACTTTTTCATCAGAACGTTCTCAACGGTAGACAGTCAGCGCCATCGCGCCGAACAGACAGGTAAACAGACTCAGGCGCAGCAGCGCCGGGTGCCAGAAAAAGCGATACAGATCGAACCCCGAGAGGAACCGGTCCAGCGCCCAGGCCAGTGCCGCAGCGACGAAAAACATCAGGGTCATGGTCGGCATGTACACGCCGTGGAAGGCGATTTCACGAGGCATGGGCAAGTCCTTCGGGCTTGGCGATGGCATAGGCGGCGAGTGGCGATTGCGGGTCAAGCAACGAGGTGCGGATGAAGTGCAGGTAGCTTTTAACCCGCCGCAGGGCCGAGGTATCGAAGTGCGGTGCAAACGGCTCATCGGTCGCGGCGACCCGGCTGATCGCGTGATCGACGGCGACCAGTGCGCGTTCCAGATTGCTCGAATTCGGTTGCAGGAACAGCCGCACCAGCGAGCGCCCCATGACCCGGATCGCCTGACGCCATGGCTGGGATTCGGCATACGCCGGGTGCACCGGCAGGATCGCCTGTTCCTTGCGCAACTCGATGATCGCGTGACCGACTTCCAGCACCACGAACATCCAGCGCAGCAGGTTTTTCTGCACCAGCGGCTGACCGGCCGCCAGGCCATAAGCCTGATGCATCAGGTCGCGGGTACGGCTTTCGAAACTCGATGCCAGGCCCTTGAGTTTGCCGCTGATCGCGTACACCACTTGCCCGCGCAGGTCCTGCTCGAGGCGCTGCCACAACCAGCGGCTGTTCGGCGGCAGAATGATCGCGCCCGCCGCCGCGCAAACCAGCATGCCCATGACCATGGCGATGTAGTCGTTGATGAAGGTGTAGGGGTTGTAGATCGTCAGGTTGTCCGGCACCGAACCGGTGCTGAAGAAGATCAGCAGACCGAGGCCGACACCGGCATATTGCGGCCGCGATGCGAGGAACGAGCCGAGCACGATCACCGGCGCGAGCATCACGCACAGCAGCGGAAAACCATCGATCCACGGGAAGATGAAAAACATCTCGACGAAGCCGATCAACGCCCCGAGGAACGTACCGCAGGCCATCTGGAACGCCATGCGTTTCGGGTTCGGTGTGGCGGCGGACAGGCCAACAGTGGCGGCGGCGATCAGGGTCATGGTCGCGCCGCTCGGCCACGCGGTGGCGACCCAGTAACTGCCGAGCACGACCAGAATGAATGCGGCACGAATCCCCGAAGCTGCCGCCGCCCACCAACTGGTTTGCGGGGTGAACGGTTCGTCCCAGCGCTCGCGTTCGTGGCTGTGATCGGCCAGCGAGGCGTGGGTCTGTGCATAACTGTGCAGGTCATCGACGAAGCGATAGAGCAACTCGTATGCGGTGTGGAAATCCAGTTGCTCGGCGTCGCTCGGCTCGCTCTCCTGGAAGATCGCCCGCAGGCTGCGTACCCGCGCCGGCAGGCCTTCCTTGTACGACGTGAGCGCCAGCACCAGACGCGCCGCATCCGGGCTGGTCAGGGCGCGGCCGCTGAAACCGTCGAGCACTTCGGCCAGGTCCTGCAGGCCCGGTTTGATCGCGGCTTCCACATGATCGGCGCCGTTTCGACGCAGGCGTTCAAGCAACTGGTGCAAGGCGTTGAACCGGGTGGTGATGCCCATGAACTCGCTGTTCAGGCGACTGAGCCGACCGTTGCGCCGACGCATGTGCGGGTCTTCGAACACGGTCACGCTGCGCAGCCCTTCCAGCCCCACCGCTTCGGCGATGAAGCGCACGTTGCTGGCCTCGAACGACTCCGGTTTGCTGCGCCCCCGCAGGCCATCGGTGACGAACAGGGCGAACACACCGAAGCGCTGATACAAGGCATTGCGCATCGCCGCGCTGGCGGTTTGCGGCAGGATCGCGGCACTGACCAGGGTCGAGCAAAGAATCCCCAGCGAGATCTCCAGCACCCGCCACACCGCCGCCATGAACGCGCCGTCGGGATGCGCCAGCGCCGGCAGGCCGACCATCGCCGCCGTGTACCCGGCCAGCACAAAACCGTACGCACGGAAGTTGCGGCAGCGGGCGGCACCGGCCGAGCAGATGCCGACCCAGATCGCCAGCGAACCGAGGAACAGTTCGGTGTTCTGGGCGAACAGCGAAATCAGCGTGACCATCATCGCCGACCCGGCCAGGGTGCCAAGGAAGCGATAGAAACTCTTGGCGAACACCTGGCCGCTCTGTGGCTGCATGACGATGAACACGGTGATCATCGCCGTGCGCGGTTGCGGCAGTTCCAGGCGCATCGCCAGCCACAGGGTCAGGAATGCGGCAATCAACACCTTGAAGATATAGACCCAGGTCACGCCGTCGCTGCGCGCCCAGTCGAAGAAACCCCGGCGCCATTCCAGGGAGTAGAGCCAGCGCAAAGGTGCGGGCAAGGGAGTCATTGAATCTTGCTCAGTGGTCGAGGGCTTGAAGAAGGGCCGGGGTTTTCGGTGCAGCGGTCTGTTCGGCAGTCGGCACGTCTTTACCCGCGCCAAGGCCACCGCCCAATGCCGTCACCAGTTCTGCATGAGCACTCAAGCGCGCGGCCTGCACCTGCTGCTGAACCTGTTGCTGTTTGAACAGCAGGGTCTGGGCATTGAGCACGTTGAGGTAATCGGTGAGGCCGCGCTGATAGGCGATCATCGCGATGTCGTAAGTCTTCTGCGCCGTGGCCACGGACTCGGCGGCGAACATCTGTTGCTTGTCCATCGACTCGCGGCGGATCAACTGGTCGGAGATGTTCTTCAGCGCATTGACCAGGGTCTGGTTGTAATGCGCGACGGCGATGTCGTAACCCGCCGAGGCTTCACCGAGTTCGGCACGCAGTCGCCCACCGTCGAAGATCGGCAGCGAGATCGCCGGCCCGACGTTGTAGTTGAGCTTCTTGCCGGTCAGAAACTCCAGCGCACCACCGCCGGTGGCCATGTAGCCGAGGCTGCCGACCAGATCGACGTTGGGGTAGAACCCGGCATGCGCGACCTCGATCCCGCGCGCCTGCGCCGCCACTTGCCAGCGACTGGCGACCACGTCCGGACGCTGGCCGAGCAGTTCGGCGGGCAATGCCGAAGGCAGCTTCAGTGCCGCGCCCAATGACAGGGTCGGACGCTGCAACTGCGCGCCAGCGCCCGGGCCTTTGCCGGCCAATGCCGCGATCTGGTTGCGGCTCAGGGCGATTTCTTCGTCCAGCGCATCCAGTTGCCGATGGGTTTCCGGCAGCGGGGTTTCGGCCTGGCTGACTTCAAAGTGCGTACCGATCCCGCCGTTCAGGCGTTTCTGCGCCAGCTCGAGAATCTGCTGTTGCTGTTTAAGCGTCGCCGCGACGATGTCGCGCTGGGCGTAATGCAGCGACAGCTCGATGTAGGCGCGCACGATGTTGTTCTGCAATTCGAGCTGTGCCTGACGTGCCTCGGCAGCGCTCATGTGCGCCAGATCGACGGCCCGCTCGGTGCTGTTGCTTTCACGACCCCAGAGGTCCAGCGCGTAACTGAAGCCCAGCGCGGCGTTGTTGTCCCAGGTGGTGCTGTTGGCCAGCTCACCGGGGCCGTAGAACTGGTCGGTCGGCCAGTTGTGACGCTTGAGGGTCGACTCGCCATGGATCTGCAACGACTCGGCCGCTTCGGCGACACCGGCCATGGACCGGGCCTGACGCACTCGCGCGGCGGCCATGGCAATGGTCGGGCTGCCTTGCACGGCAAGGTCGATCCAATGATTGAGTTGCGGGTCGCCATAGGCTTGCCACCATTGGGCGGTGGGCCAGTTTGCGTCACGGGCGGCGTGGGCGATGGCCTCGTCGGTGGCCAGTTCATTGGCCTCCAGAGCCTTGCCCTGCGGGGCAATCCCTCCGGTTCCGATGCAGCCGCCAAGACCTAACGAAAGAGCCAGAACACTGAGCGGCAAAAGCGCTCTGTTGATGCGACGCGGCACTGCTGCGAATTCCTGAGGTGGGAGATGTTTCGAGGTGGGCGCAATTCTAGGGGGGCGCCATGACGGCGATAAGCTGGGAATCCTGTGAATCTTTGTTACCGTTAACGAGATAATCCCTTGGTCGGGGGTCTCAGCCCCTGAAACTTCGTGTCACAATTTGCCATCTCCCTTGAGAGCACCCCATGGACACTTTGCAAAACATGCGCGCCTTCAGTTGTGTGGCCGAAGCCGGCAGCTTCACCGCCGCCGCCGTGCAACTCGACACCACCACCGCCAACGTCTCGCGCGCGGTCTCAAACCTTGAGGCCCACCTGCAAACCCGCCTGCTCAACCGCACGACCCGCCGCATCGCGCTCACCGAAGCCGGCAAGCGCTACCTGCTGCGCTGCGAGCAGATCCTCGCCTACGTCGAAGAGGCCGAAGCCGAAGCCAGCGAAGCCCACGCCCGCCCGGCCGGACAATTGAAAGTGCACACCATGACCGGCATCGGCCAGCACTTCGTGATCGACGCCATCGCCCGCTACCGCAAGACCCACCCTGACGTGACCTTCGACCTGACCATGGCCAACCGCGTGCCGGACCTGCTCGATGAAGGCTACGACGTGTCCATCGTCCTGGCCCGCGAACTGCCGGACTCGGGTTTCGTCTCGCAACGCCTGGGCATCACCTACAGCATCGTCTGCGCCTCGCCGGCCTACGTAAAAGCCAATGGCTGCGCACAAAAACCCAGCGACCTGCTGAACCACGCCTGCCTGCGTCTGGTGAGCCCGGTGATCCCCCTGGAAAAATGGGCCTTCGACGGCCCCGATGGCCAGGAAATGGTCACCATCAACAGCTCACCCTTCCTGGTGAACTCCGCCGACGCGATGAAAAGCGCGATAACCAGTGGGATGGGCGTCGGCGTGTTGCCGGTGTACGCCGCGATTGAAGGCTTGCGCAACGGCTCGCTGGTGCGGGTGATGCCGAACTACCGCTCGCAGGAACTGAACCTGTATGCGATTTACCCGTCGCGGCAGTATCTGGATGCGAAGATCAAGACTTGGGTCGAGTACCTGCGTGGATCGCTGCCGGAGATTCTGGCGGGGCATCAGGCGGAATTGGCGGCTTATGAGATGAGTGGGAGTCTGGCGGGGGCGCGGGTGGCGAATTGAGTTTGGCGTGAAGCGAGTGCTGGATTGCGTCGTAGTACAACGTCATCCAACACACAGCCAAGCCGCTCTGACTGAACGGACTTGCCAGCGAATGCCATCGTCACTGGCAGCTCGAATTGGGACGCAGAGCGTCCCGGGCTGCATTCCCACGCAGAGCGTGGGAACGATCAAAAGCAGTCTGTTTTTCGCTGTTCGCTGTTCGCTTCCCACCACTCAACACAATGAGCGTTAGCTCGAGTACCGCTCTTGACGTGCCGGCCCCATCGGAAGGCTGAGTGGAGGGATTTATCCGGGGGTGGGAGCGCAGCGACCGTTTGGCGAAGCCAAACACATCGAGAGGAGGTGCAGCGAAGCAAACCGTAGGCGATGCCCCCGGATGAATCCCGGAACGAAGGAACACCGAGCCACAGCGAGGTGCCGAACGCCGGGGCCAAGCCTTTTGCTTACTTTTTGGCGTTTGAAAAAGTGAGCCGCTGTAAGAGCGGAACCGCCAGCCGCAACACCCGAAGAAACGGATATTCACCCAAATCCCCAAGAACCTGGTCGGCCCAGAGGCCGCCAAGACAACCCCAAACAGAAAATGTTAGCTTGCTTGGCATCACACCAGCCGCCAAGCCCGAGCCCAATGCCAATGAAAAAAACAGTCCTGGCCTTCAGCCGCATCACCCCCCCCATGATCGAACGCCTGCAACAGGACTTCGACGTCATCGTCCCCAACCCGAAGAACGGCGACATCAACGCCCAGTTCAACGAAGCCCTGCCCCACGCCCACGGCCTGATCGGCGTCGGTCGCAAACTCGGCAAGGCCCAACTGGAAAACGCCGCAAAACTTGAAGTCATCTCCAGCGTCTCCGTCGGTTACGACAACTATGACCTCGCCTACTTCAATGAACGCGGGATCATGCTCACCAACACGCCGGACGTCCTCACCGAAAGCACCGCGGACCTGGCCTTCGCCCTGATCATGAGCAGCGCCCGCCGCGTCGCCGAACTGGACGCCTGGACCAAGGCTGGCCAATGGCAGGCAAGCGTCGGCGCACCGCTGTTCGGTTGCGACGTACACGGCAAAACCCTGGGCATCGTCGGCATGGGTAACATCGGCGCCGCTGTCGCCCGTCGCGGACGCTTCGGCTTCAACATGCCGATCCTCTACAGCGGCAATAGCCGCAAGACCGAACTGGAACAGGAACTCGGCGCACAGTTCCGCAGCCTTGACCAACTGCTGGCCGAAGCCGATTTCGTCTGCCTGGTGGTACCGCTCAGCGACAAGACCCGCCACCTGATCAGCCACCGCGAACTGGCACTGATGAAGCCCGACGCGATTCTGGTCAACATCTCCCGTGGCCCCGTGGTCGACGAGCCTGCACTGATCGAGGCGTTGCAGAACAATCGCATTCGCGGCGCCGGCCTCGACGTCTACGAGAAAGAACCGCTGAGCGAATCTCCGCTGTTCCAGTTGAAAAACGCTGTCACCCTGCCGCACATCGGCTCGGCCACCAATGAAACCCGTGAAGCCATGGCCAACCGCGCACTGGCCAATCTGCGCAGCGCCCTGCTCGGCGAGCGACCTCGGGATCTGGTGAATCCGCAAGTCTGGAAGAACTGATGACCCACGGGGCTGGGACGCAGTTTCCCGGCCCCGTCTGTTTTCAACCTGTTTTTCAAAGTGCCGGGAGTTGTTCACATCTCATTTAAACTACACAACTTGAAAACGACTCATCACCCGACCTCATTACTCTCTCTATAGAATCCCGTGAACCATCTGCCAGTGGGCAGACACCATTCATGGAGAGTCAACAAATGACAAGCCTTACAACTTCCCAACTTATCAGGAGAAGTAAAGTCGCAATCGTTTTCATGGTCGGCATACTGGGTGTTCTCATTGTTTTCAGCAATGCCACCGATTACAACTCGAACTACGTTTACCTTGGTCATATCTTGAGCATGGATACGACAAACAGCCATTTGAAGTATCGTTCGATCGACTCGGAAATGATGCATCACCGCATCTACTGGATGATCATGACACTGGAGACGATCTTCACCTCTTCCTGCCTCCTGGGCGGTTATCAACTTGCAAAAAACATCAACTCATCGGAAGAGCAATTTCACGAAGCGAAGAAATATGCCGTACTGGGTTTTCTCGTGGCGCTGTTTGTTTATTACTTCTGCCTGCAAGTCATTGGCAATGAATGGTTCGACATGGACCAGTCAAAAGACTGGAACGCCATGTCCTGGGCACAAAGCATTGTCGACTTCCTTCTCCCGGCACTTATATTCCTGGTCATGAAAATCGACAGTTGAGTGTTCAATGTGCAGGTTTAGCGATCATTTCAATAACGGTTTTAGGTTTACGAAATACCAACACATTGCCCAGCATCACCAGCACCAGTCCCGCCAACGCTGGCGCTGTCCATTGATAACCTTCGGCAAAGGCCGATACGTTCAGCGCCACCACCGGGAACAGCACCGTGCAATAAGCCGCGCGCTCCGGGCCCATGCGACCGACCAGCGTGAGGTACGCGGTGAAACCGATCACCGAACCGGGAATGACCAGGTACAGCAAGGCGCCTATGTAGCGCGACGTCCATTCCATCTCGAACGGTATGCCCTTGACCAGGCACCACACCGACAGCATCGCCGCGCCGTAGGCCATGCCCCAGGCATTGGTGGTTAAAGGTTTGAGACCCGCCTTCTGTTGCAGGCTCGACAACATGTTGCCCGCCGAGAAACACAAGGTGCCGCAGAGTGCCAGGCCAAGACCCAGCAAGGTTTGCGGACTGGCGTGATGCCCGGCCAGCTCCGGCCAGAACAACAGGCCCAGACCGCCCAGCCCCAGTGCCCCGCCCATCAGCACATTGCGCGCAATGCGCTGACCAAAGAACACACGCGCATTCAGCGCGTTCCACAAGGTTGCCGTGGAAAACACCACCGCCACCAGACCGCTGGGAATCCATTGGCTGGCAGTCAGGAAACACATGAAGTTGACGCAAAACAGGCACAAGCCCTGCGCGACACAGATCAGATGCCCGCGCCGGTTCATCGGTTGCAGGCGACGGCTGAGCAGCAACAGCGCAAACAACACCAGCGCAGCGAGGCCAAAGCGATAGACGATCGACACCGGAATCGCCACCACGCCCAACTGCCACTTCAGGGCAATCCAGGTGGTGCCCCAGATCAGCACGGTCAACAAATACAACGACAGGTTCATGGCAGACACTCCTCGATTGGTTTTCAGTGTCCGCCTGCGCCCTCGATCCTCGCTTGCATAAACTTGCGCTTTTGTCGGCGGGCAGGCTGGCAGCGCGAAATCTACGGAGTAGGATGCAAGGCGTTGAAGAGAACCGATCATGGCCGCCATCGATACCCTGCAAGTCTTTCAAGCCCTCAACAATTCGCCCAATGCACGCCTTGTGCACAGCGCCGAGTTGGGTGACGGCTTGTCTGCAGCTTTGTGGACCAATCATCACGACGCCCAGGAATACGAAGCGCCGAGCCATCACACCCTCTCCTGCTACATTGCCGGCGGCACCGGCACCTTCCGCCGTGGCGAGCCCGGCCACAAGGGCGGCCCGGACAAGCTGTGCATCCTGCCCGCCGATCACGAATCAGGTTGGGTCATCAACGGTGATATTCGTCTGGCTCACCTGTATTTCAGCGCCGAACAATTTGCCCTGGGGTGCGTGACGCTGCTGGATCGCGAGCCCCGGGAAATGCAGCTGCGCGAACAGACTTTTCTCGAAGACCCGCAACAGGCCCGCCGGTTTCGCCAGTTGCTGACACTGAACTGGGACGAACCCGGGGAGCGTTTGCTGACCAGCAGCCTGGCCCACGAACTGATCAGCCATACCTTGCTGAGTCAGGTCGGCGTACGTCAGGGCTTGCGCCTCAAGGGTGGACTGGCGCCGCATCAGCGTCGGCAACTGGTGGAATTCATCGACAGCCAACTGGCCGAGCCGATCAGCCTCGGTCAACTGGCGGGGTTGTGTGCGTTGTCGGAATACCACTTTGCGCGGATGTTCCGGGTGAGCTTCGGCCTGCCGCCGCATCAGTATGTGCTGGCGCGGCGCTTGAGCCGGGCGCGGGAGTTGTTGCGCGGGACGGCGTTGCCGTTGGGGGAGATTGCTTTGGCGTGTGGATTTGCCAGTGCCAGCCACTTCACCAACCGCTTTCGCCAGGTGCTGGGTGGAACGCCCGGCGAGTATCGCCAGGCGTTTTTGCGCTGATCAGAATTCCAGCGTGCTCGACAACGAAATCTGCCGCGAATCACCCATCGACACGAAGAACCGGCTCGCCGCCGAGGTGTAGTAAGTGCGATCGAACAGGTTCTTCACGTTGAGCTGAAACTTGACCTTCTGCCCCTCAACCCTGGTGTCGTAGGTGGCGAACGCATCGGCCACGGTGTAGCTCGGCAGATCGAAATCATTCACCGCGTTACCCGCTCGTTCACCGACATACCGCGCGCCGGCGCCGACCCGAAGTTGATCACCACCGATCACGCTACCGAAGTCGTAGACCGCCGACAACGAGCCGGTATTCTTCGCCACGTTTTGCAGCTTGTTGCCTTTGTAGTCCGGATCTTCCGTGACCTCGGCGTCGGTATAGGCGTAGCTGCCGATCATGCTCCAGCGGTCGCTGAGCTGGCCGGTCAGATCCACTTCCAGACCACGGGAACGCACTTCACCAGCAGCGCTGTAAATCGTGGTCGGGCCTTCGGCGTTGGCCACCAGCACGTTGCGTTTCTTGATGTCGAACAAGGCGATGTTGCCGGTGACGCGTCCCGGCATATCCAGGCGTGCGCCCAGCTCCCAGGACTTGGCTTCTTCCGGCGCAATGCTGCCGTCGAGCACGGTGCTGCTGCCGCTGAGCGGCGCGATGGTCGAGTTGGGTTTGAACGATTCGGTGTAGCTGCCGTAGAACGACAACGCGTCGGTGTAGCGATACACCAGACCTGCGCGCGGCACCCACTTCTGGCCGTTGCTGTCAGTGTTGGCCTTGAACGGCACGCCCTTGCCGGCGTACTGGTCGTACTCCTGGAAGCGCCCGCCGGCCACCAGAATCCACTGGTCATTGAGGTGGATCGAGTCCTGCAGGAACACCGAATCGCTGCGCAGTTCGTCGGTCTGCGCACTATCCGCCGGGCTGACGGTGGTGCCTTCGACTTCGCGGCCGTAGACCGGGTTGACGTAGCTGAAGGTGCTCAGGCTTTTCTGGCGGATCAGGTCGGCGCGGTAGATCTTGCGGTACTCGTCGTCGACGCCGAACACCAGGTCATGCTGCATGCCCAGCACGTTGACCTTGCCTTCGAGGCTGGCCGTAGTGAAACGGTCGGTGCTGATCGCGCCCTGGGTGCCGTCCATGCTGCGGGTCAGGGTGCCTTTCTTGGTGTCGATCGCGGTTACGCGGACCTGGCTGGCGTCGTAGGTTTCGCGGTTCCAGCTGTAGCCGAAATGGGCTTTCCAGTCGTCGTTGAGTTCGTGATCGGCCTCGAAGTGATAGAGATCCGAGCGCCCTTCCATGTCGTTGAATTTCTCGTCGAGACGCTCGTTGCGCGAGATATCCAGCGGGTGGTTGGTGCGAGGATCGATCAGGGTGCCGCGATCGAATGGGGTCAGGAATTCGCGGTGCTCATAAGCGAACAGCAACTTGGTGCGCTCGCCGTACCAGGCCAGCGACGGCGCGATCAGGGTTTCGCGATGCGTGCCGAAGTTGCGCCAGTAATCTTCGTCTTCGTGGTCCAGCACCATGCGATACGCGAGACCGGAATCCCCCAGCGCACCGGTGCTGTCGAACGTACCGCCGCTGCCATTCTTGCCGTCACCGTAGGTCGAGCCGCGCAGGGTCAGTGCGTTGTACTGAGTCAGTTCAGGCTTCTTGCTGACCATGTTGACTACGCCACCCGGGTCCTGAATCCCGTAGAGCAGCGAGGCCGGGCCCTTGAGCACTTCAACGCGATCCACGGTGGCGTTCATGCCACGGCCCTGTACCACCGGCATGCCGTCGCGCATGATCGAGCCGTTGCGGTTATCGCCGAAGCCACGGGTCATCACCGAATCCTGGGTGCTGCCCAAGGTGTTGCCCTGGGTGATGCCGCTGACGTTGGCCAGTGCGTCATCGAGATTGCGCGGTGCCTGATCGCGAATGACCTGGGCCGGAATCACGTTGACGGTCTGCGGGATTTCCTGAAGCAAAGCAGAGGAGCGCATCACCGAACTGGTTTCCGGTGGCTGGTAGCTCATCGGCTGGTTGACCACCGAAGTGATGGTGGTCGCGCCGAGGTTCAGAGCGCCTGCAGTCGGTTGCGGTTCTAGCGCCAGGGTGTGGCTGTCGGTGCGGCGGAAGGTCAGGCCCGAGCCGGTGAGCAAACGTTGCAGCGCCTGTTCGGCACTCATCTGGCCGTTGATCGCTGGAGCGGTCAGGCCGTAAGGCGCTTCATCGGTGTAGACCACGCTCTGCCCGGTGACACGGCTGAAATCGCTCAGGGCCTGAGGCAACGGCTTGGCGGCCAGGGAAAAAATGAACTGCTTTTGTGGCTGACTGCTGACGGATTCAGCGGCCAGCGCCACGCTCATCGGCAACAGGGCCAATGCCGAAAAACTCAAGGCCGAAACGCCTAACCACTGTTTGACCGAACCCGATTTTGCCCTGGACTTCATTGCTCATGACCTGTGTAGAACCGCAACGGATGCGAATGACTCGCAGTTTCAGTCACTACACGGATGGCGTCCGGGTTTACCTCAGCACAAAGTTGAAAATATTTTCAGCGCAGGATGATCAGCTTGCCCAACACCTGATGCTGCTCGAATCCCAACACCCCTTGCAGCGAATTCAAAACGGCTTGCGGATCCCTGCTCGGAAAGCTGCCACTGACCTTGCGCGCGCCCAGTTCGTCGTTGAGCAACACGATCCGTCCCGGGTAATAACGCCGCAGATCCTGCACCACATCGGCCAGTGTCGACTTGTAGTAAGTCAGCCAGCCCTGGCGCCACGCCAGTTGTGCTTCGCTGTCCACGGCATGCAGTTTTTCCGCAGTGCCTGCGCCGTACGCCACTTGCTGGCCGGCGGTGACAATCTGCTGCTCGGCATTACGCGCCGCTGTCACGCCGACGCGTCCGGACAACACCGTCACCTGCGCACCCTGCGGTTGCAGGCGCACTTCGAACTGCGTGCCGAGCACCCGCGCCTGGCCCTTCTCGGCCTCGACCACAAAAGGATCGCCTGTGTGAGTCACGCTGAAAAATCCTGCGCCCCGGCGCAATTGCACATGCCGCTCGCCGTGACTGAAATCCACGGCGATGGCGCTGTCGGCGTCCAGCGTCACCTGCGATTGATCGGCCAGCGTTACGGTGCGAATCTCGCCCGGTGCCGACACGTAATCGGCGCCTAGATCATCGATCCAGCGCTGCGGCTGCCAACCGCTGCCGAGGCTGATCATCATCAGCAGCAGACAGGCAGCCATCGCCAGCGCGCCGGCCCAACGCCGGACCTGCGGACGACGCGGCCGGTCCATCGCATTGAGCAATCCCTGCAACGCCAGCGCGTCTTCGTCGGCCAAGGTGCGCGCCGGCCCTTCGCTCAATTCCCATACCACTTGCGCCTGGGCGTAGGCCTCGGCGTGGGCCGGGTCAGCGTGCAGCCACTGGCTGAAGGTCAGTTGATCACCGGTGCTCGGGCGGTCGTGCAGCAGGCTCAGCCAGGCGAAAGCGGCCTGCTCCTGCGCGGGCGTCGGGATGACGCGGTCGGTGTTGTTCACGGTGCTTTCCCTGGCAGGCGCGGCGCGGGTTCGCGCAGGCTGGCCTTGCAGGCCTCGAGGGCGCGCATCATATGTTTTTCCACGGCGCTTTGGGACAGGCCCATGGCTTTGGCGATCTCGGCGTACTTGCGCCCGTGGATGCGATTGAGCAAAAAGATCTGCCGCGTGCGCTCGGGTAACGCGCGCAACGCCGCTTCGACGTGGCGCAAATCGTTGCCCGCTTCGAGCGCAGCTTGCGGTTCGCTGGCGCTGCTGTCCGGCTCGTCCGGTTGCCAGCCTTCGTTGACCCGCACCCGCGCGCCTTCGCTGCGCAAATGATCGATGGCGATGTTGCCGGCGCAGCGTAAAAGATAAGTGCTGAGTTCTTCGACCTGCACCAGCGGCCGACGCCAGAAACGCAGGAACAGATCCTGCACAAGATCCGCCGCCGTCGCGCTACAGCCGACGCGCCGATTCACCAGCGCTTCCATCTGCGAACGCTGGGACAGGAACACCTGAAGAAAATGCGCACGGGCGCCGTGGGGTTCGTCGTCCCGGTGTTCGGGAGGATGGCCGATGAGCATGTCACCACCACGCCCATGCGGCGACTGGCGCAGCCAACAGGCTCAACGCCGCCAGCGACAATGCCAGCTTCGGTCGGTACGGCATCAGCAGCACCAGCAACAAGGCGCTGAACATCAGCACGGCGAACCAGTCGACCAGACCAAAACCCCAGCCTTTGGCAGCCACGGCGACCCAGAGTGAAAGGCACAGCAGCGACCAACCGGCGAGCTTCAGATTTCTTGCGCGTCGGGATGAAGGCTTGCGACCCAGCAGCTCATCGTGATGCCGTGGCATCGACAGGCACAGCGCCGTGAATCCGACGTAACACAGCAACAGCGCCAGCAACATCAGCGCGTCCCCTGCTCAAGCGTGATCGGCCGGGTCGTTTCACGACGTGTTTTTTCCACTCGGACGCAGTGACCGGCACGCTGCATTTTCCAGGCAGCCCACGCCAGAAACAGACCGGCACCGAGACAGGTCAGGTCGAAACCGGCCAATGCCCAGTCCTTCTGCGCCAGCGTGACGCCGAGGTGATGCGCAGTGGTCAACGCGTTGAGCAACGGCACCGTGGTGAACAGCAGCGCTGCCAGCGTCAATTGTTCGACCCAGGCTTTGCGACCAGGCCGAAGCAACGCATGCACCCCGCTCAACCCCCATGCGATGAAGAACGCGTTCACTTCCCAATTGGCCCGGCCGTCGATACTCAGAGGCAACAGTCGGTTGGCCCAGAAAAACGCCGCCACCGCGCTGACGAGCCCGGCCATGCTGGCGATGTTCAGCACTTCCACCAGCCGCAACTCGTGCGGCATGACACCGGTTCTGGCGTGTTTGAGCTGACGCTTTCCGAGCCAGATCACCAGTCCGGTGCCGATCATTGCCGTGCCGGCCAGGCCGCAGATGAAATACAGCCAGCGCAGGACCGGGCCGGCGAAGTGTCCGATGTGCAGGCCATAAAAACTGCCGGCAATCATCATCGGCAGCGGCTTGGCCGGGGTCGCGCCGAGGATTTGCCCGGTCACTCCATTGAAGGCCACGTCGTTACCGTATTCGTAGGCGATCCTGTCGGAGCTGGCACGCGACACCTGCACGGAGGCATTGGCGTCGCCGGGGTTGATCACGGTCACCCGCGCGGCATTACCACCGCCCCATTGTTCGCTCGCACGCGCCAGCAGCGGCGCCATTGCAGATAACGTGGCGGGTATGCCTGCGCGTTCCGGGGTGGGCGCTTCGGGAAACACTTCTTCGTAAAACGCACTGCGATCGCTGCCATAGGACGCCAGGAGGCTCGCCGGCATAACCATCGCCATGAAGATCACCAGACTGCTGTAGGTGATCATCAGGTGAAAGGGCAGCACCAGCACGCCCACCGCGTTATGCCCATCGAGCCAGGAGCGCTGGCCTTTGCGCGGACGGAAGGTAAAGAAGTCCTTGAAGATTTTCTTGTGGGTAATGATGCCGGTGATCAGCGCGATGAACATCACCATCGCAGCGCTGGTCGCCAGCCAGCGACCCCACGGATAAGGCATTTGCAGCTGGAAGTGGAAGCGGTAGAAGAACTCGCCGCCAAAGCTTTTGCGCACGGGCACTTCGACACCGGTCTGAGCGTCGAGGATCTTTTCGGTGAATCTGCCGCGCTCGCCGGGTCTGGCCGGGGCTTGCTGCCAACTTACGGATATTCCGGGATCGCGCGCATCGGGAAGCGTGATCTGCCAGCTCGGCGCGTCGGGTGCACGCTGCTGCAGATAAGTTTGCGCCAGCGTCAGACTCGCGGCGGCATCAAGCGGGCGTGACGGGATTTCCGGCTGCATCCAGTGATTGGTCTCGTCCTTGAAATAGGCCAGCGTCCCGGTCAGGAAAATCGCGAACAACAGCCAGCCGAAGACCAGCCCGGTCCACGTATGCAGCCAGGCCATCGCCTGCCGAAAACCCTCCTTCATGCCAGACCCAGACCGCGTGCAGCCCCGGAAACGGTCGCCAGAATCACGCTCGGCACCAGCAGACCGACCCACGCCGACCACGCCGTGCGACAGGCGAAACACCAGAGCACCGCCACCAGATACACCAAAAACGAAACGGTCATGCCGGTCACCACCGCTTCGGCGCGGTTCAACGGCAGCCACATTGTCAGCGTGACACTGGCCAGCGCCGCAACCAGATAGCCACCGAACACCGCCGCGAGCACCCGCGAAGTGACGGCCAGACGATAGGACATGGGAAGTGTGGCGAGTTTGGCTTTCATGTTTCGACCCTGAAACGGTTAACGCCCGGCCAACACGCCGAACGACAGGCGAGCAATATTAATGATAAATATTCTCATACGCAAAAGAGTCTGATTGCCGGCGGGCATTCACGACCCTACAATGCGAACCATTCTTGTTCTCTAACGCATCCCGCATGCGCCCGGAGTGATGCCGTTGTCGTCCGCCCATCCTGTCGAATCGCTCTATCAGGCCCACCACAGCTGGCTCACCGGCTGGCTGCGGCGCAAACTCGGCTGCCCGGACAGCGCCGCCGATCTGGCTCAGGACACCTTCATCCGGGTGCTGACCGCCCGCGAACCGCCGGTGATCATCGAGCCGCGCGCATTCCTCACCACTCTGGCCAAGCGCGTGCTGTTCAATCATTACCGCCGTCAGGATCTGGAGCGCGCCTACCTCGACACCCTCGCGCAGATGCCGGAAATGGTCGCGCCTTCGGAAGAAGAGAAAGCCATCATCCTGCAAACCCTGATGGAGCTGGATCAGTTGCTCGACGGTCTGCCGCGCGCGGTCAAACGTGCATTTCTGCTGGCGCAGGTCGACGGCCTGACCTATCCGCAGATCGCCGCTGAACTGGGCATTTCCGTGGCGACGGTCAAACGCCATCTGAATAAAGCGGCGATGCGCTGCTACTTCGCCCTGTGAATCCGCCGATGGATTTTTCCGCGCAGGTTGCCGAACAGGCGGTGCACTGGTTGCTGGAAATGCAGCAAGGCCAACTGAGCCCGCGTCAGCAACAAGCCTGGCAACAATGGATCGATGCCCACAGCGAACACCGCCGTGCGTGGGAGCACATTCAGCGGATCAATTCGCGGTTGCGCGGGTTGTCGTCGCCACTGGCCCACGCCGCGTTGAATGCGCCGAAGTCCGGCAGCCGCCGTCAGGCGCTGAAGTTGCTGCTGATTCTCGGCGCCGGCTCGGCGGTCACCTGGGGGATGCGCGAGCACAATCCGTTGCCGTCGTTGCTGGCCGATTACCGCAGCCCGATTGGTCAACGCCGCAAGATCTCGCTCGGCGCTGGCGGCCAGTTGCAGCTCAACACCGCGAGCGCGGCAGATGTCCGGGGCAATGGCTTGATCCGTCTGCTCGAAGGCGAAATGTTGCTGACCGCCACTCAATCCTTCGAAGTACAAACCGCCCAAGGCCTGCTGAAAACCCAGGGCGCGCGAATAAACGTGCGGCAGTTTGCCGATCGTACGCAGATCGCACTGTTTGAAGGTCGGGTCGAATTGAACGCGCAAGGTCGCGCGCCGCTGCTGCTGCCGGCCGCCCGACAACTGAGTTTCAGCGCCACCTCCATCAGTGACGCCAAACCGCTGGACGCCAACAGCGGCGCCTGGGCCGACGGCATGCTGGTGGCCGCGCACATGCGCCTGGGCGACTTCCTCGACGAACTCGGCCGCTATCGTCGCGGGCAGCTCAATTGCGATGCGAAAGTAGCTGACCTGCTGATTTCCGGGACTTACCCGCTGGACGACAGCGAGCGGATTCTCGATCTGCTGGAAATCAGTCTGCCGGTGAAAGTGAAGCGTTTTACTCGTTACTGGGTGACGGTCGAAGCCAAGGTTTGATCAGCCGCAAAAATAAATGAGCCGTTTTTCAGATCTGGCGTGACAGAGAAGGAAAGCCCCCTTGATTCAACCTTCTCAGGACCGTCCTCCATGCACCCCACCCGCCTCACGCCGCTGGCCCGAACCCTGCGCAACCTCGTCCTCGGCGCCAGCCTGAGCTTCAGCGCCCTGCCCCTTGCGCAGGCTGCCGACACCAAGGCTTATCACATTGCCCCGTCGTCGCTGGAAAATGCCCTCAACCAGTTCGGCCGTGAAGCCGGTGTGCTGATTTCATTCGGCTCGCAGGTCACCAGCGGTGTGCAGAGCCGTGGCCTCGAAGGCAGCTACACAGCGGAACAAGGTTTGAATGCGCTGCTCGAAGGCACCGGCCTGCAAGCCCGCGCCGAGGGCGGCAACGCTTTCAGCCTGCAACCGTCGAACGACAGCGCACTGGAGCTGGACACCTCGAAAGTGGTCGGCGACTGGTTGGGTGAGGCTGCGCAGGTCAACGTCTTCGAACATCCCGGCGCCCGTGACGTGATCCGCCGCGAAGAATTCGAACGCCAGGGCGCGACCCAGGCTCGTGATGTGCTCAACCGCATTCCCGGCGTCAACGCTCCGGAAAACAACGGCACCGGCAGCCACGACATGGCGCTGAACTTCGGGATTCGTGGCCTCAACCCGCGTCTGGCCGCGCGTTCGACGGTATTGATGGACGGCATTCCGGTGCCGTTCGCGCCATACGGCCAGCCGCAGTTGTCGTTCGCGCCGATCAGCATGGGCAACATGGATGCCGTGGACGTGGTGCGCGGCGGCGGTGCCGTGCGTTACGGCCCGCAGAACGTCGGCGGCGTGGTCAACTTCGTGACCCGGGCGATTCCGGACGAGCCGACCGTCAAGGGCGGATTCCAGACCGAAACCAGTCCTTCTTCCAGCCATGACGGCTTCAAGACCAGCGCCAACCTGCTGGCTGGCGGCACCAATGCCAATGGTCTGGGCGGCGCGTTGCTGTACTCCGGCACTCGCGGTGGCGACTGGCGCGAACACAGCGACACGGAAATCGACGACCTGATCCTCAAGGGCAAATACCAGCTCGACGAGGCCAACAGCTTCAACGCCATGGCCCAGTATTACGAAGGCAAGGCCGACATGCCTGGCGGTCTGAATGTCGCCGACTACGATGCCGATCCGTATCAGTCGACCCGGCCGAAGGACCAGTTCTGGGGCCGTCGCACGATGTTCAATTTCGGCTATCGCTATCAGGAAGATCGCCGCGAGTTCACCGCCAACACCTTCTTCACCAAGACCCTGCGCAGCGGTTATCTGGATCAGGGCACCTTCCTGTCGCTGTCGCCGCGCGAATACTGGGTACGCGGTCTGGAAACCCGCTTCGCCCAAGGCTTCGACCTTGGCGCCACCAGCCATGAAGTCGGCGTCGGCTATCGCTACATCAACGAGGCCGGCCACGAACTGCGTTATCGCACGCCGATCGCCAGCAACGAGTACCCGACCACCAACAGCCGCAATGACCGCGACACTCGCGGCGGCACCGAGGCCAATGCGTTTTTCGTTGATGACCGGATCGACATCGGCAAGTGGACGATCACCCCGGGCGTGCGCTACGAGATGATCGAGTCGCAACAGACCAACAACCTGACCAACGTCAAATACAAGGGCGATTACAACACCGCGCTGCCGGCGCTGAACGTGCTGTACCACCTGACCGACAGCTGGAATCTGTACGCCAACACCGAAGGCTCCTTCGGCAGCGTGCAATACAGCCAGATGCCCAACCGAGTCAGCAGCGGCGAAGTGAAACCGGAGAAGGCCCGCACCTGGGAAGTCGGCACCCGCTACGACAACGGTGCGCTGCGAGCGGAGATCGGCGCGTTCCTGATCAACTTCGACAACCAGTACGAAAGCAACCAGACCAACGACTCGGTGATCGCCCGTGGCGAAACCCGCCATCAGGGCATCGAGACCAGCGTCAATTACGCGCTGGATGACTTGAGCCCGGCACTGGCTGGTTTCGACGTCTACGCCACTTACGCCTATGTCGACGCGACCATCCGCGAAGACGGTCCGAACAAGGGCAATCGTGTGCCGTTCTCGTCGAAACACAAAGGCACGATCGGCGTCGGTTACACCGAAGGGCCGTGGAAACTCAACCTGGACAGCAGCTTCCAGAGCGACCAGTTCGCCGACAACGCCAACACCTCGAAAGAAAGCGCCGACGGCAGCACCGGCAAGATCCCCGGCTACATGCTGTTCAGCAGCCGCGCCGGTTATGACTTCGGCCCGCAGCTGTCGGATCTGAATGTGGCAGTGGGCGTGAAAAACATCTTCAACACCCAGTACTTCACCCGTTCGTTCGATGACAACAACAAGGGCAAGTATGTCGGTGAGCCGCGCACGGTGTACGTGCAGACCTCCGTTGCTTTCTGATCCCTGCTGAAAACAGAAAGGGCCTGCAATTGCAGGCCCTTTCTCATTGGGTGGCTTGGAAAATCAGCGTATCAACTGTTGATCGCTGCCTGTTCGTTCTCGTCAAACTCTTCCGCCAATAGCTTGTCATTGGCTTTGCTTGTGAATGGCACCACAGCGGCTCGCGGTTTGCCGCGCAGTTTGCCAAACAGGTGCTCCAGCGCGTGCTCCAGTTTTTCGGCTGCACCATCGATCGCCTGTTCCAGCGAATCGGCTTTGTGGGTGACGGAAATCGGTTGATGGCCTTTCGGCCGCGCTTCCAGTTGGCAGCGCAAGTCATGGGGACCTGGTTTGTCACCGTTCTCGTCGCTCAGATGGACTTCGACACGGGTCAGGTCTTCCTCATAACGGTCGAGCGTGCTCTCAATTGTGGTGCGTACCCACTCCTCCAGTCGTTTGCTGCTTTGAATATGGTTGTCGCTGTTGACTTGGATTTGCATAGTTCATCCCTTATTTCAGCTAGCTCGCAAGAGGCCTGGAACAGGATTTCGTGACCTCTTGATTACAACAATCGGCCCGCCGGACGAACATTTCAACCCCTTAAAAAAGATAAATATTCATACGCAAAAAAAGCCGGACAACCGAGTAAAGCGCTGGTAAGGTCGGGAGTTGGGTCGCCACGCCGCCCCGAAAAATCTGCTCACAATTGGCCATCACCCAACGGGTGCAGGCTGCGGAAAATCCCCGCCTCTTCCACCAGCCAGTCGTGCACCGCCCGCACGCCCGGATGGCTCAACGCCCCCGGCGCGTAGAGCAAGACATAGCGCTTGTGATTGGGCACCGAAATCCCGAACGGCACGATCAACGTCCCCCGCTCCAGTTCGTCGTTGAGCAACGTGCGCCGGGCGATCGCCACGCCCATGCCGGCAATCGCCGCTTCGATGGTCAGGTGGTTGCGATTGAACGTGTGCCCACGCCGGACATCGGCGCCCTCGAAACCGATGGCATTCAGATAAAACTCCCACTCTGCATATTCATAACTGCCGCGCCAGGCGGTGATGTCGTGCAGCAGCGGGAAGTGCACCAGATCCGCCGGCCCGTGCAGCGGCGGGCGTCCGCGCAGCAGGCCCGGCGCGCACACCGGAAAAATCTGCTCGTCGAGCAAGGCTGTGGATAACAACCCCGGATAACTGCCGTCGTTCAGGTCGATGGCCAGGTCGAAATCCCCTTCATGCAACGGCACGCTGCTGTCCTCGGCCACCAGCCGCAACTGGATGTCCGGGTAACGCTGTTGCAGGCGCGGCAGGCGCGGCGTCAGCCACTTGCTGAGGAACGACGGAATCGAGCGCACCCGCAAAATCCCGCTGATCATCCCCGCATCCAGACGACGCAATTCCGCGTCGATGCTGCCGTAGGCCTCGTTGACCGTGATCGCCAGTCGCTGCCCTTCCGCGCTCAGCTCCACGCCCCGTGCGCGGCGGTGAAACAGGCGAAAGCCCAGACGGTCTTCCAGCTGTCGGATTTGCTGACTCACCGCCCCCGGCGTGATGTGCAGTTCCTCGGCACAGCGGGTGAATGACAGGTGCCGCGCGGCACAGGAAAACACCTGCAGCCAGACGTAAGTCTGGGCATGCAATTGACGACTCATTGTTTAGTCCTGCTAAAGGCTTACTTAGGAAGTTTCGTTAGTCACGTTGAAGCGAGGTAGGCAGTATCGCCGACATTGCGCTCGTCCTACAAAAAATGGCAGCGATTCCTACTCCATTGCTTGTAAGGGTTTAGCATGGCTATCAGTGTTTTCGATCTATTCAAAGTCGGCATCGGCCCGTCCAGTTCCCACACCGTCGGCCCGATGCGAGCTGCGGCGACCTTCGCCCAGGCCCTGATCGAGCAGCATTTGCTGAACGATGTGCAGCGGGTGGAAATCCGTTTGTACGGCTCGCTTTCGGCCACCGGCGTCGGCCATGCCACTGACCGCGCAACGGTCATGGGTCTGATGGGCGAATGGCCGGACAGCATCGATCCGTCGACCATCGAGCCACGCATCCAGCAACTGCGCGAGACCGGCCAACTGTCTCTGGCCGGTGAACGTTCGATTGCCTTCAACTGGCAGCACGATCTCCTGCTGCTGGACGAGAGCCTGCCCTACCACCCCAACGCCATGTCGCTGACAGCCTTTGGTGCATCCGGCCAACTGTTCGAGCAAACGTACTACTCGGTCGGCGGCGGTTTCATCATCGAAGCGGCCGAAGCCGAATCCGGTGTGGCACCGGCCGGCGACGTCGAGTTGCCTTACGAATTCTCCAGCGCCGTCGAACTGCTGGCGCTGTGCAAGCAGCACAACCTGCGGGTTTCCGAACTGATGATGGCCAACGAACGGGTCTGGCGCAGCGACGCCGAGATCCGCCAGGGCCTGCTGCACATCTGGTCGGTGATGCGCGAATGCGTCGAGCAAGGCCTGCGTCATGAAGGCATCCTGCCTGGCGGTCTGAATGTTCCCCGTCGTGCGGCGAAATTGCACCGCAGCCTGCTGGAAATCGGCAAACCGAACGTCATCAGTTCGACCCTGTCGGCGATGGAGTGGGTCAACCTGTTCGCCCTCGCCGTCAACGAAGAGAACGCCGCCGGCGGGCGCATGGTGACCGCGCCGACCAACGGTGCCGCCGGGATCATTCCGGCCGTTCTGCACTACTACATGAAATTCAATCCGGACGCGTCCGACGATGACGTGGTCGCGTTCTTTCTGGGCGCGGCTGCCGTCGGCATCCTGTGCAAGAAAAACGCTTCGATCTCCGGCGCCGAAGTCGGTTGCCAGGGTGAAGTGGGTTCGGCCTGCGCGATGGCTGCTGCGGGTCTGGCCGATGTGCTGGGTGCCACTCCGGAGCAACTGGAAAACGCCGCCGAAATCGGCCTGGAACACAACCTCGGCCTGACCTGCGACCCGGTCGGCGGGCTCGTGCAGGTGCCATGCATCGAGCGCAACGCCATCGCTGCAGTGAAGGCGATCAACGCCACGCAAATGGCCCTGCGCGGCGACGGCAAACACTTCATTTCCCTCGACCGGGTGATCCGCACCATGCGCGATACCGGCGCCGACATGCATGACAAATACAAAGAGACTTCACGGGGCGGCCTGGCCGTGAGCTGGGTGGAGTGCTGAGGAGCGCTCCCTGACCGCCCGTAACACGTGAGCCCGAGCAAGAATAATAACGAGGCAAAAACGATGACCGATGTACGCACACCTGCTGCCGAAAATCCCGCTGTAGACCGCACACGCAACAACGAAACCGCCCACAAGGGCTGGAGCAAATTCGACACCACCTGGATGCTCGGCCTATACGGCACGGCCATCGGTGCCGGCACCTTGTTCCTGCCGATCAACGCCGGTGTCGGCGGCTTCTGGCCGTTGCTGATCCTGGCGTTGCTGGCATTCCCGATGACCTTCTTCGCTCACCGTGGCCTGACCCGTTTCGTACTGTCGGGCCGTTCCGGTGACATCACCGAAGTGGTGGAAGAACACTTCGGCATTGGCGCCGGCAAACTGATCACGCTGCTGTATTTCTTCGCGATCTTCCCGATCCTGCTGGTGTACAGCGTGGCGCTGACCAACACCCTCAGCAGCTTCCTCGAACACCAGTTGCACATTGCCCCACCGCCGCGAGCGGTGCTGTCGCTGGCGCTGATCCTCGGTCTGATGGCCATCGTCCGCTGCGGTCAGAGCGTGATCGTCAAAGCCATGAGCGTGCTGGTGTATCCGTTCGTCGCCGCACTGCTGTTGCTCGGCATCAGCCTGATTCCGAACTGGAACGGCGCATTCTTCGCCAGTGCTCAAGAACCGATGGAAATGTCGGTGTTCCTCAAGACCCTATGGCTGGCGATCCCGGTGATGGTGTTCTCGTTCAACCATTCGCCGATCATTTCCGCCTTCGCCGTCGAGCAGAAACAACGCTACGGCGACCAGGCCGAACGCAAGAGCAGCGGCATCCTCGCCATGGCCCACGGCATGATGGTGGTGACGGTGATGTTCTTCTGCTTCAGCTGCGTGCTGGCGCTGTCGCCGGCGGATCTGGCAGCGGCCAAGGCGCAGAACATTTCAATCCTGTCGTACCTGGCCAACCATTTCCAGACCCCGGTCATCGCTTACGCCGCGCCGCTGATTGCGCTGGTGGCGATCACCAAATCCTTCCTCGGCCACTACATCGGCGCCAGCGAAGGCTTCCAGGGCATGATCGTCAAAAGCCTGCGCGGCCGTGGCCGGGTGATGTCGGCGAGCTGGCTGAACCGTGCTACCGCACTGTTCATGATCCTCAGCTGCTGGGCCGTGGCGACCTTCAACCCGAGCATCCTCGGCATGATCGAAACTCTTGGCGGGCCAGTGATTGCCTGCCTGCTGTTCCTGATGCCGATGTACGCGATCCGCCGCGTGCCGGCCTTGCGCCAGTATTCGGGTCAGGTGTCGAACGTGTTCGTGGTGCTGATCGGCCTGATTGCACTGTCAGCGATCATCTACTCGGTTCTGCCCTGAAACGGGCCGCAAACGAAGAAGGCGAGCCATGGGCTCGCCTTCTTTTTGGCCGGTTTCATTGTTCGACAATATTCCCGGCATGTCCCTTGCTACATCGCTGAAGGAGACAGGACCACGGAAGGGCCGATGGTCAGGTTTGGCGAACCAACCCGATCAAGGCCGGTCAACAACTGCACGTTCAATCAGGCGGTGACGCATCATGGACAATCCTTTTCAGATCATTACCGATGCCTTCGCGCCGGACTATCAGATCAACCTGAGCATTCAGGGGCTCGACGGCAGCATCATGCTGACCCTCTCCAACGGCGGCCGGATCGTCGCCAAACGGATGATCAGCACCGAACAGCGCAACGATCCCAAGCGCCTCAAACGGCTGGTGCAAAGCATTCAGTTCGGCATCGCCATCGAACAGGGCCACAGCGCCATGGCGATCCTCGACGCCATGACCCGCGGCGACGGAATCGCTCCGCCACCGCGTCAGGCCAAACATCAGCCCCGGCCAACTGCCGGCCTTTAAAGTTCGCCCTTCTCCACTTCCGGATGTTCACTGGAACCCGTCCCGATCTTGCGGTGCGGGTTCTCGATTTTCACCGAAGGGAATTGCGACGAGGCGTAACGCACCACCAGAATCGAGAACGCCAGCAGCAGAATCCCGCCGCACAGGTAGATGATGCCCATGTCCGGCGGATTGTGGTGCGAGACGTTGGAGATCAGCAGGCGCGTCAAAGCGGTGATCGCCACGTAGATCAGGAAGCGCACCGGCATGTGGTTGGTCTTGAAATAAATCCCGACCATCGCCCCCAGTTCCAGATAGATGAACAGCAACAGAATGTCATCGATCTTGATGTGCCCTTCCTCGAGCATCCCGAGAAACTCCATCACCGCCGCCCACGCGGTTACCGCACCAATGGCGAACAGCGCCAGGTAATGGAAAGTCTCGACGAACAGGTTGCCCAGGGACTCGGCCAGTTGATGCACGTTTTGCCGCAGTTTCTCGGCCCAGTTGATTTTCACGATGAAGGTTCCTTAGCCCGGTTCGAGCGGATGTTGCTTGCTGGACGTGACGGTTATTGCGCACGTACGCAGATGCATGCAGAAAAGAGGCCACGCCATCATGGCGAGCCGCCGCGAAACCCGCGCCGTGGCGTTTGGTCGCACCTGTGCGCAGGCGCCGGGCTGACAAAATCCGAATCCGGTCTACATTGAAAAGCCACTACCCAAAGCGCAGGGATTCGCTTATCCTTTTCGCTGTATATAGATACAGTAGTCGCAAAGACAACTTAATGTGAAGGCATGTGAGGTGGTGAATGGCCGTCGAAGTGGTATACCGCAGCAGCCGAGATCTGGAGCGCTTGTTCATGGATAAAGCCGAAGCTGACCGTCATGACAAAATGCTCGAACTGGCCGAACTGTTGGCCGAAGTGCTGGAAAAAGCCGTTCCTTCGTTGAGCGAGCAGCAAGTGGAAGAAGTCGGGATCTTCATGGCGAAGAACCGCGATGTGTTCGCCCGGGCGTTCAAGAGCCAGCCTGACGCATTGTCGGAGCTGATCAACGTACCAGCGGGACCGGTTGTGGCAACCGAGCAAGCAGACGTGGCTGAACCGGCAGAAGCGCCAGCCAAACCTGCCAAAGCGGCGAAGGCTGCAAAGTAAGCGACAACTGAATTGACGCCTCTGAATTGAATAGCCCCTGAGTTGAAAGACTCAGGGGCTTTTTCATGCCCGGACAAACCTCAGCGGTACAACACCTTTTCCGCCAGCTCGTCCGCCACCCGCGCGGGTGAACGTTTTTCCGCCTGGGCGTGGGCGAAGACTTCGGTCAGGCGCGAACTGATCTTCGACAGGTGCGCGGTAATGGTCGTCAGTTCTTCGCCGCGATGCTTGAGGGAAACGTAGATCAACCCGCCGGCATTGATCACGTAATCCGGCGCATACAGGATGCCGCGCCGTTCCAGTTGATCGGCGACGTCCAGGTGCGTTAGCTGATTGTTGGCCGAACCCGCCACCGCCGAGCAGCGCAACTGGGTGACCGAGTGACTGTTGAGCACCCCGCCAAGGCCGCACGGCGCGAGGATGTCGCACGGCGTGCTTAGCAATGCGTCGTTGGCGATCGGATGGGCGTTGAGCTGTTCCATCGCCAGTTGCACCTTGCCGTGGTCGATGTCGCTGACCAGCAGTTCGGCGCCAGCGGCGTGCAGTTGTTCGGCCAGGGCATAACCGACATTGCCCAGCCCCTGAATCGCCACGCGCAAGCCTTCGAGGTTGTCGCTGCCCAGCCGCGCCATGGCCGTGGCGCGTATTCCGGTGAACACGCCCATTGCCGCGTGTGGCGCCGGGTCGCCGGCCGAGGTGGTGCTGGTTACGTGCTGGGTCTGCTGGGCGATGCAATCCATGTCCGCCACCGAGGTGCCGCTGTCGATGGCAGTGATGTAGCGGCCGTCGAGCTGATTGATGCAACGGCCGAAGGCTTCGAACAAGGCGCCGCGGTTTTCCACATGGGCCGGCCGCACGATCACGGCGACACCGCCGCCCTGGGCGAGGCCAGCCAGCGCGGCCTTGTAGCTCATGCCCTGGGCCAGGCGTATGGCGTCCTCGACCGCGGATTCGTCGTTCGGGTAGGCAAGATAACGACACCCGCCCAGGGCTGGCCCGAGGCGACTGTTATGAATGGCAATGACCGCCTTCAATCCGGACACCGGATCAACGCTAAGGTGCAGCGATTCCAGGCGAGTGCTTTGCATGAGAGCGAACATCGGCAGGCTCCCGAATCACTTCTGGTAGACGCCAGTATAGGCTTGCGCCTGAAAATTGCTGAAGCGCGCCGGAATAAGCGCCGCCACCGATCGCAGGGTTGTGGCATAACCCGATGGCAGAGCGGCCCGGCACTGGACGAATGGCAAAGACGGGGCTAAAACGAGGCATGCCCCGGAGATTTAGATGAGTCCGCGCCAACGTTTCTTCGATTGTCTGCACCGTTCACCGCCCGCGCTGTTCGAAGCGGCGTTGTGGATGGCCGCCGAACACGACAAACAAGCCGATCCCGAAACGCTGTTGCAGGAATTCAAGGAACTGCAGCAGCGGGTCAGTTATGGCTTGCCGTTGCTGCCGGTCAGCGAGCTGGCGCAACCGCTGCTGCGACGCATGACCGATCTGGGGTTTGCCCAGGATGATTTCGTACCGTTGCGTCCGCAAGCCGCGATGGTGCACAAAGTCATGCAGACCAAACGCGGCCAGCCGCTGGCGCTGGCACTGATCGCCCTGGAACTGGCCCGAGGCCTGGAGATTCCGCTGGTGGGCGTGAACTTCCCCGGGCATTTCCTGCTTAAGGTTCCCGGGGCCGATCACCTGCTCGATCCGTGCGGCGGACGGCGCCTGTATCCGAACGACTGCCGCGAACTGCTGCACCGCCAGTACGGCCACCAGATGAAACTCAACGCCGACCACCTGCTGACTGCCGAGCCAGTGCAGATGCTTCAGCGTCTGTCACGCAACCTGCGCCAGCTGCACCTGACCCACGACGACTTCATCGCGGCGCTGATCGATGCCGAGCGCGTGCTCGAACTGGGCAACGCCAGCGCCGCCGACTATCTGGCCCGGGCCAGTCTGTACCAGCGCCTCGATTGCCCGAACGCCGAGCGTTTCGATCTGGAGCACGCGCTATTGCTCAGTGACGACCCGATTCAGCGACTTCGCCTGACGGAACGGCTGGGGCATCTGCCACCGAATGCGGTTGTCCACTGAACGGCGCAGTAACTGGCGAACGCACCTGAATAATCAGCAACGCCGCAATCACCGCCGGAATCGCGCAGAAGAAGAAAATCTGCTCCACCGGAATGTGCATCGCCAACAACAGGCTGCCGAACAGCGGCCCGAGAATCGAACCGAACCGCCCTACTCCCAATGCCCAGCCGGTGCCGGTGGCACGCACGTGTGCCGGATAGAAATTGCTGGCGAACGCGTTGAGCGTCAGTTGCCCGCCGATGATGCAGAACCCCGCCGCGAACACACAGGCCACCAGATAGCGCGGATTGTCATGATTCAGGCCCAGCAGGATCGTGCACACCGCCGCACCAGCCAGCACACCGGACAGCAGCCGCACCTTGCTTTTCAACCGGTCGGCGAACCACGCCATGCAGATTGCGCCGAGCGTGCCGGCGAACAGGAACATCGACGTCACCAGGTTCGCTTCGTTGAGTTTCAGGCCACTTTCCAGCAGCAGCGACGGCAGCCAGCTGATCATGAAATACAGCAGAATCAGGCTGACGAAAAACGTCGACCAGATCAGCAAGGTCGGGCGTGCGTAACCGTTGCGGAACAACTCCACCACGGTCAGTTTGCTGCCCTGCTCGCGTTCGTTCTGCTCGACCGATGCGGCGGGCGGTTGCCAATCCGGCAGCATCCGCGCGGTGACTTTGCGCAGGCGCGCATACGGCGGCGCATCACGCAGCAGACGTGGCAAGGATTCCGGCAGCATCCACCAGAGAAACGGGAACAACAGCAATGGCGTGACACCGCCGGCGAGGAACACGGCTTGCCAGCCGAAACGGTCGATGAAGCCGGCCGCGACAAAACCACCCGCCGCACCGCCGAATGAAAAGCCGCACGCCGCCAGCGTGACCATCAACGTGCGCAGGCGTGGCGGTGAATATTCCGACATCAGCGCCATGGCGCTGGGCATCGCACCGCCCATGCCGATGCCACAGATGAAGCGCGCGATCATCAGGGTATTCAGGGAATCGGCGAACACCATCAGCACGGTGAGGCTGGCGTAGATCAGCACGCAGGCGAGCAGAATCCGTCGAACGCCGAAGCGGTCGGCCAGTGGCGTCACAGCTAGAGAGCCGAGGGTCAGCCCCAGCAGGTTGGCGCTGAACACCGGGCCGAACGCGGATTTTTCCAGGCCCCAGTCCTGGGCCAGCGCCGGCACCACGTAACCGAGCACCTGGGCGTCATAGCCGTCGGTGACCAGCAGCAAGGCGAGAAGAATCAGGAGCAACCACTGAAAGCGGGACACAGGACGGGCGTCGAGTGCCGCCCGAAAGCTGGCAATCTGGTTATGCATCGCAAGGTACCTGTTTTGTTTTTATGATTTTTTGCGGGTAACCGGAATGGCTCCCGTGCGCTGCACGGGAGCCATCAAATGCTACTTCGGCGTGTCCGGTTGATTCGCCGGATGTGCCGCTATGAACGCCGGATGCTCAGCGGCCAACGCGGCCACCCGACGAATCCGTGGATACGCCTCCAGCGAAACGTCGAACCGCTCGGCCGCGTACAACTGCGGAATCAGGTACACGTCCGCCACGCACGGCCACTCGCCGAAACAGAAACCACTGTCGCCGATCAACTGCTCCACCGTCGCCAGCCCCTGACTGATCCAGTGGCCGATCCACTCGTTCACCTGCGATTCTTCATGCCCCAGACCGCGCAGGCGGTTGAGCACACTGACGTTGTGCAGCGGATGCACATCGCAGCCGATCACCGCCGCCACGCCGCGCACCTGGGCGCGGGCAACGAGGTCTTCGGGCAGCAGCGGCACCTGTGGATAACGTTCTTCCAGGTACTCGATGATCGCCGGCGACTGAATCAGCAACTTGCCTTCGTCAGTGCGCAGCGCCGGCACCCGGCCCTGTGGATTGATCGCCAGGTAAGCCGGTTGCCGATGCTCGCCACCGAGCGGTGCGATCAAATTGACCGGCAACGCCTGGTAGTCGAGGCCCTTGAGTGCCAGCGCGATCCGCACCCGGTACGACGAGGTGGAACGGTAATAGGTATAGAGATCCATGAGCCGCTCCTGTCAGCGCGCCGCCTGCACGGTGCCACGGCATTCACCGAAACCGATCGAGGCAAAACCTTCGCGGGCGCAGCGGGCGCGCAGGATGATTTCGTCACCGTCTTCAAGGAATTTGCGCACTTCGCCGGACGCCAGTTCGATCGGCTTTTTACCGCCCTCGGTGATTTCCAGCAGGCTGCCGAACTGGCCGTTTTCCGGACCGGACAAAGTGCCCGAACCGAACAGGTCACCGGCCTGCAACTGGCAACCGTTGACGCTGTGGTGCGCAACCATTTGCGCGACGGTCCAGTACATGTAGCGGGTGTTGCTCAGGGTCAGGCGATGGGCCGGCAGATTCTGCTCGCGCATCTTCTCGGTGAGCAGCAGCACTTCCAGCTCGATGTCGAAACCACCGCCATCCTGATCGCGCTTGTCGAGCAGGTACGGCAGCGGCTGCGGATCATCTTGCGGACGCGCCGGTTGCGCGGTGCGGAATGGCGCCAGTGCTTCGGCGGTTACCACCCATGGCGAAACACTGGTAATGAAGCTCTTGGACAGGAACGGGCCGAGCGGCTGGTATTCCCAGGCCTGGATGTCACGGGCCGACCAGTCGTTGAGCAGGCAGAAACCGGCGATGTGTTCAGCGGCGTCACCGATGGCGATCGGCTCGCCCATCTCGTTGCCCTGACCGATCCAGATCCCCAGTTCCAGCTCATAGTCCAGCCGTGCGCATGGGCCGAAGGTCGGCTCGGTCGCGCCGGCTGGCAGAGTCTGGCCTTTCGGGCGGCGCACGTCGGCACCGGAGGCGCGCACGGTGGAGGCACGACCGTGGTAGCCGATCGGCACGTGTTTGTAGTTCGGCAGCAGCGGGTTGTCCGGACGGAACAGTTTGCCGACGTTTTGTGCGTGCTCGATGCCGACGTAGAAGTCGGTGTAGTCACTGATGCGCGCCGGCAGGTGCAGCTGGCAATCGGCGGCCAGTGGCAGCAGTTTCGCGCCCTGGGCTTCAATGTTGCCGCGATGAGTGCTGCCTTCGCTGAACAGCTCCAGCAGACGTTCACGCAAGGCAACGCGGGCGTCGCGACCGAGTTCGAAGAACGCGTTCAACTGACCGCCGTGCATGGCTTCGACAGCACTGCGCGCGACGCCGTCGAACAGACCGGCCTCCAGCGCCACTTGCAGATCGAAGATGTGTTCGCCAATCGCCACGCCCGCGCGTGGTGCCGAGCCTTCGATGCTGAACACGCCCAGCGGCAGGTTCTGCAGCGGGAATTCGGTGTGGCCGTTGGCCGAAGCGACCCAACTGCGGGTGATGGAATTCTGAGTCATGGGTTATCTCCGGGTCGGGTCGAACGTGGCGGGCAGCGTGGCCCAGCAGGTGTCGTAAGTGGATTGCAGTTGCGGGCAGTCAAGGGCGAAGCGGCTTGGGCGCAGCACCTGGCTGGTCTCGAACATGAAGGCCATGGTGTTGTCGATCTTCGCCGGTTTGAGGTCCGCGTTGATGGCTTTGGTGCAGGTCTCGCCGTCCGGGCCGTGGGCGCTCATGCAGCTGTGCAGGGACGCACCGCCGGGCAGGAAGCCTTCGGCCTTGGCGTCGTACTCGCCCTGGATCAGACCCATAAATTCGTTCATCAGGTTGCGGTGGAACCACGGCGGACGGAAGGTGTTCTCGGCCACCATCCAGCGCGGCGGGAAGATCACGAAGTCGAGGTTGGCCAGACCGTGGACGCTGGTCGGCGAGGTCAGCACGGTGAAGATCGACGGATCCGGGTGATCGAAACTGACGGTGCCGATGGTGTTGAAACGGCGCAGGTCATATTTGTACGGCACGTTGTTGCCGTGCCAGGCGACCACGTTCAGCGGTGAGTGATTGAGTTCGGTGCCCCACAACTGGCCGAGGAATTTCTGCACCAGGGTGGTCGGTTGTTGCAGGTTTTCGTAGGCGGCGACCGGGGTCAGGAAGTCCCGCGGATTGGCCAGACCGTTGCTGCCGATCGGCCCGAGGTCCGGCAGGCGCAGTGGCGCGCCATGGTTTTCGGCGACGTAACCGCGTGCTTGCGAGTCGAGCAATTCGACGCGGAATTTCAGGCCCCGTGGCAACACGGCGATTTCCAGCGGCGCCACTTCCAGCACACCCAGTTCGGTGGCGATGCGCAGGCGCCCCAGTTGCGGCACCAGCAGCAGCTCGCCGTCGGCGTTGAAGAACACCCGTTCCATCGAACGGTTGGCGCAGTAGTGATAGATGCTGATGCCGGCCGGTTTCTCGGCAGCGGAATTGGCCGCCATGCTCACCAGACCGTCGATGAAATCGGTCGGTTCGGCCGGGATCTCCAGCGGGTTCCAGCGCAGGCGATTGGGGGTCACTTCACCCAACGGGCCGCCCGCCAGTTGCCGCTCCAGTTTGACGAATGCCGGGTGGTTGGCCGACGGCTGGATCCGGTACATCCAGGTACGCCGCGCTTCGCTGCGGGTCATGGTGAACGCGGTGCCGGAGAACAGTTCGGTGTAGAGACCGTAAGGGGCTTTCTGCGGGGAGTTCTGGCCGACGGGCAGTGCGCCGGGCAACGCTTCAGAGCTGAATTCGTTGCCGAAACCGGACTGGTAAGCCAGGGCTGAATCGAGGTTCATGGAGCCTCCTGAACAGGGAGTCGGCATGGCCGGACGCTCTGGATCAGAGGTCTTGGCACGCCGGGGTTATTTTTATCGTAATTCAATTACGCATAACGTAATTTGCTCGCTATCCAGCGTCAAGCTATAAAGACGCCCATTCGTTCCGGGACACGGCAGCACCATGGAAAAAACCAGCGACAGCAACGGCAAACAGAAAGTCCGCTCCGCCGAAGTCGGCACCGACATCCTCAAGGCCCTGGCCGAGTTGTCGCCGTCCACTTCGCTGTCGCGTCTGGCCGAACATGTGCAGATGCCGGCGAGCAAAGTGCATCGCTATCTCCAGGCCTTGATTGCCTCGGGCTTTGCCGAACAGAACACCGCCACCAACCACTACGGCCTCGGCCGTGAAGCGCTGCGCGTGGGCTTGGCCGCACTCAACAGTATGGACGTGCTGAAAGTCGCCGCCCTGCCGCTGGCCGAGTTGCGCGACGAACTCAACGAAACCTGTTTCCTCGCGGTGTGGGGTAATCAGGGCGCGACCGTGGTGCACATCGAACCCGCGGTGCGCGCGGTGACGGTAGTGACGCAACTGGGCTCGGTGTTGCCGCTGCTCAGTTCCTCCACCGGTCTGGTCTTCGGCGCGTACCTGCCGCATCGGGAAACCGACGAATTGCGCGAACAGGAAATCGCCGTCGGCGGCCATCCGCTGGCAGACGAAAAAGCCTATGCGGCGTTGTGCGAACAGATCCGCGATCGCGGTCTGCATCATGTCCACGGCTTGCTGATGCCCGGTGTCGATGCCCTGTCGGCACCGGTGTTCAACGCCCTCGGGCAGGTCGCTGCGGTGTTGACCATCGTCGGCCCGACCTCGCTGTTCCACGCCGACGAAAACGGCCCGGCGGCGCAGCGGTTGCTGGCGGCGACGCGGGCCGTGAGCTGGCGGATGGGTTATCAACCAGCGTGAATGTTCATCGGCATAAACCGAGCATTCTCGCCCGTGCCACGGCGTGAGTCCGGCGCTCGACACCCAGTTTCGCGTGAATTCGCCGGACATGGGTTTTGACCGTGTGCAACGAGATGAACAACGTGTCCGCAATTTGCTGATTGGAGCTTCCCGACGCGATCAGTCCAAGCACCTGCGACTCTCTCAGACTCAATGAGCCTTCGTTATCCCCTTCATCAAGAAGTGGAGCGGCCAGCGTTGAACCGGGCCAAAGGTTCAGCGCCTTGTCATCAAACTTCATCGACAAACGCTGCAAGTTGAAATGACTGGCCAACGTGCGCCCGTTGTCGAAGTACCCCCGGGCAGACTCCGGCTCATCGAGCTTCCAGGCCACCTCGCTCATGACCCACAGCAACTCGGCTTCCAGCGCGATCATCCGGCTGGCGTGGGCATACTCAAGCAAACTCTGCAGACGCGTCATCGGCTGTTGTGCCTGACCCAATCGGATCTCGGCCAGAATCAGCAAACACTCGATGCGCGGAATCAGTTCCAGCGTTGCCGGCGGCGCCTGCCGTGCGCGCGGGCCACGATAGTGCCTGAGCACACGACTCAATGCTTCGCGAGCCAGTTCGGGTCGCCCTTGTTGCAGCCAGAATTCACTACTGACCTGCAGCAGAACCCCGCGATAAACCGTGTCCGGGATCTGCCGCTGTTGCATCAACCGTTCGGCATCACGCAGACGCATGAACGCCTGTGGGTAATCACCTTGATCGGCAGCCAGTTGTGCCTGTCCCAGAAAGCCATAAAGCACTCGCTTGTCAAAGCTGCGCAGGCAGTCGTCGAGCCCTTGTTGAAAGAATTCGGCCGCCCGGCCTTGCTGCCCCATGTTCAACGCCAACCGCCCGCGACGCAGGGCAATACGGCCCAGCAGCGGCGTCGGTCGCTCGACGCACGCGCCGAGCATGGCGCAAAGATTGGCCAGCAATTCTTCGGCACGAGCCGACGCCCCTCGCTGCTCCAGCAGTTGGGCATGATCCAGTTCCAGCAACGCCTCGAACAGTAAAGAACCCTCTGCCCGAGCCAGGCACAGCGTTTCACGATTGATCGAATGAGCCAGCTCCAGCTCCCCGCACAGCAACGCCTGCTGAGTGCGGCCCGACAGGCACAGCAAACGCGCCGTCCAGGCCTGCGGCGACAGCTCGTTCAAGGCTTGCTCGAAATGCTCGCGCGCCTCGTCCATGTGCCCCTGCAAATGCAACAGCCAGCCTTGCTGAGCCTGCCAGCGGGCGATCAATTGCCGTTGCTGACCCGCCGACGGTGGCGGCAGAAAACGCGACAGTTGCCCGATGCAATCCGCCGCCTGGGCAAATCGTCCGGCAAACAACAGCGCTGCCGTGATCAGCCCGACCAGTTGCGCCGAACCCAGCAGCAGTTCCTCGCCTCGCTGCTCGTACAGACGCAGTAGCAGCACAACGGTCTGCTCCTCGAACAGGTGCTCGAAGCTGAAGTGCTGCAACAGGCTCACCGCGACCTCGTACTCTTCGGCCAGCAATGCCTGCTCGAAGGCACATTTCCAATGCTGTCCGGCGGTAAACCACTGACAGGCCCGGCGATGCCAGGAACGTCCGGCCGGCCAGGGTTCATCACGCATCAAACGCGACAGCGGAGCACACACCTGCAACCAGTCCGGCGACCCTTGCCAGGGTTCGATAAAACACCCGAGCGTTTGCAGCGTACGCATCCACTGCGCTCCTTCGCCGGCACCGAACAGGTGATCGCACAGGCTGGCGTTGAACCGCGGCAAATGCGCCAGCACCCGCCAGGCCTCGGCCAGCTCAGGGCTCAAACCACTGAACAGTTCGTGTTGCAGGTAGTCCAGCAGGGTGTCCATGCGTTGCTGCGGCAAGGTCTTTTGCGACCAGTCGCATTTTTGCATCAACAGAATCCGCACCCCGGCGCACCAGCCACCGCTGCGCTGGAGGATTCGCCCGGCCACGTCGTCGGCCTGAGCTGGCGGCAGGTGCCGCAACAGTTGTGCAATCTCGCCGCGACTCAACGCCAGCGCCGCGCGTTCGCACTCGTACAAGGCATCATCGAGCAACAGCCGCGGCCAGTTGCATTGCGGGCGTCGACGCGTGCCGATCCACCAGATGACGGCAGGACTGGCAAGCGCCAGCATCCGGTCGAGCAGCGCATCCAGCGCAGGCTCTTCAACACGGCAGTAATCGTCGAGAAACACCCAGACCGGCGAGGACCGGCGCGCCAGCTCATGCAGCAGCGACGACTCATCTGCCGCTGCCAGCCCCAATGCCTGCGCCAGTCGCTCGCAAAATGCCGCGACACTCATCGACATGCCCGCCAGCGGCAGCCAGCACACCGTACATTCGGCGGGCGCCTGCAGCAGGCATTCGGCGAACAGCGTGCTTTTGCCACTGCCGGCCGGTGCGCAAATCAACCGGACTCGTGCCGAAGACTCGAGCAGTGATGCAGTCAGACGTGGACGTGGAAGATGATGAGCTGAGAGTCTGGGCAGAAATCCCGGGCGATCCGGAGCGTGGGTCATGGCGGTCATCGGGTACGCCTTTTTATCGTTGTACGCTCACCCTAGCCCTCTCCCCGGCGCTTGTTGACGAGTATTCAGTACGCTGATTGGTGCCCATAAAAAAGGCGACCGTACGGTCGCCCTTTGCCTTGCCAATGTATCGAAATCCTTACCGTACGCCCTCGGCACGCAGGGCCGACGGGGTGTAGTCGGCGGCCTTGGCTTCGAAGCCGAATTCGAAGCTGTGCTTCTCTTCGTTTTTCATCCCCAAGGCAATGTACCGGCCGGCGATGATGTCGTAGAGCGCTTCGAGGGTGTAGGCCTGGGCCTGGTGATCGTAGTAGTACTGCGCGTGCCCCTCGGCCACTCGCCACAGTTGCCCGCGACCGTCGTAGTGATCGGCCAGCGCCACTTGCCAGCTGTCCTCGTCGATGTACATGTGGCGCTTGGCGTAGATGTGCCGCTCGTTCGGTTTCACCGTGCCGACCACTTCCCAGACCCGGTGCAGTTCATAGCGGGTCAGGTCCTGATTGATGTGCCCGGCCTTGACGATATCGTCGTACTTGAGGCTCGGCGAATCGAGCTTGTAGCTGTTGTACGGAATGTACATTTCCTTCTTGCCGATCAGTTTCCAGTCATAGCGATCCGGTGCGCCGGAGAACATGTCGAAGTTGTCCGAGGTGCGCAGGCCGTCGGCGGCGGTGCCCGGCCCGTCATAGGCGACCTGCGGCGCGCGACGCACCCGGCGCTGGCCGGCGTTGTAGATCCACGCCAGACGCGGCTCCTTCACCTGATCAAGGGTCTCGTGCACCAGCAGCACGTTACCGGCCAGTCGCGCCGGAGCGGTCACCGACTGTTTGAAGAAGGTCAGCACGTTGGCGGCTTTGTCCGCGTCCAGATCCTTCATCAGTTGCGGCACGGCGATCTCTTCTTCGAAGCGGATCGGCGTGTAGCTGCCGTTGGTCTGCGGGGTTACCTGAGTGATGATGCGTTTGACGTTGCCGCCGTGATAGCGGGTGATGTGGTTCCACAACACCTCGACCCCGTTCTTGGGAATCGGGAAGGCGTAGTAGCGATTGCCGGTGAAATTGGCCAGACCGTTACCGTCGTTGATCGTCGTGACATTGAGCGCACTGCGCTTGGCCGACTCGTAGATTTCCGGCGGCACGGCGACGGTGCGATGGGTCGGGTAGACCGGAATCTTGTAGGTCTCGGGGTAGCGCTTGAACATCGCCACCTGACCGTCGGACAGTTTGTCCTTGTACTTGTCGACGTTGGCGGCGGTGATGGTGAACAGCGGTTTTTCGCTGGCGAACGGGTCAGCCAGGAAGCCCTTGCTGTCGACCGCACCAGCGTTTTTCGGGATACCGCCGGTCCAGGCCGGAATCGACCCGTCGGCGTTACCGGCCTTCTCGGCCCCCAGCGGCGTCAGGCTGGTGCCGAGCTTGTTGGCTTCGTCCGGCGACACCGCCGCAATCACGTTGGCGGCCAGCAGGCTCAGGGCCAGGACACCGCATTGCAGAATCATCTTGCGCATTGCATTCATCCTTCTCGGGCAGATCAGAAGTTCACACCGAAGCTCAGGGCCACGAAGTCACGGTCTTCGAGGGTGTTGTAGTCACCGCCGAAAAAATCGGTGTAACTCAGGCTCGCGGTATAGGTGTTGCGGTAGTCGGCATCGACCCCGACGCTGACGGCTTTGGCACCCTCGTTGAACAGACCGTTGGGGCCATAACCGGCGACGTCGTGGGACCAGGACAGGTTGGGCTTGAGGTTGATCCCGCCGATCACGTTGGCGTAATCGAGGATCGCCCGGGCGCGGTAGCCCCAGGACGTGGAGGTGACGAAACCGTCGGTGTCGCCGCCGAAACCGTACTGGCCGTAGACCGAGTCACGGCCGTAACGCAGTTTGCTGCGTGACTCCAGTCCACCGACCCGAACCACCGCAGCTTCACCGACCAGAGTCAGACGCTGCGCGCCCCAGACCTGATCGAAAAAGTGCGTGAGGGTGCTCTGGATCTGCGTCACTTCCTTGCGCCGATAGCCCTTGTTGTCGGCGCCCGGCGAGGTAACCAGCGGCGACGCGGCACCGCCTGCAATCGGATTGAGCAGCGCCAGGGTCAGGTCGTTGGTGTTGACCTGCACCGGCGCGTTGGGCCGGTAGCTGATCTCGCCGGTCCAGGCGGTGCCGGTCGGCAGTGTGGTGGAGAAACTCGCACCATACAGGCGGATGTCTTCCGGGTATTCGAGGTAGTACTGACCACGCCCGAGCATCACGCTTTGCGCCAATCCCGATCCACTGCCGGGCGCCAGCCGGTTGGCAGTCGCGACCATGCCGGGCAACGCCGAGAGGGTCGACAAACCGGCGGTGCTTGTGCCGACGGTCGGCGTGCGACTGTGGTAGTTCATAAAGTAGAGGCCGTACTCGGTGTCATCGCCGAGCCAGCGCAACGCCGTGCCCCATTGCCCGGAATCCCGCGCATCGCGGTCGCCGCCACGGGGCACGATCACGCCTTCGCGGGTCACCTGGATCGGCTGGCCAAAGGCTGCCGCCAGCGGCGCCAACGGGGCGATCGCCGGGCTGCCGACGGTGTAGCCGTTGTTGCAACCGTCCGCCGCCACGTCGACCCCGAAGAAGGTGCCGCAGTTGTCGAGAACGGTCTGATCCCATTCCAGTTGATAGAAGCCTTCGACCGTCAGTTGATCGGTCAACCCCTGGGAGGCGAACAGCATGTTCACCGGAATCAGCCCTTCCTTGATCTCCGCACCTGGCCGGCGGAACGCCGAGACGTCGATCGGGTTGATGCTGTTGATCGAGTTGCCGATGAAGGTACTTTCGCCCCAGCTCACCACCTGTTTGCCGGCGCGCACCGTGCCCGGCAGGTCGGCGATGGAATAGTTGTGATAGACGAACGCATCGAGGATCTGCGCGCCGGAAGACTTCGCGCCCTCCTTGCGGCCCTTGTCACTGATCGGTTTGAACTCGCGGTCTTCGTCCTTGAGTTCGAAGTCGTACCAGTACTTGCCGCGCACGAACACACCGGTGTCGCCGTACTTCAGTTCGAGGTCGTGGATACCCTTGAAAATCTTGGAAAAGGTCTCGCCCTTCTTGAAGTTCAAACGCCCGTCATCACCGGTGGACGACTGGCCCGTCCCGCCGTTGACCGTACCCACCAGCGACTTGTCGGCATCACGCATGCCCCAGCTCGCACCGACCGACAGCGACGAATCGAACGTGCCTTCGATTTCCCCGATATTGAAAGCGACCGCGTGCGCCTGGGCACAGCAACCCAAGGCCACCGCAGCGGCGAGCGCGTGCGGCGTGAAGATGGCGCGCATTGTTGTTTTTGTCATGCGTCTTCCCCGGTGAGTGACAGAAGGCCCCACCCTACTGCCGCACCACAGCGAGGATAAGCGCACCAAGGAGGTATTCACGCTGTCGCTCGAAAGGATGAATCCCCGCCTGCGACAAGGCTTTGCGCCCGCCATGAACAGGCTGGATGCACCACTATCAACGCAACGGATGATGGCCATCAAATCGCCGCACTGTTACATGCCCCGTAACAGTGCATGTACGGTTTCGCTATTTTTACTTTGGTCTCGAGCGCTTATTCTGAGCGGGCTTTCACGGCGCACCGCCGCGAAGCACGAAGTCCGCGACCGAGTCGGCGGCAACCGATTTCTGATGGACCGAAGCGTTCTTCGATTCATCGCCCCGGTGTTCACTGACGTTGATTTGTAGCTCCTTGATCCAACGTCTTACCTTGGCCGCTGCGTTTGCAGCGGCCTTTTTTATGGGCGATGGTTTAGCGCGCCGAGTCAGTAAGCCCGGCAACCACGCTGGCAATCAGAACGTCGCTACGAACGGCGGTGTCCCTGGCGCTGTCGGCGATTTCTACAGTGGCTGCGCCGGTGATCGTCGGATTCGCCGCTTTGCTGGCCCCGTCGAAACTGGGCAACAGCGATCTGTATTCGGCCAGCGTTCCACTGTCAGACCTCGCACCCGACTTGAGCAGCGAGGAGCTTTATCAGTTGGGCACCATTGGAGGGGAAGTCGATCTGCCGGTCAGGCTGGGCTCGTCGACGATGGGCGACAAAATCGAGTTCGTCGTAGTCACCACGGATGGTCTGACGGTCCCAGCCAATGTGCCAGTTCGGGCGGCACGCTTTGACGCTCGCACCCACACTTACGTTTCCACCGCCAGCGACACCAACGGCCCCACGCTGACCTGGACGCCATTAGCAGATCCGCTGAATCCTTCTACGGATTTGCCGCAGGCGGATAAGGATCTGCCGATTTACGACGGTGCTGAAGTGGTTCCCGGAGAGGGGCGGATTGATCCATTTCCTGAACTGGATCGGTTTGAGTTTGGCGGGTTTATCACGGTTTTTCCGATTGAGTCCGGGATACCGCCGCTGTATGTGGTTTTCAGCAGTCCCTACGATGGGGCATTCGTCAGAGGGAAATTCAGTGGCCGCGTTTTCAATCCGAACCAGGCTGGGGGGCCAATACTTGATCTGGACTGGCGATCCTCGGTCATAAGTCGCGCCGGGATCGATGCGGTGAAGCTGCATATCGCACGCCTCGATCAATCGGATGCCAATGACGTGATGATCCAGCGATTAGAAGAAATTCTTAGCGGACGGCTGGCTTTCACGGATACGGATCTACGCTATTACACTCACGAAATCAGGGAGCTTGAACGGTTTCGAGCGCTGGGCTTGAGCGATGCCTTCCGACCCGACAGAGAATCTCCAATGTGGAACAACGCGCACACTGCGACATTGGAAGATTTCAAGCTGGAAGATAACGAGTCACTGCTCTATTCGAAAGACGCGATAGCGGCAGCGGACAAACAAGACGAATTGTTTTTTAGAAACTTGTTAAAAGGAGGCAAGCAGTGAGCATCGTCGAACAGATCATCAAAAATGAAACGGTAGAAGATGTCCTGACTGTCTTCGCACTCGGTTCCGCGATTCCGTCACTAGATCGAATGTTTGGACGGTACCGATACGAAGTCATCGAGAATGGTGAGTTACTGAAAACTTACGCCAGGCTTTTCGAGGAGGGTGTGCTCGCCAATGGTGACGGACCAATCGCTATCAAAGGCCCGAACTGGAAAGCTCCTGATTTCATGTCAAACAACAAATACGCTTAGCAGAGCGTCAGGCCACCAAGGATCAACTTGGTGGCCCTCTCCACCTACAACGAATACTTCTGCAAATTCCCCATCATTTCCTTCAGCGCTTCAATGTTGTCCTTCGGATGCGCCGCGCCTTCGAAATCACAGATCTGCTGCCAGTGCGCCGCGACGTCTTCCGGGGAAAACCCGACGCGAGGATCGAACCCGGCGCCCAGGCTGCGCTCCCAGCGCACCTTGCCCATCCAGCCGCCGCCGACTTCGAACAGGCCGGAGGTTTCCTGGCATTGTTCGCTGGCCAGGTACACCACGAGCGGGCTGACCAGTTCCGGTTTGAGTTGTTCGAACACTTGCGGCGGGATCAGGCCTTCGGTCATGCGGGTGCCGCCGGTGGGGGCGATGGCGTTGACCAGGATGTTGTTCTTGCGACCTTCGATGGCCAGAGTGCGGGTCAGGCCGTAGAGACCCAATTTGGCCATGCCGTAGTTGGACTGGCCGAAGTTGCCATAGATGCCCGAGGTCGACGCGGTGAAGATCACTCGGCCGTAATTTTGCTCGCGCAGGTGCGGCCATGCGGCGCGTGTCACTTTGTAGGCGCCTTCGACGTGGACGCGATAGACCAGATCCCAGTCGGCGTCTTCCATCTTGTGAAAGGTCTTGTCGCGCAGGATCCCGGCGTTGTTGACCACCACATCGACGCGGCCGAACACATCGAGCGCGTTCTGCACCAGTTTGTCGCCGTCGGTGACCGAATCATGGTTGGCTTCGGCGATGCCGCCGGCCTCACGGATTTCCGCTACCACGCGATCAGCGGCCGAAGCGTTGGCGCCCTCGCCCTGGGTCGATCCGCCGAGGTCGTTGACCAGCACTTTGGCGCCCTGTTTGGCGAACAGCAAAGCGTGAGCGCGTCCCAGGCCACCACCGGCTCCGGTGACGATCACGACTTTATCTTCGAAACGCACAGACTCATTCATCGGGGCAACTCCAGCAGGCCTGAGGGACAGTGTCCCGAGTGTCAGGCACGACGCGTTCGGTCACAACGAACACGGCTGGGGCTGAATGGTGCGCGATAAGGCTGGGGGATGATGAAAACGTGCCGAGGCGCCAGGCGCCTCCGGCAAGCGTTCAGGAACACGCCACCTTGCGCGGCGGCAACACGAAGTGATCGCGAAATTCGAGGTAATGCTTGAGCACCTGCACCGGCGCTTCGGTTTGCGGGTAGTGTCCGATGCCCGGCAACAGCACGGTGTCCGCGTCGGGAATCAACTCGCGATAACGCTCGACCATGTGCGCGCCCGAAATCGGATCGACTTCGCCGTCGATCACCCGCAGCGGCACCTCGCCGCGCTGCATCGCCGCGACCCAGCGATCACGCTGAACCCGACGTTCGGGAATGTAGTGAATCAGCTTGTGCATGACCCGCGGCCCGCGATTGCATTCGATCAGGCTCCAGAAATCATCCATCTCGCTTTCGCTGGGCCGGGTGTCCGGGCCGAAAATCTGATGAAAACTTTTCACCAGCGCATCACGGGTGAAGGCCCGGCCGATCATCCAGCCCAAGGGGCTGAGCAGCAGTTTTTGCGTCAGCAGCGGCCGATGGGTTTCCGGGAACAGACCACCGTTGAGGAACACGCAACTGGCGACCTCGATCAGATCGTCGTAATGCCGGGCCAGCAGTTCCTGGGCAACACTGTCGCCGTAGTCGTGGGCCAGAATGTGCACCGGTTGTTCGATCTGCAGATGCGCCAGCAAGGCCTGTTGCAGATCGGCCTGCTCCAGCAGGCTGTAGGTGTGATTGAGGGGTTTGGCCGAGTCGCCGAAGCCGAGCATGTCGCAGGCAATCACCCGGTAGCGCTGGGACAGCGGCTGCCACAGGTAATGCCAGTCCCAACTGGCCGTCGGGAAACCATGGATCAGCAGCAGCGGTTCGCCCTGCCCGGCCGTCCAGTAACGGATCGGCTGACCACGGAAGACAAACGTCTGGCTGCGCTTGCGCCAGGCACTCAGCGGAATCTCGGCGAGAGGCATTAGAGTTTATACCCCGGGTCTTGTTTATCGAGTTTGCGCAGCAGCGCCGGCCAGGCCAGCGCGCCACCCATGCCTTGAGCACTTTTGGTGACGCCGGCAATCATCGCCTTGGCGCCTGCCAGAATCTGCGGTTCGATGGCGATCAGTTCGGCACCGCCGGTCTGCGCCATGACCTGGATATCGCACGCACGCTGAAAGGTGAACATCATCAGGAACGTGTCGGCGATGGTGCCACCACAGGTCAGGAGACCGTGGTTGTGCAGCATCAGGAAATTGCTGTCACCGAGATCCGCCTGCAACCGCGCTTTCTCTTCATGATTGAGCGCCACACCCTCATAGGCATGAAAGGCCAGGCTCGACAGCACGAACAGCGATTGCTGACTGATCGGCAACACCCCCTGCTTCTGCGCCGACACTGCGACACCGGAGGCGGTGTGGGTGTGCAGCACGCAGGCCACGTCGTGCCGCACTTCGTGCACGGCGCTGTGGATGGTGTAGCCGGCAGGATTGATTTCGTAAGGGCTGTCCATGAGTTTGTTGCCGGCCTGGTCGACCTTCACCAGGCTCGAGGCGGTGATCTCATGGAACATCAGGCCAAACGGGTTGATCAGAAAATCTTCGGTGCCGGGCACCTTGGCGGAAATGTGGGTGAAAATCAGATCGTCCCAGCCATGCAGCGCGACCAGACGATAACAGGCGGCCAGATCGACCCGGGTCTGCCATTCCGCGGCACTGACCTGGTCTTTGACGTTCACGGACGAAGGGACGGGGGCTACGCTCACTGTATGCACCTCTGCGTTCTTATTGTTTTTGCGTGTGTCAGCAGTCTAGTCAGCCCCGGACGGTCGCGTAGTTGCATTGGCAGCCAGCTTGATGACTGAACGAGTCAGCTACGCAAACAGCTTGGATCCATGTCAAAGCAACGACGCCAACAAAGGTGCGGCGAACAGATTGAGCAGCCCGGTGAGCACCATTACCAGCCCCGCGACCGAGCCTTCTTCGCCGCCCACTTCATGAGCCCGACTGACTCCGGCACCGTGCGCACCGACGCCGAACAATGCACCGCGCGCCAGGGCGCTGCGCAACGGCAGCCACTTGAGCAGCACACCGCCGAGCATCGCGCCGAACACACCGGTGAACATCACGAACACCGCTGTCAGCTCCGGCACACCGCCCAGGTCTTGCGCCAGCGGCATGGCGAAGGGTGTGGTGATCGAGCGCGGCACCAGCGACAGCGTCACCGAACTGTCCAGCGCCAGCGCCTTCGCGAGGCCGAACGACGTGGCGATTGATGCGGCGCTGCCAGCCAGCATGCCCAGCAACAACGCCGACCAATGCCGCACCAGCAAGCGCCGCTGTTGCCAGATCGGCACTGCAAACGCCACGGTGACAGGCCCGAGCACCAGCATCAGCCAATGGGTGTTGCTGGAGTACTCGGCGTAAGCGGTGTGCAGCGGCACGGCAAGCGCCAGCAGCAACGCGGGGACCAGAATCAGTGGCGACAGCACGTAATGCCCGGTCCGGCGGTACAGCCAGCGACTGAACAGATAAGCCAGCAACGTAAACGCCAGCCAGAACATCGGCATCAGCTCAAGCTTCATGGGACCGCCTCAGGCGCACGGCCAGTTCCACAGTGAACGCGGTCACCAGCATCACCATCAGCGTACTGGCCGCGATCACCAACAAGATCCGCCAGCCGTCATCGCGCAGCAATGCGCCGTAATCCAGCAAACTCATCAGCGCCGGAATGAAGAACAGCAGCATCTCGGCCATCAACAATCCCGCGCCCATTTGCAGCGCCGCCGGTTTGACCCAGCCGAACGCGAAACCCAGCAGCAACAGCGCCATGCCTATCACGCCGCCGGGAACTGGCCAGGCCAGCCACGCTGCGATCTGGCAGCCGAGCAGGTAGAGAGCAAGCAGAACGGCCAGTTCGGCCAGCAGGCGGGAGAGGTATTTAACGGTCGAGGCTTTCATCGGTGGGCTCCTTTCAGGTGCCTATTTTACGAACCCGACTGCCATCTCCGAAGCGAATTGTTAGACTCAAAGCCATTCCAATCTGGAATCACGCCATGGAATTCAAACAGCTCAAAAGCTTCGTCGAAGTCCTGCATCAGGGCGGTTTCACCCAAGCCGCGAAGACCCTGCACATCAGTCAGTCCGCCGTGAGCAAGCAGATCGCCCAGCTCGAACAGAGTCTCGGCACCCCATTGCTCGAACGACTGGGCTCGCAGATACGCCTGACTGCCGCCGGCAGTGTGGTGCTGCAACGGGCCGAAGGCATGCTGCGGTTGCGCAATGAATTGCTCAGCGAACTGGATGACCTCAGCCAGCTGGCACGCGGCGAGTTACGTCTCGGACTGCCGTTGTTGGGCAGCGACGCGTTGTTTGCCGGGTTGTTCGCCGAATACCGACGGCGTTACCCGAACATCAGCGTGCAGTTGCTTGAAGGCGGCAGTCGCAATATCGAACAGGCGGTGCTCAGCGGGGAGCTGGAGTTGGGCGGCAGCCTGCTGCCGAAAGATCCGCAATTCGATTTTCAGCCGTTCTGCGATGAACCGCTGGATGCGCTGCTACCGGTGGATCATCCACTGGCGGCAAAATCTGAAATCGGTCTGGAAGAGTTGGCCGAGACGCCGTTTCTTTTGTATCAGCGCAGTTTCGTGCTCAATGATCGCCTGCTTCAGGCGTGCCAGCAGATGGGTTTCACCCCGAAGGAAGGCGGGCGCAGCGGGCAGGCGGATTTTCTCGCGGCGCTGGTCGCCGCCGGGCAAGGCGTGGTGTTGCTACCCAGCGTGGTGGCGCGTGGTCTGGTGCGGCCAGGCGTGGTGCGCCTGACCTTGAGTGCGCCGGACTATTTGCGCTGGGATATCGCTTTCATCTGGCGCCGGGGTGCCTATCTGTCGAAGGCTGCGCAGGCCTGGCTGGCGCTGTTGCGCGAGCGTGGAATCAGCCCTTGAGCGTGGCGATCAACTGTTCCAGCCAAGGCTCGGCGTCGGTTTCCGGGGTGACGCTTTCGCTGGCGTCGATACGCAGCATGTCCTGCACTTCATTCACGCCCAGTTCACCGAACAACTCCCGCAGTTGCTCGCCGCCGCCGCAGAAAGTGTCGCCGTAACTGGCGTCGCCCAAGGCGATCACCGCGCCGGGCAAACCACGCCAGGCCGCCGGCAATTGGTCGCGAATCGCCGAATACAACGGTTGCAGGTTGTCCGGCAGCTCGCCCATGCCGGTGGTCGAGGTCACACCGAGCAAGGCTTCAGGACCAAAGGCCTGGAGATCGGCAAGGCTGGCGCGGGAGTTGTAGAAGGTTTCAAAACCGGCGGCGTTCAACAGGCTCTGAGCGTGGCGAGCGACTTCTTCGGCCGTGCCGTACACCGAGCCGGAGAGGATGGCGACTTTCATCAATCTGATCCTGAAACTGAAAAAAGAGCGGCGATAGTAACAGCCAGCGACGCCCTGTTGCGATTGGCTCTCGATAAGTGCTGATGGCCAGTAGACAGCGCTGGGCGATCTTCTAGAATGCCTTCGGTCGATAACCTTGAAAGGAATTCAAAGATGATCAATGCCAGCCTGCTGCAAATGGTGATCAACGCGTCGAACGATGGAATCGTGGTGGCCGAACGGGAGGGTAAGGAAGACAACATCCTGATTTACGTGAACCCGGCTTTCGAACGCCTGACCGGCTACACCAGTGAAGAAATCCTGTATCAGGATTGCCGCTTTCTGCAGTCAGGCGATCGCGACCAGGAAAACCTGGTCTTGATTCGCGATGCTCTGCGCAACAACGGCTCATGCCGGGAAATCCTGCGCAACTATCGCAAGGATGGCACGCCGTTCTGGAATGAACTGTCCCTGTCGACGGTAAAAAATGCCGACGACGGGCAGACCTACTTCGTAGGCGTGCAAAAGGACGTCACCGTTCAGGTCAAGGCACAGCAGCGGGTTGTGCAGCTGGAAGCCCAGGTCGCGGCACTGGAAGCAGAAATTGCTGCCTTGAAAGCGACGAACGGCGCAAACAAAACAGCGAACTAATTGTCATTAACTACAATCACCAATGACTTTGTAATTATTCATTTCGAGCTAGCCATGCAGCGTGACGCCCTCCTGACCCAGGATGAGCTGGATTTCATCCAGACCATGCAACACAACCCGCAACTGAATGTGCGGGATGCGACGTCGAGCCTGCTGGTCAATGGTGGTTCGCAGATCCGTGATCTGCTCACGCGCCTGGCAGCCCATGAGCAAGTCACCATCCAGGCCAGCTTCGAAAATCAGCAGATGACTTTTCCGCTGCATCTGGTGGAAGACGAGTTCCACGCCCTGCACCTGCGCCTGGGTGTACCGAGCATCTATGAAGACGGGCCGATGGTGCGCCCATGGCGCCTGACCCTGGAAGAGCCGGTGGCACTGGAAAATGCCAAGGGCCAGCCGGGTACGTTGTGGGTTCACGAGGTTTCGCACAAAGGTGTGCTGCTGGAAGTGCGCAACAAGACCAAACCGCCGAAGCATTTTGCCCTGTGGTTCAGCCCGTCGGGCTACGAGCGGATTTCCCTGCGCGGGACGTTCGAGCGGGAAACCGAAAGCGGCTTTTATGCTTACGAGTTAAGCCAAAGCGATGCCGACGAAACCGAGCGTCTGCGCCAGTTCATCCTGCAACAGCATCGTCTGACCCACCCCGCCCTGCACACCTGAGTCTCAGGTATCCAGCGTCCCCGCCAGAAACTGATTCATGCGCTGGCGCATGGTCGACCCTTCATTACCCAGACAGCCAACCGATGATCCGGCCAGGCTGTCCTGCGCCAGATCGGCAGCATCGCCTGCCAGCAACAACTGACAATCAAGACTCAGGGCCAGACGATTCAAGCGTCGTGGCAGCTCTGCGGTCGGCGCGTGATTGGAGAACAGCACCAGCGCCTGGGGTCTGATCTTTTCGCACACCAGCGTCAGTTCATCGAACGGCTGACCGGTCGTGAGCACACGAACGCCCGCGTCATTGCCACTGAGGAACAGCGCCGCAACCAGCAATTCGAGTTCACGACACTGCCCCGCCAGCGCGCTGACAATCACCTTGCGCGGCTGTGAACCCCGCAGCACGACGATCCGCTGCAGAACCTTCGCTCTCAGAAAACCATCGAAGAACAACCATTCGCTGGTTTGCCCGAACGCATCCTGGCGCTGCAGCATTTGCAGCCACAGCGGCATCAGGATGTCCTGAAACACCACGGGCAAGGTATAGGAAGAGAAGATCTGACCGTAGACCCGATCAAGCAGTTGGTCATCGAATGAACTGACCGCCTGCTCAACCTGCTCTTGCCACTGGATATAGTCCGCCTGCACCAGATCATCGGGTATGAGGTGGGCCAGCACTTTCATCGGCTCGGTCTTGGCCAGGATCTTGCCGACCTTGCTCACGGCGACACCGCGATCGATCCAGTCGACGATGCTGCGAACACGCTCGATATCGGTCATCGAATACAAGCGATGCCCACTTTCGGTGCGTGTCGGCTGAATCAAACCATAGCGGCGCTCCCATGCTCGCAGCGTCACCGGGTTCACGCCGGTCAGACGCGCCACCTCACGTATCGGGAAAAGCTCTTCGCGCTCCAGCGCAACAGAGCCCTGCAAAGCAGGAAGAACGTCTGTGATCACAGGCATTGGTGCGGACACGTCCTTGTTGGCGTTGTTGGATCCATTCTACTCCCGAAGACCTACCGTCGTTCAAGCCGAGAATTGGGACGAAAGTCTCTGGTTTAATCATGAGAATGAGGAATAATCCTTGCTTGTCGAAAAGCGCAGCCCTCTACCCCGGCGCTGCGTCAGGCGAAACTCCTACCCGGAGCGACGCAAATGCAATACGGAGATACACAATGTCTACTTCCCCCGTCACGCTGATGGTCGCGCGTCGTGTCGCCAATGGTCGTTATCAGGATTTGATCGCCTGGTTGCGAGAAGGCGAACAACTGGCCACCGACTTCCCCGGTTATCTCGGCTCCGGCGTACTGGCCCCGCCTCCCGGCGACGATGAATTCCAGATCATTTTCCGCTTTGTCGACGAACAGACCCTGCACGCCTGGGAACATTCGGCATCGCGCACCGCATGGCTGGCCCGCGGCAGCGATCTGTTTGCCCACCCGACGGAACATCGGGTCAGCGGGATCGAAGGCTGGTTCGGTGCAGCCGGACATCGCCCACCGCGCTGGAAACAGGCCGTGGCGATCTGGCTGGCGTTCTTCCCGGTGTCGCTGCTGTTCAATTTCGTGCTGGGCCCGCTGCTCGCTGAAATGAGCCTGTTGCCGAAAGTCTTCATCAGCACGCTTTGCCTGACCCCGTTGATGGTCTACTTCTTCATTCCGCTGTCGACCCGCCTGCTGGCCGGTTGGCTCAACCCGACTCCAGCACGCCCGTTGCCTGCCGGCCCCTCCACGCAAAATCGCTGAAGCCGTCGCTCGCGTCGCTGTTATAGTTTTTGCTCTGACTTCGACGCGAGCCGTACATGACCTCTTCCACAGCTCCCATCCTCATCACCGGCGCCGGCCAGCGGGTCGGCCTGCATTGTGCGCAGCGCTTGCTGGAAGACGGTCATCAGGTGATCTTCACCTACCGCAGCGAACGACCGGGTGTGAAGACGTTGCGGGATCTGGGCGCCCTCGGGTTGCACGCGGACTTTTCCAGCGAAGCCTCGATCCTCGCGTTCATCACTGAACTCAAGACTCACACCGACAGCCTGCGCGCCATCGTGCACAACGCCTCGGAGTGGCTGGCGGAAACCGACGACGGCGAAGCCGAAGCCTTCAGCCGGATGTTCAACATCCACATGCTGGCGCCGTACCTGATCAACCTGCATTGCGCCGAATTACTGCAGCGTTCGAGTCCTGCCGACATCATCCACATCAGCGATGACGTCACCCGCAAGGGCAGCAGCAAACACATCGGCTATTGCGCCAGCAAGGCCGGGCTCGACAGTCTCACGCTGTCCTTCGCCGCGCGCTACGCGCCGTCAATCAAGGTCAACGGCATCGCGCCAGCCCTGCTATTGTTCAATCCCGACGACGACGCGGCGTACCGCGCCAAGGCTCTGGCCAAGTCCGCGCTGGGCATCGAACCCGGCAGCGAAGTGATTTATCAGAGCCTGCGTTATCTGCTCGACAACCCGTATGTCACCGGCACGACCCTGACCGTCAACGGCGGGCGGCACGTCAAGTAATACGCCCCCGCGAGGATGCTCCATGACCCGTTCCCTGCCCGAGAATTACCGCGAGATCCTGATCGGTCTCGGTGAAAACCCTGACCGCGAAGGACTGCTCGACACGCCTGTGCGGGCGGCGAAGGCCATGCAGTATCTGTGTCACGGCTACGAACAGAGCGTCGACGAGATCGTCAATGGCGCGCTGTTTGCCTCCGACACCGACGAGATGATCATCGTCGCCGACATCGAGCTGTACTCGTTGTGCGAACATCACCTGCTGCCCTTCATCGGCAAGGCCCATGTGGCTTATATTCCGACGGGCAAGGTGCTGGGGCTATCGAAGATCGCGCGACTGGTGGACATGTTCGCCCGCCGCCTGCAGATCCAGGAAAACCTCACGCGCCAGATCGCCGAGGCGGTCCAGCAAGTCACCGATGCCGCCGGTGTCGCGGTGGTCATCGAAGCCCGGCACATGTGCATGATGATGCGCGGTGTCGAGAAACAGAATTCGACCATGAACACCTCGGTCATGCTCGGCGCCTTCCGCGAGTCGAGCAACACCCGCCAGGAGTTCCTGCAATTGATTGGACGGAGCAAGTAAATGCCACAACTTCAACCGGGAATGGCGCGCATCCGGGTCAAGGATCTGCGCCTGCGCACCTTTATCGGGATCAACGAGGACGAAATCCTCAACAAGCAGGATGTGCTGATCAACCTGACCATCCTGTACGCCGCGCAGGAAGCGGTGCGTGACAATGACATCGACCACGCGCTGAACTACCGCACCATCACCAAGGCGATCATCGCCCATGTGGAAGGCAACCGTTTTGCGCTGCTCGAACGCCTGACCCAGGAGCTGCTGGATCTGGTGATGGCCAACGAATCGGTGCTGTACGCCGAAGTCGAAGTCGACAAGCCGCATGCGTTGCGTTTTGCCGAGTCGGTGTCGATCACCCTCGCCGCCAGCCGCTGAACGTGTCTGGCGCTCCGGGCGTCAGACTTTTATCATCCGCGCCACGATTTGACTGCACAGAGCCCATCATGACCGAGCAACAACGCCTCGAACTCGAAGCCGCCGCCTTCCGCCGGCTGGTCGCCCACCTGGACAGCCGCAAGGACGTGCAGAACATCGACCTGATGAACCTCGCCGGGTTCTGCCGCAACTGCCTGTCCAAGTGGTACAAGGCCGAGGCCGACGAACGCCAGATCGAGGTCAGCCTCGACGATGCCCGTGAAGTGGTTTACGGCATGCCGTACGCCGACTGGAAAGCCCAATATCAGCAAGAAGCCAGCGCCGAACAACAAGCGGCGTTCGCCAAAGGAAAACCCCATGAGTGATCTGAACACCCTGCGCGCCAGCCTCAAGAGCGGCGAACACGTTTTTGCCGACACCCTGTCCTTCATCGCCGCCGGTTACGACTACCAGCCTAAGGCGTTCAACAATGGCGGTGTGGAAAACGCGGCCGGGCAGAACGAAGGTTCGTGCAAGACTCTGGGTCTGGCGCTGCTGGAAGGCTTGAGCGATGAAGAAGCGCTGCTGGCGTTCGGCGAACACTACCGCTCGGTCGTGGCAACGCCTGAAGGCAGCGATCACGGCAATATCCGTGCGCTGATCCAGAATGGTCTGGCGGGCGTGAAGTTCGAAGCGCAGCCGCTGACCCGCCGCTGATTCCGAGCGAATCGCAGGCATGAAAAAACCGGCCAATTGGCCGGTTTTTTTGTGCCTGCGTTCTTAGAACGAAACGTTCTGCAGATCGTCCAGGTAGCGCTCGGTGTCCAGTGCCGCCATGCAGCCGGCGCCGGCCGAGGTGATGGCCTGACGGTAAACGTGGTCGGCCACGTCGCCGGCAGCGAAGATGCCTTCGACGCTGGTCGCGGTGGCGTTGCCTTCACGGCCGCCCTGAACCACGAGGTAGCCGTCCTTCAGCTCCAGCTGACCTTCGAACAGCGAGGTGTTCGGGGTGTGGCCGATCGCGATGAACACGCCGTCGACCTTGATTTCGTCGAAGCTGCCGTCGTTGTTCTTCAGGCGCGCACCGGTCACGCCCATGTTGTCGCCCAGCACTTCGTCCAGGGTCGCGTTCAGTTTCAGCTCGATCTTGCCTTCGGCCACGCGGGCGTTGAGCTTGTCGATCAGGATCTTCTCGGCGCGGAAGGTTTCGCGACGGTGGATCAGGGTGACCTTGCTGGCGATGTTGGCCAGGTACAGCGCTTCTTCGACAGCGGTGTTGCCGCCACCGACCACAGCCACCGGCTTGTTGCGATAGAAGAAACCGTCACAGGTCGCGCAGGCCGAAACGCCTTTGCCCATGAACGCTTCTTCCGACGGCAGGCCCAGGTAACGAGCGCTGGCGCCGGTAGCGATGATCAGCGCGTCGCAGGTGTAGGTGCCGCTGTCGCCGGTCAGGCTGTATGGCTTGGAAGCGAAGTCCACAGCGTTGATGTGATCGAAGACGATCTCGGTTTCAAAACGCTCGGCGTGTTCGCGCATGCGCTCCATCAGCACCGGACCGGTCAGACCGTGGACGTCGCCCGGCCAGTTGTCGACTTCGGTGGTGGTGGTCAGTTGACCGCCGGCCTGCATGCCGGTGATCAGCAGCGGCTTGAGGTTGGCACGGGCAGCGTAGACGGCAGCGCTGTAACCGGCAGGGCCGGAACCGAGGATGATCACTCGCGAATGACGGACTTCAGACATGAACCTGCTCCTGTTGACCGGCCAAGACACCTGGCCGGACGCCGGACTGCCGGCGGGAATAAAAAAGGACTGTGGATAACCTTGGGGAAGGCGTGAGCTCGACAGTCCTGTAAAAAGTTGGGTGCAGCGTATCGAGGGGGGCAAGATTAAGGAAATACGGTTTAACAATCCAGCTCATAGGTGGTCTCTATGCCGACACACTGACGAGATGGACGTCTTTGTTACAGTGAATGTCGATCCCGCCGCCGCGCTTTCACAGGTTCTGCAAAGTCGGTAAGGTCGGCGCGTTTTCCCTTGCTCGGAGCACCTTATGCCCGCCCCTGTTCTGTCCGGCCCGCAATACCTGCGCGAAGGCCTCAAATTGGTCCTCAGCCCGGGCCTGCGCCTGTTCGTGCTGCTGCCGCTGGCCATCAACCTGGTGCTGTTCGTCGGATTGATCTACCTGGCCGGCCACCAGTTCAGCCTGTGGGTCGACACGCTGATGCCGTCGCTGCCCGAATGGCTGAGTTTCCTCAGTTACATCCTGTGGCCGCTGTTCGTGGTGCTGGTGGCGTTGATGGTGTTCTTCACCTTTACCATGCTGGCCAACGTGATCGCCGCACCCTTCAACGGTTTCCTCGCGGAAAAGGTTGAAGTGGTGGTGCGCGGCACCGACGACTTCCCGGCCTTCAGTTGGGGCGAACTGATCGCCATGGTCCCGCGCACTTTCGCGCGGGAAATGCGCAAGCTCGGTTACTTCCTGCCCCGGGCGATCGGCCTGTTCATCCTTTCGTTCATCCCGGTGGTAAATATCGTCGCCGCGCCGCTGTGGTTGCTGTTCGGGGTGTGGATGATGGCGATCCAGTACATCGACTACCCGGCGGACAACCACAAGCTGGGCTGGAACGAGATGCTCGCCTGGCTGCGGCAGAAACGTTGGCAAAGCATGAGCTTTGGCGGGATCGTCTATCTGGTGTTGCTGATTCCGGTGGTCAACATCCTGATGATGCCGGCCGCCGTGGCTGGCGCTACGCTGTTCTGGGTGCGTGAGCGCGGGGCCGAGAACCTTGTGACACAACGCTGAGACCGCGTCACAAATCCATCATCCGAGCGTCACAACCACGACATGGCCTCAGCCGACACTGAGGCCATGACGACAGCTCTACATATCACCCTCATCAGCGAAACCTTCCCGCCGGAAATCAACGGCGTGGCCAATACCCTTGGCCGCTTGTGCGACGGCTTGCGCGCACGCGGGCATCGGGTGGAACTGGTGCGACCGCGTCAGGCTGACGATCCGCAGCGCAGTGAAGACGAGTCGCTGCTGTTGTGCCGGGGCTGGCCGTTGCCGGGCTACCCCGGTTTGCAATGGGGTCAGTCGTCGATGCACAAACTGCTGCGGCGCTGGACGCGCCAGCGCCCGGACGTGCTCTATATCGCCACCGAAGGTCCGCTCGGGCTGTCGGCATTGCGCGCAGCGCGCCGTCTGGGGATTGCCGTGGTCAGCGGTTTTCATACCAACTTTCAGCAATACACCCATCAGTACGGGCTGGGTTTGCTGACGCGTTTGCTCACCCACTATCTGCGCTGGTTTCACAATCGTTCTGCGGTGACGCTGGTGCCGAGCGTCAGCCAGCGCCTGGAGCTGGAGCGTCGGCACTTTGAACGCCTGGCGCTACTGTCTCGGGGTGTCGACAGTCAGTTGTTTCACCCGGCCAAACGCCTGAATGGCTTGCGTGAGCAATGGGGTCTTGGCGAGCGGGACATTGCTGTCATTCACGTAGGACGTCTGGCGCCGGAGAAAAACCTCGGCCTGCTCAAGCGCAGTTTCGAAAAGCTCGCCGGCACTTATCCACAACGCAACCTGAAGCTGATCGTGGTCGGCGACGGGCCGCAACGAATGGCACTGGAAAAGGAACTGCCCGAGGCGATTTTCTGCGGCTCGCAACGGGGCGAAGCACTGGCGGCGCACTATGCGTCGGGGGATGTTTTTCTGTTTCCGAGCCTGACCGAAACCTTTGGTAACGTCGTGCTCGAAGCGCTGGCCTCAGGCCTTGGGGTGGTGGCTTACGATCAGGCCGCGGCGGCCCAGCATATTCGCCATGGCTACAACGGCGTGCTGGCGATGCCCGGGGATGAAGAGGCGTTCTGCGAGGCAGCAGCGTGGCTGCTGGAAGAAGACGAAAGGTTGCGCTGCGTACGCCTGAACGCACGCCAACACGCCAGCCGCCAGGGTTGGGCGGCCATCGTCGAGCAGTTTGAAAACCATTTGCTGGGGGCTTGCCGCGACCTGCGCGACAAGCCTCCCACCGCGATCAAACCAGCGTCATCAACGCCTCACGGCTGAACGGCAGAATGTCCTGCTCGCGGCCTTCGCGCACTTTCTGCGCCCAGTCCGGATCGACCAGCAGCGCACGCCCCACTGCCACCAGATCGAACTCATCGTTGTTCAGACGCTCCAGCAGTTTTTCCAGACTGGCCGGTTGCGCGACCTTGTCGGTGTTGACCATGAACTGCAGGAACTCACCATCGAGGCCGACGCTGCCGACGGTGATGGTCGGTTTGCCCGTCAGTTTGCGTGTCCAGCCGGCCAGGTTCAGGTCGGAACCGTCGAATTCCGGCTCCCAGAAACGGCGCGTCGAGCAGTGGAAAATGTCCACGCCTGCGTCGGACAACGGCTTGAGGAATTCGCCCAGCGCTTCGGCGGTTTGCACCAGACGCGCGGTGTAGTCCTGCTGTTTCCACTGCGAGAAGCGGAAGATGATCGGGAAGCCTTCGCCCACCGCCGCACGCACAGCCTGAATCAGCTCGATGGCGAAACGCGAACGGTTGACCAGGCTGCCGCCGTATTCGTCGGTGCGCTGGTTACTGCCTTCCCAGAAGAACTGGTCGATCAGGTAACCGTGGGCGCCGTGGATTTCCACGCCATCCATGCCGATGCTCTGGGCATCTTTCGCCGCTTGGGCGAATGCCGCGATCACGTCCTGGATGTCCTGTTTGGTCATGCCGTGTACGACGACCTGACCGTCCTTGAGTTTTTCCGACGGGCCGTAACCCGGCACGCTCGCGTCCGGCTCGGTGCCGATGCGGCGCACATTGCCGACGTGCCACAGTTGCGGAACGATCTTGCCGCCTTCGGCGTGTACTGCGTCCACGACTTTCTTCCAGCCAGCCAGCGCGGCTTCACCGTAGAAGTGAGGCACGTTCGGGTAACCGTTGGAAGCCTGGTGGCCGACGGTGGTGCCTTCGGTGATGATCAGGCCGACGCCGGCCGCCGCACGGCGGCGGTAGTACTCGATCACTTTGGAATTGGGTACGCCGCCCGGGGAAAACGAACGGGTCATCGGCGCCATGACCACGCGGGTCGGCAGTTCGAGGGCACCGAGCTGGAACGGTTTGAACAGGGCTTGCACGGGCATGGGAGGCTCCACGAAAAGGTTATCGACGGGCATGTGATTCATATGACGGCGATAATATGTTTAGTTCCACCCAGCCGCCAGCACTATTGATCTGAATGATTAAGGGTCAAAAGGCAGGCGAAAAAAATCGCAGCTCGAGGGCTGCGATTTTTTTGTTTCAGCTCAGGGCTTTTTCAATCGCCGTAATCACCGAAGGATCATCCGGCGCCGTGCGCGGCGAGAAGCGGGCCAGTACCCGACCGTCCTTGCCGAGCAGGAATTTCTCGAAATTCCAGGTGATATCACCGGGAAACTCCGCACCCTCGCCCGCCAGCAGACGGTACAGCTGATGACGGTCGTGACCGTTGACTTCGAGCTTTTTCGACAACGGAAAACTCACGCCATAGTTGAGGCTGCAGAATTCCTGGATCTCCTGCTCACTGCCCGGTTCCTGACCGGCAAACTGGTTGCACGGCAGGCCCAGCACACTGAAGCCTTTGCCTTTGTATTGCTGATAAAGGTTTTCCAGCGCCGCGTACTGTGGGGTCAAGCCGCATTTGGAGGCGACGTTGACCACCAGCACGACTTGGCCCTTGAAGGGTGCCAGCGGTAGCTCCTGACCATCCAGGGCTGTCAACTTAAGGTCGTGAAAAGCACTCATGACGAACTCCAGATTCCCGTTTTCTACTCGAAACAGCCACTTGGCGAGGCCACCAAGGACAGCCGCGGACTAAAAAGGCGCCCTCGGGCGCCTCTCCAGTACTCGAAGCTTAGCGCAGAAAATCAGTGGTGATGGCCACCTTCGCCATGGACGTGACCATGAGCGATTTCTTCCTGGCTGGCGTCACGGATGGCAACGACCTTCACTTTGAAGTTCAGGCGCTGACCGGCCAGCGGGTGGTTGCCGTCGACAGTGACGTCGTCGCCGTCCAGGTCACGAATGGTGACGATCTGCATCTGGCCGTCCGGCGCCGAAGCGTGGAACTGCATGCCGACTTCCAGCTCATCAACGCCTTCGAACATGCTGCGGCTCAGGGTACTGACCAGTTCAGCGGCGTATTCGCCGTAGGCATCTTCCGGCTCGACGGACACTTCCAGCTCGTTGCCGACTTCTTTACCTTCCAGGGCTTTTTCCAGGCCCGGGATGATGTTGCCTGCGCCATGCAGGTAGACCAGCGGAGCGCCGCCGGCGGAGCTGTCGATGACCTCACCAGCGTCGTTGGTCAGGGTATAGTCGATGGAGACAGCCTTATTGGCGGCGATCAGCATGGGGCGAGACCTTTTGCATAAGAATGAAGAACGGACAAGTCTAAACAAGGATTTGCCCGAAAGCGAACAGAACCCGGACAGACGGGATCGATTGGCGCCCGTGACCGTCACCGGATTCCATCAGGACGAGGACGGCCACTGGGTCGCCGAGCTCTCCTGCGGCCACACCCAGCACCTGCGCCACCTCCCGCCCTGGCAGTCCCGGGCGTGGGTCCTGGACGCTGCGCAACGTATTGAAAAAATAGGCCAACCCTTTGCTTGCGGTTGGTGCGCACAAGGCTCGGTTAGCGATAACCTTGGCGACTGAATTTCGGCAGATCGGCACACAGAGACGATCGCCATTGCCATGCACCCTTAGAGAATCCGCATGCAAACTTTTTTTATCGCGCCCACCGACTTTGGGGTGGGTCTGACCTCCATCAGCCTCGGGCTGGTGCGTACGCTGGAGCGGGCCGGGCTGAAAGTCGGCTTCTTCAAACCGATCGCCCAGCCGCATCCGGGCGACACCGGCCCTGAGCGTTCCACCGAACTGGTGGCCCGCACCCACGGCCTGAAACCGCCGCAGCCACTGGGCCTGGCCCACGTCGAGCGGATGCTCGGCGACGGCCAGCTCGACGAGTTGCTCGAAGAAATCATCACCCTCTACCAGCAGGCCGCCATCGGCAAAGACGTGCTGGTCGTCGAAGGCATGGTGCCGACCCGCAGCGCCAGCTACGCCGCGCGGGTCAACCTGCACCTGGCCAAGAGCCTCGATGCCGAGGTGATTCTGGTCTCGGCCCCGGAAAACGAAGTGCTGACCGAACTGTCCGGCCGCGTCGAGTTGCAGGCGCAACTGTTCGGCGGGCCGAAAGACCCGAAAGTCCTCGGCGTGATCCTCAACAAGGTCAAGACTGACGAAAGCATGGATGCCTTCGCCGCGCGTCTGAAAGAGCACTCGCCCTTGCTGCGCACCGGTGATTTTCGTCTGCTCGGCTGCATTCCGTTCCAGCCCGAACTCAATGCCCCGCGCACCCGCGACGTCGCCGACCTGATGGGCGCCCAGGTGCTCAACGCCGGCGACTACGAAACCCGGCGCATGACCAAGACCATCATTTGCGCGCGCACCATGCGCAACACCGTGGATCTGCTCAAGCCCGGCGTGCTGGTGGTGACCCCCGGCGATCGCGACGACATCATCCTCGCCGTCAGCCTCGCCGCTATCAACGGCGTACCGCTGGCCGGCCTGCTGCTGACCAGCGACACCCTGCCCGATCCGCGCATCATGGACTTGTGCCGTGGTGCGTTGCAGGCCGGTTTGCCGGTGCTGTCGGTGAGCACCGGCTCCTACGACACCGCCAACCTGCTCAACGGTCTGAACAAGGAAATCCCCGTCGATGACCGCGAACGCGCGGAGATCATCACCGATTTCGTCGCCAGTCATCTGGATGCCAACTGGCTGCACCAGCGCTGCGGTACGCCACGGGAAATGCGCCTGTCGCCGGCGGTATTCCGTTATCAATTGATTCAACGCGCCCAGGCCGCCAACAAACGCATCGTCCTGCCCGAAGGCAGCGAGCCGTTCACCGTGCAAGCGGCGGCGATCTGTCAGGAGCGCGGGATCGCCCGTTGCGTGCTGCTGGCCAAACCGGCAGACGTCGAAGCCGTCGCCCGGGCCCAGGGCATCGTGCTGCCGCCGGGGCTGGAAATTCTCGATCCGGATCTGGTCCGCGAACGCTACGTCGAACCGATGGTCGCCCTGCGCAAGAGCAAAAGCCTCAACGCGCCGATGGCCGAGCAACAACTGGAAGACACCGTGGTGATCGGCACCATGATGCTCGCGCTGGATGAAGTCGACGGCCTGGTCTCCGGCATCATCAACACCACCGCCAACACCATCCGCCCTGCGCTTCAGCTGATCAAGACCGCGCCGGGGTGCACGCTGGTGTCGTCGGTGTTCTTCATGCTGTTTCCCGAGGAAGTGCTGGTCTACGGCGACTGCGTGATGAACCCGCACCCGAGCGCCAGTGAACTGGCGGAGATCGCCCTGCAAAGCGCCGACTCGGCCGCTGCCTTCGGCATCACCCCGCGCGTGGCGATGATCAGCTACTCCAGCGGCGAATCCGCCACCGGCGAGGAAGTCGAGAAGGTTCGCGAAGCTACCCTGCTCGCTCACGAACAACAGCACTCGCTGCTGATCGATGGGCCGCTGCAATACGACGCCGCCGCCAACGAAACCGTGGCCCGGCAGCTGGCGCCGAACAGCCAGGTGGCCGGTCGCGCCACGGTATTCGTGTTCCCCGACCTCAACACCGGTAACACCACCCACAAAGCCGTGCAGCGCAGCGCCGATTGCGTCAGCCTCGGCCCGATGCTGCAAGGCCTGCGCAAACCGGTGAACGATCTGCCGCGCGGCGCGCAGGTCGACGACATCGTCTACACCATCGCCCTGACCGCGATTCAGGCTGCCAACCGACCTCTGGATATCTGACCCGATGCTGGCTTTTCTCCCTGCCACCCTGCGCGGCGTGATCGCCGCGCTGCTGCTGGCGCTGAACACGATCCTGCTGTGCTCGTTCCTGTTTCTCGTGGCACTGATCAAAGTGCTGCCGTTCGACCTCGCACGCCGCGCCTCGCGCTGGCTGATGAGCCACACCCACGAAGCCTGGATCAGCAACAACAAAGGCTGGATGAACCTGGTCCGCCGCACCCGCTGGCACCTCAGCGGCCTGCAAGGCCTGGACTACCAGCACTCGTACCTGATCACCAGCAACCACCAGAGCTGGGTCGACATCCTGGTGCTGCAATACGTGCTCAACCGACGCATCCAGCCGCTGAAATTCTTCCTCAAACAGGAACTGATCTGGGTCCCGGTCATCGGTCTGGCATGGTGGACACTGGGCTTCCCGTTCATGAAACGCTATTCGAAAGCCTATCTGGAAAAACACCCGGAAAAGAAAGGCAAAGACCTGGAAACCACCCGCAAGACCTGCGCGAAATTCCGCGACAATCCGGTAGGCATCTTCAACTTCGTCGAAGGCACACGCTTCACCGAAGGCAAACACGCGCAACAGCAATCACCGTTCAAATACTTGCTCAAGCCCAAAGCCGGCGGCATCGCATTCGTACTGGATGCGATGGGCGAACAACTGGAATCGATCGTCAACGTCACCATCCACTACCCCGGCGGACGCCCTGGCTTCTGGGACCTGCTGTGCGGCAATGTACGAGACGTAGTAGTGCACTTCGAAGAACTGAAAATCCCACCCCAGTTCATCGGCAAGAACTACGACCAGGACGGCGAATACCGCCTGCAATTCCAGGGCTGGATCAACCAGCTGTGGCAAGACAAGGATGCATTGCTCGAGCAGATGCACCGCGAATACCCGAACCAACGCTGATCCCCCGAAGAAGCCCCCGCAACAAAACATGCCAGCCGTCAGGCTGGCTCACACAGGAAAGCAGTTCGCTTTTAGCTTTGGCTTTTCGCTTCCCACCACTCAACACAATGAGCGTTAGCTCGAGTACCGCTTTTGACGTGCCGGCCCCATCGGAAGGCTGAGTGGAGGGATTTATCCGGGGGTGGGAGCGCAGCGACCGTGCGGCGCAGCCGCATGCATCGAGAGGAGGTGCAGCGAAGCAAACCGTAGGCGATGCCCCCGGATGAATCCCGGAACGAAGGAACACCGAGCCAAAGCGAGGTGCCGAACGCCGGGGCCAAGCCTTTTGGTTACTTTTTGGCGTTTGAAAAAGTGACCCGCTGTAAGAGCGGAACCGCCAGCCGCAGCACCAGAAAAAACGGATATTCACACCAAACAACCAAAAAAAACCCGCCGATGATCACTCATCGGCGGGCTTTTCATTGGCAGCTAACGCTTAAATCGCGCCACGCTTACGCAACAGATCCAGCACTTGTTTGACGCTTTCTTCCAGCGACAACGACTGGGTATCAATCACCAGATCAGCATCCAGCGGCACGTCATACGGGAACGACTCACCCGGAATGTTATCGCCACCGGCAGCATACAAACCTTGCGGATCACGCTCGGCGCAAACAGTCGGCGAAGCCTGGACATAAACCGTCAGCAGACGCTCCTTGCCAATCAGATCCCTGGCCTGTTCACGACCCTCGGCACTCGGCGCCACGAACGCAGCAAGCGTCAGCAGACCCGCTTCGTTGAACTGACGCGCCACGTGTGCAGCACGACGCCAGTTCTCGGTGCGACCGGCGCGATCCTGCGGCAGACCTTTGTTGAGGTCGTGACGCAGGTTCTGGCCATCCAGCACAAACACCGCACGACCCAGATCGAACAGCTTGCGCTCGACCGCGTACGCCAACGTGCTCTTGCCCGCGCCCGACAGGCCGCTGAACAACACAGTGGCCGGTTGCTGACCGAAACGCTGAGCGCGCTCTTCGGTTGCTACATGGGCCAGTTTGCCGTGATGCGTAGCCGTGCCATGGGTCACCGGCTGAGCGACGATCATGCCGGCACCGACAGTGCCGTTGGTCAAACGGTCGATGACGATGAACGCGCCGGTGGTGCGGTTGCTGTCGTAACCGTCGAGGGCGATCGGCGCGTCGAGCGCGATCTTCACCTTGCCGATTTCGTTGAGCTGCAACGCGCTCGCCGGGCCTTCTTCGAGGGTGTTGACGTCGACCTTGTTGACGATGCTGGCGATGGAGCCCGGCACGTAACTGGTGGCGCGCTTGATGTCGTATTTCTTGCCCGGCAGCATCGGCTCTTCAGCCATCCACACCAGCATCGCTTCGAAGCTGTCGGTCACTGGTGGAACGTTGTCGGCGTGTACCAGCAGGTCGCCACGGGAGATGTCGATTTCGTCTTCCATGGTCAGCGTTACCGCCTGGCCAGGGCCGGCGTGTTCCAGTTCACCTTCGAAGGTGACGATGGATTTCACGCGGCTGCTCTTGCCCGAAGGCAGGACCACGACTTCGTCGCCCTTCTTGACGATGCCGCTGGCCAGGGTGCCGGCGAAACCGCGGAAGTTCAGGTTCGGACGGTTGACGTACTGCACCGGGAAACGCAGATCGGTGAAGTTGCGATCGCCCGCCACTTCCACGGTCTCGAGGATTTCCATCAGCGACTGGCCGGTGTACCACGGCGAGCGCTCGGACTTGTTAACGACGTTGTCGCCCTTCAGAGCGGACATCGGCACGAAGTGCATGCTCGTCGGCTTCATCTTCAAGCCTTCGGCGAACTTCAGGTAGTCGGCCTTGATCGACTCGAACACGCCCTGATCGAAGCCCTTGAGGTCCATCTTGTTGATGGCGACAACGATGTGTTTGATGCCCAGCAACGAGGCGATGAAGCTGTGGCGACGGGTCTGGGTCTGCACGCCGTAACGGGCGTCGACCAGGATGATCGCCAGGTCACAGGTGGACGCACCGGTGGCCATGTTGCGGGTGTACTGTTCATGGCCGGGGGTGTCGGCGATGATGAATTTGCGCTTGGCGGTGGAGAAATAGCGGTAGGCGACATCGATGGTGATGCCCTGCTCGCGCTCGGCCTGCAGGCCGTCGACCAGCAATGCCAGGTCGATGTCGTCACCGGTGGTGCCGACTTTCTTCGAATCGCGGGTAATGGCTTCGAGGTGATCTTCGTAGATCATCTTCGAGTCGTGCAGCAGGCGCCCGATCAGGGTGCTCTTGCCGTCATCGACGTTACCGCAGGTCAAAAAGCGCAGCAGCTCTTTACGTTCGTGCTGGCCCAGGTAGGCGAGGATGTCCTCGCTGATCAAATCAGATGCGTGCGACATGACAACCCCTTAGAAATAACCCTGACGTTTCTTGTCTTCCATCGAGCCTGCGCCATCGTGGTCGATGACCCGGCCCTGGCGCTCGGAAGTTCGCGTCAGGAGCATTTCCTGAATGATGTCCGTCAGGCTTTCGGCCTCGGACTCCACCGCGCCCGTCAACGGGTAGCAGCCAAGGGTACGGAAACGCACTTTCTTTTTGACGATGCGCGCTTTGTCTTCATCAGACAGGTGCTCGAGGATGCGCTCGTCGTCGATCATGATCAGCGTGCCGTTCTTCTCGATCACTTCGCGTTCGGCGGCGAAGTACAGCGGTACGATCGGGATGCCTTCGAGGTAGATGTACTGCCAGATGTCCAGTTCGGTCCAGTTCGACAACGGGAACACACGAATGGATTCGCCCTTGTTGACCTTGCCGTTGTAGACGTTCCACAGCTCGGGACGCTGGTTCTTCGGGTCCCAGCGGTGTTTGCTGTCGCGGAACGAGTAGACGCGCTCCTTGGCGCGGGACTTCTCCTCATCGCGACGGGCACCGCCGAAAGCGGCGTCGAAACCATGCTTGTCGAGTGCCTGCTTCAGGCCCTCGGTCTTCATGATGTCGGTGTGCTTGGCGCTGCCGTGGGTGAACGGGTTGATGCCCTGCGCAACGCCATCCGGGTTGACGTGGGTGATCAGGTCCAGGCCCAGTTCTTCGACCATCTTGTCGCGGAACTTGTACATCTCCTGGAATTTCCAGCGGGTGTCGACGTGCATCACCGGAAACGGCAGTTTGCCCGGGAAGAACGCCTTGCGTGCCAGATGCAGCATCACGGCGGAGTCTTTACCGATGGAGTACAGCATCACCGGGTTGTCGAACTCGGCGGCCACCTCGCGGATGATGTGGATGCTTTCCGCCTCCAGCTGTTTCAGATGCGTCAGTTTGTCGACCATGGCTACTCACGAAAGCTTTCTTATGAACGGCCAGCGGGCCGTGTTCGAGCGAGGAATCCTAGCACAGCGACCTCTTCTAATCAGGACGCCAACTAGATCGAAAGGGTATATGAATATGCCCGCCCGTTCGGGTGCTTTCAGGCAAAAGTCAGATCGGATTCGGGCAGTCGATGAAGATATGCTCGAGGGCAAAACGCTTCGCCAGATAGTCGCCCAGCGCCTGCACGCCATAGCGTTCGGTAGCGTGGTGGCCGGCGGCGATGAAGCTGATGTCGTTTTCCCGGGCGCTGTGGAATGTCTGCTCGGAGGCTTCACCGCTGAGGAACAGATCGACGCCGGCCGCGATGGCGTTGTCGATGTAGCCCTGCCCGCCGCCAGTGCACCAGCCGACCCGACGGATCATCGCGCTGCCTTCGACCAGCAGCGGCTCGCGGCCCATGACTTCCTGGACTTTGCGGGCGAAATCACGCGGGGTCATCGGCTCGCTCAGCGAACCGACCAGACCGACGATCTTCAGGTTGTCCGGGTCCAACGGTCCTTCGACGGTGATGTCCAGCTGACGGGCCAGTTGCACGTTGTTGCCGACGTCCGGGTGCAGATCCAGCGGCAGGTGATAACCGAGCAGACTGATGTCGTGCTTGAGCAGCGTCTTCAGACGGCGCTGCTTCATGCCGGTGATGCACGGGTTCTCGCCCTTCCAGAAGTAACCGTGATGCACCAGCACCAGATCGGCTTCGGCCTCGACGGCGGCATCGAGCAATGCCTGGCTGGCGGTGACGCCGCTGACGATGCGCATCACCTGCGGACGGCCCTCGACCTGCAGGCCGTTGGGGCAATAATCGGCAATTTTCGCACTGCCGAGGTAACGGTCGGCTTCTTCGACCAGGGTGCTCAGGGCGACGGCCATGAAAGACTCCTAAATATCCCGTTCAGAGGCACGCGCGGCCTCGTATAATGCGCGACATTATGGGCGGTCTGACCCCGCCTGCAACTTTTCCAGGACGTGCTTAATGCTCAAGGCGCTGCGTTTTTTCGGCTGGCCGCTGTTGGCCGGCGTGCTTATCGCTCTGTTGATTATTCAGCGTTACCCGCAGTGGGTCGGGCTTCCGAGCCTCGACGTCAACCTGCAACAGGCCCCGCAGACCACCAGCGTGCAGCAGGGGCCGGTGTCCTATGCCGACGCGGTGACCATCGCCGCGCCGTCGGTGGTGAACCTCTACACCACCAAAGTCATCAACAAGCCAAGCCATCCGCTGTTCGAAGACCCGCAGTTTCGCCGCTTCTTCGGTGACAACTCGCCGAAGCAGAAGCGCATGGAATCGAGCCTTGGCTCCGGCGTGATCATGAGCCCGGAAGGCTACATCCTGACCAACAACCACGTCACCAGCGGCGCCGACCAGATCGTCGTGGCGCTCAAGGATGGTCGCGAAACCCTGGCCCGAGTGATCGGCAGTGACCCGGAAACCGACCTCGCGGTCCTGAAGATCGACCTCAAGACCTTGCCGGCGATTACCGTCGGCCGTTCCGACAACATCCGCATCGGCGACGTCGCACTGGCCATCGGCAACCCGTTCGGTGTCGGCCAGACCGTGACCATGGGCATCATCAGCGCCACCGGCCGCAACCAGCTGGGCCTGAACAACTACGAAGACTTCATCCAGACCGACGCGGCGATCAACCCGGGCAACTCCGGCGGTGCGCTGGTCGACGCCAACGGCAACCTCACCGGCATCAACACCGCAATCTTCTCCAAGTCCGGCGGCTCCCAAGGCATCGGCTTCGCGATCCCGGTGAAGCTGGCAATGGAAGTGATGAAGTCGATCATCGAGCACGGTCAGGTGATTCGCGGCTGGTTGGGTATTGAAGTGCAACCGCTGACCCAGGAACTGGCCGAGTCGTTTGGCCTGTCCGGGCGTCCGGGAATCGTGGTGGCGGGTATTTTCCGCGACGGCCCGGCCCAGAAGGCCGGCCTGCAACTGGGCGACGTGATCCTGAGCATCGACGGCGAACCGGCCGGCGATGGCCGCAAATCGATGAACCAGGTGGCGCGGATCAAGCCAACCGACAAGGTCACGATTCAGGTGATGCGCAATGGCAAGGAGTTGAAGCTGACCGCTGAAATCGGCCTGCGTCCGCCGCCAGCGCCGGTGAAGGAAAAAGAAGAGTAAGACTTTGTTCGCGTCACTGGCGCGAATAACAGACATTCTCAACAGGCATGTTATATTGTTTCAATTAGCACATTGGAACAACATAACATGTCGTCTCGAAAAAAGGCCTCCCTCCTCGGCCTGACCCTTGGCCTGCTTGGCGATCCCGCGTTTGCCGATGAACCGCAAACGCTTGAACTCGACGCCATCAGCGTCACCTCCGATTACGAATCCCCTACCGGTCCGGTCAAAGGCTACCGCGCTACCCGCTCGTTCAGCGCCACCAAAACCAACACCGCAATCCGCGATATTCCGCAGGCCATCAGCGTGGTGCCCGCCAGCGTACTCAAGGATCTGGGCAGCACCAGCGTCGAACGTGCGCTGGATTTCGCCGGTGGTGTGTCGAAGCAAAACAACTTCGGCGGCCTGACGCTTTACGAATACAGCGTGCGCGGTTTCACCACCTCCGAGTTTTACCAGGACGGCTTCAGCGCCAACCGTGGTTACCCGAGTACACCCGACGCTGCCAACATCGAGCGCATCGAAGTGCTCAAAGGACCGGCCGCCAGCCTGTACGGCCGAGGCGATCCGGGTGGCACAGTGAACATCGTCACCAAGAAACCGCAGCCCGAAGCGTTCACTACCCTGCAAACCAGTGCCGGCAGTTGGGATCGTTATCGCACTGCGCTGGACTTCAACACGCCGCTGGATGATCAGGGTGATGTGCTGTCGCGGATCAACCTCGCGGTCGAGGACAACAACAGTTTTCGCGACCACGTCGACAGTAAACGCGTATTCGTCGCCCCCACTTTCAGCTGGCAGTTGAACCCGGACACCAACCTGCTGGTGGAGAGCGAATTCGTGCGTCATAGCTCGACCTTCGACCGCGGCATCGTTGCGCCAAACAATAAATGGAGCGGCGTCTCGCGCTCGACATTCCTCGGTGAGCCGAACGACGGCAACATCGACAACCACAACAACAGACTGCAAGCCACGCTTGAGCACCACCTCAGCGATGCCTGGAAACTGCGCCTGGCCAGCCATTACAAGGAAGGCAAACTCTGGGGTTTCGCCTCCGAAAACCGCCCTTTGAATGCCGATGGCCACACAATCAACCGCCGCTATCGCGAACGCGATACCAACTGGCACGACAGCATCACCCAGCTGGAACTGCGCGGCCTGTTCGACCTCGGCACCTGGCAGCACGAACTGCTGATCGGCAGCGAGTACGAGAACTTCCGCAAGAACGAGCGCGTCACCACCATCGCCGGCGGGCCTTACGCCATCGATATCTACAACCCGGTGTACGGCCAGCCCAAACCCAACGGCGCACGCTCCGGCACAGACTTCTTCGAACACGTCGAAAGCCATGCGCTGAACCTGCAGGATCAAATCGTCTTCAGCGAAAAACTGCGCGGGATGATCGGGGCACGCTTCGAGCACTTTGAGCAGAACATCGATGACCACAGCCGCAACACCACCAGCCGTCAGACCCACGATGCGCTCACCCAACGTGCCGGCCTGCTCTATCAACTGACACCGGACACCGGCCTGTTCGCCAACGCCTCGACTTCATTCAAACCGAACAACGGCCTCGATGCGGCTGGCAAATCCTTCGATCCGGAAGAAGGCGTGGGTTACGAAATTGGCATCAAGAACGAGCTGTTCGACGAACGGTTAAGCAGCACCCTCGCCTTCTTTCATATCGACAAGGAAAACGTCCTCGCCCTCGACCCGGGCACCGACACCAGCCGCGCCATGAGCAAGGCCCGCAGCCGGGGTTTCGATCTGCAAGTCACCGGGCAAGTCACCGACGCCGTCAGGGTGATCGGCGCTTTCGCCTGGATCGACGCCGAAGTCACCAAGGGTGATGCCGCGATTCCTGCCGGTAGCCGCATCCTCGGGGTGGCCAAACGCAGCGGCAGCCTGCTGGCTGTCTACGAGTTTCAGGACGGCCGCTTGCGCGGCTCGGATATCGGCGCGGCGTTCACCTACGTCGGTGACCGCTCAGGTGAGTCCGGCAGCGATTTCGAGCTGCCGGCCTATCACACCGTCGACCTGCTGGCCCATTACAAGGCCAGCGACACCGTCACTCTCGGCCTGAACCTGAACAACCTGTTCGACGAAAAATATTACGAGCGCTCGTACAGCAACTACTGGGTCAACCCCGGCGAGCCGCGCAATTTCACGGTCAGCCTGACACTCAACCTGTAAAAGGACGTCACCATGCAATACGGCAAATCCCTGCTGCTCATCGCCGCGCTGTTCGCCACTCACGCCTCGGCCCATGGTCTGTGGACCGAACAACGGCGCGGCAATATCGAAGTCGTCTACGGCCACGGTGCCGAAGACAATGCGTTCAAACCGCAGAAAGTCAGCGGGGCGTGGGCCTTTGACGCGGGCGGCAAGATGATTCCCGTCAGTGTGCAGCGCCTTGCAGATCACGCCCGCCTGCAACCGTTGAAACCGCCAGCGGTGTTGGCCGTGGCGCTGAACAACGGCATGTGGTCGCAAACCGCCGACAAGAAATGGATCAACGAGGGGCGCAGCAAAGTCCCGGGCGCCATCGAGTCGACCGAGACCCTCAAGTACAGCCTGGCGATTTATCAGCCGGGAGCGAAGCTGCCCAAACTGGATCAGATCAAATTGCTGATTTTGCCGGAGGTCGATCCGCTGACCGTCGGGCCGGGGAAATCATTGCCAGTGCGGGTGTTGCTGGATGGCAAACCGGCAGCGGGCGTGAAATTGATCGGTGACTACCGCAGCGCGCCGAATACCTTGAGCACTGAAACCGACAAGGACGGCCGCGCGCAGGTGCTGGTGCGTAATGAGGGGTTGAATGTGATTGCGGCGCAGGTGGAAGTGCCGGTGAAGGACAGTTCAGAGGTGAGCAGCAGAGGGTTGTTCAGTTCGTTGACGTTCCTTGGCGAACCGCATCACGAATAAACCAGCGCTGATCCCTGCGGGACTGAACCCACAGGGATCAGCGTCGTTTCAGAGTTCGCCCAGACCGTCGATCAACGCCTGATTCTGTTCCGGCGTGCCGATCGAGATCCGCAAGAACTGGGCAATCCGCTCCTGCTTGAAGTGGCGCACGATCACACCCTGCTCACGCAGTTTGGCTGCGAGCCCCGCCGCATCGTGTTGCGGATGCCGGGCGAAGATGAAGTTCGCCGCTGACGGCAGCACTTCAAAGCCCTTGGCCTGCAACTGCGCAACCACCCATTCGCGACTCTCGATGACCAGTGCGCAGGTCTTGTCGAAGTATTCGCGATCCTCGAACGCTGCCGCCGCGCCGACATTCGCCATGCGATCGATCGGGTAGGAGTTGAAGCTGTTCTTGATCCGCTCCAGCGCCTCGATCAGATCCGGATGGCCGACCGCCAGACCGACCCGCAGGCCCGCCAGCGAACGGGACTTGGACAGGGTCTGAGTCACCAGCAGGTTCGGATAACGGTCCACCAGACTGATCGCGGTTTCGCCGCCGAAGTCGATATAAGCCTCGTCGACCACCACCACCGAATCCGGGCTGGCCTTGAGGATCTGCTCGACCGCTTCCAGCGCCAGCAGGCAACCGGTCGGTGCATTCGGGTTGGGGAAGATGATCCCGCCGTTCGGCTTGGCGTAGTCCGCCGGGTTGATCTGGAACTGCGCATCCAGCGGCACCGCGTCGAACTTGATGCCGTAAAGACCGCAGTAGACCGGATAAAAGCTGTAGCTGATATCCGGGAACAGGATCGACTGATCGTGTTGCAGCAGACCGTGGAAGATGTGCGCCAGCACTTCGTCCGAACCGTTGCCGAGGAACACCTGATTGCTTTGTACGCCGTAGTACTTGGCGACGGCGTTTTTCAGCAGGTCGCTGTTCGGGTCCGGGTACAGGCGCAGGTTGTCGTTGAGTTCGGTCTGCATCGCCGCCAGGGCTTTTGGCGACGGGCCGTACGGGTTTTCGTTGGTGTTGAGTTTGACCAAGCGGGTCAGCTTCGGCTGCTCGCCCGGCACGTAAGGCACCAGATCCTTGACGAACGGGCTCCAGAATTTACTCATGTTCAGTTCCCCTTCACTTCGTCTTTGATGCGGTATTCGGCGCTGCGCGCGTGGGCGCTCAGCGATTCGCCACGGGCCAGGATCGATGCTGTCTTGCCAAGTTCCGAAGCACCGGCCTCGGAGCAGAAGATGATCGACGAACGTTTCTGGAAGTCATACACGCCCAGCGGCGAGGAGAAACGCGCGGTGCCGGAGGTCGGCAACACGTGGTTCGGACCGGCGCAGTAGTCGCCCAGCGCTTCGGAGGTGTGACGGCCCATGAAGATCGCGCCGGCGTGGCGGATCTGCGGCAGCCAGGCCTGCGGGTCGGCGACCGACAGCTCAAGGTGCTCCGGCGCGATGCGGTTGGCGACTTCGATGGCCTGGGCCATGTCGCGCACGTGAATCAGGGCACCACGGCCGTTGATCGAGGTTTCGATGATGGTTGCGCGATCCATGGTCGGCAGCAATTTGTCGATGCTCGCGGCGACCTTGTCGAGGAACTCGGCGTCCGGGCTGACCAGAATCGCCTGGGCGTCTTCGTCGTGCTCGGCCTGGGAGAACAGGTCCATGGCGATCCAGTCCGGATCGGTCTGGCCGTCGCACACCACGAGGATTTCCGACGGGCCGGCGATCATGTCGATGCCGACCTGACCGAACACGTGACGCTTGGCCGTGGCGACATAGATGTTGCCCGGGCCGACGACCTTGTCCACCTGCGGCACGCTTTCGGTGCCATAGGCCAATGCGGCAACGGCTTGCGCGCCACCGATGGTGAACACCCGGTCGACGCCGGCGATGCACGCCGCCGCCAGCACCAGCTCGTTGACTTCACCGCGCGGGGTCGGCACCACCATGACCACTTCGGTCACGCCGGCAACCTTGGCCGGAATCGCGTTCATCAACACCGAAGACGGGTACGACGCCTTGCCACCCGGCACGTACAGACCGGCGCGATCCAGTGGCGTGACTTTCTGGCCCAGCACCGTGCCGTCGGCTTCGGTGTAGCTCCAGGAGTCCTGCTTCTGTTTCTCGTGATAGCTGCGCACGCGGGCGGCGGCTTTTTCCAGCGCTTCGCGTTGCGGCACGGTGATGCGGGTCAGGGCCAGTTCCAGACGCTCGCGCGGCAGGATCAGGTCCGCCATCGAAGCGACTTCCAGGCCATCGAATTTCTGGGTGAACTCGACCAGCGCCGCGTCACCGCGCTCGCGCACAGCCTTGATGATGTCCAGCACCCGCTGATTGACCGAGTCGTCAGACACACTTTCCCAGCTCAGCAGATGATCCAGATGATGCGCGAAATCCGGGTCAGCAGCGTTGAGTCGGCGAATTGCAGTCGGTGCGGTCATAGCGAGAGCCTCATAGGAATGGCAAAAACTCAGGCGCCCTAACTTAGCAGTCGTTTCCGCTTGGGCACCTGAGATTCTGGCTATGAGGCGGATAGACGGGCGCGACTTAACGTCGCGCAGGTACATCAGCCGCGGTGTCGAGACTCCACTGCCTTGCGCAGGGTGTCGATCAACGCCTGGATTCGGGCGTGTTGCATTTTCATCGAAGCTTTATTGACCACCAGACGCGAGCTGATCGTGGCGATCAGTTCCTGGGGTTCCAGGCCGTTGGCGCGCAGGGTGTTGCCGGTGTCGACCACATCGATGATCTTGTCGGCCAGACCGATTAGCGGTGCCAGCTCCATCGAGCCGTACAGCTTGATGATGTCGACCTGACGGCCCTGCTCGGCGTAGTAACGCTTGGCAACGTTGACGAATTTGGTGGCGACACGCAGGCGGCCCTTGGGCTCGACCGCGCCGACCTTGCCGGCGGTCATCAGCTTGCACTGGGCAATCTGCAGATCCAGCGGCTCGTACAGGCCCTGGCCGGTGTATTCCATCAGCACGTCTTTACCGGCAACGCCGAGGTCGGCCGCGCCATGCTCGACATAGGTCGGCACGTCGGTGGCCCGCACGATCAACAGGCGAACGTCTTCCTGGGTCGTGGGGATGATCAGCTTGCGGCTCTTGTCCGGATTCTCGGTCGGCACGATGCCCGCTTCGGCGAGAAGCGGCAGGGTGTCGTCAAGGATGCGGCCCTTGGACAGTGCGATGGTCAACATGGGAAACGTCAGTCCTTATCAAGGTACTCATGTCCGGTCGCAATCGGCGCCGGACATACTTCGAGGGCGTTGCCACCCCCGATCGAAACGAATTCAACGGACACTTCCCTGTGTCCAGATGCAGCGATCAGCCCGGAACGCGACGGATCTTGGCGCCCAGCATCTGCAGTTTTTCCTCGATGCACTCGTAACCACGGTCGATGTGGTAGATGCGATCGATCAGGGTATCGCCCTGTGCCACCAGTGCCGAAATCACCAGGCTAGCCGAAGCACGCAGGTCGGTCGCCATCACTGGCGCGCCCTTGAGTGTTTCGATGCCGGTCACGATGGCGGTGTTGCCTTCGACCTGGATGTGCGCGCCCATGCGGTGCAGTTCGTACACGTGCATGAAGCGATTTTCGAAGATCGTCTCGATGACCGCACCGGTGCCTTCGGCAATGGCGTTGAGCGAGATGAACTGCGCCTGCATGTCGGTCGGGAACGCCGGGTACGGCGCAGTGCGCACGTTGACCGCTTTCGGGCGCTTGCCGTGCATGTTCAGCTCGATCCAGTCCTCACCACAGGTGATTTCTGCGCCGGCTTCACGGAGTTTTTCCAGAACGGCTTCGAGGATGGTCGGATCGGTGTCCTTGACCTTCACGCGGCCACCGGTAACCGCAGCGGCCACCAGATAGGTGCCGGTTTCGATGCGGTCAGGCATGACTTTGTAGAAAGCCGAACCCAGACGCTCGACACCGTCGATGGTGATGGTGTCGGTGCCGGCACCGGACACCTTGGCACCCATGGCGTTGAGGAAGTTCGCCAGGTCGACCACTTCAGGTTCGCGAGCGGCGTTCTGCAACACGCTGCGACCCTTGGCCAGAGCGGCGGCCATCATGATGTTCTCGGTACCGGTCACGCTGACGGTATCGAAGAAGAAGTGCGCGCCGCGCAGGCCGCCTTCAGGCGCCTTGGCCTTGATGTAGCCGCCTTCGACGTCGATGACCGCGCCCATGGCTTCCAGGCCACGGATGTGCAGGTCGACCGGACGCGAACCGATGGCGCAACCGCCAGGCAGTGCGACTTCGGCTTCACCGAAACGCGCAACCATCGGGCCCAGCACCAGGATCGACGCACGCATGGTTTTCACCAGCTCGTACGGAGCGATCAGGGTCTTGATGGTGCGCGGGTCGATTTCGACGCTGAGCTTCTCGTCGATCACAGGCTCGATGCCCATGCGACCGAACAGCTCGATCATGGTGGTGATGTCGTGCAGGTGCGGCAGGTTGCCAACGGTAACCGGGCCATCGCACAGCAGGGTGGCGGCCAGGATCGGCAGGGCGGAGTTCTTCGCCCCGGAGATGCGGATCTCGCCATCAAGACGAGCGCCACCGGTAATAATCAATTTATCCATAAGAATCTCGACGCCCTAGGGCTCAGGTGCGCTCGGCCCAGGCCGCGCTGCTGAAAAATTTCATAGTGACCGCGTGGATGCTGCCATCGGCGATCCAAGGGTTCAAATGGGCATAGATGCTTTGCTGACGCTTGACCGGGCTCAACGCCGCCAGTTCATCACTAATCACGTTCAGCTGGAAGTTGCAGCCTTCGCCTTCAACTTCCACCAGCGTTCCTGGCAGCTTTCCTTCAAGGAAGCTCTTCACTTCTACGGCCTGCATGCTCAACCTCAATCGGCGCCCTGTGCGCACGGGTCGGACATCATACAAAAAAGCCCCGCGCCTGCGAACCCCGCTGCGCAGGACTCTGACGGGGGGCTTCTCTATTGATGCGGGTTCAGGGTTGCGCCAACAGCTCGGTCAGTTCGCTGACCTGAGCAATTTCGCGCATGTCTTCGGGCATCCCGCGGATGCTGACCGCCTTGCCGGCGGCCTTTGCATCGCGAATGAAGCACAGCAGCAGCGACAGACCGACGCTGCTGGACTTCTCCACCGCCGAGCAATCGATCACCAATGCCGGGGCATTGCACGACTTGATCAGCGCCCGGCCCTGCTCGCGCAGATCAGGGCCGGTGCGGTAATCCAGCACGCCACTGAGCTGCAGCTCACTGGCTTCGTCCAGACGAATGGCCGACTCGGTCATTGGGCTGGTTTCTCGTTCTGCTCGGCCGACTGCTTGGCCTTGGCGACTTCACCGGCCCAGCCGTTGATGGTCTTGTCCAGGTCGTTGCCATTGCGCTGCATGGCGTCGGCGAACTGATCGCGGAACAGTTTGCCGATGTTGATGCCGTTGATGATCACGTTACGCAGTTTCCACTCGCCGTTGATCTTCTCCAGGGTGTACGACACCGGATAGATCGCGCCGTTGTTGCCCTTGACGGTCATGCCGACGCTGGTGCGGTCGCCCGACTCATCCTTGGGCGCATCGACAGTGATGCCCTGGTTGTTGTACTCGAGCAGCGCGTTGCCATAGAACTGGAACAGGCCGCGCTTGAAGTTTTCCTCGAAGGTCTTCATCTGCGCCGGGGTTGCCTTGCGCGAATACTTGACCGTCATGATGCTCTTGGAAATGCCCTCGGCATCCACGACCGGCCCGACGATGGTGTTCAACGCGGTGTAGAAGTCAGCCGGATCCTGCTTGTACTTCTCTTTGTTGGCAGCCAGATCAGCCAGCATCCGGTTGGTGGTGTCCTGAACCAGGTCATGCGCCGAAGGCGCCGCCACGGCATTGGCCACCAGCGGCAGCGCCGCAAGCAACACCAACAGGCCACGTCGCAAGGTAGAGATCATTCAAAAGCTCCTCATTTGGCGTCTTTGCTAACGGTATTGAGCAGGAATTTACCGATCAGGTCTTCCAGTACCAGAGACGACTGCGTGTCGTGGATGGTTCCACCATCCTTGAGCCGGGTGTCTTCCCCGCCCACGCTGATACCGATGTATTTCTCGCCCAGCAGACCCGCTGTCAGGATAGATGCTGTGGAGTCGGTCGGCAGATTGTCGACGCTTTTATCCACTTGCAGGGTCACCCGACCGGTGAAGCTGTCGCGATCCAGATCGATCGCGGTGACCTTGCCGATGGTCACACCCGCCATGGTCACTTTGGCTCTGACCGTCAAACCGGCGATATTGTCGAAATACGCGTAAAGCTTGTAGGTATCGGTGGTCGAAGTCGGAGACAGGCCACTGACCCGCAGGGCCAGCAGCAACAAGGCCAGGATCCCTGCCAGCAGGAACAGGCCGACACCGATTTCCAGGGTGCGGTTTTGCATCAGAAATCTCCAAACATCAAAGCGGTCAGAATAAAGTCCAGGCCGAGTACTGCCAGCGAGGCGTAAACCACGGTCTTGGTGGTGGCACGGCTGATCCCCTCGGAAGTGGGTTCGCAGTCATAGCCTTGAAATACGGCGATCCAGGTGACGACAAAAGCGAACACTGCACTTTTGATGATGCCGTTGAGCACATCGTCACCGAAGCTCACGCTGTTCTGCATGTTCGACCAGTAGGAACCTTCGTAGACCCCCAGCCAGTCGACGGCAACCCACGAACCGCCCCAGATGCCGACCACGCTGAAGATCATCGCCAGCACCGGGAGGGAAATGAAGCCGGCCCACAGGCGCGGGGCAATGATGTACTTGAGCGGGTCGACCCCGATCATTTCCAGGCTGGACAGCTGTTCGGTGGATTTCATGTTGCCGATTTCCGCCGTCAGCGCCGAACCGGCACGACCAGCAAACAACAGCGCGGTCACCACCGGCCCCAGCTCACGCAACAGGGTCAGTGCCACCATCTGGCCAACAGCCTGCTCCGAACCGTAGCTGGACAGGATGTTGAAGCCCTGCAGCGCCAGCACCATGCCGATGAATATCCCGGACACCACGATGATCACCAGCGACATCACGCCGACGGAGTGCAGCTGCTTGACCAGCAGGCCAAAACCGCCGCCGATACCGCCACGACCAAGCAAGGCATGAAACAGGAACAGGGTCGAACGCCCGAACACTGCGACGCTGTCGATTCCGGCGAGTCCGAAACGACGCACACGCTCCATTAATGTAATTCTGCGCATCAGCGGCGCTTCCCCAGAAGATCGGCGCGGTAATCCGGCGCTGGAAAGTGATACGGCACCGGGCCGTCGGGTTCACCGGTCATGAACTGACGGATACGCGGATCGTCCGAGCTCATCAGTTCGTCCGGCGTGCCCTGCCCCAATACCTGGCCATCACCGACCACATAGATGTAGTCGGCGATGCTCGCGGTTTCGGCGAGGTCGTGGGACACAACGATGCTGGTGATTCCCAGGGCATCATTGAGCAGACGGATCAGGCGAACCAGAACGCCCATGGCGATCGGGTCCTGGCCGACGAACGGTTCGTCGTACATGAGGATCTGCGGATCGAGGGCAATGGCCCGGGCCAGAGCGACACGGCGTTTCATGCCGCCGGACAGCTCGTCGGGCATCAGTTCGATCGCACCGCGCAAGCCCACCGCCTGCAATTTGAGCAGCACGATGTCGCGGATCATCTCGTCCGGCAGGTCGGTATGAACGCGCAGAGGGAAGGCGACGTTCTCGAACACATCGAGATCGGTGAACAGCGCACCGCTCTGAAACAGTACGCCCATGTGCTTGCGCGCATCGAACAGATCGCTGCGCGACAGCTTCGGCAGGTTCTGGCCGTTGACCCAGACTTCGCCCTTGGATGGCCGCAACTGGGCGCCCATCAGGCGCAGCAGCGTGGTCTTGCCACACCCGGAAGGCCCCATGATGCCGGTGACCTTGCCGCGCGGGATGCGGATATCGACGTTATTGAAAATGCTCCGCGCACCGCGCTTGAAGGAGACTCCCTTCAGCTCGACCGCGTAGGCGTTATCGGCACTCATCTAAACTCCTTGCGATGCAGCCTCTCACTCGGACGCCTGGCTTTCTTGAGAAAGCCCCTACATCCCGGGCAGGCCGAACTGGCGGCGAACTATATCACTGCAAAGGGCAAGCGCCCAAGGCCTGCACCGACCCGCAATCTGCGAGTTGAAGGGCTGGAAGCGTTATTTGCGGAGTTTTGGTAACGAGGAATGACAAAGCACGACGAACTTGCGTGAGGCTTTTCAACATAACCGCTATAATCGCCGCCTTTTCATCGGGCTATACGATTTCTGACATGAGCCAAACCAGCGACCTGATTCAATCGGCACAACGCACCATCCGCCTCGAAGTGGAAGCCGTACAAGGCTTGTTGCCCCATATCGACGCCGATTTCGTACGCGCTTGCGAGATGATTCTGGCCAGCAAGGGCCGTGTTGTCGTGGTCGGCATGGGCAAGTCCGGGCACATCGGCAACAAGATTGCCGCCACCCTGGCCAGCACCGGCACCCCGGCGTTTTTCGTGCACCCGGCCGAGGCGAGCCACGGCGACATGGGCATGATCACCCGTGACGACGTGATTCTGGCCCTGTCGAACTCCGGCTCCACCAACGAAATCGTCACCCTGCTGCCACTGATCAAGCGCCTGGGCATCCAGCTGATCAGCGTCACCGGCAACCCGCAATCGCCGCTGGCCAAGGCCGCCGAGGTCAATCTCAACGTTCACGTCGAGCACGAAGCCTGCCCGCTGAACCTGGCGCCGACCTCCTCGACCACCGCCGCGTTGGTCATGGGCGATGCCCTGGCCGTGGCGCTGCTGGAGGCGCGCGGCTTCACTGCCGAAGATTTCGCCTTTTCCCACCCGGGCGGCGCACTGGGCCGACGTCTTCTGCTGAAAGTGGAAAATGTCATGCACGCCGGCCAGGAACTGCCACAGGTACAACGCGGCACCCTGCTCAAGGACGCGCTGATGGAAATGACCCGCAAGGGTCTGGGCATGACCGTCATTCTTGAAGCGGACGGCAAACTGGCCGGGATCTTCACCGACGGCGACCTGCGCCGCACCCTGGATCGCAGCATTGATATCCACAGCGCCACCATCGACCAGGTGATGACCGTGCACGGCAAGACCGCCCGCGCCGAGATGCTCGCCGCCGAAGCCCTGAAAATCATGGAAGACCACCGAATCAATGCGCTGGTTGTCGTGGATGAAGAGGATCGCCCGATCGGCGCCTTCAACCTCTCCGACCTGCTGCGCGCAGGAGTGATGTAAATGAGCACCGATCTGCTGCAACGCGGCAAAGCCATCAAACTGGCGGTATTCGACGTCGACGGCGTCCTCACCGACGGGCGCCTGTACTTCCTTGAAGACGGCAGCGAATTCAAGACTTTCAATACGCTCGATGGCCAGGGCATCAAGATGCTGATGAACGCCGGCGTCCAGACCGCCATCATCAGCGGTCGCAAGACCCCGGTGGTCGAGCGTCGGGCAAAAAACCTGGGCATCCCGCACCTGTTTCAGGGCCGCGAAGACAAACTGGTCGTTCTCGACGGCCTTCTGGAGCAACTGGGCCTAAGCTATGAGCAAGTGGCCTACCTCGGTGACGACCTGCCGGATCTGCCGGTGATCCGCCGTGTGGGGCTGGGCATGGCCGTAGCCAACGCCGCTGCTTTCGTGCGCGAACACGCTCACGGCGTCACCCAGGCCCGTGGCGGCGAAGGTGCCGCCCGCGAATTCTGCGAACTGATCCTGCGCGCCCAAGGCAGCCTCGACGCCGCCAACAACGCGTACCTGTGAGTCCAACCATGTTTAGCAAAAAGTTTCGCAACATCCTGCTGTTCGGTTGCATCGCAGCGATTTTCGGTGCGGTCGGCTACTGGAACATCAGCCCGGAACGCTTCCTCGACAAGCCGCCCGTCTCCGCGGCGGAAAGCCCGATCGACTGGTATGCGACCAATACACACACGATCCAGTACCTCGAAGACGGCAAAGTGCAATACGAAATGACGTCCGAGAAGGCTGAGCACGTCAAGGTGACCGACATTACACTGGTCACCAAGCCCGATCTGAACATGTTCCGTGGCACCGACTTCCCATGGCACGTGACCAGTGAACGCGGTGAAGTGAATTCCGGTGGCACCGAGGTCGAGCTGATCGACTCGGTACGCGTCAAACGCACCGACGAAAAGAACCGCGACACCCTGATCACCTCCACTCGCATGACGGTGTTCCCGCAGCAGCAATATGCGCAGACCCAGCAACCCGTTAGAATCGACGGCGCTGGCGGTGTATCGACTGGCGTAGGAATGAAAGCGTATTTGAAGGAAAGCAGGATACACCTGCTATCGAACGTAAGAGGACAGTATGAGGCTCGTTAAAACCCTCCCTATTTTGCTCAGTCTGGGCGCAGCACTGGGAAGCGTGAGCGCCTGGGCTCTGCCGAACGATCAAGAGCAGCCAATCCGCATTCAGGCCGACGATGCCCAGCTGGACGACAAGAACGGCGTTGCCACTTATAAAGGCGACGTGATCATCACCCAGGGTTCGATGATCGTCAAAGGCAACACCGTGACCATGACCCGCGCGCCCAACGGCGACATCGACGTCGTGACTTCGGTGGGCAACCTCGCCTACTTCGAACAGTTGCAGACTGCCGGCGACGCGAAACCTGTCCAGGGCTACGGCGTGACCATTCAGTACCACGCGCAGCAGAACCGCGTTGTGCTGATCGACAAGGCCAAGGTCGTCGACAAGGACAACAACGTCACTCAAGGCGAAAAAATCGTCTATGACACGGTGAAGAAACTGGCCAGCGCCGGTCGAGCCACTGGCAGCAAGGTCACCGAAGCGCGTCCGCGCATCGACATGGTGATCCAGCCGAAGAAGAAAACCGACGAGAAAACCCAGTAATGGCAACTCTGAAAGCTCAGCACCTGGCCAAGGCCTATAAAAGCCGCCAGGTCGTGCGCGACGTCAGCCTGTCGATCGACAGCGGTCAGATCGTCGGCCTGCTCGGCCCGAACGGCGCCGGCAAGACCACCTGCTTCTACATGATCGTCGGCCTGGTCCAGGCCGATCAGGGTCGCGTGCTGATCGATGACCTGGACGTCAGCCACCAGCCGATGCACGGTCGCGCCAAGGCCGGCATCGGCTATCTGCCGCAAGAAGCGTCGATCTTCCGCAAACTGTCGGTAGCCGACAACATCATGGCCATCCTCGAAACCCGTCAGGAGCTCGACAAGGCCGGTCGTCGCAAGGAGCTGGAAAGCCTGCTGCAGGAATTCCACATCAGCCACATCCGCGACAACCTCGGCATGAGCCTGTCCGGTGGTGAGCGCCGCCGCGTTGAGATCGCCCGCGCACTGGCCACGGCACCGAAATTCATCCTGCTCGACGAACCGTTCGCCGGTGTCGACCCGATCTCGGTCGGCGACATCAAGCAGATCATCCATCACCTCAAGGCCAAGGGCATCGGCGTACTGATCACCGACCACAACGTCCGCGAGACACTGGATATCTGCGAAACCGCCTACATCGTCAACGACGGCCAGTTGATCGCCGAAGGCGACTCAGAAACCATCCTCGCCAACAATCTGGTGAAGGAAGTCTATCTGGGTCACGAGTTCCGTCTGTAAGCACGACGGCATTCGACAGCCGTCCGGGTGCTGTAACGTTGAAGCGCACTTTTATAGGCTTTTATTGTTACAGCGCTCTAGGCAAACACGACAGTTTCAGGCATATAATTTGCTTAAGTTTGGCGCTCCGGCGCCCTGTAGTGGATGGCGCATAGCGCCGGCGAATAAGGTGTTAAGCCCCTGCCATGAAACCATCGCTAGTCTTGAGAATGGGCCAGCAGCTGACGATGACACCGCAGCTGCAACAGGCCATCCGCCTGCTCCAATTGTCGACCCTGGATCTGCAACAGGAAATCCAGGAGGCTCTGGAATCCAATCCGATGCTCGAACGCCAGGAAGACGGCGACGACTTCGACAACTCCGATCCCATGGCCGACAACGCCGAACAGAAGCCCAACACCGAGATCCAGGAACCCTCCTATCAGGAGACCGCGCCGACAGTCGACAACCTCGAAGACGGCGAATGGAACGAGCGAATCCCCAACGAACTGCCCGTCGACACTGCCTGGGAAGACGTCTATCAGACCAGCGCCAGCAGCCTGCCAAGCAGCGATGATGACGAGTGGGACTTCACCACCCGCACCTCCGCCGGCGAGAGCCTGCAAAGCCACCTGCTTTGGCAGTTGAACCTGGCACCGATGTCCGACACCGATCGCCTGATCGCTGTGACCCTGATCGATTGCATCAACAATCAGGGCTACCTCGACGAAACCCTCGAAGAAATCCTCGACGCCTTTGATCCGGAACTCGACATCGAGCTGGACGAGATCGAAGCCGTCCTGCACCGCATTCAGCAGTTTGAACCCGCCGGCATCGGCGCACGCAACCTGGGCGAATGCCTGCTGCTGCAATTGCGCCAGCTGTCGGCCAAGACCCCTTGGCTGGCCGAGGCCAAGCGTCTGGTTACCGATTACATCGACCTGCTCGGCAGCCGCGACTACAGCCAGCTGATGCGCCGCATGAAGCTCAAGGAAGACGAGCTGCGCCAGGTCATCGAACTGGTGCAGAGCCTCAACCCCCGCCCCGGTTCGCAGATCGAATCCACCGAAGCCGAATACGTGGTACCTGACGTCATCGTACGCAAGGACAACGAGCGCTGGCTGGTCGAGCTGAACCAGGAATCGGTGCCACGCCTGCGAGTCAACGCCCAGTACGCCGGTTTCGTGCGCCGCGCCGACACCAGCGCCGACAACACCTTCATGCGCAACCAGTTGCAGGAAGCCCGCTGGTTCATCAAGAGCCTGCAGAGCCGCAACGAAACCCTGATGAAAGTGGCCACCCAGATCGTCGAGCATCAACGCGGCTTTCTGGAGTACGGCGACGAAGCCATGAAGCCGCTGGTGCTGCATGACATCGCTGAAGCGGTGGGCATGCACGAGTCGACGATTTCCCGGGTGACCACGCAAAAATTCATGCATACCCCACGGGGCATATATGAACTGAAATACTTTTTCTCCAGCCATGTGAGCACCTCCGAAGGCGGTGAATGCTCGTCCACGGCGATCCGCGCGATCATCAAGAAACTGGTTGCCGCGGAAAATCAGAAAAAGCCGTTGAGTGACAGCAAGATCGCTGGTTTACTGGAGGCACAAGGCATTCAGGTGGCTCGCCGCACCGTCGCCAAGTACCGCGAATCCCTCGGGATCGCGCCTTCGAGCGAACGCAAGCGGTTGATGTAAGCCACGTTACAGCGTTCCAGTGGCAGGCTCTTCGGCCTGCCGCTTTATGCACTGGCAACGAAGGAGAAGCTGTATGCAAGTCAACATCAGTGGACACCAACTGGAAGTTACCCAACCTCTCCGTGAGTACGTTGAGCAAAAGCTCAAGAGGCTTGAGGGACATTTCGACAAGATCACCAACGTGCAAGTCACGATGTGCGTCGAAAAGCTGAAGCAGAAAATCGAAGCCACGCTGCATATTCCCGGCAACGAGGTCGTCGCAAACGCGGAACATACCGATATGTACGCTGCGATCGACGCGCTGACCGACAAGCTTGATAAACAACTCAAAAAGCATAAGGAAAAGACCCAGAGCCTGCTTCAGGGCGCTACCGGTCGATAACCCCCACCCCCATGATCCGACTTGAAAGTATCCTGACCCCCGGCCGTTCCCTGGTGAACGTGCCGGGCGGCAGTAAAAAGAAAGCCCTCGAACAAATTGCCAACCTGATCGCCCGGGAAGTCCCGGATCTGGAGATGCAAGATGTCTTCGAGGCATTGATTGCCCGTGAAAAACTCGGCTCAACCGGTTTTGGCAACGGCATCGCCATTCCTCACTGCCGCCTCAAGGGCTGCGAAGCGCCGATCAGTGCGCTGATGCACCTTGATGCCCCTATCGATTTCGACGCTATCGACGGCGCGCCTGTGGACCTGCTGTTCGTCCTGCTGGTGCCGGAAGCCGCCACCGATGCGCACCTGGAGCTGTTACGCCAGATCGCCAGCATGCTCGACCGCAAGGACGTTCGCGACAGACTGCGCAGCGCGCCAAGCAACGAAGCCTTGTACCAGGTTGTACTGGAAGAACAGAACAGGCCGTAACCATGCGCTTGATCATTGTCAGTGGCCGTTCCGGCTCGGGTAAAAGTACCGCCCTGGATGTCCTTGAGGACAACGGTTACTACTGCATCGATAACCTGCCGGCAGGCCTTCTGCCGGAACTGGCCGAACGCGCCCTGATTCACACCGAGCTGGCGCAGCCACTGGTGGCGGTCTCGATCGATGCACGCAATCTGCCGAGCCATCTGACCCGATTTCCGGAATTGCTTGAAGACGCCCGTGCCAAGCATATTCAATGCGATGTCCTGTACCTGGATGCCGACGAAGAAACGCTGCTCAAGCGCTTCTCTGAAACTCGCCGCCGCCACCCACTGAGCAACGCCAATCGTTCGCTGGCAGAGGCCATTCAGGATGAAAGCGCCCTGCTCGGCCCCATTGCCGATCTCGCCGACCTGAAAATCAACACCACCAATCTCAACCTGTACCAGCTGCGCGATACCATCAAGCTGCGACTGCTGAACCAGCCGGAGCCGGGAACGGCGTTTCTGGTGGAGTCGTTCGGTTTCAAACGCGGCATGCCGGTGGATGCGGATCTGGTGTTCGATGTACGCTGCCTGCCGAACCCGTACTGGAAACCGGAGCTGCGCGCGCAATCCGGTCTCGATCAGCCGGTCGCCGAGTATCTGGCGGCGCAGCCTGAGGTCGAGGAGATGTACCAGGATATTTACACGTATCTGTACAAATGGTTGCCGCGCTTTGCGGCGAGCAACCGCGCTTACGTCACCATTGCCATCGGCTGCACCGGCGGGCATCACCGTTCCGTTTACCTGACCGAACGTCTTGGCCAGGCGCTGCAGAAGACCCTGAAGAACGTCCAGGTTCGCCACCGCGACCTCAGCTAAAGGATTCACACCGCGATGCCTGCTCGTGAAATCGAAATCATCAACAAGCTGGGCCTGCACGCCCGCGCATCGGCAAAATTCGTCGGAGTGGCGGGCCAGTTTCCCGATTGCACGATCAGAGTGGGCCGCACCCCGGAAACCACGGTTGACGGCAAAAGCATCATGGCGATGATGATGCTCGCAGCCGGAAAGGGCACCAAGATCCACCTGAGTACCGATGGCCACCAGGAACAGGAAGCCATGGACGCGCTGGTGACACTGATCAACAACTACTTCGACGAAGGTGGTTGAAAACGCTTGAAGCGAGGGAGCCAGCTCCCTCCTCCCGGCTCATCCCAACGCCGTATCCATCACCATCATCAGACAGAAGCCGATCAGCAATCCCAGGCTTGCCAGCTTCTCATGACCATTGCGTCGCGACTCCGGGATAACCTCGTGGGTCACCACCAGCAGCATCGCGCCTGCCGCCAAAGCCAACCCCAAGGGCAGCAACAACTCGGCAAGACTGACCAGCCACGCGCAGAGCAGCGCGAACACCGGTTCGACCAGACCTGACGCGGCACCAATCAAAAACGCCTTGACCCGCGGCATCCCGGCACCGGCCAGTACCAGCGCAATCACCAGCCCTTCCGGCACATCCTGCAAGGCAATGCCCATCGCCAGACTGTCTGCATCCGGCATTCCACCGCCAGCCGAGACACCGACCGCCATGCCTTCCGGGATGTTATGGGCAATGATGGCGAACACGAACAGCCAGATCCGTGGAGGAATCACCGGGTGCTCGACGGTGCCGATGAGCATTTCCGGCGAGGCCCCCGACACCCGGCGATCAACCAGATACAAGCCGAACGCCCCGAGCATGATGCCGAAACAGATCAGGCCACTGGCGCCCCACGGGCTCAGGCCCAGACTCTCGGCGGCGGCGATTCCCGGCACGATCAGCGAAAACGCGGTCGCCGCCAGCATCACACCGGCGCCAAAACCCAGCAGCGTATCGCCCAGCGCCTGGGGCATGTTGCGGATCACCAGCACCGGAACCGCGCCGAGTGCGGTGCCGAGGGCGCAGATCGCACCGCCCTGCAATGCCCGCGACAATCTCGGTTCCAGATTCAGCCATTCCAGTCCGTGGGCGACCAGCAAGGTCATGCCCGCCAACAGCAATAGCGATCCAATTGCGTAACGAAACATACGCCCACTTCCGATCGCCAGTGTTTCAGTGCCCATAGTCAGCCTTGGATTGTTTTTATAGGAGACTTAAACCAGCGCGGCCTGATAGCGCGCAGCGACTTCCGGCCAGTTGATCACGTTGTAGAACGCGCTGATGTATTCCGGCCGACGGTTCTGATAACGCAGGTAGTAAGCGTGCTCCCACACGTCGAGGCCGAGAATCGGCGTGTTGCCGTTCATCAGTGGGCTGTCCTGGTTACCGCTGCTCTCCACCACCAGTTTCTTTTCCGGGGTGACGCTGAGCCACGCCCAGCCACTGCCGAAGCGGGTCAGTGCGGCTTTGGTGAAGGCCTCTTTGAAACTGTCGAGGCCGCCCAGTTGCTCATCGATCGCCTTGGCCAGCGCGCCGTCCGGCTTACCGCCACCGCCGGGCACCATCACTTCCCAGAACAGCGAATGGTTGGCGTGACCGCCGCCCTGGTTGATCACCGCAGCACGCAGTTTTTCAGGCAGTTGCTGGACGCTGGCGACCAGTTTTTCCACCGGCCATTCCGCGAATTCGGTGCCCTCGACCGCAGCGTTCAGGTTGTTGATGTAGGTCTGGTGATGCTTTGTGTAGTGGATCTCCATGGTTTGCGCATCGATGTGCGGCTCCAGTGCGTCGTAGGCGTAAGGCAAGGCTGGCAGGGTAAAAGCCATTTCAATGGACTCCATGGTGATGTGGGGCAGGCGCGCGGCGCGCATTGCCGGTATCCGGGTGCAGCAAACGCTGGGTGCGAGGGTATTCGCCGTGTTCGCTGATGAAATTCAGTAGCTCGACGTAGGTTTTGCTGCTCTGGCGAAGGGCTGCTTCACGCAGCGCCGGGCGCAGGCGCTCGTCCTGCATGGTCTGCAACAGCCGTTGATGGATCGCGCACAGGTACTCGGCGCTCTCCTCCGGCTGATTCAGGCGCAGATGCAGATCGGCCAGGTTGTGGTGGGAGATGACGCAGGCCGCCACCGCTTCGTCGGCATCGGCCCAGCGCTCGAACAGCACTTGAGCCAGGGCCAGTGCTTGCAGATAAGCCTCGCGGGCGTCGATCAACTCGCCCAGCATGAAGCAGCGATTGGCCCGTTCGATCGTACGTTTCCAGTGCTCCATGATGAGCCTCCAAAGCGGTTGCGGTGTTTACACGCCGCCGGCGGTGAGTTTCTCGGGATTGAGCAACTCTTCCAGCTGGCTGCGCGACAGGTCGGTGTGTTCCAGCGCAACGTCGATCACCGGGCGACCCTGTTTGTAGGCCTGCTTGGCGATTTCGGCGGCCTTCTGGTAGCCGATGATCGGGTTGAGCGCGGTGACCAGAATCGGGTTGCGCGACAGCGCTTCCTTGAGCCGCGACTCGTTGACCTTGAAGCTGGCGATGGCCTTGTCACCCAGCAGACGACTCGAGTTGGCCAGCAACTCGATGCTGCTCAGCAGGTTCTGAGCGATGATCGGCAGCATCACGTTCAGCTCGAAGTTGCCCGACTGACCGGCGATGGTGATCACCGAGTCATTGCCAATCACTTGCGCGGCGACCATAGCGGTAGCTTCCGGAATCACCGGATTGACCTTGCCCGGCATGATCGACGAGCCCGGTTGCAGGCCTTCAAGTTCGATTTCACCGAGACCGGCTAGCGGGCCGGAGTTCATCCAGCGCAGGTCGTTGGCGATTTTCATCAGCGACACGGCAGTGGCCTTGAGCTGACCCGACACGGCCACGGCGGTGTCTTGTGAGCCGATCAGGGCGAACAGATCCTTGCCCGGCGTGAACTGGACATTGGTCAACTGGCTCAATTGGCGGCTGAAACGCGCAGCAAATTCCGGATGCGCGTTGATCCCGGTGCCGACCGCCGTGCCGCCCTGGGCCAGGGATTGCAGGCTTGGCAGCAAATCCTGCAGGTGACCGATATTGGCTTTGAGCTGCTGCGCCCAACCGTTGAGCACCTGGCTCATGCGCACCGGCATGGCATCCATCAAGTGGGTGCGACCAGTCTTGACGTGGTGATGAACTTGTTCGGACTTGCGCTCGATCACCTGCACCAGATGCAGCAGCGCTGGCAGCAGTTGTTCGTGCAAAGCCAACGCGGCGCTGACGTGGATGGTGGTCGGAATGATGTCGTTGCTGCTCTGGCCACAGTTGACGTGATCGTTGGCGTTTACCGGCTCTTCGAGCAGACGGCTGGCCAGGGTGGCGATCACTTCGTTGGCGTTCATGTTGGAACTGGTGCCGGAACCGGTCTGGAAGATATCCACCGGGAAATGCTGCATGAAGTCGCCTTCCAGCAGACCTTGGGCGGCATCGCTGATGGCTTTGCCTTGCGCGGCGCTGAGCTGGTTGAGCTCGACGTTGGCGCGAGCGGCGGCTGCTTTCGCCAGGATCAGGGCGCGGATGAACTGGGTCGGCATCGGTTTGCCGCTGATCGGGAAGTTATCCACTGCGCGCTGGGTCTGCGCGCCGTAGAGAGCGTCCACCGGCACCTGCAGTTCGCCCATGCTGTCGCGCTCAATACGTGTCTTGGTCATCTGAAAATCCTTGCACCAGTTCAATAAGAGGAATCGAGGGTTGCAACTCGCAGGTGGCGAGCTGCCAGGTGTAGCTTTGCCAGCGTTTGAGCCGGCATTTGCACAGCGACAGGCGCTCCATTTCACGCAGCGGGCGCCAGGCTTGATCGAGGCAGAGGCTGCGCCAGTGCCACGGCAACGCGATGTCGGTGGCCGTGTCGAGCAGCAGACGGAAGGAGGTTTCAGCGACCGTCCAGGGCGAGGTCGCCGTGCAGCAGGCCAGATACCGGCCTTCGGCCAGGTAGTGTTCGATCAGGCGCAGTTCGTCGGGATCCATCGCGCAACGGATCTGGCGACTCATCCAGCGCCAGCTTTCGAGGTACGGCTGCTCGTGCAAGGCAGAACTCATGATCCTGGGCTCATCCGATAATGAGATTTATTATTAGATGATAATGATAACCAAAACAAGAGTGGCTTTTTTGCTGCCTTCACCAGCCCGAAAAATTTGCGAACACAAAAAAGGCGCGCCACCCAATCGGGTGACACGCCTTTTTTGTACCTGCCTGAGGCTTAGCTGCCCGCGACAGTCATCTTCTCGATCAACACCGAACCGGTGCGAATGTTGCTGCGCAGTTCCAGATCGTTACCCACCGCGACGATCTGCTTGAACATGTCGCGCATGTTGCCGGCGATGGTCACTTCCTGCACCGCGAACTGGATTTCACCGTTCTCGACCCAGAAACCCGCCGCACCGCGCGAGTAATCACCGGTCACCATGTTAAGACCATGGCCCATCAGCTCGGTGACCAACAGGCCACGCCCCATGCGCCGCAGCAAGGCAGCCTGGTCTTCATCGCCATGGGTAACGAACAGGTTGTGCACGCCGCCAGCGTTGGCGGTGCTCGGCATGCCGAGTTTGCGACCGGAATAAGTGCCAAGGATGTACGACACCAGCTCGCCCTTTTCGACGAACGGTTTGGCATAGGTCGCCAGGCCGTCACCATCGTAGGAAGCACTGCCCATGGCACGCATCAGGTGCGGACGCTCGTCGATAGTCAGCCATTCCGGAAACAGTTTCTGCCCCAGAGTGCCTTCGAGGAAAGACGATTTGCGGTACAGACTGCCGCCGGAAATCGCCGACAGGAAGCTGCCGAACAACCCACCCGCCAGTTCCGCCGAAAACAAAACCGGCACTTCGCAGGTCGGCACCGGACGCGCACCCAGACGGCTCGCCGCGCGCTGTGCCGCGCGTTGACCAATGCTCACCGGATCCGCCAGCAGGCTGCCCTGACGGTTCACGTCATACCAGTAATCGCGCTGCATCTGGCCATCGGCCTCGGCGATCATCACGCAGCTCAGGCTGTGTCGGGTCGACGCATAACCGCCGATAAAACCGTGGCTGTTGCCGTACACGCGGCAGCCCTGATGGGTGCTCAACGTGGTGCCATCGGCATTCTTGATGCGTGCATCGGCGTCGAACGCGGCGGCTTCGCAGAGCAACGCCTTCTCGATGGCCTGCTCCGGGGTGATGTCCCATTGGTGGAACAGGTCGAAATCCTGAATATCCCTGGCCATCAGCGCGGCGTCGGCCAGCCCCGAGGCTTCGTCTTCGGAGGTGTGCTTGGCAATCGCCAGCGCCGCAGCGACGGTCTCGCGAATCGCATCCGGCCCGGTGGCGGAAGTACTGGCCGAGCCCTTGCGCTGGCCGACATACAACGTGATGCCAAAACCCTGATCGCGGTTGAACTCGACCGTTTCGACTTCACGTTGACGCACCGACGTCGACAGGCCCTGCTCCAGCGACACCGCTACTTCGCAGGCACTGGCACCCTGACGCTTGGCTTCGGCGATGATCTGCTCGACCTGTTCCTGCAGTGCCGGCAATGCCTGTGGGCCGACGCTTTCAACTGCACTCATGCTCATCTCCACTCAAATTCTGCTTTCGGCTGGGGCCTTCGAGCGACCGGGCCGGACAAGCGGCCCCCGACTGGTTATCATGGCGGCGTTTCTTTGCGGACTGCCACCATGGTTGATTCTTACGACGACTCCCTCGATACGGGAGAAAAAAGCAAATCCCAGGTCAAACGCGAGCTGCATGCTCTGGTTGACCTTGGCGAGCGCCTTACAACGCTCAAGCCCGACTTGCAGGCAAAACTGCCATTGACCGACGCCTTGCGCCGGGCCCTGGCCGATGCGCCCAAGCACACCGCGAACATCGCGCGTAAACGGCACTTGCAGTTCATCGGCAAACTGATGCGCGATCAGGACACTGACGCGATTCTCACCTTGCTCGATCAACTCGATGCCTCTACCCGTCAGTACAACGAGCGTTTCCACAACCTCGAACGCTGGCGTGACCGCCTGATCGCCGGTGACGATGCCGTGCTGGAAAAATTCGTCGTCGATTACCCGGACGCCGACCGCCAGCAACTGCGTTCCCTGATCCGTCAGGCCCAGCACGAGGTTGCGCAAAACAAACCTCCTGCCTCGAGCCGCAAGATCTTCAAGTACATCCGTGAGCTGGACGAGACTCAACGCGGTCTGCGTTGATATTCGCCACCGGGTGGCCGCACCGCGCGCCACCCGAAGCTCCACCCCTTCTTATGCGCCCGTGCCACCCACGGTGATCGCATCGATTTTCAGCGTCGGCTGACCGACACCCACCGGCACCGACTGCCCGTCCTTGCCGCAAGTCCCCACACCGCTGTCCAGCGCCAGATCGTTACCGACCATCGACACCCGGCTCATCGCTTCCGGACCGTTGCCGATCAACGTTGCGCCTTTGACCGGCGCGGTGATCTTGCCGTCTTCGATCAGATAAGCCTCGCTGGTGGAGAACACGAACTTGCCGCTGGTGATGTCGACCTGACCGCCGCCGAGGTTGGCGCAGTAGATGCCCTTCTTCACCGACGCGATGATTTCCGCCGGATCGCTCTGGCCGCCGAGCATGTAAGTGTTGGTCATCCGTGGCATCGGCAGGTGCGCATAGGATTCCCGGCGACCGTTGCCGGTGCGGGCCACGCCCATCAGCCGCGCATTGAGCTTGTCCTGCATGTAGCCCTTGAGCACACCGTTTTCGATCAGCGTGGTGCACTCGGTCGGGGTGCCTTCGTCGTCGACGCTCAGGGAACCGCGACGACCGCTCAGGGTGCCGTCATCGACGATGGTGCAGAGTTTCGAAGCAACCATTTCGCCCATGCGACCGCTGTAGGCGGAACTGCCCTTGCGGTTGAAATCGCCTTCCAGACCGTGACCGACCGCTTCGTGCAGCAGCACGCCGGACCAGCCCGAGCCCAGAACCACCGGCAAGGTGCCGGCCGGGGCAGGAATCGCTTCCAGATTCACCAGCGCCTGACGCAACGCCTCACGGGCATAACCCATGGCGCGGTCTTCGGCGAGGAAATAACGGTAGTCGGTACGCCCGCCGCCGCCGTGACCGCCACGCTCGCGACGGCCGTTCTGCTCGACGATCACGCTGACGTTGAAACGCACCAGCGGGCGCACGTCGGCAGCCAGGCCACCGTCGGTCGAGGCCACCAGAATACGTTCCCAGACCCCGGCCATGCTTACGCTGACCTGCTGGATACGCGGGTCGAGGGCGCGGGTAGCAACGTCGATGCGCTTGAGCAGTTCGACTTTTTCAGCGCGGCTCAGGACTTCCAGCGGGTTATCCGGCCCATACAACTGGGCGACGTCCTGGGTGCTGAACGCCTGCACCGTGCCGTTCTGCCCCGCGCGGGAAATCGAACGGGCCGCACGGGCCGCTGCGCCGAGGGCTTCGAGGGTGATTGCGTTGCTGTAGGCGAAACCGGTTTTCTCACCGGACTGCGCCCGCACGCCGACACCCTGGTCGAGGTTGAAACTGCCTTCCTTGACGATGCCGTCTTCCAGCGACCAGGACTCGGAAATCTGCCCCTGGAAATACAGGTCGGCCGCATCGATGCCTGGACCCGCCAGATCACCGAGCACGCCTTGCAGGCTCTCGATCGTCACGCCGCCGGGCGCCAACAGGTGATCACTGACTGAGGACAACAACTCGCTCATAGGTTTTACGCCTTAAATTCGTGTTCTGAAGCAGGTCGCTGTGCGCCCTGCGAAAAAAACCGCCGATGACCCGTCACCGGCATTCGCGCCCGGATGGACGCCTGTTCGTTGCTGTCGCGTTCGGCCAGCAACACGGCTTCGCCTTGTTCCTGCTGCGCCAGCACGCGGCCCCACGGATCGACAATCGCCCCGTGGCCAAAAGTTTCTCGCGGCCCTGGATGCGTCCCGCCCTGGGCTGCCGCCAGCACATAGCACTGGGTTTCAATGGCCCGCGCGCGGATCAGTACATCCCAGTGCGCCGCTCCCGTGACCGCGGTGAAGGCCGACGGTGCGGTAATCAGTTCAGCCCCGGCTGCGCGTAATTCGCTGTACAGCTCCGGGAAGCGCAAGTCGTAGCACACCGTCAGGCCCAGTCGCCCGACCGGCGTGTCCGCGACCACCACGCCACTGCCATAAGCATAGTCATCGGATTCGCGGTAACGGCCGCGATTGTCCGCTACGTCGACATCAAACAGGTGCAACTTGTCATAGCGTGCAACGATTTCGCCCTGATCGTTCACCAGCAGCGAGCAGGCATGGGACTTGGCCTCGGGCTGTCCCACAGGCGGCAACGGCAAGGTGCCGGCCACTATCCATAACCTGAGGTCGCGGGCGGTCTGTTTCAACCACGGCAGGATCGGGCCTTCGCCGAGCGCTTCGGCGCGGCCGATATCGGCGATGTCGCGACGGCCCATGGCCGCGAAGTTTTCCGGCAGCACGGCCAGCTTCGCACCGGCGTTGGCGGCCTGTTCGAGCAAACGTCGGGCATCGCGCAGATTGGCCAGCACATCGCTCTGGCTGACCATTTGAATCACCGCTAAAGACATGGCGCACTCCGCAAGAGGTATGCGGCCATGCTACTCCATCGGTTCAGGGGCTGGCTGTTCAAAAAGGCTTGTCGAAGGTGATTTTCGGCTCTTTCCACGGGCCTTTGACGGTGTATTTGACGCTGGCGAACCGTGCCACGCGATCGCCGATCAGCTTGTCGATCAGGAACAAGGCACCGCCGACCGCCGGCGCACCGACAATCAGCGCGGCAATCGGCAGGTTGTTGGTCACCGGCAAAGTCACCAACAATTTGGCATCCACCTTGTCGCCCACCAGATCCAGCGTGCCATCCAGCTCCAGGTTGCTCGAAGGACCGGTCAACTTGATCGGCTCTTTCGTCACATACACGCCGTTGGTCCCCACCAGCAGTCCCTTGACCCGGTCATAGCTCAGGCCCTTGCCGAACAGATCGGAGAAGTCGAGGCGCAAACGCCGGCCAATCGAGTTGAAGTTGAGCAGACCGAACACCCGCAATGCCTGAGCGCCGCCCTCCACTTCAACAAACTGGCCTTTGTTCAACGACGCATCGAGGGTGCCGGAGAAGCGCTTGGTCGCCAGCCACGCCGGCGAGCCCGGCCAGCGGCCATCGACATCCATGTGGAATTCTTCGCTGGTCACGCTCGGCGCAAAGCCCCAGCCCTTGAGCACATCGGCGAGGTTCTTGCCGCCGATCCGCCCCTTGTACCAACTGGTCGTGGCACCGGGCGTTCCTTCCCAGCCGCCGCTGCCCTGCAGGAGAATGCCCTTGAGGCCCAGATCGAGGTTGTTCAGGGCGATACCCTTGGCGGTCGGCCGAATCTTGAGTGACCAGCCGCCAACCAGATCCTGACCCTGGAACAATTGATTGATGGTGATATCCAGCGCCGGAATCTTGCTCGGATCGACCGAGGCCAGTGGGTCCGGCGCGTTCTCGTCGGCCTGCACAGTCGGGTCCGGTGCCGGCAACCGCACGTATTGCAGGTTCACCGCAATCGGCGCGCCCTTGGCGTCGGGAATGCCGGCCGTGCCTTTGGCCTGCTGACTGTCGAGGGCCAGAGCCCAGGCGCCGGGCTTGCGATTCACCTGCACTGCCGCCTGATCCAGCGTGGTGCCGAAGGCCGTGAGTTTGCCGATCTTGAAGTCCGCGCTGCTGAGCAACTGCTTCGCGTTGCCGCCCGGATCCTGGCCGGCGTACTTGTCCAAAAGATCCTGCCAGGGTTTGACGTCCAGCTCGGACAACACACCGCGTATCCGCAAGCCTTTGTTGCCCGGCAATACGGCTTCACCGGCGCCGAGGAACAACTCGCCCCGGCCATCAGCGAAATTGCTCGGTGGCGCGGCGAAGGTGAAGTTGGCCAGTTGATCGTAATTGACCCAGTAACGCCGCTCCTGCCCCTGCAAGGTCATGCGGAACACCGTGTCACGCCCGACATCGGCGGCCATGCCGAACGGCGCCGGCAGATCCACCGCCACGCCCTTCAGACTGGAGCTGACCATCAATTGGCTGTCGGCGCCGTCCAGATTCACTTGCAACTGGTAAGGGATGGTCCCGGACACCGGCAACGGCTGAGTCACGCCCAGCCAGTCGGTGAGTTTCTTGACCTCGACCTGCCCCGACGCTGCCACTCTTGTCTTGAGCTTGCCGGGGCCGCCGTCGGCGAAGATCTGCGCAGTGACCGGTTTGTCGAAGGCCCGGGCACTGATGTTCTGCCCGCTCAGGCCCTTGGCGCTGTCGAAGCGGAAATCGCCCTTGAGCTGGCTCAGTTCGAGCTTGGGCTCTGCCAGCTTCAATCGCGCATTGGCGGTTTTGAAATCGACGAGGATTTTCGGCTGATCACCCTTTGCCAGCGGCACATCGAGTTTGAGCTTGCCTTGCAGATCACCCTCGCCTTCCCAGCCGGCAAAGGTGTCGGCGGTGCCGATCGGCGCTTCCTGAAGAATCTTCAGGCCATCGCCCAGCCCACCCGCGAAGGTGCCGTCGAGGAACATATGGCTGTGCTCGCCGCTCGGCACATGGGGAATATTGACGAAGACGTCACTGACCTGGGTATCGAGCAACTGGCCCTTGCTGGCGAGAATCCGCACGCCGCTGTCTTCGATGAACACATCACCGCTGACCTTGCTCACGTGCGGCCAGCCCGGCTGGAACGCCAGCTCGGCGTCGTGCACCTTGAAGAACAGGCTGATGCTGCGATCTGCTTCCCCGGCGTTCTTGTTCAGCGAACCTTGATACTGGAAGAACCCTTGATCCACCGCGCCCTTGAGAATCGCCGTGCGCAGCCATTCGTCGAGGGCCGGGCTCAGGACTTCCGGCAGGTACTTGGCGGTGTAACGACCATCGCCGTCCACCAGGCCAACCCGAAGGTCCATGTAGTCTTCCTGGCTGTGATCGAAATGCAGGCGAATCAGGAAGTCGCCGGCAATCTTGCCTTCCTCGCCGAGCACCTTCAGGTAGGGCGCGATCAGGGTGAAACCTTCTTTATCGAGCTTCCAGGTCAACCGGGCGTTGGCCTGAATGTATTGCCACGGCTTGGCGAAAATCGGATCGAGGTGCAGGACGAAATCCTTGCTGTCCATGCGCAGCTCGCCGCCGCCGAGATTGCCGGTAAGACTGCCGCTGACATTCCGCGCTGCCGGCGCGCCGTGATAGGCGTCAAACCCGACTTGATCAAGGTTGGCGGCGAAGCCGAATTTGCTGTCGTCGGTCGCGTTCGGCCGGAAATCCAGCAGCACGTTACGCAGACCGCCGGTCACTTTCAGGCGCTCGACCACGGTGGCGAAGCCTTGGGGCAACGGGCCGAGGGCATTGAGCAACGGTGTTATGGGCGTCAGGTCGAGCCGGTCGGCCTGCAGATGCCAGAGTTCTTCGTTCTTGTCGGTGGCGGCAGTCTGTTTGATCTGCACATGCGATTCCCAGCGGGTTTCGCCGAAATTCATCGCCAGCGAATCAAGCGTGACAGTGGCTCCCTCGGGACCGCGCTGGAAATAGCCGTTGAGCGCCAGATTGTTGATCTGGATCGGCTTGCGCTCGGCGTAGGCACCGGTCAACTGCGGCGCGTTGAGACGGATCGCAGCGCTCTGCAACGCCCCCTCGCGCCAGTTGACCCACAGCTCGCCACCGGCCTTGATCTCGGAGAAATTCCATTGCTGGGTCAGGCGCTCGGGTAGCCATTTTGACCAGTCGCTCTGCGGCAGGCTGACATAACCCTCCACTTCGCTGTTCTGCCACTGACTCGGACGAATCCGCGTGCGCAGACTCAGCGCCACGGGCTGGCCGTCAGGCAGGGTCAGTCGTGCATCGAGGCGCTGACGGCTGGTGCCGGTCTTGAGATTGAGGCCGACATACGTGAGGGTCAGCGGTGCCTGTTCCCGCGGCTGCAAGGTCACCTGACTGTCGAGCACCGACAGTTGCTGAATCATTTGCATGCGGTTGAACAGTTGCTCGGGATCCATGGGCTGATCCTGCTGCACCGGCAAGCCTTCCAGCGCCCACTTTCCGTCTTCGCCTTCCTTGAGGCTGATCTTCAGACCATTGAGTTCAAGATGGGCGATGCGCACTTCGCGGGCCAGCAGACTGGCCCACAGATCCGGCACTGCGCGCACCCGATCCAGGCGCAAGGCATTGGCGCCGCTGCCGACCATCACGTCGTGGGCCAGCAGGATAGGCGCAAATCCACTCCAGTTGCCTTCCAGCTCGCCGATCTGCAGCGGCATGCCCAGGGCAGCACTGGCCTTGTCTTCGATATCGGTGCGGTATTCGGCCACCAGTGGCGTGAGTTCCCGGCCGAGACTGACGTACAACGCCATCAATACCAGAACCAACGCGCACAGGCCCAGACCCCAGCGGGTCAGTGCGGCCAAAATGCGTGTCAGACGTTCCATGTCAGTTGGCTCCCATGGCAAAAATACTGCAAAAAGCTGAGGCCAGCCGTTTCAGGAAAAGGGTGACGCAGGGGTTCAGAGCAGCACCACGTCATATTGTTCCTGGGAATACATGGTTTCTACCTGGAAGCGTATGGTGCGCCCGATGAAACCTTCAAGTTCGGCCACGTTACCGGACTCTTCATCGAGCAGGCGATCCACCACTTTCTGGTTCGCCAGCACCCGATAACCCTCGGCCTGATAGGCCCGGGCTTCACGCAGGATCTCGCGGAAAATCTCGTAGCAAATGGTTTCCGGGGTTTTCAGCTTGCCCCGGCCCTGACAGCTGCTGCACGGTTCGCACAGCACCTGCTCGAGGCTTTCGCGGGTGCGCTTGCGCGTCATCTGCACCAGGCCCAACTCGGTAATACCGATGATGTTGGTCTTGGCGTGATCGCGCTCCAGTTGTTTCTCCAGGGTACGCAGCACCTGACGCTGGTGCTCTTCGTCTTCCATGTCGATGAAGTCGATGATGATGATCCCGCCCAGGTTGCGCAGGCGCATCTGCCGGGCAATCGCGGTCGCGGCTTCGAGGTTGGTCTTGAAGATGGTTTCTTCGAGGTTGCGATGACCGACGAACGCCCCGGTGTTCACGTCGATGGTGGTCATGGCTTCCGCCGGATCGATCACCAGATAACCGCCGGACTTCAGCGGCACCTTGCGCTCCAGGGCTTTCTGAATTTCGTCTTCGACGCCGTACAGATCGAAAATTGGTCGTTCACCCGGGTAGTGTTCCAGACGATCGGCGATTTCCGGCATCAGTTCGGCGACGAACTGCGTGGTCTTCTGGAAGGTTTCCCGGGAATCGATGCGGATCTTCTCGATCTTCGGGCTGACCAGATCGCGCAGGGTGCGCAGCGCCAGGCCGAGGTCTTCGTAAATCACGCTAGGCGCGCCGATGGTCTTGATCTGCTCGTTGATCTGATCCCACAGGCGGCGCAGGTAGCGGATGTCCATCAGGATCTCATCGGCCCCGGCACCCTCAGCTGCGGTGCGCAGAATAAAGCCGCCAGCCTCCTTGATGCCTTCTTTGGCCACGCAATCGCTGACCACTTGCTTGAGGCGTTCGCGCTCGGCTTCGTCTTCGATCTTCAGGGAAATGCCGACGTGGGCCGTGCGCGGCATGTACACCAGATAGCGCGACGGGATCGACAGTTGCGTGGTCAGGCGAGCACCTTTGGAACCGATCGGATCCTTGGTGACCTGCACCACCAGGCTCTGGCCTTCGTGCACGAGGGAACTGATGCTTTCCACCGCCGGGCCTTCGCGCAGGGAAATTTCCGAGGCATGAATGAAGGCTGCGCGATCCAGGCCGATGTCGACGAATGCCGCCTGCATGCCCGGGAGAACCCGCACCACCTTGCCTTTATAGATGTTGCCGACGATCCCGCGTTTTTGCGTACGCTCGACGTGCACTTCTTGCAGCACACCGTTTTCGACCACCGCCACGCGCGATTCCATCGGCGTGATGTTGATCAGAATCTCTTCACTCATGGCAGGGTCTCGTTCAGGCATGTTCACGATAATGGCCGCATCTTGTCCGTTCGACGCTTATAGCGCGTTCAGGGTTTGCCAACAGGGTATGCCGAAATGGCCGAGCAGTTCTGCGCTTTCGCACACCGGCAAGCCGACGACCGCCGAGTAACTGCCATTGAGGCCGGCGACGAATACCGCGCCGAGCCCCTGAATGCCGTAGCCACCCGCCTTGTCCCGGGGTTCGCCGCTGGCCCAGTAGGCGGCGGCTTCTTCGCGGCTGATCGACCGGAACCGCACCAGACTGCGCACCACCCGCGACTCGCAGCGCTCGCCGTCAAGCACGGCAATCGCCGTCAGCACTTCATGCTCCTTGCCGGACAACATCATCAGCATGGCGCATGCGTCGGCTTCGTCCACCGGTTTGCCAAGAATTTTGCCGTCCAGCACCACGGCGGTGTCGGCGCCCAGTACGCAAAACGCTACGTCGCAAACGACGGTGCGCCGCCCGGCCTCGGCCTTGCCGCGCGCCAGGCGCTCGACATAGGCCGATGGGGATTCATTGGCGAGAGGGGTTTCATCGATATCCGCGCTGATGGCGGTAAACGGGATGCCGATCTGCGTGAGCAACTCACGCCGACGCGGCGATCCTGATGCGAGGTAAAGCTTTTTCATCAAGACATCTCCCTGTTTGGTGCCCTGCCTCACAAATGCTGTTCCCTTTGGTCGGCGTCTGTTGTTGCCATACTGCGTTGCCGTTCCTCGCCATAGCACGCTATGACTCGTCACGGCGCCTTGTCTGGCAACGACAGCCACTCGCCCAAAAAGAACTTCATTTGCGAGGCAAGGCACTGGTTTGGGCAAATGCCTGACCGAATCAGTTGATTTTGTAGCGCCGGCGCAATCCACGCAGAGCGAAGCTGACCCATGGCCAGAGCAAGGCACTGACCAGTGCCGGCAGGACCAGCGCGAGGGTCGGCTGACGGTTGCCGGTCAAGGCACTGAGCCAAAGCTGTACGAGCTGGGCGAGGCCGAAGATCACCAGGATCACCAGGCTCTGCTGCCACATCGGGAACATGCGCAGGCGTTGCTGCAATGACAGCACCAGGAACGTGATCAGGGTCAGGATCAAGGCATTCTGACCGAGCAGATCGCCCTGCAGCACGTCTTCGGCCAGTCCCAGACAGAAGGCCGTGACCATGCCGACGGTGTGCGGCAAATACAAAGCCCAGAAGGTCAGGAGCAAAGCCAGCCACAGCGGGCGCAGGATTTCCATGAAAATGGGCAGTGGCGACACACTGAGCAGAATGCCGACAATAAACGTCAGCCAGACAATCCAGCCGTTACGCGATGCGGTAGCCCCGACCATTATTCTTGCCTCCCGGTGGTCGCCGGCGCAGTGACTGGCGGTTTGGCCGCTGGTCGAGCCGCCGGCTGATTCGCCGGTGGTTTGCTGGCCGCTGGTGTGGCTGCAGGCGGTTTGCTTGCAGCGGGTTTGGCCGGCGTGGTGCTGGCGGCAGGCGCAGCCGACGGCGTCGCCGTGGCTGGAGTTGCTGCTGCGGCAGGCGGGGTGACGATTTTCGGCACCGCGGACGGAATCACAGGACCGCCACCAAAGGCATCGAGGTTTTCCTGAGCCTGCGCGGCATCGTTGGCACGTTCTTCGGCGGTGCGGTTGTCACTGAATACCAGCAGCAGGTAACGGCTGCGGTTCAGTGCGGCGGTCGGCACGGCGCGAACAATAGCGAATGGCTGGCCGGAATCGTGGATCACTTCCTTGACCGTCGCCACCGGATAACCGGCCGGGAAACGCTGACCGAGACCGGAGCTGACCAGCAGATCACCTTCCTTGACGTCGGCAGTGTCCGCCACGTGGCGCAACTCCAGACGCTCAGGGTTACCGGTGCCGCTGGCAATCGCCCGCAGACCGTTACGGTTCACCTGCACAGGAATGCTGTGGGTCGAGTCGGTCAGCAGCAACACGCGGGAGGTGTACGGCATCAGTTCGACCACCTGCCCCATCAGGCCGCGAGCATCGAGCACCGGTTGACCGAGCACCACGCCATCACGCTCACCTTTATTGATGATGATGCGATGGGTGAAAGGGTTGGGATCCATGCCGATCAGCTCGGCCACTTCGACCTTCTCGTTGACCAGCGCGGAGGAATTGAGCAACTCGCGCAGACGGACGTTCTGCTCGGTGAGGGCGGCAAGCTTCTGCATGCGACCCTGTAACAGCAGGTTCTCCGACTTGAGTTTTTCATTTTCGGCGACGAGCTCGGTGCGACTGCCGAACTGGCTGGCGATACCTTCCCACAACCGTCCGGGCAGGTCGGTAATCCAGTAGGCGTCCATCAGCACCAGCGAGGCCTGGCTGCGTACGGGTTTAAGCAGGCTGAAGCGCGCGTCAACGACCATCAGCGCGACCGACAGTACGGCCAGCACCAACAAGCGCACGCCCAGTGAGGGGCCCTTGGCGAAAAGCGGTTTAATAAGCCGCTCCTCCCAGGCAAATGTTCTGTTTATTCATACGGCATCAAACCGGCCTGGATGAAGACTGACAGAAGATAAACGCCAACAGGCAGCACTGCAAAGTGCTGCCTGTGCGCTCACCCACGTATTGCACCCGGCGATTATTCGCTGGAGAGCAGGTCCATGGTGTGCTTGTCCATCATTTCCAATGCACGGCCACCGCCGCGAGCGACGCAGGTCAGCGGATCTTCGGCGACGATCACCGGCAGACCGGTTTCCTGAGCCAGCAGCTTGTCGAGGTCACGCAGCAGCGCGCCACCACCGGTCAGCACCAGGCCACGCTCGGCGATGTCGGAAGCCAGTTCCGGCGGCGATTGCTCCAGAGCACTTTTCACGGCCTGAACGATGGTAGCCAGCGACTCTTGCAGAGCTTCCAGCACTTCGTTGGAGTTCAGGGTGAATGCGCGTGGAACGCCTTCGGCCAGGTTGCGACCGCGAACGTCGACTTCGCGAACTTCGCCGCCCGGGTAAGCAGTACCGATTTCCTGCTTGATGCGCTCGGCGGTGGATTCGCCGATCAGGCTGCCGTAGTTGCGACGCACGTAGGTGATGATCGCTTCGTCGAAGCGGTCGCCGCCAACACGTACGGATTCGGCATAGACCACACCGTTCAGGGAGATCAGCGCGATTTCGGTGGTACCACCACCGATATCCACGACCATCGAACCGCGTGCTTCTTCAACCGGCAGACCGGCACCGATCGCAGCCGCCATCGGCTCTTCGATCAGGAACACTTCGCGGGCACCGGCGCCAAGGGCCGATTCACGGATGGCACGACGCTCAACCTGGGTGGACTTGCATGGAACGCAGATCAGCACACGAGGGCTGGGCTGCAGAAAGCTGTTTTCGTGAACCTTGTTAATAAAGTATTGCAGCATCTTTTCGCAGACGCTGAAGTCGGCGATCACGCCGTCCTTCATCGGACGAATGGCAGCAATGTTGCCCGGCGTACGGCCGAGCATGCGCTTGGCCTCGGTGCCGACAGCGACGACACTTTTCTGGTTACCGTGTGTCCGAATGGCCACAACCGATGGCTCATTCAGGACGATACCGCGCTCGCGCACGTAAATAAGGGTGTTGGCAGTGCCCAGGTCAATGGAAAGATCGCTGGAAAACATGCCACGCAGTTTCTTGAACATGGGAAAGGGACCCTAGGCAACGCGTGGGTAAAAAAGTGCGGCAAACTCTAACAACGACAGGGATTTTGGGCAAGGCGCCAATATGTTAAATTGGCCGCTTTTCTGTGCACCAAGCCCCACAATCGCGGCCTTATGACCGTAGAAGTGCGGTAGTGTTCCGACAATCTAACACACGGACGCCGTCCGTCCTGTTTTCCACTGGAGAAACCCGATGGCGCTAGAACGCTCCGACGTGGAAAAAATCGCTCATCTGGCCAGCCTCGGCCTGAATGACGCCGATCTTCCACACATCACTTCGGCCCTCAACAGCATTCTCGGGCTGGTCGACGAAATGCAGGCGGTCAATACCGACGGTATCGAGCCGCTGGCCCACCCGCTGGAAGCCAGTCAGCGCCTGCGCGCCGACGTCGTGACCGAAAGCAATAACCGCGAGGCTTATCAGTCCATCGCACCAGCGGTCGAAAACGGCCTGTACCTGGTTCCGAAAGTCATCGACTAAAGGGAAAGAGCCTGCAATGCATCAATTGACTCTGGCCGAGATCGCCCGCGGTCTCGCCGATAAAAAGTTTTCTTCCGAAGAGCTGACCAAAGTCCTGCTGGCGCGCATTACCCAGCTCGATCCGCAGCTCAACAGTTTCATCAGCCTCACCGAAGAGCTGGCCCTCGAGCAGGCGAAAGCCGCCGACGCGCGCCGGGCCAACGGTGAGAGCGGCGCGTTGCTTGGCGCGCCGATCGCCCACAAAGACCTGTTCTGCACCCAGGGCATCCGCACCAGCTGCGGCTCGAAGATGCTCGACAACTTCAAGGCTCCGTACGACGCCACCGTGGTGTCGAAGCTGGCCGCCGCCGGCACTGTGACCCTGGGCAAGACCAACATGGACGAATTCGCCATGGGTTCGGCCAACGAGTCGAGCTGGTACGGCGCGGTGAAAAACCCGTGGAACCTGGAACACGTACCGGGCGGTTCGTCCGGTGGTTCGGCGGCGGCAGTTGCCGCTCGTCTGCTGCCTGCGGCCACCGCGACCGACACTGGCGGCTCGATCCGTCAGCCGGCTGCATTCACCAACCTCACCGGCCTGAAACCGACCTACGGTCGCGTTTCGCGCTGGGGCATGATCGCTTACGCCTCCAGCCTCGATCAGGGCGGCCCATTGGCTCGCACTGCCGAAGACTGCGCGATTTTGTTGCAAGGTATGGCCGGCTTCGATCCGAACGACTCCACCAGCATCGATGAGCCCGTGCCGGACTACGCCGCCGGTCTGAATGGTTCGCTGCAAGGCCTGCGCATCGGCGTGCCGAAGGAGTACTTCGGCGCCGGTCTCGATCCGCGCATCGCCGACCTGATCCAGAACAGCATCAAAGAGCTGCAGAAGCTCGGTGCCGTGATCAAGGAAATCAGCCTGCCGAACATGCAGCACGCGATTCCTGCGTACTACGTGATCGCTCCGGCAGAGGCCTCCTCCAACCTCTCGCGTTTCGACGGCGTGCGCTTCGGCCACCGCTGCGAAGACCCGAAGAACCTGGAAGACCTGTACAAGCGCTCCCGTGGCGAAGGCTTCGGGCCTGAAGTGCAGCGCCGGATCATGGTCGGTGCCTACGCGCTGTCCGCCGGTTACTACGACGCCTACTACCTGAAAGCGCAGAAGATCCGTCGCCTGGTGAAGAACGACTTCATGACCGCATTTAATGAAGTCGACATCATCCTCGGCCCGACCACGCCAAACCCGGCCTGGAAACTCGGCGCCAAGAACAGCGACCCAGTCGCTGCCTACCTGGAAGACGTCTACACCATCACCGCCAACCTCGCGGGCCTGCCGGGCCTGTCGATGCCGGCCGGTTTCGTCGACGGTCTGCCGGTCGGCGTGCAACTGCTCGCTCCGTATTTCCAGGAAGGCCGTTTGCTCAACGTTGCGCACCAGTATCAGTTGAACACTGACTGGCACACCCGCACCCCAACCGGCTTCTGAGGAGACACACATGCAATGGGAAGTCGTGATCGGGCTGGAGATTCACACCCAGCTCACCACCCGGTCGAAAATCTTTTCCGGTAGTTCCACCACGTTCGGCTCCGAGCCGAACACCCAGGCCAGCCTGATCGACCTGGGCATGCCCGGCGTGTTGCCAGTGCTGAACCAGGAAGCGGTGCGCATGGCGGTGATGTTCGGTCTGGCGATTGACGCCGAGATCGGTCAGCACAACGTGTTCGCACGTAAAAACTATTTCTACCCGGATCTGCCGAAGGGCTACCAGATCAGCCAGATGGAATTGCCGATCGTCGGCAAGGGCCACCTGGACATCGCTCTGGAAGACGGCACGGTCAAACGCGTCGGCATCACCCGCGCGCACCTGGAAGAAGACGCCGGCAAGAGCCTGCACGAAGAATTCAGCGGTGCCACCGGCATCGACCTGAACCGTGCCGGCACGCCGCTGCTGGAAATCGTGTCCGAGCCGGACATGCGTAGCGCCAAGGAAGCCGTGGCCTACGTCAAGGCGATCCACGCGCTGGTACGTTACCTGGGCATCTGCGACGGCAACATGGCCGAAGGTTCGCTGCGTTGCGACTGCAACGTGTCGATCCGTCCGAAAGGCCAGGTTGAATTCGGCACCCGCTGCGAGATCAAGAACGTCAACTCGTTCCGCTTCATCGAGAAGGCGATCAACTCCGAGATCCAGCGTCAGATCGACCTGATCGAAGACGGCGGCAAAGTGATCCAGCAGACCCGTCTGTACGATCCGAACAAGGACGAAACCCGTCCGATGCGCAGCAAGGAGGAAGCCAACGACTACCGTTACTTCCCCGATCCGGACCTGCTGCCGGTGGTCATCGAGGATTCGTTCCTCAATGACGTGCGCGCCACCCTGCCGGAACTGCCACCGCAGAAGCGCGAGCGTTTCCAGAGTGCGTTCGGTCTATCGGCCTATGACGCCAACGTGCTGGCCACCAGCCGTGAGCAGGCGGACTACTTCGAGAAGGTCGCAGCCATCGGCGGTGACGCCAAACTGGCGGCGAACTGGGTGATGGTCGAGTTGGGCAGCCTGCTCAACAAGCAGAACCTGGACATCGAGGATTCGCCGGTTTCGGCCGAGCAACTGGGCGGCATGCTGCAGCGCATCAAGGACAACACCATCTCCGGCAAGATCGCCAAGGTGGTGTTCGAAGCAATGGCCAACGACGAAGGCAGCGCAGACGAGATCATCGAAAAGCGCGGCCTGAAGCAGGTTACCGACACCGGCGCGATCTCGGCGGTACTGGACGAAATGCTCGCGGCCAACGCCGAGCAGGTCGAGCAATACCGTGCGGCAGACGAAGCCAAGCGCGGCAAGATGTTCGGCTTCTTCGTCGGTCAGGCCATGAAAGCCTCCAAAGGCAAGGCCAACCCGCAGCAAGTGAACGAACTGCTGAAAAGCAAGCTCGAAGGCTGACGATGGCCCAGCGCCCGAGGATCATTCCCACGCTCTGCGAGGGAATGCCGCCTCGGACGCTCCGCGTCCATTGCGGTGTGACGCAGAGCGTCACGGGGTGCATTCCCACGCCGGAGCGTGGGAACGATCACTTGGGAGCTTTTGAATGAAACGTCTGCTCGGCGCCTGCGCCCTGCTCTCTTTGCTGGCCGGTTGCGCCAGCACCGACACCATCGACCCGCACGGTTACGACCAGACCGGCGTCGCCTCCTATTACGGTGCCAAGCACCACGGTAAACGCACCGCCAGCGGCGAAGCGTTCAACCAGAATTCCCTGACCGCCGCCCACCGCCAGCTGCCGTTCGGCACGCGGGTGAAGGTCACCAACCTGAAAAACGATGAATCCGTCGTGGTCCGCATCAACGACCGTGGCCCGCACACCCGTGGCCGCCTGATCGATGTTTCACGTGCGGCGGCCGAACAGCTCGGTATGCTGCGCAGTGGAACCGCCCGGGTCAGGATCCAGGCCCTCGACGACTGATGGAGCGTCCACCATTTTCGGACTGACCGACTTACCTCTGATCAGCGTGATCGAATTGCTCAGCGGGCTGTTCCTGCTGATCGCCGGCGCCGAGCTGATGGTGCGCGCCGCCGTGCGCCTGGCCGCGCGCCTGCATGTACGACCGCTGATCATCGGCCTGACCATCGTCGCCCTTGGCAGCAGCGCCCCGCAAATGGCCGTCAGCCTGCAAGCCGTGCAGGCACACACGCCGGACATCGCCGTCAGCAGCGTGATCGGCAGCAGCATTTTCAACATTCTCGTCACCCTCGGCCTGTCGGCGCTGATCATTCCGCTGCGGGTGTCGCGGCAACTGGTGCGCCTCGACATTCCGTTGATGATCGGCGCCAGCCTGCTGGTGTTCGTGCTGGCGTGGAATGAAGAACTCGGGCGCTTCGACGGTATTCTGCTGCTCGGTGCACTGGCGCTTTACCTCGGATTGTTGCTGCGCCAGTCGCGGCACTCGACCCGACCGCATTCCGATCAACCCCACGATCCTCAGGCGCCGTGGTTCACCAGCCTGCTGATGATTGTCGGCGGTCTGGGCATGCTGGTGTTTGCCGGGCACTTGTTGCTGGGTGCAGCCGTGGTCGTCGCCACTGACCTGGGATTCTCTGAACGGGTGATCGGCCTGACCGTGGTCGCGGTCGGCACCTCGCTGCCGGAACTGGCTACATCGTTGATCGCCGCGCTGCGCGGTCAGCGGGACATTGCGGTCGGCAACGTGATCGGCGCCAACCTGTTCAACCTGCTCGGGGTGCTGGGCCTCACCGCGCTGATCGCACCGACGCCGCTGTCGGTCTCGCCAAACGCACTGGATTTCGACCTGCCGGTGATGCTCGGCGTCGCTGCGCTGTGCCTGCCGGTGTTCTATTCCGGTTATCGCGTGACCCGGGCCGAAGGTTTGCTGCTGTTGGGTTTGTATCTGGCGTACGGGCTGCACGTGGTGTCGTTCACCACCGGCATGCCACTGGCCGGCAAACTCGAGCGATTGATGCTGTTTTATGTGCTGCCGACGCTGCTGACGTTTCTGTTTTTCACGTCCGTGCGCGCCTGGCGCCGCCAACACCACAAGAGGGATGTGCCATGACCGAATCGAAGAAATCCGGGGTTGAAGTCCGCCGTCAGGTAATGGGCGACGCGTTTGTCGACCGCGCGCTGGGCAACGCCACCGAGTTCACTCAACCGTTGCAGGATTTCGTCAACGAACACGCCTGGGGCGGCGTGTGGAATCGCGAAGGTTTGCCGCTGAAAACCCGCAGCCTGATCACCCTCGCCGCGCTGACAGCACTGAAGTGCCCGCAGGAATTGAAGGGCCACGTGCGCGGCGCGTTGAACAACGGCTGCACCGTTGAAGAGATCCGCGAAGCGCTGCTGCATTGCGCGGTGTATGCCGGCGTGCCGGCGGCGATCGATGCGTTTCGTGCGGCGCAGGAAGTGATCGACACCTACCAAAAACCTGAGTAACCGTCGCCCTCAGATCCACCCGCCCCACTGCAGGAAGAAGATCCCGATGTTGGTGGTGATCGCCGCCATCAACGTGGTCAGCACGATGATCGCCGCTGCCAGTTCATGATTGCCCTGGGCCGCACGGGCCATGACAAAACTGGCGGCGGCAGTCGGGCTGCCGAAGTACAGAAACAGAATCCCCAGCTCCGCCCCGCGAAAGCCCCACAGCCATGCGCCCAGCGTGGCGATCACCGGCAGACCGATCATCTTCACCAGACTCGAACTGAGCGCCATGTTGCCGCTCTTGCGCAGTGCCGCCAGCGACAGCGTGCCGCCAATGCAGATCAGGGCCAGCGGCAACGTGGTTTGCGCCAGGTACTGGCCGGAGGTTTCCAGCCAGCCCGGCAGACCGATCTTGAAATACGCAAACGGCGCTGCCGCGATCACGCTGATGATCAGCGGATTGCTGACCACGCTTTTGCAGATGCTCCACGGATCGGACTTGATTACCGGGCTGTACACCGCCAGCACGATGGTCGACAGGGTGTTGTAGAAGAGGATCACCAGCGCCGCGAGAATTGCCCCGAGGGAAATTCCGTAGTCGCCATACATGCTCGCCGCCAGCGCCAGGCCGATCACCCCGTTGTTGCCGCGAAACGCACCTTGGGTGTAGATGCCGCGATCTTCACGCGGACAACGGAAAATCGCCCAGCCCCAGGCCAGGGCAAAACTGGCCAGCGTGGCGAGGGCGAAGTAGATCAGCAGCGCCGGTTGCAGCGCGGCGTGCAGGTCGGCATGCAGGATGCCGAGAAACAGCAGCGCCGGCATGGTGACGTTGAACACCAGCGACGAGGCCGTGTGGATGAAGTTGTCGTTGATCCAGTCGATGCGCTTGAGCAGCACACCGAGAAACAGCATGGCAAACACCGGCGCGGTGATGTTCAGGGTTTCGAGGAAAATTGCCAGCATGCCGGGGAGCCTTGGAGGTGAGCGTCGTTAGGGGGCTAATGATAAGCCACTTTCACCCCGTTCGTTCCCACGCTATGCGTGGGAACGATCAACATACTCAGGTGATAGGCGCCGGATTGAACAACGTAATGTCGTTATGCAGCTTGTGTTTCTCCGCCCACGTCTGCTGCTTGCCGCTCGCCACATCCAGGTAGTAGTGGAACAACTCCCAGCCCAACTCCTCAATGGACGCGCGCCCGGTAGCAATCCGCCCGGCATCGATGTCGATCAGATCCGGCCAGCGCTGCGCCAGCTCCGTACGGGTCGAAACCTTCACCACCGGCGCCATGGCCAGACCATAAGGCGTACCACGACCAGTAGTGAAGACGTGCAGGTTCATCCCCGCCGCCAGTTGCAACGTACCGCAGACAAAATCACTCGCCGGCGTCGCACAGAAAATCAAACCCTTCTGCTTGAAACGCTCCCCCGGGCCGAGCACACCGCTGATCGCGCTGCTGCCGGACTTCACGATCGAGCCCAGCGACTTCTCGACAATGTTCGACAACCCGCCCTTCTTGTTGCCCGGCGTGGTGTTGGCGCTGCGATCCGCTTCACCCTTGGCCAGGTAACGGTCGTACCAGTCCATCTCGCGCACCAGTTCCTCGGCAACGGTTTTGGTCTGGGCCCGTGAGGTCAGCAGGTAGATCGCGTCGCGCACTTCGGTGACCTCGGAAAACATCACCGTCGCCCCCGCCCGCAACAGCAAATCCGAGGCGTAACCCAGCGCCGGGTTGGCGGTGATGCCGGAAAACGCATCGCTGCCGCCGCACTGCATACCGAGGATCAACTCGGACGCCGGCACGGTTTCCCGGCGGCGCTGGTCGAGTTTCTTCAGGCGGACTTCGGCCAGTTCCATGATCTGCTCGATCATCTCGGTGAAACCGTGACTGGAATCCTGCAAGCGATACAGCCACGGCTCGCTCAGATCTACAGAAGCGTCGTCCTCGTGCATCACCTGCCCAGCCTGCAATTTCTCGCAACCCAGACTGATCACCAGCGCCTCGCCACCGAGGTTCGGGTTGCGCGCCAGATTGCGCACGGTGCGGATCGGGATGTAGGCGTCGGTGGCCGTGATGGCCACGCCGCAACCGTAACTGTGAGTCAGCGCCACCACGTCATCGACGTGCGGGTACTTCGGCAACAGTTCGTCCTTGATCCGCTTCACTGCGTGATCCAGCACCCCGGTGACGCATTGCACGGTGGTGGTGATCCCGAGGATGTTGCGCGTGCCGACGGTGCCGTCGGCGTTGCGATAACCCTCGAACGTGAAGCCTTCCAGCGGTGTCTGCGCGGCCGGCACATCGGTGGACAGCGGCAGGCTGTCCAGCGGCGGCGCGGTCGGCATGCGCAGTTGATCTTCCTTGACCCAACTGCCACGGGGAATCGGCTGCAACGCGTAGCCAATGATCTGGCCGTAGCGAATCACCGTACCACCCTCGGGGATGTCCACGAGGCTGACCTTGTGACTCTGCGGCACAAAATCCACCGTCACCAGGCCATCGGCAAATGCGGTGCCGGCCGGAACGCCCTGGTCATTGACCACAACCACTACGTTGTCCCGCTCGTGCAGGCGGATGTAGCGCGGCGAGTCGGAATGTTCAATCAACTGCATGACGCCGCTCCTCAGGAATGCGCTTGAGACAATTTACCAGCCGCTTCGGAACCACCGTTGGTTGGCGGCTCTTTCAGGACCACACGCTTGATCGGGCCGACGATCACCAGATAGCTGAACACCGCCACCAGCGCGTTGGCGCCGACGAACACCAGTGCCCATTTGAACGAACCGGTGGAGCTGATGATGTAGCCGATGACGATCGGGGTGGTGATCGACGCGATGTTGCCGAAGGTGTTGAACAGGCCGCCACTCAGACCGGCGATCTGTTTCGGCGAGGTGTCGGACACCACCGCCCAGCCCAGCGCGCCCACGCCTTTGCCGAAGAACGCCAGGGCCATGAAGCCGACCACCATCCATTCAACGTCGACATAGTTGCAAGCCACGATGCTGCTCGAAACCAGCAGACCGGCAATGATCGGCGCCTTGCGGGCGAAGGTCAGCGAATGGCCCTTGCGCAGCAGGTAATCGGAAATCACCCCGCCGAGGACGCCACCGATAAAGCCGCAGATCGCCGGCAACGAGGCAATGAAACCGGCCTTGAGGATGGTCATGCCGCGCTCTTGCACCAGGTACACCGGGAACCAGGTCAGGAAGAAATAGGTGATGCCGTTGATGCAGTACTGGCCCAGGTACACGCCGAGCATCATGCGATTGGTCAGCAGTTGGCGGATGTAATCCCATTTCGGACCGTCAGCCTTTTTGCCTTGTTTCTGGTCCATGTCGACCATGCCGCCGTTGTCGGCGATGAACTTCACTTCCGCTTCGTTGGCCATCGGGTGTTGGCGCGGGCTGTGGATAACCTTCAGCCAGACCAGCGAGAACACGATGCCGAGCAGGCCCATGACGATGAACACGTGCTCCCAGCCAAAGGTGTAAACGATCCAGCCCATCAGCGGTGCGAACAGCACGGTCGCGAAGTATTGCGCCGAGTTGAAGATCGCCGAAGCCGTACCGCGTTCAGCCGTCGGGAACCAGGCCGCCACAATGCGCGCGTTGCCGGGGAACGATGGCGCCTCGGCCAGACCCACGAGGAAGCGCAGCATGAAAAGCGCGACGATGGCCGTGGACATGCCGAACTCACCGACGAAGCCTTGCAGCACGGTGAACAGCGACCAGGTGAAGATGCTCAGGGCATAGACTTTTTTCGAGCCGAAACGATCGAGCAGCCAGCCGCCGGGAATTTGCCCGGCCACGTAGGCCCAACCGAATGCAGAGAAGATGTAGCCGAGGGTGACCGCGTCGATGCCGAGGTCTTTTTGCAAACTGGAACCGGCGATCGCGATGGTGGCGCGGTCGGCGTAGTTGATCGTGGTCACCAGGAACAACATGAGCAGGATCAAATAGCGGACGTGAGTCGGCTTGGACGATTGCATGTAGATGTACTCCCACTGATTATTTTTATGCGGGTAAAACATTCTTTGGTCTTGTGCCGCGCAGGGCCTCAGGCGAAGGCCCGGCGCGGGTGCAGCGATTTACGAACCGATGTAGCTGGTCTTCACGACCGTGTAGAACTCTTGCGCATAGCGGCCTTGCTCACGTGAGCCATAGGATGAACCCTTACGGCCACCGAACGGAACGTGGTAATCGACACCGGCGGTCGGCAGGTTGACCATCACCATCCCGGCCTGGGAATGACGCTTGAAGTGGTTGGCGTACTTCAGCGATGTGGTGGCGATACCCGCCGACAGACCGAATTCGGTGTCGTTGGCCATGGCCAGTGCAGCCTCGTAATCGGCTACGCGGACGATGTTGGCCACCGGGCCGAAGATCTCTTCGCGGCTGATGCGCATCGACGCTTCGCTGTCGGCAAACAGGGTCGGCGCGAGGAAGTAACCCTCGGTGTCGCAGGTCACCAGACCACCGCCGCTGACCACACGCGCACCTTCGGACTGACCGATGTCGATGTATTTCAGGTCCTGTTCAAGCTGCGCCTGCGAGACCACCGGACCGATGTCGGTGCCGGCCTTCAGCGCGTGGCCGACCTTGATCGACTTCATGCGCTCGGCCATCGCTTCGACGAACTTGTCGTGAATCCCGGCGGTGACGATCAAGCGGCTCGACGCGGTGCAACGCTGGCCGGTGGAGTAGAACGCGCTCTGCACCGACAGCTCGACCGCCTGCTTGAGGTCGGCGTCGTCGAGAATGATCTGCGGGTTCTTGCCGCCCATTTCCAGCTGAACCTTGGCCTGGCGCGACACGCAGTTGACGGCGATCTGACGCCCCACACCGACGGAGCCGGTGAAGCTGATGCCGTCGACTTTCGGGCTGTTGACCAGCGCTTCACCGACCACGCGACCGCTGCCCATCACCAGGTTGAACACGCCGGCCGGGAAGCCTGCGCGGGAGATGATTTCGGCCAGCGCCCAGGCGCAACCCGGCACCAGATCCGCCGGTTTCAACACCACGCAGTTGCCGTAGGCCAGGGCCGGGGCGATTTTCCACGACGGAATCGCAATCGGGAAATTCCACGGGGTGATCAGACCGACCACGCCGAGGGCTTCGCGGGTGACTTCGACGTTGACGCCCGGGCGCACCGACGGCACGTAGTCGCCGGACAGACGCAGGCATTCACCGGCGAAGAACTTGAAGATGTTGCCGGCGCGGGTCACTTCGCCAATGGCTTCGGGCAGGGTCTTGCCCTCTTCCCGGGCCAGCAGGGTGCCGAGTTCTTCGCGGCGGGCGAGGATTTCAGTGCCGACTTTATCGAGCGAGTCGTGACGGGCCTGAATGCCCGAGGTCGACCACGCCGGGAACGCGGCGCGAGCGGCGTCGATGGCGGCGTTGACCTGAGCCAGGTCAGCCTTGGCGTAATCGCCGATGGTGTCGCTCAGCTCGGACGGGTTGATGTTGACCGAGTAATCGTTGCCGGCGACCCATTCACCGTTGATGTAGTTGTCATAGCGCTTGGTCACGAATCATTCTCCTGACGCAAAAGGCCGCTGATTGCTCAGCGGCCTTGTTTATAGAGTTGTGTTACTGCGCACCTTGCTTGTCGATCAGCGCGGCGAGCATTTCGTACTCTTCGCGGGTCAGGTCGGTCAGCGGCGCCCGCACCGGGCCTGCGTCATAGCCGGCGATTTTGGCGCCTGCCTTGACGATGCTCACGGCGTAACCGGCCTTGCGGTTGCGGATGTCCAGGTACGGCAGGAAGAAGTCGTCGATGATCTTGCCGACGGTGGCGTGATCTTCGCGGGCAATCGCGTGGTAGAAGTCCATCGCGGTTTTCGGGATGAAGTTGAACACCGCCGAGGAGTAGACCGGCACGCCCAGGGCCTTGTAGGCAGCAGCGTAGACTTCGGCGGTCGGCAGACCACCGAGGTAGCTGAAGCGATCACCGAGGCGACGACGGATCGACACCATCAGCTCGATATCGCCCAGACCGTCCTTGTAACCGATCAGGTTCGGGCAGCGCTCGGCCAGACGTTCCAGCAGCGGCGCGGTCAGGCGGCAGACGTTGCGGTTGTAGACCACCACGCCGATGTTGACCGATTTGCACACCGCTTCAACGTGGGCGGCAACGCCGTCCTGGCTGGCTTCGGTCAGGTAGTGCGGCAGCAGCAACAGGCCTTTGGCGCCCAGACGCTCGGCTTCCTGAGCGTATTCGATGGCCTGGCGGGTCGAACCACCGACACCGGCGAGGATCGGCACGCTGCTGGCGCAGGTGTCGACGGCAGTCTTGATGATTTCCGAGTATTCGCTGGCAGCCAGGGAGAAGAATTCACCGGTGCCACCGGCGGCGAACAGGGCTGAAGCACCGTACGGGGCCAGCCATTCCAGGCGTTTGATGTAGCCAGCGCGGTTGAAATCGCCCTGGGCATTGAAATCGGTCACCGGGAACGACAGCAGGCCGGCGGAGAGGATGGACTTCAGTTCTTGTGGATTCATTATTCGAACACCCTGGTAGCAACGTTTTTTTGTGAGTGGACCGTTCAGCCTTCGCCGAAGTTGTAGGTCATCGTACAACTTAAAAGATAACCGTCAACTGCATTTCATCGTCTTCGCCTCCTCCTGCGTGGGAGTCTGCTTACCTTGACGTAGGAAACTTCTGGGCTAGGCTGCCGATTACTGTATATAAATACAGTTAAATATTTTTGCGAATGGCATATCAAGGAGCAAGAAATGTCAGATCCACAAAACGATCCACAACAACCGCCGATCCCGCTCATTGCCCGCTTCGAGGAGTTGTTTAGCGAAACGGGGATCGAGATCGAGGGCGAACAGTCTCATCTCGTATTGCTGGCAACCGACTCGCACATCGAGCCCCCGCCCCCCACTCCGCGTAAACCAAGAGCAAGCAAAGGGATCGGGCTGTATTACGAAATACTTGAACACACGGCCATCGGCGACAATGTGCTCCTGCGTCTGGACGCAACAACGCCACCAAGACCGGCCAGCAAGATTCCCCTGCATCTGCCCAATGGGTTGGCACTGACCTATGGTCAGATATTGGGCTTGGGTGGCGATTTCTATGGAATTCCCGAGCAACCGATCTGCGACGGTGCGACAACCGCCGAGCGCCTTAAGCGCTTTACTGCTGCGTTCAATTCAATGGCGACCGCACCTGCCGCGAAAGCCGAAGTCGACAAGATCCTCGAGGTGGCAAAGCAAGAAGCTGCGGCGGTCGAACAAGCCATCAGCGAGGGCAGACCCGCCCATGAGGCGTACGAGAAACTGGGTGATACGTTGTCCGAAGAGTGGAATAAAATCACCGGCGGCGGAAGTCTTGTCTCCGCCCTGTTTCCACTGGGTCGCTATCTGAAACTGGCGGCCAACAATCCCGACCATTTTGGTGAATGGGCAAAACGCGCCTATATCGCCGGCCACTCGGCAGCACTCAAGCAGGCCGTCGCCGCCCACGGCACGCAGGACACCGCGGCTCTGGAACTGGCCTACGCCATGAATGCCTTCGCCGATCATTTCCTCACCGACCTTTTCGCCTCAGGTCACCTGCGCGTTCCGCGCCGTGAGCTGGCTGCGGTGGTGACACCCGGCGATCTGGGTTCGCTGATTTCTCGTTTCATGCACGACGAAGACAACCAGTTTGGCCTCAAGGTGCGCAACAGTCTGGGCGAGCACTGGCGCACTTTTGGCGACAAACGCTACTTCGACCTCATTCCTGACGAAGAACAGTTCGCCAACCAATCCCATGTCAAACAGGCTACCCAAGCCTCCGCCGACGAAGTGTTCGACGCCTACCTCATTGGCAAACGCCGTGATGAGCCTGACTTCGCCGCGCTGAAGCACCTGCCGGATCTCGACGATGTGCACAAAGTGGAGAACAACTTCTCGCCACTGTTCCGCCTTCAAGGCAACAAAGTCCTGCGGCGCAAGGACGTCAACAACCTCAACGACACCGCCACCGTCGACGACTGGTGGGGCTGGAGCACTTACCTGCTGCTCAAGGACTATCACCCGACCGGCAACACGAATTAAGGAGCGATTCGATGACGATCAAATTGAAAGTGGAACTGGCTTCCGGCCAATCGTTGAAAGGTGCGCCGCTGCAATTGCTGCGCGACGGCGTGGCCATCGCCCGGGCGTCGGTGGATGCTCAGGGCCAGGCAACGTTCGACGTCAGGCCCGGCCCGGGAAAACTGGCGGTCAGGGTGGATCGTTCGATTCTGCCCAAGAGCTGAAATGCCCGGACAAGATTGCCCCGGCGCGCCTCACCGATTCGCCGGGTAAAGTGCGACGACTGCCGCGAAGGATCGCGGCAGATCTTTCAAGGAGAACGAAGCATGACGTTTGCCGCTGCACACCTTCCGCAATTCCCCGACCACGCCAGCGACTCGATCATCCTGCGGCTGTCGACTCTGGATGACGACTTGATCGTTCGTGTGCCCGACGGGCAGAACACACCGCCGAACTGGGATGTGTATCCGATCCTCGGTGACGATCCTGAAGAGCCTGAATGGCAGGGTTTGTCGGAGCCGACCGGCGTCTGGGATGACGCACTGGATGACATGGTCGGCATGACCGGGATCGAACTGAGCATCCCGAGATTCGAGCTGGAAAAGTACCTGAACAGTACCGTTGAGTTGCGCTACAAGTTTGCTGATGAGGCCAGTCTGGAGCCGTGTTCGGAACCGCTGAAACTCTACATCGAAGCCTGATTTCTCAGCCCTGCGCCTGCGCCTCTTCATGGGCCTGACGCAGCCGTTCGCGGCTGTTGGTCAAGTGCAGGCGCATGGCCGCGCGGGCGGCGTCGGAATCCTGGCGGGCGATGGCCTCGTAGATTTCCTCGTGCTCGCGGCTCAGGCGATTCATGTAGTGCTGCTGATCGTCATGGGCCAGGCGCGCCGAGTTCAGGCGCGTGCGCGGAATGATGCTGGTGCCCAGATGGGTCATGATGTCGGTGAAGTAACGGTTGCCGGTGGACAACGCGATTTGCAGGTGGAACTGGAAGTCCGACGCCACCGCATCGCTGGCGTGGGCCACACTTTCGTTCAGTGCATCGAGGGCGGCGCGCATGGCGGCTAGTTGTTCGGCGCTGCGGCGTTGCGCGGCGAGACCTGCGGACTCTACTTCGAGGCTGATCCGGAATTCGAGAATCGCCAGCACATCACGCAGTGTGACCACGGTGGCCGGGTCGATCCGGAAACCGCTCGGGCTTGGCGTATCGAGCACGAAAGTGCCGATGCCGTGGCGGGTTTCAACCTGACCTGCGGCCTGTAGCCGGGAGATCGCCTCGCGCACCACGGTGCGGCTGACGCCATGGGCTTCCATGATCGCCGACTCGGTGGGCAACTTGTCGCCACGCTTGAGCAGACCGTCGCGGATCTGCTCGGTCAGCACCGTCACCAGTTCCTGAGCCAGGCTGCGGCGCTTGCGAGGGAGGCGCGGGGTGTCGATCGGGTTTTCCATGGTCTGCGTTTGTCTCGAAAAATCGGCTTGAAGGGCATCATAGCGCAAGCGGGTTGTACGATCACTGTCCTCTGTGGGAGCGAACTCCCACAAAGTCAGAGCCTGTCAGGCCGTTACGGTCTGCTCGACCAGATGCCCGCCATCGATCCGCACATGCCGTGGATGGAAGCGTTTGAGGCTGCTGCGATGGCCGACGCTGACGATGCTCAGGCCCGGCAACTGGTCGATCAGCGCCTGATACAGCGTGGCCTCGTCTTCTTCATCCATCGCCGACGTCGCTTCGTCCATGTACAGCCATTGCGGTGCATAGAGCAGCGCGCGGGCGAAGGCCAGACGTTGCTGTTCTCCCGGCGAGAGCATGCGCTGCCAGTGATTGGCCTCGTCCAGTCGAGCCACCAGATGCGGCAAACGGCAGGTTTCCAGCACTTGTGCATAACGCTCAGGCGCGTAGGTGTCGCCCGGTTGTGGATAACTCAAGGCGTCGCGCAGGGTACCGATCGGCAGATACGGTTTCTGTGGCAGGAACAGATAACGCGAAGCGGGCAATCGAATGCTGCCGTGCCCCGCCGGCCACAAATGGCCCATCGCCCGCAGCAGCGTGGATTTACCGCTGCCGGAACGACCACTGAGCATCACGCGGTCGCCCTGCTCCACGGTCATGTCGGCGCTGGTCAGCAGATGACGACCGTCGGCCAGATCGAGGCCCAGGTTATGAACTTTCAGCTCATTGCCCTGATTCTGCACATCGATGGCCGGTGCACGTTCTTCGTTGTCGGTCATCGCCTGGCGGAAGCTCAGCAGACGATCACACGTGGCGCGCCACGCAGCGAGATCCGAATACGCGTTGATGAACCAGCTGAAGTTCTCCTGCACGTTGCCGAATGCCGAGTTGATCTGCATCAGCTCACCCAGTTCGATCTTGCCGGTCAGGTAACGCGGGGCCGCAACGATGAACGGGAAGATGATTGCGATCTGGCCGTAACCCGAGGTGAAGAACGTCAGGCGCTTGGACACCCGCATGATGTCCCAGAAGTTGTGCCAGACCAGACCGAAGCGGTTGCTCAGGCGACGATTTTCGTTCGGTTCGCCGTTGTACAGCGCAATGCTTTCGGCGTTCTCACGCACCCGCACCATGGAGAAACGCAGGTCGGCTTCGAAGCGTTGTTGTTGGTTGTTCAGGCCGATCAGGCGTCGACCGATCAGGTGCGTCAGCCAGCTGCCGACCGCCGCATACAGCAGCGCACACCAGAACATGTAGCCGGGAATCTCGATGCCGAACACCTCGATGCTGCCGGAGACACCCCACAGAATGATCGAGAACGACACCAGGCTGACCACCGTGCGGATCAGGCCCAACGCGAGACTCAAGGTGTTGCTGGTGAAGGTATTGAGGTCTTCGGAAATCCGCTGGTCAGGGTTGTCGGTGTAGCCGCCCTGCTCCAGCTGGTAATAGTTTTTGTGCCCGAGCCAGCGCTTGAAATGGTTCTCGGTGAGCCATGCCCGCCAACGGATGGTCAGCATCTGCGTCAGGTACAGGCGATACACGGCGCCGAGGATCGCCACCGCCGCAATACCGCAGAAATACAGGATCAGCTGCCAGAACGCCGCCTCGTCTTTCTTTTGCAGGGCGTTATAGAAATCCTTGTACCAACTGTTGATCCACACCGAGATCGCCACGCTGAACAACGTCAGCGCGATCACGGCAATCAGCAACGTCCAGGCCTTGCCCTTCTCTTCGCTGCGCCAGTAAGGCGTGGTCATGGCCCACACCTTGCGAAAAAACTGCCCGCGCACAGTATCGTTGACCGCGGAATATTCAGCGTTCTGATTCATGGAAAAGGCTCGATAAAGAAAAGAACAGACACGCACCGATCATAGATGATCGGTGCGCTTTATCGCGAGGGCTGGCGATGGTCGTTCAGCGCAGGTTCAGCGACGAACCGGGCGCTTCTGCAGTTTGCGCTGCAGGGTGCGGCGGTGCATGCCCAGGGCGCGGGCAGTGGCGGAGATGTTGCCTTCGTGCTCGGTCAGCACGCGCTGAATGTGTTCCCATTGCAGGCGATCCACCGACATCGGGTTTTCCGGCACCAGGCTGTCGAGGTCAGCGTGTTCGGACAGCAGCGCTGCCAGCACATCGTCGGCGTCGGCCGGTTTGCACAGGTAATTGCAGGCGCCGCGCTTGATCGCTTCGACTGCGGTGGCAATGCTCGAGTAACCGGTGAGGATCACCACGCGCATTTCCGGGTCCAGCTCCAGCAGTTTCGGCAGCAGGACCAGACCGGAGTCGCCGTCCATTTTCAGGTCCAGCGCGGCATAGTCCGGCAGATCGGCCTGGGCGATAGTCAGGCCTTCCTCGGCGGAACCGGCGGTGCTGACGCGGAAACCACGGCGGGCCATGGCGCGGGCCATCACCCGGGTGAAGGTCGCGTCGTCATCGACCAGCAGCAAATGCGGCAGTTCTTCGCCTTCGACTTGGATTTCGTCACTCATGTTGCTCTCCTCGGGCGCCGTGGGGCAGGCGCAGCTCGGTGAGCGTGCCGCCTTCCTCATGACTATAGAGTTTCACTGAGCCGCCGGCGCGTGTCACGCTGGCCTTGCTCAAAAACAGGCCCAGGCCGAAACCTTTGCCCTTGGTGGTAAAAAACGGTTTGCCGATCTGCTCGGCGATGGCCAGCGGTACACCGGCGCCATGATCGCGAATGCTGATGGTCAGGTCTTCGGCCGTCCAGTCCAGGGTCACCTGAAGGTTTTCCGGGCAGGCGTCGGCGGCGTTGTTCAACAGATTCAACAAGGCCTGGGTCAGATCCGGCGGCGGCGCCACACGTGGCAACGGGCCCTGGCCCAGACGCTGGAAGCGGTAACTGGCCTCCGGGCGCATCAGGTGCCAGCGATTGAGCGCTTCGTCGAGCCACTCGGTGACGTCCTGCATCTCCACCGCCATCCGGCGATTGGCTTCAGCGGCGCGCACCAGTTGTTGCAGGGTCTCCTTGCAGAGCTTCACCTGATCCTTCAGCACCTTCAGGTCTTCCTGAAGCATCGGGTCGTGATGATCCTGCTGCATTTCATTGAGCAACACGCTCATGGTCGCCAGCGGCGTGCCCAATTCATGAGCGGCACCGGCGGCCTGAGTCGCGACGGCCAGCAATTGCTGATCGCGCAGGCCTTCTTCCCGACGGATCGCACGCAATTCCTCCTGCCGGCGCAGCTCTTCAGCCATACGCGCGGCGAAGAAGGTAATCACCGCCGCCGCCAGCGCGAAGCTCAGCCACATGCCGTAGATCTGCAGGTTCTCCCGGGCAACCGGCAGGGTTTCCAGCGGGTAGAAATGCGTCAGCATCAGCGTGTACAAGGCCAGCGCGATGCCCGACAGCACCACCGAATAACGCCATGGCAGCGTCACCGCAGCGATGGTCAGCGGCACCAGATAATACGAAACGAACGGGTTGGTCGAACCACCGGAGAAATACAGCAAGGCACTGTGGATAACCAGATCGCAGGCCAGTTGCAGCGCGTATTCGAGCTCGGTAACCGGCCACGAAGTACGCAGACGCACGGCGGTGAACACACACAGCAGGATCGAACAGCCGAGGGTCATCACCAGTTGCACCCACGGCAACGGCAACAGATCCAGCCAGTAAGCCAGGCCCACGGAACCGGCCTGCGCGGCGAGCACCAGGGTGCGGATGAAAGTCAGCCGCCAGAGGTTCTGGCGAGTGGCGGAAGTCAGTTGTACGGGGGCGAGCATGAGCTCTCCTGATGAGCGCTCCAGGCGGATCGCACGGAGTATAACCAAGGCGCGGGCTTGAGAGGCGAAAGTGCGGCAAACGACCACATGGCGCAAAGTTTTTCTGCGGCTATAAGGGCCCCTTCGCGAGCTTGCTCGCGATTGGTTGCGCAGTTGCTACCAGCCATCTGTATAGAAGTTGTAACTGGGCGAACCGGATCATAAAAGCTAGAGTCTGATGGTTTCACGCAGGCCCCCGAACCATCACCTGCGCCCTCATCAAGGAGCTTTCATGCACACATTTCGCCGCAGCGCCGCCCTTCTCGCCCTGACCGTCGGCAGCATCGCCAGCCTTCCGGCCCTGGCCGCCGATGAGCTGCACTACAACCAGATTTCCCTGCGCGCCGAAGTCAGCCAGGAAGTGGCCCGCGACCTGATGATCGTGACTCTCTACACCGAAGAACAAAACACCGACCCGGCCAAACTTGCTGCCGACGTCAGCACCACCATGAACAAGGCACTGGCCCAGGCCAAGCAAGTCAAAGACATCACCCTGCGCCAGGGCAGCCGCAACAGCTACCCGATCTACGACACCAAGGGCCAGAAAATCACTGGCTGGCGCGAACGCGCCGAACTGCGCCTGGAAAGCGCCGACTTCGCCGCCCTGTCCAAACTCACCGGCGAACTGCTGACCGACCTGAAAATGGGCGGCATGGACTTCGCCATCGCCGACCCGACCCGCAAGGCCAGCGAAGACAAGCTGCTGAAAGAAGCCGTCACCGCCTTCAAGGCCCGCGCCCAACTGGCCACCGACGCCCTGGGCGGCAAGGGCTACAAGATCGTCAACCTGAACCTCAACAGCAACGGTTTCCCGCAACCGTACATGCGCGCCCCGATGATGATGAAAGCCGCCGGCATGGACGCAGCACCGGTCACGCCTGAAGTCGAAGCCGGCACCAGCCAGGTCAGCCTGACGGCGGATGGCTCGATTGAAGTATTGATGCAGTGATTGAGTAACGGCTGAATGAAAAACCGGCGATCAGTGATGATCGCCGGTTTTTTTATGCCCGGGATTGGGGTTATCAGGTTTGCGGATCAACCCGATCCAGAGCGCGGTTCACTGCAAGCTCGGCCAGCATGATGATCTGCTGGATACCCAGCGCCGTACTGCGTTGCGGGCCGCTGAGTTCGTTGGCGAAATTGCTCGCGATGGTACTGGCCGACGCCAGGGATTCGCAGGCGTTGGCCAGCAGGCTTTCGGTGTCGACGTTGGGAGTGACCATATACATCGTGCTCGGGCGCGGTTTGGAAGGGTTGGGGCAGAGATAAAAATCGAGGGCGCGTTTGATGGCTTCGCGGTTGCGGGCGAGGTCTTCGGCGCGCATGGCTTCTTCAAGGGGCGTAGGTGTTTCGAGGGGTGGATCGGGTATCAGCTTATCCATGTAGCAATTTCTCCAGGTTATGGAGCCACTTTTCCCGATCTCACTCGAAGAAGAGGTGGCAGCTATGTACGGGGTGAGATCACCGGTATGGATACCCGGCAGGACATTCGTCCACCCGCACACAGCCGCCATAGAGAATCGCTGACAGTCTAAGCTGGCGGCGATTATGAAGGGGCTCGAACAAGTATCCAAATGAATTGCCGGGATCTCACTCCCGGTCGCTGAATTGGCAGCGACAACCAAAGACTAGAGACCGTACTTCCGACGGACAACCTGAAAACCTTGTGGGAAGGTTCGGTGAATCCCACACATCTTTAAACGTTCGAAAATGGAACGCGGAGCGTCCCGGGCTGCATTCCCACGCGGAGCGTGGGAACGATCAAGCAGTCCGCAGTTACCTTCCGCCTTCCGCCTTCCGCTTCCCACCACTCAACACGATGAGCGTTAGCTCGAGTAAAGCTCTTGATCTTTTGGCCCCTTCGGCAGGCTGAGTGGAGGGATTTATCCGGGGGTGGGAGCGCAGCGACCGTGCGGCGCAGCCGCATGCATCGAGAGGAGGTGCAGCGAAGCAAACCGTAGGCGATGCCCCCGGATGAATCCCGGAGCGAAGGAACCCCGAGCCCCAGCGAGGGGCCGAACGCCGGGGCCCAAGACCTTTGGTTACTTTGGGGCGTTTGCCAAAGTGACCCGCCGTAAGGGCGGAACCCTAAGAAGCCGTTACCGCAGCAACGGATATACACCCAATCACCCCAGATATACCGAGATAGACGCATCCCCTCAAAAAACGATATTTCCGAACACCCCCAAATCCCCGCTAACCTCAAACAACAACCACCTAAAAACCCACGGGCCAGACATGCATAGACCCACCCTAAAACCACTCCTGATCACCCTGGCCCTGACCGCCATAACCCCAATCGCAAACGCAGCAACAACCCTGGTGTACTGCTCCGAAGCCAGCCCCGCAGGCTTCGACCCCAGCCAATACACCAGCGGCACCGACTTCGACGCCTCCGCCGAAACCGTCTTCAACCGCCTCACCCAGTTCAAACGCGGCGGCACCGAAGTCGAACCCGCTCTGGCCACAAGCTGGGACGTAACCCCGGACGGCCTCCAGTACACCTTCCACCTGCGCCAAAACGTAAAATTCCACAAAACCGACTACTTCACCCCGACCCGAACCTTCAACGCCGACGACGTCCTGTTCACCTTCCAGCGCCTGCTCGACCCGGAGAACGCCTTCCGCAAGGCCTACCCCGCCGAATCCCCGTACTTCACCGACATGGGCCTGAACACCACGATCAAATCCGTTGAAAAACTCGACGAAAACACCGTGCGCTTCAACCTGAACAACGTCGACGCCGCCTTCGTGCAAAACCTCGCCATGAGCTTCGCCTCGGTGCAATCGGCCGAATACGCCGCCCAACTGTTGAAGGAAGGCCACGCCGCCGACCTCAACCAGAAACCGGTCGGCACCGGCCCGTTCGTGTTCAAGCGCTACCAGAAGGACGCGCAGATCCGCTACGCGGCGAACAGGGACTACTGGAAGCCCGAGGACGTGAAGCTCGATAACCTGGTGTTCTCGATCACCCCGGACGCCGCCGTCCGCCTGCAAAAGCTCAAGACCGGCGAATGCCAGGTCAGCGGCTACCCGCGCCCGGCCGACATCGAAGTGATGGAAAAAGACCCGAATCTGCGGGTGTTGAAGCAGGCCGGTTTCAACCTCGGCTTCCTCGCCTACAACACCACTCATCCGCCGCTGGATCAGCTCAAAGTGCGTCAGGCACTGGACATGGCCATCGACAAACCGGCGATCATCAAGGCGGTTTACCAGAGTGCCGGGCAGCTGGCGCAAAACGCCTTGCCGCCAGCGCAATGGTCGTTCGATCCGAACATAAAAGACGCGCCGCACGACCCTGTCAAAGCCAAGGCGCTACTCAAGGAAGCCGGGGTTGCACCCGGTACAACCATCAACCTCTGGGCCATGACCGTGCAGCGCGCCTCGAACCCGAATGCGCGGATGTCGGCACAGATGATCCAGCAGGATTGGGAGAAGATCGGTATCAAAGCCAACATCGTCAGCTATGAATGGGGCGAGTACATCAAGCGCGCCAAGAATGGCGAACACGACGCGATGATCTACGGCTGGACCGGTGACAACGGCGACCCGGACAACTGGCTGGGCGTGCTTTACAGCTGCGCGGCGGTAAAGGGCAGCAACTACGCCAAATGGTGTGACCCGGCCTACGACAAGCTGGTGCAGCAGGCCAAGGTATCCACCGATAAATCGCAACGGGTAAAACTGTATCAACAGGCGCAACTCATCCTTAAACAGCAAGTGCCGATCACGCCGATCGCCAACTCCACGGTGTTCCAGCCGCTGCGCAAGGAAGTCACTGACTTCAAGATCAGCCCGTTCGGTCTAACCCCCTTCTATGGCGTGGGTATAAATAAGTAACACCCGGCCCCAATCCGGCGCGCACAACGTGACCAATGCACCGTTTTGGGGCTTCGTTTGCACCGTAAAAACCGGCCGCAAACGGTCAAATGCGTCAGAAGTTATACGGATGCGACATTAAGGTACGTTCGTGCCACGCTTTGACGCCGCCGAGCGCTCTGGATCTTGCATTGGGTATGGGCCCTGCATAAGTATCCGCAGGCACGACTCACGAGGTCGTACCTCACAACTAAAAAATGACAACAAATCATGAGGCCAACATGCTTAAACACGCGGTCATTCCGTTTTTAGTCGGCGCAGGCTTGTTAGCCTCCGCACCTTTCGCCACCGCTGCGACTAACCTGGTGTTCTGCTCCGAAGGCAGCCCGGCCGGTTTCGATCCAGGCCAATACACCACCGGAACCGACTTCGACGCCTCAGCCGAAACCATGTTCAACCGTCTGACCCAGTTCGAGCGTGGCGGTACCGCCGTGATTCCTGGTCTGGCGACCAAGTGGGACATCTCGGATGACGGCCTGACTTACACCTTCCACCTGCGTGAAGGCGTCAAGTTCCACACCACCCCGTATTTCAAGCCGACTCGTGAGTTCAACGCCGACGACGTACTGTTCACCTTCAATCGCATGATTAACAAGGATGACCCGTTCCGTAAGGCATACCCGACCGAATTCCCGTACTTCACCGACATGGGGATGGACACCAACATCACCAAGATCGATAAAGTCGACGAACACACCGTCAAGTTCACGCTGAAAGAAGTCGACGCCGCGTTCATCCAGAACATGGCCATGAGCTTCGCTTCGGTTCAGTCCGCCGAGTACGCAGCCCAGCTGCTGAAGGAAGGCAAGGCTGCCGACATCAACCAGAAGCCGATCGGCACTGGCCCGTTCGTGTTCAAGAGCTACCAGAAAGACTCCAACATCCGCTACACCGGGAACAAGGACTACTGGAAGCCTGAAGACGTGAAGATCGACAACCTGATCTTCGCCATCACCACCGACCCGTCGGTACGTATCCAGAAGCTGAAAAAGAACGAGTGCCAGGTCACCCTGTTCCCTCGTCCGGCCGACCTCAAGGCGCTGAAAGAAGACCCGGCGCTGAAGATGCCTGACCAGGCTGGTTTCAACCTGGGCTACATCGCCTACAACGTGATGGACAAGGTCAAGGGCAGCAACGAGCCGAACCCGCTGGCCGACCTGCGCGTTCGCCAGGCGCTGGACATGGCTGTGAACAAGCCACAGATCATCGACTCGGTTTACCAGGGCGCAGGCCAGTTGGCCGTGAACGCCATGCCGCCGACCCAGTGGTCCTACGACACCACCATCAAGGACGCCAAGTACGATCCTGAGAAAGCCAAGCAGCTGCTCAAGGAAGCCGGCGTCAAGGAAGGTACCGAGATCGTCCTGTGGGCGATGCCGGTTCAGCGTCCGTACAACCCGAACGCCAAGCTGATGGCCGAAATGCTTCAGTCCGACTGGGCGAAGATCGGCCTGAAAGTGAAGATTCAAAGCTACGAGTGGGGCGAGTACATCAAACGCTCCAAAGGTGGCGAGAACCAGGGCATGCTGATTGGCTGGAGCGGTGACAATGGTGATCCGGACAACTGGCTCAACGTGTTGTTTGGTTGCGACTCCCTGAGTGGCAACAACTTCTCCAAATGGTGCGACAAGAAATTCGACGGCCTCGTGAAAGAAGCCAAGCGCACCACCGACCAGGCCAAGCGCACCGAACTCTACAAAGAGGCGCAGCACGTCCTCAAAGATGCAGTCCCTATGACACCTATCGCTCACTCGACGGTGTATCAACCCATGCGCGCCAACGTGCAGGACTTCAAGATCAGCCCATTCGGCTTGAACTCCTTCTACGGCGTCAGCGTCAGCAAATAAAAGAGCCAGCGGCGACGTTTTCAGCGTCGCCGCTGTTTTTTTTGCCGAGAAGTCAGGAATCTGCCTACAGCCTTTTCTAGCCGGTCTTACCAGGTTGGGTTAGGACGTGTTGCCTTTTCCTACGAGTCTTTAGGACTCAGCGCATTTACTGCCAGACCCACGGCCCCTACCGTCGGGTTCTGACCAGTGACTGCGTGGGCTATCGGTTTTGCTGCCGTATTGGTTTGAGCTCGATGCAGCCACAACTTCCCTGGACGGGATCGCGGCGCATTGAAAAACACTAAAAAAGAGGGAGCGTCATGCGCCATACCTTGGTTTTTTCCGCATTGCTGGGCGCCGGTCTGTTGGCCGCCACGTCCGCCAGTTACGCCGCCAGCAACAGCCTGGTGTTCTGCTCCGAAGGCAGTCCGGCCGGTTTCGATACCGCGCAGTACACAACGGCGACCGATAACGACGCCGCCGAACCGCTGTACAACCGACTGGCCGAGTTCGAAAAAGGCGCGACCAATGTCGTACCGGGCCTGGCAACCAGCTGGGATATTTCCGAGGATGGTCTGAAGTACACCTTTCACCTGCGTGAAGGTGTGAAGTTTCATACAACGCCGTACTTCAAACCTACGCGCGATTTCAACGCCGACGATGTGCTGTTCACGTTTAACCGCATGCTCGATCCGCAACAGCCATTCCGTAAGGCTTATCCGACCGAGTTCCCGTATTTCAACGGGATGAGCCTCAACAAGAACATCGCCAAGGTCGAGAAGACCGGGCCGCTGACCGTGCAGTTCACGCTTAACAGCGTCGATGCCGCGTTCATCCAGAACATCGCCATGAGCTTCGCCGCCATCCTGTCTGCTGAATACGCCGACAAACTGCTGGCCGAAGGCAAGCCGAGCGACATCAACCAGAAGCCGATCGGCACTGGCCCGTTCGTGTTCAAGAGTTACCAGAAAGACTCGAACATCCGTTACACCGGCAACCCGCATTACTGGGATCAGAGCCGGGTGAAACTGAAGAACCTGATTTTCGCGATCAATACCGACGCCTCGGTACGCGTGCAGAAGCTCAAGGCCGGCGAATGCCAGATCACCCTGCACCCGCGCCCTGCCGACGTGCCGGCACTGAAGAACGACTCGAAACTGCAATTGATCGAGAAGCCGGGCTTCAACCTCGGCTACATCGCCTACAACGTCCGACACAAGCCGTTCGACCAGCTCGAAGTGCGTCAGGCGCTGGACATGGCGGTGAATAAACAGGGGATTCTCAACGCTGTTTATCAAGGCGCCGGCCAACTGGCCGTGAACGCCATGCCGCCGACCCAATGGTCCTACGACGACACCATCAAGGACGCCGCCTACAACCCGGAGAAAGCCAAAGAGCTGCTCAAGGCTGCCGGCGTCAAGGAAGGCACCGAGATCACCCTGTGGGCGATGCCGGTACAACGTCCGTACAACCCGAACGCCAAACTGATGGCCGAAATGCTCCAGGCCGACTGGGCCAAGATCGGTCTGAAAGTGAAGATCGTCAGCTACGAATGGGGCGAGTACATCAAGCGCACCAAGAATGGCGAGCATGACATCAGCCTGATCGGCTGGACCGGTGACAACGGGGATCCGGACAACTGGCTCGGCACGCTCTACAGCTGCGACGCCATCGGCGGCAACAACTACTCCATGTGGTGCGATCCGGCTTACGACAAGCTGATCAAGCAGGCCAAGGTCGTCACCGACCGTGACCAGCGCACCGTGCTCTACAAACAGGCCCAGCAACTGCTCAAGCAGCAAGTGCCGATCACGCCTGTCGCCCACTCGACGGTCAACCAGCCGCTGAGCGCCAAAGTCGAAGGGTTCAAGGTGAGCCCGTTTGGTCGCAACGTGTTTTCGGGTGTCAGCATCGATTAAACACAAAACCGATTAGCCGCAATGCTGAGGGGGCCGTCTACCCCCTCACGCAAGCGCTTTGCCGAAATTCGCCAATCAGGCCTTTTGCAAACGTTTGCGATGTGTGAATGAGTTCTAAACCAATAACCGGCCAACCCAAAAAAGCCGGCATAAAAAGAAAGTAAAGGAGCTTCACCCATGAAACTGAGCAATACCGCGATATTGGCCTTGGCCATCAGCAGCATCACCGCCACGGCTTACGCGGAAACCCAAAGCCAGGCGTTCACCCCGGTGACCGTCAACGAGAAGAGCGCCCAGGCTGAAGCCACCGGCTTCCTCGAAGGTCAGTCGATCAGCGGCTCGACCCGTAACTGGTACGCCAACGAACAACTGAAACGCGGCGGCAAGTTCACCTATCGCAAGGATGGCGTGGCCACCCCGACCGACCGCCGTATCAACTGGGTGCAGGGCACCATCGTCAAGTACAACTCGGGCTTCACCGAAGGTACCGTCGGTTTCAGCACCGAAGTGGCGGCGTACAACGCCATCGCGCTGGAGCGTGACCGCGAGAACCTGGCGTCCAACAACGGCGGCGCACCGGGCACCCGTCCGGGCGCGGGCAACAACCGTACCCTGACCCGTGAAGGCGGCGAAGCCCAGGGCCAGTGGAGCAAAGTCGGCCTGGCCAACGTCAAGGCGCGTATCTCCAACACCACCCTGACCGCCGGCCGCATGAACTTCAGCAGCCCGCAGGTCGACGTGATCGGCAACCGTCCGCTGCCATCGAGCTTCGAAGGTGTTGCGATCCACAGCGAAGAGCTGAACAACCTGTCCTTCGACCTGGCCTCGTTCGACCGCGTTTCGCCGCGTACCGAAGAAAGCCTGAGCAAGTTCCGCTCCGAATACGGCGCGATCGATGCCGAAGCCGACCACGTTCACACCGGCGGCATCTCGTACCAGCCATTCGCCAGCCTGACCACCAGCCTGTGGGGCACCCAGGCCGAAGACCTGTGGAACCAGTACTACTTCGGCGCCACCCACGTGCTGGGTGACAGCTCGGTTCTGGCTCTGACCACCGGCCTGAACTACTACAAGACCGTGGACGAAGGTAAGAAAAAACTGGGTGAAATCGACAACGACACCTACTCCCTGTCGTTCGGTCTGACTCACCAGGCGCATACCCTGACCTTCTCCTACCAGGAAGTAAACGGTAACGAGTACTTCGACTACCTGCACGAAACCAACGGCATCTACCTGGCCAACTCCCTGCTGTCGGACTTCAACGGCCCGAACGAAAAATCCTTCCAGGTGGCCTACGGTCTGAACATGGCCGAATACGGCGTGCCAGGCCTGAAGTTCAACATCTACCAGGCCCGCGGCTGGGGCATCGACGGCACTCACTACAAGGGTGGCGGCTACGATGGCGTGCAGTCGATGGACGGCGAGCACCACTATGAATACGGCATCGGCGCCTCTTATGCCGTACAGAGCGGTCCTCTGAAAGCCACCACCGTTCGTGCGACCTACACCGCGCACCGTGCGAGCGAAAACCAGGCTGACGGCAGCATCAACGAGTTCCGTCTGGTGACCACCGTTCCATTCAACATCCTGTAAAAACGCCAGCCGACGGCTGACTCAGTGACGAGTCGGCCGTTCGGCTTTTTGTCTTCAACCGATTGCAGAGGGTTCTTGATGAAAATGCTTCCCCTACGTGCGGCCATCGCGGCTGCGTTGCTGAGTGTCGCTGTCGGCGTCTCGGCCAAACCCTTGGTGGTCTGCACCGAAGCCAGCCCGGAAGGCTTCGATATGGTCCAGTACACGACTGCAGTCACTGCCGACGCGGTGGCCGAAACCATCTTCAACCGTCTGGCGGACTTCAAGCCCGGCACCACCGAAGTGATTCCGGCGCTGGCCGAGTCCTGGGACATCAGCGAAGACGGCCTGACCTACACGTTCCACCTGCGCAAAGGCGTCAAGTTTCACACCACCGAATATTTCAAGCCGACCCGCGACATGAACGCCGACGACGTGGTCTGGAGTTTCCAGCGTCAGCTGGACCCGAATCACCCGTGGCACAAGCTGTCGAGCGTGGGCTTCCCGTACTTTGAAAGCATGGGCTTCAAGGAATTGCTCAAAAGCGTCGAGAAAGTCGACGACAACACCGTCAAGTTCACCCTGACCCGTCGCGAAGCGCCGTTCCTGGCCGACATCGCCATGGCGTTCTCCTCGATCTACCCGGCCGAATACGCCGATCAGTTGCTCAAGGCCAACAAGACCGGCGACCTGAACAACAAACCGGTCGGCACCGGCCCGTTCATCTTCCAGCGTTACGCCAAGGACGCCCAGGTACGCTTCAAGGCCAACCCGGACTACTTCCGCGGCAAGGCCCCGGCTGACGCGCTGATCCTGGCGATTGCCACCGACAACAACGTGCGTTTGCAGAAGCTCAAGGCCAACGAGTGCCAGATCGCGCTGTATCCGAAACCGGATGACATCCCGAGCATCAAGAAAGACAGCAACCTGAAAGTCGATGAAATGGACGCGATGACCGTCTCGTACATCGCCATGAACACCACGCACAAGTACATCAGCGACGTGCGGGTGCGCAAAGCGATCGACATCGCCTTCGACAAGGAAGCCTACGTCAACGCCCTGTTCGGCAAAGGCAACGCCTCGGTGGCGGTCAACCCGTACCCGCCGACCCTGCTGGGCTACAACCACGACCTGAAGAACCCGCCACGCGACCTCGACGCCGCCCGCAAGCTGCTCAAGGAAGCCGGCGTACCGGAAGGTACCGTGTTTACCCTGTTTACCCGTAACGGCGGCGGCCCGACCAACCCTAACCCGATGCTCGGCGCACAGATGATGCAGGCTGACCTGGCGAAAGTCGGGATCAAGATCGACATCCGCGTGATGGAATGGGGCGAAATGCTCAAACGCGCCAAGGCCGGCGAACACGACATGGTCTCGGCCGGATGGGCGGGCGACAACGGCGACCCGGATAACTTCCTGACGCCTATGCTCAGTTGCGAAGCCGCCAAGAACGGCGAAAACTACGCTCGCTGGTGCAACGAGAAATTCCAGGCCCTGCTCGACGAAGCACGGGCTAAAGTAGATCCGGCCGAACGCGCCAAACTGTATGAAGAAGCCCAGGTGATCTTCAATCAGGACCAACCGTGGATCAGCATGGCCCACACCCGCATGTTCACCGCAATGCGCAACAACGTAGAGGGTTATCACATCAGCCCTCTGACAACCAATAACTTCGCCACCACCCAGGTGAAGTAGATAAGAAACTCCCGGCGCCCCTGACCCCAGGGTCGCCGGGCACGCCTAACCGGCTGATGAGGTACCACACACGATGTTTAGTTTTATTGCCCGCCGACTGGGGTTATTGATCCCCACGTTTTTCGGCATCACCTTGCTGACTTTCGCGTTGATTCGCATGATTCCCGGCGACCCCGTGGAAGTGATGATGGGCGAACGTCGGGTCGACCCCGAAATGCACGCTCAGGCAATGGAACGCCTCGGTCTGAACAAGCCGCTGTACGCCCAGTATCTGGACTACATCGGCAAACTGGCCCACGGCGACCTCGGCGAATCCCTGCGCACCCGTGAGAGCGTATGGACCGAGTTCACCTCCCTCTTCCCGGCGACCCTGGAACTGTCCATGGCCGCCCTGCTGTTCGCCGGCATCCTGGGCCTCCTGGCCGGGGTGATCGCGGCCCTCAAGCGAGGATCCCTGTTCGACCACGGGGTAATGGGCATCTCCCTCGCGGGTTATTCGATGCCGATTTTCTGGTGGGGCCTGATCCTCATCATGTTCTTCTCGGTGAGCCTGGGCTGGACCCCGGTGTCCGGGCGGATCGACCTGCTCTACGACATCGAGCCGCGCACCGGCTTCATGCTGATCGACACCCTGCTGGCCGATGACATGGGCGCGTTCCTCGATGCCCTGCACCACCTGATCCTGCCGGCCATCGTGCTGGGCACCATTCCGCTGGCGGTGATCGCGCGGATGACCCGTTCGTCGATGCTCGAAGTACTGCGTGAAGACTACATCCGTACCGCCAAGGCCAAAGGCCTGTCGCCGTCGCGCGTGGTGTTCGTGCACGGCCTGCGCAACGCGCTGATTCCGGTACTGACCGTGGTCGGCCTGCAAGTCGGCACCCTGCTGGCCGGTGCAGTCCTGACCGAAACCATCTTCTCCTGGCCCGGCATCGGTAAATGGCTGATCGAAGCCATCGGCGCCCGGGACTACCCGGTTGTGCAAAACGGCATCCTGTTAATCGCCTGCCTGGTGATTCTGGTCAACTTCGTGGTGGACATCCTCTACGGCTTTGCCAACCCACGCATCCGTCATCAGCGCTGAGGTCAATACCCATGAGCACTCCAACTTCCTCAGTAGCCACCGCCGCCACCGCTGTGGATCAAAGTCTGCTGTACCCGTCACCGTACAAAGAGTTCTGGCAGGCTTTCGCCAAGAACAAGGGCGCCGTCGCCGGCCTGCTGTTCATGCTGCTGGTGATTTTCTGCGCGATCTTCGCGCCGTGGGTCGCCCCGCATAACCCGAGCGAGCAATACCGCGACTTCCTGCTGACGCCGCCGGCGTGGCTCGAAGGCGGGCAGATGCAATTCCTGCTCGGCACCGACGAACTGGGTCGCGACCTGCTGTCGCGCCTGATCCAGGGTTCGCGCCTGTCGCTGCTGATCGGTCTGTCGTCGGTGGTGATGTCGCTGATCCCGGGGATCCTGCTGGGTCTGTTCGCCGGTTTCTTCCCGAAAATGATCGGCCCGACCATCATGCGTCTGATGGACATCATGCTGGCCCTGCCATCGCTGCTGCTGGCCGTGGCGATCGTCGCCATCCTCGGCCCTGGCCTGATCAACACCGTAATCGCGATTGCTGTGGTTTCGCTGCCGTCCTACGTGCGTCTGACCCGTGCCGCCGTGATGGGTGAATTGAACCGCGACTACGTGACCGCCGCGCGCCTGGCCGGTGCCGGCCTGCCGCGCCTGATGTTCATCACCGTGCTGCCGAACTGCATGGCACCGCTGATCGTTCAGGCGACCCTGAGCTTCTCCTCGGCGATCCTCGACGCCGCTGCCCTGGGCTTCCTCGGCCTCGGCGTCCAGCCGCCAACCCCTGAGTGGGGCACCATGCTGGCTTCGGCCCGCGACTACATCGAACGCGCCTGGTGGGTGGTGAGTCTGCCTGGTTTGACCATTTTGCTCAGCGTGCTGGCAATCAACTTGATGGGCGACGGCCTGCGCGATGCGCTGGACCCGAAACTCAAGAACGCCGCCTGAGGAGATTCCCATGTCACTGTTAGAAATCAAGAATCTCAACGTTCGCTTCGGCGACAAGAACGCCACCCCGGTCGTCGACGGCCTCGACCTGAAAGTCGACAAGGGCGAAGTCCTGGCGATCGTGGGCGAGTCGGGTTCCGGCAAGTCCGTGACCATGATGGCGCTGATGGGCCTGATCGAGCACCCGGGCATCGTTACCGCCGACTCGCTGAGCTTCGACGGCAAGAACATGCTCAAGCTGAACAACCGCCAGCGTCGGCAGATCGTCGGCAAAGACCTGGCCATGGTGTTCCAGGACCCGATGACCGCGCTGAACCCGAGCTACACCGTCGGTTTCCAGATCGAAGAAGTGCTGCGCCTGCACCTGAAAATGTCCGGCAAGCAAGCGCGCAAACGTGCGATCGAACTGCTGGAAAAAGTCGAAATCCCGGGCGCCGCCAGCCGTATGGACGCCTACCCGCACCAACTGTCCGGCGGCATGAGCCAGCGTGTGGCGATTGCCATGGCGATTGCCGGCGAGCCGAAACTGCTGATCGCGGACGAGCCGACCACGGCACTCGACGTGACGATTCAGGCACAGATCATGGATCTGCTGCTGGCGTTGCAGAAAGAGCAGAACATGGGTCTGGTACTGATCACCCACGACCTCGCCGTGGTGGCCGAAACCGCCCAGCGCGTCTGCGTGATGTACGCCGGTCAAGCCGTTGAAGTCGGTCAGGTGCCGCAGCTGTTCGACATCCCCGCCCACCCGTACAGCGAAGCGCTGCTCAAGGCGATTCCGGAACACAGCCAGGGTGCCGAGCGTCTGGCGACTCTGCCGGGCATCGTTCCCGGCCGTTACGACCGCCCGCAAGGCTGCCTGCTGTCGCCGCGCTGCCCGTACGTGCAGGACAGCTGCCGCGCGCAGCGTCCGACCCTTGACCCGAAAAGCAACAGCCTCGCCCGCTGCTTCTATCCGTTGAACCAGGAGGTGGCGTAATGGCCGTCGTACTTACCGCCCGCGACCTGACCCGTCACTACGAAGTCTCCCGTGGCCTGTTCAAGGGCCATGCGACCGTGCGCGCCCTCAACGGCGTGTCGTTCGAGCTGGAAGCCGGCAAGACCCTCGCCGTCGTCGGTGAATCGGGCTGCGGCAAATCCACCCTCGCCCGCGCCCTGACCCTGATCGAGGAGCCGTCGTCCGGTTCCCTGAAAATCGCCGGGCAAGAAGTGGCCGGCGCCGACAAGGCTCAGCGCAAACAACTGCGCAAAGACGTGCAGATGGTGTTCCAGAGCCCGTACGCGTCGTTGAACCCTCGGCAGAAAATCGGTGATCAACTGGCCGAACCGCTGCTGATCAACACCAACCTGTCGGCTGCCGAGCGTCGCGAGAAAGTCCAGGCGATGATGAAGCAGGTCGGCTTGCGTCCCGAGCACTACCAGCGTTATCCGCACATGTTCTCCGGCGGTCAGCGTCAGCGTATCGCGCTGGCTCGCGCCATGATGCTGCAACCGAAAGTGCTGGTGGCGGACGAACCGACCTCGGCGCTGGACGTGTCGATCCAGGCGCAGGTGCTGAACCTGTTCATGGACATGCAGCAGGAGTTCAACACCGGTTACGTGTTCATCTCGCACAACCTGGCGGTGGTGCAGCACGTGGCCGATGACGTGATGGTGATGTACCTCGGTCGCCCGGTGGAAATCGGTCCGAAGCACGACATCTACGCCCGTCCTCTGCACCCGTACACCCAGGCGCTGTTGTCGGCGACTCCAACCATCCACCCGGATCCGGACAAGCCGAAAATCAAGATCGTCGGCGAGCTGCCCAACCCGCTGAACCCGCCACCTGGCTGTGCGTTCCACAAGCGCTGCCCGTACGCCACCGCGCGTTGCAGCAGCGAAGAGCCGGCCCTGCGCCAGCTCGACACCCGTCAGGTCGCGTGCCACTACGCCGAGCAGTTCCTCGACGGCGCGGCATGAAAAAAACCCGCCCCGTTTCCCGGGGCGGGTTGTTGATGAGTTGACCAAACCCCTTCTGCCCCGATTGCGCATCGATCGGGAAAGAAGGGGTTTTCTTTTGCCCGGAATTTACGTCTGGCTGTCGCCTTCGTCCGGATCGTCGGTGTCCGGCTCATCGGTGGTCGAGTCGTCATCGTCGGCGCTGCCGCCCTGGCCCTGATCGCCCGGCTCGGACTCGGACTTGGCCAGCATCAGCGCGCTGTGCCCCACCTGCCCGCTGGAGGCTTGGGTATCGTGATCCTCGCACTCGGCCCAGGCCGTCGCGGTGCCGAGGGACAGCATCACCATCACTTTCAACAGCAGCAAAACGCGTAGCAACCTGTTTTTCATAGCCGAGTCCATCCTGTTCCAGGTGAGAAATTCATGCTGACCTGACGCTGATTGAAATCTAGTTCCGATCCGCCAGGTTCACCAGATAGGACGCTAACCCATGCCCGGAAATGCCATGAGTGGACAGACTGGTTTTGAATAGGGTTTATGCCGAATGGCAATTTGAAACAGAAGCGCCTTTCCCTGAGAGGCCATTGAATATCCCAGCCCCATAAACCTCAATGTCTGGAAGAGAACCGTTCCGGGCGAAAGCTTTGAAGTCATACAAAACCACGACCTCACCTGCCATGAGATTCAGCTTCAAGAACTTGATACTTCCTGAAACAGGCTCCCAAAATTGACCGGTGCTATCCAGATACCAGGAAGAGACAAACGCCCCTCCTTGCCCAAGTGCTACTTCCTCCCCCTCCACAACAGCGGAAATGTCGTGAACATAGTGAGTTATCTGACTCTCTCTCTCCCCATTGCCCTCCATCCTCAACGCACTGGGGGTTCCGTGATCGATGGAAAGCTCTAAGGTCACTGCAAAAAAATCGGGCGCATTATTAGCCCGCGCAAACACCATTCCAGTGGTGGCTGTGTTCGATTTTTTCGCCATTGCGGTTCACCTGCAAGCCCAAGTGTCTTAATAAATCCCTGCAGTCGGTTATAGGGTTTGCCCTCCTGCACGTCTACTGTCAAAGCCGACAGTAGACGTGCAGCAAATTTGATGGATCAAAGGCATGGGGCCATGTCCTGCATTTCGAATGCGCAGAAAAAACCCGCTGTTTTCACAGCGGGTTTCTGGCGTTTGCTGACAAGTTGGATGAAGGCTTTATCGCCCCGACCGTCCTTACACCTGCTAGTTAGTGGTGCTCACGCGTCGCACGGAATTTCACGTCCGGCCAACGCTCTTCCATCAGGGCCAGGTTGACGCGGGTCGGCGCGAGGTAGGTCAGGTGACCGCCGCCGTCCAGTGCCAGGTTTTCCACGGCCTTGTTGGAGAATTCCTCCAGCTTCTTCTTGTCGCTGCATTCGATCCAGCGCGCGGAGTACACGGTGATCGGCTCGTAGGAGCACTCGACCTTGTATTCCTCTTTCAGACGGCTGGCGACCACATCGAACTGCAGCACACCGACGGCGCCGAGGATGATGTCGTTGCTGCGCTCCGGGAAGAACACCTGGGTCGCGCCCTCTTCGGCCAGCTGTTGCAGACCCTGGCGCAGTTGCTTGGATTTCAGCGGATCGCGCAGGCGTACGCGGCGGAACAGTTCCGGGGCGAAGTGCGGGATACCGGTGAAGCCCAGGGTTTCGCCTTCGCTGAAGGTGTCGCCGATCTGGATCGTGCCGTGGTTGTGCAGGCCGATGATATCGCCGGCGTACGCTTCTTCCAGCTGTTCACGCTCGGAGGAGAAGAACGTCAGGGCGTCGCCGATGCGCACGTCCTTGCCGGTACGCACGTGGCGCATCTTCATGCCTTTCTCGTACTTGCCAGAGCAGATACGCATGAAGGCGATGCGGTCGCGGTGTTTCGGGTCCATGTTCGCCTGGATCTTGAAGATGAAGCCAGAGAACTTCTCTTCCACCGGCTCCACGGTGCGCTCGTTGGCTACGCGTGGCAGCGGGCGCGGGGCCCAGTCGACCACGGCGTCGAGTACGTGATCGACACCGAAGTTGCCCAGTGCGGTACCGAAGAACACCGGGGTCAGCTGACCGTCGATGAACTCCTGCTGGTTGAACTCGTGGCAGGCGCCCTGCACCAGTTCCAGCTGCTCGAGGAAACGATCGTACTCGTCGCCCAGATGCGCGCGGGCTTCGTCGGAGTCGAGCTTCTCGATGATCTTGGTTTCGGTGCGTTCGTGACCGTGACCGGCGGTGTAGACAATGATGTAGTCGTCGGCCAGGTGGTACACGCCCTTGAAGTCGCGGTAGCAACCGATCGGCCAGGTGATCGGCGCAGCCTTGATCTTCAGGACGGCTTCGATCTCGTCGAGCAGTTCGATCGGGTCGCGGATGTCACGGTCGAGTTTGTTGATGAAGCTGACGATCGGCGTGTCACGCAGACGGCAGACGTCCATCAGCGCAATGGTACGTGGCTCAACACCTTTACCGCCGTCGAGAACCATCAAGGCCGAGTCCACCGCAGTCAGAGTGCGGTAGGTGTCTTCGGAGAAGTCTTCGTGGCCCGGAGTGTCGAGCAGGTTGATCATGTGTTCGCGATACGGGAACTGCATGACCGACGTGGTGATCGAGATGCCCCGCTGCTTTTCCATCTCCATCCAGTCGGATGTCGCGTGGCGGTCGGATTTACGGGATTTCACCGTACCGGCCACGGCAATCGCCTTGCCCATCAGCAAGAGCTTTTCGGTGATGGTGGTTTTACCGGCATCGGGGTGGGAAATAATGGCGAAAGTGCGGCGTTTCGCGACTTCGGCGGCCTGTCTGGTCATGGGAAATCGCCTGGCGGTGATTCAAAAAAGGGCGGCGATTATAGCCCAACTCGATTCAATAACCGAACCGTTGAGCACATTAAGGGTGGCCAAATGCTGCCTCAGATGGGAACCTTTTAAAGCACGGAGACGTCCATCCCCTGTTACGACAATTCGTCAGGGGCTGAAAAATCAGCAAGTTAGCCTGACGAGGCTGCGCTCATGGCTCGCTTTCAGACCGCTTTTGCCGGGCTGAAAAAAAGCTGCTTCTCGCGAACGCTGACTTCGGCAACCAGGAATGGCATGCCACGCGGAGCTGCGTTCGCCGACTATAAAAAAGGAGTCCGCCTGTGGCTATCCGCTATGGCAAAGGGCTGATGGGAGGTGCGGTGGTGATCGCGCTCCTGGCCCTGCTGGTCCACTGGATCGGCATCAACACGATCGAACACTACCGCGACGATTTGTTGTTTTACCTGCAAGCTCATCTGATTCTCGTCCTCGCTTCAATGCTGGCTGCCCTGGTCGTGGGCATTCCCGCCGGTATCTTCCTGAGCCGCCCGCACATGGTCGGCCGCGCCGAACGCTTCATGCAGATCTTCAACATCGGCAACACCGTGCCACCGCTGGCCGTGCTCGCAATTGCCCTGGGGATTCTCGGCATCGGCAGCGGCCCGGCGATATTCGCTTTGTTCCTCGCCTCGCTTTTGCCGATTGTGCGCAACACCTATGAAGGCCTGAAAAACGTCCAGGGTTCGCTGAAAGAGGCCGCCGTCGGGATCGGCATGACGCCACGCCAGGTGCTGTGGAAAGTCGAGTTGCCCAACGCCGTGCCGATCATCGTCGGCGGTGTGCGGGTCGCGCTGGCGATCAACGTCGGTACGGCACCGCTGGCCTTCCTGATCGGCGCCAACAGCCTTGGCAGCCTGATTTTCCCCGGCATCGCCCTGAACAATCAGCCGCAACTGCTGCTCGGCGCTGCGTGCACCGCGCTGCTGGCCCTGCTGCTCGATGGCGTGGTCACCCTCGCCAGCCGTCTCTGGCTGGAACGCGGTTTGCGCCCGTCTTAAGGCTTTTGCGAAGGAATGAACATGAAACGACTTAGCTTGATCTTAGGCTGCGCCCTGCTTTTCGCAGGATTTGCCCAGGCGGCAGAAAAGCCGCTCATTCGCCTCGGCGCCCGGGTGTTCACCGAGCAGACCCTGCTCGCGGAAATCACCGCGCAATACCTGCGCAGCAAAGGCTACGACGCGCAGATCACCGGCGGTCTGGGCAGCAACCTGGCCCGCAGCGCCCACGAAAGCGGGCAACTGGACATGCTCTGGGAATACACCGGTGTGTCGCTGGTGGCCTACAACCATGTCACCGAAAAACTCGACAGCGAACAGTCCTACGCCCGGGTGAAAGAACTCGATGCGAAAAAAGGTCTGGTCTGGCTCACACCGTCGAAATTCAGCAACACCTACGCCCTCGCCCTGCCGAAAAAAGTGGCCGAGCAATACCCGCAAATCCACAACATCAGCCAGTTGAACGACGTGTTGAAGGCTGAAGCCAAGACCAATCACCTGGTGGCGCTGGACACCGAGTTCGCCAACCGCTCCGACGGTCTGGACGGCATGGTCAAGCTCTACGACATGAACCTGACCCGCAAGAACATCCGGCAGATGGACGCAGGGCTGGTCTACACCGCGCTGCGCAACGGTCAGGTGTTTGCCGGTCTGGTCTACACCACAGACGGTCGCCTCAACGCGTTCGGGCTGAAGCTGCTGGAAGACGACAAACATTACTTCCCGGACTACACCGCCGCGCCGGTCGTGCGTCAGGCCTACCTCGACGCGCACCCGAAACTCGCCGAGCAACTCAAGCCGCTGGCCGAACTGTTCGACGACGAAACCATGCGCCAGCTCAACGCGCGGGTCGACGTCGATCACGAGAGCCCGTCGAAAGTCGCTGCCGATTTCCTGCGCCAGCATCCACTGAACTAAAGGAGGAAAAGTCATGGAATTTTTGAACGCCTTTTCCCACCTCGACTGGCAGCAGGTGATGCACCTGACCTGGCAGCACATCACGCTGGTCGGCATCGCCGTCAGCCTGGCGATCCTCATCGGCGTGCCGCTGGGCATCCTGATGACGCGCTTCCCGAGCCTCGCCGGTCCCTTGCAGGCCAGCGCCACGGTGCTGCTGACCGTGCCGTCGATTGCGCTGTTCGGCCTGCTGCTGCCGTTCTACTCGAAATTCGGCCAGGGCCTTGGCCCGATGCCGGCGATCACCGCCGTGTTCCTTTATTCACTGCTGCCGATCATGCGCAACACCTACCTCGCCCTGACCGGCGTGGAACCGGGCATTCGTGAAGCCGCACGCGGCATCGGCATGACCTTCGGCCAGCGCCTGCGCATGGTCGAACTGCCGATTGCAGTGCCGGTGATCCTCGCCGGCGTACGCACCGCCGTGGTGATGAACATCGGCGTGATGACCATCGCCGCGACCATCGGCGCCGGCGGTCTCGGCGTGCTGATCCTCGCCTCCATCAGCCGCAGCGACATGTCGATGCTCATCGTCGGCGCGCTGCTGGTCAGTCTTCTGGCGATCTTCGCCGACCTCATTTTGCAGTGGCTGCAACGTTCGCTGACTCCAAAAGGACTCCTCAAATGATCGAACTTCAAAACCTCAGCAAGACCTTCCAAAGCAACGGCAAAGATGTGAAAGCCGTGGACTCGGTAAGCCTGACCGTCAATGAAGGCGAAATCTGTGTGTTCCTCGGGCCATCGGGTTGCGGCAAAAGCACCACGCTGAAAATGATCAACCGCCTGATCAAGCCGACCTCGGGCAAGATCCTGATCAACGGCGAAGACACCACCGACCTCGACGAAGTGACCCTTCGCCGCAATATCGGTTACGTGATCCAGCAGATCGGTCTGTTCCCGAACATGACCATCGAAGAGAACATCGTGGTGGTGCCGAAACTGCTCGGCTGGGACAAACAGAAATGCCACGACCGCGCCCGCGAACTGATGAGCATGATCAAGCTTGAGCCCAAGCAGTATCTGCATCGCTATCCGCGCGAACTGTCCGGCGGCCAGCAGCAACGGATCGGCGTGATCCGAGCGCTGGCGGCGGATGCGCCGCTGCTGCTGATGGACGAACCATTCGGCGCGGTCGACCCAATCAACCGCGAGATGATCCAGAACGAATTCTTCGAGATGCAGCGCGCGCTGAACAAGACCGTGATCATGGTCAGCCACGACATCGACGAAGCGATCAAGCTCGGTGACAAGATCGCGATCTTCCGTGCCGGCAAACTGTTGCAGATCGACCATCCGGACACCCTGCTCGCTCATCCGGCAGACGACTTTGTCAGCAACTTCGTCGGTCAGGACAGCACGCTCAAACGCCTGCTGCTGGTGAAAGCCGAAGACGCGGCGGACAACGCGCCGTCGGTGAGCCCGGAAACCCCGGTGGCCGATGCGCTGGAGCTGATGGACGAGCATGACCGTCGCTATGTCGTCGTCACTGACGCCGAGAACAAGGCGCTGGGTTATGTGCGCCGTCGTGACCTGCATCGTCAGACCGGCACCTGTGCGCAGTTCCTGCGCGAGTTCAACGCCACGGCTGCATACGACGAGCATTTGCGCATCCTGTTGTCGCGGATGTACGAGTTCAATCGTGCGTGGTTGCCGGTGATGGATGCCGAGCGAGTGTTCCTCGGCGAGGTCACCCAGGAGTCGATTGCGGCGTACCTGAGTTCGGGCCGATCGCGCGGAATGAAGACCAATATTGTGTCGCCGGCCGAGGCGGTGGCCTGATCAAAAGCAAAAGGGCTGTTCGACAGCCCTTTTTTTCGACCGCCGGAACCTGAGAGCCGTGATTCTTTTGCCGACGATGAGCCGGCAAGAAATATCAACACATCAGAAGGCTACCCCCGTCCGCTAATGTCAGCCTTGACCGGCAACTTCCCCCTCACCTCCCCTTCTCGCCGCCAACGTCGCCGATGTTGAAGTGATCGTACTTATCCATGACTTGGCGCGCATCCGCTTCGAACGTGCAGTTATTTTTAACACCTGAAAATTATTGCGGAACATCTGACCGTCATCTCGGTCGGCTACAAAGAGTGATATCCGCGACGCACGTCAGAAGCGTGCAAAAACGCGACATTTTTAGTTGATCTCAGGCCCCTCACGCCCTAAAGTTCGCGCCGAACGTCCATGCTGGAAACGATCCATCCGGCTCAAGTACTGACGACGAGACAGCAAGGCCAAGGGCAGCGACCCATGGCCTTTTTGCTTTCGGCGACATGCCTTGGGAAGTAGGCGAACCAAAGTGGGGATACGGAGGGCGTTCATTTGCACCCATTGATTTCACGAGTTTGCCCATAGGAGCTCCCAAGTATGTCGATCCAGGTCGAAGACTATTTCGCGCGCGAAACCTTTCAGAAAATGAAGGCGTTCGCAGACAAACAGGAAACCCCGTTCGTGGTGATCGACACCGCGATGATCGCCCAGGCTTACGATGACCTGCGCGCCGGTTTCGAATTCGCCAAGGTCTACTACGCGGTCAAGGCCAACCCGGCCGTCGAGATCATCGACCTGCTCAAAGAGAAAGGTTCGAGCTTCGACATCGCCTCGATCTATGAGCTGGACAAAGTGCTGAGCCGCGGCGTCAGCGCGGATCAGATCAGCTACGGCAACACCATCAAGAAATCCAAGGACATTCGCTACTTCTATGAGAAGGGCGTGCGTCTGTTCGCCACCGACTCGGAAGCCGACCTGCGCAACATCGCCAAGGCCGCACCGGGCGCCAAAGTCTATGTGCGCATCCTGACCGAAGGCTCGACCACGGCCGACTGGCCACTGTCGCGCAAATTCGGCTGCCAGACCGACATGGCCATGGACCTGCTGATCCTCGCCCGCGACCTGGGCCTGGTGCCATACGGCATCTCGTTCCACGTCGGTTCACAACAGCGCGACATCAGCGTCTGGGACGCCGCAATCGCCAAGGTCAAAGTGATCTTCGAGCGCCTGAAAGAAGAAGACGGCATCCACCTGAAGCTGATCAACATGGGCGGTGGCTTCCCGGCCAACTACATCACCCGCACCAACAGCCTGGAAACCTACGCCGAAGAAATCATCCGCTTCCTGAAGGAAGACTTCGGTGATGACCTGCCGGAAATCATCCTGGAGCCGGGCCGTTCGCTGATCGCCAACGCCGGCATCCTGGTCAGCGAAGTGGTGCTGGTCGCGCGTAAATCCCGCACCGCCGTCGAGCGTTGGGTTTATACCGATGTGGGCAAATTCTCGGGCCTGATCGAAACCATGGACGAAGCGATCAAGTTCCCGATCTGGACCGAGAAGAAAGGCGAGATGGAAGAAGTCGTGATCGCCGGCCCGACCTGCGACAGCGCCGACATCATGTACGAAAACTACAAGTACGGCCTGCCGCTGAACCTGGCGATCGGTGATCGTCTGTACTGGCTGTCGACCGGTGCGTACACCACCAGTTACAGCGCCGTAGAATTCAATGGCTTCCCGCCGCTGAAATCGTTCTACGTGTAAACAGTCCGCAACTACAAAAAGGCCCATCCTTGGATGGGCCTTTTTTTATTCACCAACCCATGCATCAAACTGGTTGATCATTGCAGCAAAATCCTCGGCGATCTCCACAACCAATTCCAACTTGGCATTCAACCTTCCCAAAGTTGTCACATCGGCCGTTTGAGAAAGCTCCTTCTCTACCCTCTCGACACGTTGAAAAACTCCCTCGATAAAGGCACCCATCTGGGCATACAAGGTAGAGAGCTTGTTAAATAGCAGGGTAATGTCAGATTTATATTCCCCGGCTCTGACCTGCGGATCCGTCGAAGAGTACGCAATGTCCCAGACTGGAGTAGTAGCGGCCTCTCTGAACAGCTCTTCAACGACGATTGATTGCGGATGACATTCGCAAGATCGATAGTCCAGAGCCTGAAAAAACGCCGCTTTTAGTCCAAATGAGTTCTGATAGATTGTCGGTATTGGATCTTTCATATTCTGGATCGCGCCTTTCAGGCTCCAGCATTGATTACCCAATGCATTTATCATCAGGACCACCTGTGTTGGCGGAGAACTCCAGACAGGGTCGCGAGAAAACCTGAATAAACCGCAATCGACTTGATCAAGGCGTTTACTCGTCGAAGTCTGACGGGTTATGTCCAATGCATCACCCTTGAACGCCAATAGTTTTTCAACAAGATCGCTGCAAAGCAGCCGCGCGCTTTCAGTACGCCCACCGTAATCGCGCAACATTCTTTGAGTAAAGACAGCTTGATTAATACGAGAGTCGCGGGCGAGCCCTGCACGTCGGTGACCACTCTTTTCACGACGCTCAAACACAAGGGGAATTTTGTCGCAAATCGGGAGCAAGCCATCAAGGAATCGCATATAACGATCCACTACGTGCCGCTGCTCCTGGGTAAACTCATAGGCTTCTAAACTCATATCCATATGAAGGGGTGAGCACTCAGCCCACCCCTTGACTCCTTGTCAGCGGTAGACAGACTTCACATATTCGGTAATTTCAGAAATTTTTCCGATTGCGATCTTGGCACGCTCATCGATGGGTAGGGTCTTGTCGGACACAAAATCACGATCAAGCGCTTCAACATCGTCGACCAGCTTCGAGAACTCATTGACGTACTCCCAACGCCCGTCATCCAGCGCTTCAAGAGCCTCCACCAGACTAATTTTCCCATTGGCCATGGCGAAATCGTTGTCATGTTGATCCCGCTGTGCCCGCAAGCCTGCCGCACGCTCTTGCAAGGTTTTGTAGGCGTCGAGCATATTGAGATAGGAAATGGCATGACCGATTCCCGAAATCAATTTTTTGAGAGTATCCAGAGCGAACTGCGCAATCAGAATCTGAGGTGGCGCCAGCCCGAGCGCCTTTAGATTCTCCAGAGATAACTGCACTTCCTTACCGACTTTTTCAATGCCGGCCTCCTCGATCAAATCAATCGCGTCCAATACCGATTTTAACTGGGTGGTCAGTTCGCTCAGTTTTTCTTCGGCTTTGGCCTTTTGCTCTTGTGCATAGGCCTTATCGTTTTCCAACGTCGCCACCCACTGCTTCGAAAGTGCCCTGTCGAATCGGCCACTAATATCACGCTTCCAGCCAATAAACTTTCCGCTTCGCTCAGACAAGATACCGCGCGCAGTTTGCAGCTCAGCTTCAATTTTCGCGGGAATGTCATCATCTTCCGCCGTATCGACAAGGTCCTCCAACAGCCATTCCAGGTTGTCAGCGCACCTTTCCAGTTTGATATCGATTTCCTGACACTGAACTTTCACGCCATATGTTTTTTCCCTGATAGACCCTGCCAAAGTGTGCATTGTCCCAACGGGCCCAGGCAGATAAGAGAACTTCTGAGAAAGCACCTGCGCAGTAACGTCTGCATCTTGAACCACGCCATTGTGATCCACCAACTGATCCATACTAAAATCTGAAACCGCCAACATAAAGGCACTCCTTGCCTGATACCTTGCATTATCTTCTTCATACTCCCTGTCCGCCGCCCTGAAGACTTCAAGTAGCGGATCAGTGTTTTCTTTCACATCTTCCCAAGGTTTAACTACACGCTTGATGGCATTGATAAGTCGCGACAATTGGGTCGCCTCTTCCACAAGATGAAGATCTTCGACCGACGACACGATAAAAAGACTCAGAGAGTTCCAGACCAGCATGAGATTTTGCGTCGCTACTTCCGCTTCGATAGCAACATAGTTAAGATTCTGAAGATCATCACGCACCCTGTTTAGCGAGCTCAACGTCTGGTTCTTGCTGGCCATCAACTTATTATCAACGGACTGTTCCAGGCGCAATATATTGCGATCACGCCGAATCTTTTCGGCCTTGACGCCTAAAAAAATGCCAACAATTATACCGACAGGGCTCACGATTGCTGAAGCAATTGCCTGTTTGACAAGCTCGTCATATTGTTTGTTAAGCTCATCGATTCGATCGGCACGCTCGTCAATCTGCTTCTGCAGTACTTCGATTTCCGTTGCATAACCGTTCTTGGAGATATGCCCCATACGTTGTTTTATTTCCGGCAGCACCAGAGTACGCATGTCGGCGCCGAAACTGTCCAGATTGTCCCTCACCACTTCGGCCGCCGCATGACATTTTTTAATGTCATCGAGCATGATACCCAGATAGTAACCAATATCATCAACAACACCATCCGGAACTTCGATACTTGGGATATCCGGCATCTGATCTTTGAGCTTCAAATACTCCTCAATAGTATCAATCCCGTGCTCCTTCAGAAAACCTGAAATTTCAAGCTTATTGTAAGTTTCTACAATATCGCCGCCAGTCAAAAGAATCCTTGCGGAAAATACATCCAGATCGGTGCCTGTCTGCATGATCTTTTCCCGCAGCGGCCTCCAGCGCGCAGCATGGTCAAATGTCATTCTAAAGGTCTTCTGGAAATCCTCGACTTTAAGTCCGATTCCGCCACTGTCACCCTCACCGTATCTCAGGTAATCACGGATCGAGCCTATCTCGACAGGCAACGACAAACCCAAAGTTTCATACTTTCGCAGACTGATGATTTGCTCTTTTGTAAGCTGTATCCCGAGCTCCCGATTAAAGGCCTCGCCTTCGTATTCGCCACGTCCAAGAGACGCATTCATAAATATTTGTGGCGCTACTTCAGCGACACCTGACAGCTCGCCAGTAGTTTTGAATTCCATCTGAGACTCCTTGTCTTCACTGGTTATTATTTAGGCTGACACAGCGATAAATGAGCGTTAAAACTTTCCCATCCACACCGTGCAAGCAAACATTAGTCCAGCAAGACGAGCAGCAACAAGCATTCAACTATTAGTATTCAATTCAGAAGACAAAACTAAAAAAAGCATAAACAGCCACAACTGGAAAACACCAGAAAAGTTACTGTTCACAACTTGGAAAGCCTTTAAAAGGCTACGCATTATTTTATGCGGTCAACTCAGATAAACGCTGACCATAAACGCGGGACATCGCGCGAATCTGCGGATGTTGTGAACCCAGCAAGGCTTCACTGCTGACGCGCAGAAAGTTTACGTTGCCCAGCGCCAATGCCTTGCGCAGCCAATGCAGCGAATCATCCACTTTCCCCTCATCAGCGAGAATCGCCGCATAACTGAACTGCCCGCGGAAATCCCCGCCCTCGGCTGAGCGTCGATACCACTCCCGGGCCGCTGTGGGATTTGCCGGACACACTTGCCCTTCTTCCAGATAACGACCGAGCAGATTCATCGATTTGGCATGGCCAAGTTCAGCGGCACGTTGATACAACGCCATTGCCTGAAGATGATCGACCACTGCACCGCGCCCGGTTGCGAGCAGGTTGGCCAGGTTGTACATCGCCCAGTCCAGTCCGCCATTGGTGGCGATTCGATAATGTTTCACAGCATTGGCTGCATCGACTGGGCAACCCCACCCATGCTCATGACACCGGCCGAGCATATTGCGCGCCATTAGATGACCTTGCCCGGCGGCAATTTCAAACCAGCGCAATGCCAGCGCCTGATCCTGAGCAATTCCATGGCCATCGAGCAGAATCTGCCCGAGCAGCGCCTGCGCTTCCAGCACGCCCTCTCCCGCCGCCAGCAGAATCGCCTGAGCCGCGCGGGCCGGGCTTTCTTCAAGCATGGCCGTGAGGCGTTCGCCGTCGAGGACTTCTTCGCGACGTAACCGAAAGTCCGCCACTTACACCTCGACCCAGCGACGCAGCAGGTTGTGATAAGTGCCGGTGAGGCGGATCAGCGAAGGGTGATCGGGCATGTCGTGGGTCAGTTGCTGGATCGCACCGTCCATCTCGAACAGCAACGCGCGCTGGCTGTCTTCGCGCACCAGACTTTGAGTCCAGAAGAACGAGGCATAACGCGCCCCGCGAGTGACCGCATTGACCTTGTGCAGGCTGGTGCCGGGGTACAGCACCATGTCACCGGCGGGTAGTTTTACCCGCTGGGTGCCGAAGGTGTCCTGGATTTCCAGCTCGCCGCCGTCGTAGTCCTCGGGCTCGCTGAAGAACAGCGTGGCGGACAAGTCAGTGCGTACGCGCTCGATGCTGCCCTTGGGCTGACGCACTGCGTTGTCGATGTGGAAATCGAAACTGCCGCCCGCCGTGTAGCAGTTGAGTAACGGCGGAAACACTTTGTGCGGCAGCGCGGCCGACATGAACAGCGGATTTTTCCACAGGCGTTCAAGCATCGCCGCGCCGATTTCCTTGGCCAGCGGATGGCCTTCCGGCAGCTGCAGATTGTGCTTGGCCTTGGCCGATTGATAACCGGCGGTGATCTTGCCATCGGCCCAGTCGGCCTGTTCCAGAGCCTCGCGGATGCGCTGCACTTCTTCTTTCGCGAACAGCCCGGGGATGTGCAGCAGCATGGCAATGTCACCTGATGGCAAAGAGGCGGCAATGGTATTGATTCTTATTGGCTGTGTAAAACCCGCTAGACGAATGAACTGGCAAAAACCGTAAGGTTAAATTGTAAAGAATGTAAATTCAGTGCGAATAACAATGTTTCGCAATTGATACGAATACCTGTTTACCCTATATTCCGCCGCCTCAAATCCTTGGGGAGGGGAATAAAAATGGCACGTCAACAAGCACAATTACCGGTCAGTTCACCACGTCTGCTCGCTTCCGCCATCGGCGTGGCAATCACCGCCGGCTCCGCAGGCCACATGGTGTTCGCCGCCGAAAAAACCGACAGCAAAGCCACCGGCAATGCCATCGCCCTGGACGCCACCGCCATCACCGGCGAAGCCCAGGACTCGACGTCCTACCAGGTCGAGAAAGCCTCCTCGCCCAAGTACACCGCGCCGCTGGTCGATACCCCGCGCTCGGTCACCGTTATCCCGCAACAAGTTCTGAAAGACACCGGCGCCCTGAACATGCAGGACGCGCTGCGCACCGTACCGGGCATCACTTTCGGTGCCGGTGAAGGCGGTAACCCGCAGGGCGACCGTCCGTTCATCCGTGGTTTCGACGCCCAGGGCGACACCTACCTCGACGGCGTGCGCGACACCGGCTCCCAGAGCCGCGAGATCTTCGCCGTTGAAAACATCGAAGTCAGCAAGGGCCCGAACTCCGCCATCGGCGGTCGCGGCGCAGCGGGCGGCAGCATCAACCTGGTGAGCAAGAAAGCGCACTTGGGCAACTCGTTCGACGGTGGCTTCACCTGGGGCTCCGACCAGACCCAGCGCTACACGATGGATGGCAACTACCAGTTCAGCGACACCGCTGCCGGCCGTCTGAATCTGATGAGCCACGAGAGCAACGTCGCCGGTCGCGACAAAGTCGACTACGACCGTTGGGGCATCGCGCCGTCCCTGGCCTTCGGCCTGGGCACCGACACCCGCGTCAACCTCGACTACTACCATCTCGAAAGCAACGACACGCCGGATTCGGGCATCCCTTACACGATTCCGGCCGGTGGTTCGGCTGCGCGCACCAAGTCCAACCCGGACAAGCCGTACGCCGGCGGCGATCACAGCAACTTCTACGGTCTGGATCGCGATTTCCGCAAGGGCCGCACCGACACCGCGACCTTCGCCATCGAGCATGACCTGAGCGACTCGCTGACCCTCAAGAACACCCTGCGTCACGGCACCAGCATGCAGGATTACATCCTGACCCAGCCGGACGACAGCAAGGGCAACGTCAACAACGGCAGCGTCTGGCGTCGTGCGAACACTCGCGTGAGCAACACCGAGACCACCACCAACCAGACCGACCTGTTCGGCAATTTCTACGTCGCCGGCTTCAAGAACAGCTTCTCCACCGGTGTCGAATACACCCGTGAGGAAAGCCAGAAGTCTTCGTACAACGTCAACACCGATACAACGCCGCGCACCACCAACGTGCCGTCCAGCACCAACTGCACACCAGCGATGATCGGCGCGTCGAGCGGCTACAACTGCACCTCGCTGTCGAACCCGAACCCGAACGATCCGTGGAACGGCGCAATCTCGCGCAACTACGCCGGCACCGACACCCAGTCCGATACCTACGCGCTGTATGTGTTCGACACCCTGGAGCTGTCCCAGCAATGGCTGGTGAACATGGGCCTGCGTTACGACCACTTCGAAACCGGCTACAACACTTACAACAACGCTGGCCGCACCACCTCCAAGGGTGATGACACCAGCGAGTTCGTCACCGGTCAGTTCGGCATCGTCTACAAACCGGCTGAAAACGGCAGCATCTACGCGTCTTACGCCACCTCGGCCACGCCACCGGGCAACACCTTGGGCGAAGGCATGGACGGCAACCCGCTGGGCGGCACGCCGGATCGCAATGGCAACCTGCTCAAGAGCGACATGGAGCCGGAAACCACCAAGAACTACGAAATCGGTACCAAGTGGGATCTGCTGAACGATCGCCTGTCGCTGACCGCCGATATCTTCCGCACCGAGAAAGAAAACGCGCGTGTCCAGGTTGATACCACCTCGTACGAAAACGCCGGCAAGACTCGTGTACAAGGTATCGAGTTGTCCGCCAGCGGCAAGATCACCGACAAGTGGCAAGTGTTCGCCGGTTACGCCTACATGGACAGCGAACAGGTTGACGGTGGTGACCTGCCGGCCAACAAGGCCAACAACGGCAACGAGCTGCCTAACACGCCGAAAAACAGCGCCAGCCTGTGGACCACTTACCAGGTCACGCCGAAGCTGACCATCGGTGGCGGTGCGTTTTACGTGGATGACGTGTTCGGCAGCGTGGCCAACACCACCATGGTCGATTCCTACGTTCGCTACGACGCGATGGCGGCGTACAAGCTGAGCAAGAACGTCGACCTGCAACTGAACGTGCAGAACCTGACCAACGAGACCTACTACGACAAGGCCTTCTCGACTCACTTCGCCAACCAGGCGGCGGGCCGTACGGCATTGCTGAGCACCAACTTCCACTTCTGATCGAAGAGGGAAGGACCGAGCCCCGTTCATTCATTTGAACGGGGCTTTTGTGCGTAATAAAGAACGTTTCTCGATAAGCCACGGCATAATGCACGCCGTGAACACAATTTCCGAACGGACAAGGCAAGCGACGTGTTGAAGAAAACCCTGTTCCAGTTGCACTGGTTTTTTGGCATCACTGCCGGGCTGGTGCTGGCCCTGATGGGCATCACCGGCGCTGCCTATTCGTTTCAGGACGAAATCCTCAAAGCCCTCAACCCTTCCGTGTTGCAGGTGGAGAAACAGGTCGCCGGCGTCCTCCCGCCTGCCGATCTAGTGGCGCAGATCGAAGCGGCCTCGGGCAAGAAAGTCTCGATGCTCTCGGTCGAGACCGAAAGTGGCAGCGCCGGGCGCGTCTGGTTCACCCCGCCGAAAGGTGAGCGTCGTGGCGAGATGCGCTACTTCGATCCCTACACCGCCGAGTTCAAGGGCGAGGCCACCGGCCAGGACTTCTTCGGCCTGATGCTGCAACTGCACCGGTTCCTCGCCATGGGCGACACCGGTCGCAACATCACCGGCGCCTGCACCCTGATGCTGCTGTTCTTCTGCCTGTCCGGTCTGTACCTGCGCTGGCCGCGCCAGTGGAACAGCTGGCGCGTCTGGCTGACCCTCGACTGGAAGAAAAAGGGCCGCAGCTTCAACTGGGATCTGCACTCGGTGTTCGGCACCTGGTGCATGCTGGTTTACCTGCTGCTGGCACTGACCGGACTGTCCTGGTCCTACGAGTGGTACAACAAGGGCCTGACCAAATTGCTTTCCGATGCACCGCAAAACGAACGCGTGCGCGGCGGTCGTGGCCCGGCCCCCGAAGGTCCGGCGCCGACTGCCGATTACGCCGCGATGTGGGTCAGCATCTACAGCGCCGCAGGTCCGGGCCTCGCCTCCTACAACATCCGCATGCCGCCAGTGGCCGGCCAACCGGCGACCGTGTTCTACCTGCTCGACAGCTCGCCCCATGACCGCGCGCTGAACCAGATCACCCTCGACCCGGCCACCGGCGTCGTCAAACGCGTCGACCGCTATGCCGACAAAAGCTTCAAGGCGCAATTGCTGACCAGCATTTATGCGCTGCATGTCGGCAGCTATTTCGGATTGGTCGGGCGGATCATCGTCACCGTCGCGGCGGTGTTGATGCCGCTGTTCTTCATCACCGGCTGGCTGCTGTACCTGGATCGCCGACGCAAGAAAAAGCAGATCAAGGATGCCCGCAAAGGCCTCGACCAACCGGCCGGCGATACACCGGCGTGGCTGATCGGCTTTGCCAGTCAGAGCGGTTTTGCCGAGCAACTGGCGTGGCAGACCGCCGGCCAGTTGCAGGCCGCCGGATTGCCGGTGAAGGTGCAGCCGCTGGCGAATGTCAGCGAGCAGGATTTGCGCGAATCGAACAACGCGCTGTTCGTGGTCAGCACCTTTGGCGACGGCGAAGCGCCGGACAGCGCTCGCGGTTTCGAGCGCAAGGTATTGAAGAACGCCTCGACCCTCGACAGCCTCAACTACGCCGTACTCGGACTCGGCGATCGTCAGTATCAGCACTTCTGCGGTTTCGCCCGGCGCCTGCATCAATGGCTGGGCGAACACGGCGGCAAGACCCTGTTCGCCCCGGTGGAAGTCGACAGCGGCGATCCTTACGCCCTGCGTCACTGGCAGACCCAGCTCGGGCTGATCACCGGGCAAGCGCCGGTCGATACCTGGCAGGCGCCGAGCTACGAGAACTGGACGCTGGTGCGCCGCGAGCTGATGAACCCGGACAGCAGCGGATCCCCCGTCTTCCTGCTCGGCCTGACCGCGCCGACCTCCCGCAGCTGGCTGGCCGGCGATCTGGTGGAAGTGCTGCCACGCAACTGCCCGTGGGCGATCGAGCATTTCCTCGACGGCCTCGGCATCCGTGGTGAAACCAGCGTCAAGGTCAACGGTCTGGAAGAGTCGCTGGAAGTCGCCCTCGCCACCCGCCAGTTGCCCGAGCACCGCGCGCATCTGGTGGGCCTGCACGCTCAGGCGCTGGTCGATGCGATGGTGCCGCTGGCGATGCGCGAATACTCGATCGCCTCGATTGCCGCCGACGGTGTGTTGGAGCTGATCGTGCGTCAGGAACAGCATGCCGACGGCAGCCTCGGCATCGGTTCCGGCTGGCTGACCGAGCATGCTCCGGTCGGCGGCAGCATCAGCCTGCGGGTCCGCCGCAACAGCGGTTTCCACCTGCCGAACGCTCCGGTGCCGATGATCCTGCTGGGCAACGGCACCGGTCTCGCCGGGCTGCGCAGCTTGCTCAAGGCACGGATCGCCGACAATCAACAACGTCACTGGCTGCTGTTTGGCGAGCGCAATCGCGAGCACGATTTCCTCTGTCGTGCGGAGCTGGAAGAGTGGTTGATCAATGGCGATCTGGAACGCCTCGATCTGGCGTTCTCGCGGGATCAGGCCGAGAAGATTTACGTGCAGGATCGCCTGCGCGAATCGGCCGGCGAGTTGAAGAAATGGCTGGCGGACGGTGCGGTGATCTACATCTGCGGCAGCCTTCAAGGCATGGCGTCGGGCGTGGATCAGGTGCTCAATGAAGTGCTGGGCGCCGCTGAAGTCGAACGCCTGATCGAACAGGGTCGTTACCGTCGCGACGTTTATTGATTCACCTTGGGTCACTGTGGGAGCAACCTTGCTCCCACAGGTTCAGCGCTGCATTCAGACTGGCTGCAGCTTTTGCTCGAACACCGCAACACCCTCCAGATCCCGCAACACCACGCTCATCTCCCCGCTCTGCCCGTCAATGTTCACCTCACCGAAAAACTGAAACCCGGCAAACGGCGAGGCGTTCTGTACCGCCGGCGCTTTCTCGAACACCACCTGCGGGCCAAAGGTCTTGTCCAGCGGATTGGGGCCGAAACTGCCGGCGTTCAACGGCCCTGCGACAAACTCCCAGAACGGTTCGAAATCCTGGAACGCAGCGCGATCCGGGTGGTAGTGATGCGCCGCGCAGTAATGCACGTCCGCCGTCAGGAACACGAAATTGCGCACCTGTTGCGCGCGCAAAAAGCCCAGCAGCTCGGCGATTTCCAGTTCGCGTCCCTGCGCCGGGCCAGGGTCGCCGTTGGCCACCGCTTCCCAGCGCGCAACACCGGGACTGACCTCGCCATCCGGCACGCCAAGACCGATCGGCATGTCGGCGGCGATGACTTTCCACTGGGCTTTCGAGGCCTTCAATCCGCGCTTGAGCCAGTTCAGTTGCTCACGCCCGAGGAATGGTTTTTCCGCCCCGAGATTGTCGTCGTTGGCGCCGCGATAGCTGCGCATGTCGAGCACGAACACATCGAGCATCGGCCCGTAACTCAACTTGCGATAGATCCGCCCGCCGCCATCGGCGGCCTGCAAACGCATCGGCGAATATTCGAGCCAGGCCTGACGCGCACGGCCGACCAGGGTGTGGATATTTTTTTCCTGATAACGCTCGTCGAGCTGTTTGCCCGGCGACCAGTTGTTGACCACTTCATGGTCATCCCACTGCCAGATCTGCGGCACTTCGGCATTAAAGCGACGGACGTTTTCGTCCATCAGGTTGTAGCGGTAATTGCCGCGATAATCGTCGAGGGTCTGGGCGACCTTGCTCTTGGCTTCGGTGGTGAGGTTGCGCCAGATCCGGCCACCTTCCGTGGTCAGCTGCGCCGGCACCGGGCCGTCGGCGTAGATGGTGTCGCCGCTGTGAATAAAGAAGTCCGGCAGGCGCATACGCATGGCTTCATAGATGCGCATGCCGCCGATATCGGGGTTGATGCCGAAGCCCTGGCCGACGGTGTCGCCGCTCCAGACAAAACGGATATTGCGCCGCGCCGTCGGTGCACTGCGCAAGTGACCGAGCCACGGTTCGCTGGCAACGCCGGTGCGGGCGTCTTTGAAATACACGCGGTAGAAAATCGCCTGATCGGCGGGCAACCCGGTGAGTTCGACGCGGGCGGTGAAATCGCTGCGGGCATCGGCCAGCGCGGAGACGACCCGGCGCGGATGGCGGAACTGGCTGCGGGTGTCCCACTCCACCACCATCTGCGCCGGGCGGTCGGCGCGGCTCCAGATCATCGCGCGGTCACCCTGCAAGTCGCCGGATTGCACGCCGTCAGTGAGTTGCGGTCGATCCTTGACCGACGCGATCACGGCCGGCGCCAGCCCCGGCATCAGCAGTCCGGCGCCGACGGCTTGCATCACGCGCCGGCGACCGGGATTGAAATCGCTCATGGTGTTATCCCTGAAAAAAGGAAAACTTAAGCACCGCTAGATGAAAGGGGTGTGACACCTCAGGCCTTCGCGGGCTCCAGCGCCAGTTCCACGGCCTCCGGCCGCTTGACCAGCGCGTACACAACCGCCGTCAGCAGGCTGCCCGCGACGATTGCCAGCAGGTACAGCAGCGCATGGTTGATCGCATTCGGAATCGCCAGCACGAACAGGCCACCGTGGGGCGCCATCAGTTTGCAACCGAAGTACATCGACAACGCACCGGTCAGCGCACCGCCGGCAATGCTCGCCGGGATCACTCGCAGCGGATCCTTCGCGGCAAACGGAATCGCCCCTTCAGAGATAAAGCAAAGTCCCAGCACCAGCGCCGCTTTACCCGCCTCGCGTTCAGTCTGGGCGAACTTGCGCCGGGCGATGAACGTGGCGATGCCCAGACCAATCGGCGGCACCATGCCGGCGGCCATGGTCGCGGCCATCGGTGCATAACTCTGCGAAGCCAACAGCCCCACCGAAAACGCATAAGCGGCCTTGTTGATCGGCCCGCCGAGGTCGACGCACATCATGCCGCCCAGCAACACACCGAGCAGGATCGCGTTGGTGGTGCCCATGCTATCGAGAAAATGCGTCAACGCCGCGAGCATCCCGGCCACCGGTTTGCCGACCACGTAAATCATCACCAGCCCGGTGAACAGGCTGGCGAACAACGGGATGATCAGAATCGGTTTCAGCGCTTCCAGACTTTGCGGCAGCGCCACGTACCGACTGATCGCCTTGGCCGCGTAGCCTGCGATAAACCCGGCGACGATCCCGCCGATGAAGCCGGCGCCCAGGGTGCTCGCCAGCAAACCGCCGATCATCCCCGGCGCCAGACCGGGACGGTCGGCAATCGACCAGGCGATGTAACCGGCCAGCAACGGCACCATCAATTTGAACGCGGTCTCGCCGCCGATCTGCATCAGCGCCGCCGCCAGCGTGCCCTCTTCCTTGAACGCGGTGATGCCGAACACGAACGACAAGGCGATCATCAAACCGCCCGCCACTACCATCGGCAGCATGAACGACACGCCAGTCAGCAAGTGTTTGTAGACGCCGCTTTTCTCTTGTTTGGCCGGGGCCTTGCCGTCGCTCGCAGCGCTTTCCTGCTTGCCTTCGGCCAGAGCTTTTTTCAGGGTGGCTTCGGACTGCTTCAAGGCGATCCCGGTGCCGCAGCGGTAGATTTTCTTGCCGGCGAAACGCTCGGTGGCGACTTCAATGTCGGCCGCCAGCAGCACCACGTCAGCTTCGGCGATGGCTGCCGCACTCAGCGGATTTCGCGCGCCGACCGAGCCCTGGGTTTCGACTTGCAGGTCATAGCCCAGCCGCTTGGCGGCTTGCTGCAAAGCTTCGGCGGCCATGAAGGTGTGGGCGACACCGGTCGGGCATGCAGTGATCGCGACCAGACGCGGCGCTTGAGCGCTGGTAACCACGGGCGGCGTCTCGGCAGCGACGTAAACCTCGGCCTCGACGGCGCCACGTCGCAGCACGTCTTCGACATCCTGCAGGGCTTGCGCCGGCGCAATCCGAAAGACTTTCTTGCCGATGAACCGGGTCATGTCCACAGGTCCCGTGGCCACCAGCAACACCCACTCGGCGGCTTCGATGGTCGCCGCCGACAACTCGCGCTCCGGGTGCGCAGCATCCACCACTTCGACGCTGGTGCTCCAGCCCTGACGCTGGGCCGCGGCATCCAGCAACCGGGCGCACAGCACACTGGTGACCATGCCGTTCGGGCAGGCCGTGACAATGGCTAACTTCATGACAAACCCTCTTATTGTTCTGTCAGGGGGCGCACGCGCACGCCCTGTTCGAGCTGCGCCAGTTGCGCAGCATCGTGAATACCGAAACCGATCTGGGTCACCGCCTGCGCCGCAATCGCCGTGGCCGTGCGCAGGGTTTGCTCCGGCGTATCGGCACTGAGCAGACCGTGGAGCATGCCGGCCAGCAACGAATCGCCGGCACCGACCGTACTGGCGACGCTGACCTTCGGCGGCGTCGCATGCAGCGCCGAGCCGACGCTGAACCAGTTCACACCGTCGGCGCCGTGAGAAATCACCACATGCTCGATGCCTTGGGTGTGCAACCGATTGGCTGCCTCAGCCTGAGACGCGTGGGACACCACTTCACAGCCCAGCGCATCGGCCAGCTCTTCGGTGTTCGGCTTGATCAGCCACGGGCCGGCCTTGAGCGCCGCGCGCAAAGCTTCGCCGCTGGTGTCCAGAGCGACTTTCAGGCCCAACGCCTTCAAGCGCTCGACCAGTTCGCGCAACCACTGTGCAGTGACTCCGCGCGGCAAACTGCCGGCGACCACCACCGCGTCATGCCCCGGCGCAATCTGCACCAGACGATCCAGCAACGCCTGTTGCGCCACCACGCCGACCACCGGCCCAGGGCCGTTGATGTCGGTGATGCGACCGTCCTGTTCCGCGACCTTGATGTTGCTGCGGGTCTCGCCGGGCACCCGGATAAACGCATCGGTAAAACCGCGTTTGGCGAACAGGGTTTCGAACGCCTGCAGATTGTCTTCGCCGAGAAAGCCGCTGACCGTCAGTTGATGACCGAGGTCGGCCAGCACTTGCGCGACGTTGACGCCCTTGCCGGCGGCGTGGGTGTGCATCTCGTCGCTGCGGTTGACCTGACCGGTCTCCAGGCGTGGCAACTGCACCGTGAGGTCCAGCGCCGGGTTGAGGGTCAGGGTGAGAATCTTGGCCATTACAGGGCCTCCACTAATGCGCGCACTTCGTTGGCGCTGCCCACGGCCAGGGCTTGTTGAGCAAGGGTTTGCGTCTGGGTGAGGCTGAGCTCGCGGATGCGCGCCTTGACCTCGGCGATGCTGCGCCCGGAGACGCTGAGTTCATCCACACCGAGGCCGACCAGCACCGGCACCGCCAGCGGATCCGCCGCCAGTTCGCCACAGACGCCAACCCATTTGCCGTGGGCATGGGCCGCGCGCACGGTGATATCGATCAGTTGCAGCACCGCCGGGTGCAGGCCGTCAGCCTGGGCGGACAGGGTCGGATGACCACGGTCGATGGCCAGCGTGTATTGGGTCAGGTCGTTGGTGCCGACGCTAAAGAAATCCACTTCTTTGGCCAGCACCGGTGCCAACAAGGCAGCGGACGGCACTTCGATCATGATCCCCAGTTGCAGATCGGCAACCGGGATTTCCAGGCGCAGGCGTTCGGTCATGTCGCGGGCCTGACGCCACTCTTCGACGCTGCCGACCATCGGGAACATGATCCGCAATGGACGGTTGTCCGCCGAACGCAGCAAGGCGCGCAACTGCGCTTCCATGATCTGCGGACGCTGCAATGTCAGGCGAATCCCGCGTACGCCGAGGAACGGGTTTTCTTCCTTGGCGATCGGCCAATACGGCAGCGGTTTGTCGCCGCCGACGTCGAGGGTGCGCACTACCAGCGGGCGACCGGCGAGGCCGTCGAGGACGCGGCGGTATTCGGCTTCCTGAGTCGCCTCGTCCGGCGCCTGTGGATGAGCCATGAAAATCAGTTCGGTGCGCAACAGACCGATGCCTTCGGCGCCCTGCTCCACCGCGCTGATCACACCGGCGCTTTCGCCGATGTTGGCGAACACTTCCACGGCGTGGCCGTCGGTGGTGTGCGCCGGTTGATGGCGTTGTTCGGCGGCGGCTTTCAGGCGTTGTTCGCGGGTGTCGCGTTCTTCGCTGGCGCGTTGCAGGGTCGCGGCATCCGCGTCCACATGCAGGCGACCGCGCTGGCCGTCGATCAGCAACGGCGTGCCCGGTTTCAGCAGCAACACCGCAGCGCCCGCTCCGACCAGCGCCGGAATGCCCAGCGCGCGAGCCACGATTGCACTGTGTGCGGTGGCGCCACCACGGGCGGTGAGAATCCCCGCGACCCGCGCCGGATCCAGACGCGCGACGTCGGACGGACCGACCTCGTCCATCACCAGAATGTACGGTTGCTCAGGCTCGGCGGGCGTCTGCACGCCACACAGTTGCGCCAACACCCGGCGGCCAATGTCGCGCAGGTCGGCGGCACGTTCGGCGAGCAACGCGTCCTGCAACGCTTCCTGTTGTTTCGCGGCGGCTTCGATCACGGCCATCCACGCCGCTTCGGCGCTTTCGCCCTGCTTGAGGCGGGTGTCGACTTCATCGGTGAGTTCCGGGTCGTCGAGCATTTCCTGGTGGGTGATGAAAATCTCGCGGATCGCCTTGGCCTTGCTGCGCTCGATCAGGCCCTGAATGTCCTGACGCACGTCAGCCAGCGCTTGCTTGAGACGCTCGCGCTCGATGGCAGCGGACTCGCCGCGCAACGGGTAATCGATGGTTTGCTGGACTTGAATGTGCGCCGGGCCGATGGCGATGCCGGGGGCGGCAGGAATCGCTTGCAGCAGGCTGCCGGAGGCCGGGGCGCTCAGGACTTCGGCGATGTCGGCGATCACTTCACGCTGCTGACTGACTGCTGGCAGCGGCTCGACTTCTTCGCCGAGGCCTTCTTCGATGGCGGCCAGCAAGGCCGGCAAGGCATCGGCAGCGATGCTCGGTTCGGCGATGATTTCGAGCACCTGGCCGCGACGGGCGCCGAGGCTCAACAGTTTGCTCAGGCTCTTCACCGAAACCGCGCTGTCCTGACCGTCGACGATGCGCACACGGATTTCGCCATCAAAACTTTTCGCCAGTTGCGCGAGGATTTTCGCCGGCCGCGCGTGCAGACCATGGGCGTTTGCCAGTGCGATACGTGCGCTCGGCCAGTCGGCCGGCAACTCACCGCCAAGCACTTCGAGGACTTTGCGGCTGCTGGTGGCGCGACCCAGTTCATGGCCGCGACCTTCGATCAGCAACGCGCACAAACGCTCGAGCAACGCCTGATGCGCTTCACCGAGGCTGGCCAGACAGAACAGACCGCTGAGCGGCTGGCCGAGATAGCGCATCGGTTTGTCCGGCGTGACGAACGCCAGGCCCGGACGCTTCACGGTCTGTTCGCTGTGCAGCCACCACAGGCCATCGCCCAGCGGCAGCGCTTCGACCTGCTGCAATACACCGGCGAAACCGTTGCTCACACAATCGGCCTGGCGCAGCAGACGCGCACCGCGCCAGACCAGTTCTTCGAAATCGTCGGCGGAGACCCCGAGGCCGATCATCTGTGCATCCAGCGCCAGCTCCTGCGGCGCGCCTTGCAGCAGTTTCAGCAGCGCTTCGGGCGAACTCGCGCGGCGCAGGGCCTGGCCCAGATCGGTCTCGCCGAGGGCGCGGGTCAGCAGTTGCAGAAGGCGCAGGTGTTCGTCGGATTTGGCGGCGATGCCGATGGCCAGATAAACGATCTGGCCATCACCCCAGTCCACACCATCGGGAAACTGCATCAGACGCACGCCGGTGGCGAATACCTGATCGCGGGTTTCGGGCGTGCCGTGGGGAATCGCAATGCCTTGGCCGAGGAAGGTCGAGCCCTGAGCCTCCCGGGCCTGCAGGCCGGCGAGGTATCCGTCGGCGACCAGACCATCGGCGACCAGATGACTGGCCAGCAATTGCAAAGCGGCGGTTTTATCCACAGCCGACTGGCCCATGGATATCTGCTCTACAGTGAGCTCGAGCATGCGATCTCCTTTTTGGCATTGTTCAATGCCAGGTATTGTTTTGAATGGTTGCAGCTTAGGCGCTATGGGCCATCCTTTTCAGGAGGCAGTTTTGGCGGTTTCACGGCAGAACCGGCCAAAGGCGTCTAAAACGTAGAAAATACGCTTGCTGAAACGTTTAATCTAGATTGATCGGCACGTTACTCGATAATGTCCCATCCTTGAAGTCCAACTTGTCGGATGCGCTGCGACAATGGTCGCCTGCCTGAATCGGGTAGGATTGGCGAAAATGTCGCGGCAAGCTCGAAAAAACAAGGAAATCCCGGGTTGAAACTCAGTGATATCGCGCGGTTGGCCGGAGTGTCCGTGACCACCGCCAGCTACGTCATCAACGGCAAGGCCGAACAGCAACGCATCAGCACCGCCACCGTCGAGCGGGTCCGGGCGGTGGTCGATCTGCACGGCTTTACCCCCAATCCACAGGCAGCCGGACTGCGCAGTCGGCACACCCGGACCCTGGGTTTTATCCTGCCGGATCTGGAAAACCCCAGTTACGCGCGGATCGCCAAACTGCTGGAGCAAGGCGCCCGTGCGCGGGGCTATCAGCTGCTGATCGCCAGCTCCGACGATGCACCGGACAGCGAGCGGCAACTGCTGCAACTGTTCCGCGCCCGACGCTGTGATGCGTTGATCGTCGCCAGTTGCCTGCCGGCCGGTGACGACAGTTATCGCCAGTTGCAGGCCAAGGGCCTGCCGATCATTGCCATCGACCGGGTGATGGATGCCGAACACTTCTGCTCGGTGGTCAGCGACGACCGCGAAGCCAGCCTGCACCTGACCGAAAGCCTGCTCGACCCGCAGCCGAAACAGATCGTGCTGCTGGGCGCCCGTCCGGAACTGAGCATCAGCCAGGAACGTGCGGCCGGGTTCAAGCAGGCCCTTGCCGGGTTCAAGGGCGAAGTGCTGATCGAGCACGCCGAATCCTTCAGCCGCGAGTGCGGCAAGCAGTTGATGGAAGAACTCCTGCAACGCCTCGGGCATTTGCCGGATGCGCTGGTGACCACGTCCTACGTGCTGCTGCAGGGCGTGTTCGACGCGCTGCATGACTTCCCGCTCAAAAACCGCCCGCTGCGCCTCGGTACATTCGGCGACACCCAATTGCTGGACTTCCTGCCGCTGCCGGTCAACGCCATGGCCCAGCAGCACCAGTTGATCGCCGACAAGGCGCTGGAACTGGCACTGGCGGCGGTCGAACAATCGGATTACCAGCCTGGCGTACAAGCCATCGCCCGTACCTTCAAGCAGCGTATTCACCGGGACTGAGCCGTGGAGCTGATCGACAGCCACACCCATCTGGACTTCCCCGACTTCGACGCCGATCGCACGGCGCTGCTGAGCGAAAGCCGCGCCCTCGGGGTGCGGCGAATGGTGGTGCTCGGGGTCTACGAGGGGAACTGGCAGCGGGTGTGGGATCTGGTGCAAAGCGACGCCGACTTGTACGCGGCCTTCGGATTGCACCCGGTCTATCTCGATCAGCATCGGCCTGAAGATTTACTGGTATTAGGCGATTGGCTGACACGGCTAAGGGGTCATCGGCAGCTGTGCGCGGTCGGCGAAATCGGCATGGATTACTTCATCGAAACCCTCGACCGCGAACGCCAGCAAGCGCTATTCGACGCACAACTGCAACTGGCGGCGGATTTCGAGTTGCCAGCGCTGATCCACGTGCGGCGCAGCCATGCGGCGGTGATTGCCACGCTCAAGCGCTTCAAGCTCAAGCGCGCCGGCATCATTCACGCCTTCGCCGGCAGCCGTGAAGAAGCGCGGGAATACATCAAGCTCGGTTTCAAACTGGGTCTTGGCGGCGCGCCCACCTGGCCGCAGGCGTTGCGCATGCATCGGGTGCTGGCCGACTTGCCGCTGGATTCGGTGGTATTGGAAACCGACTCACCGGACATGGCGCCTGCCATGTTCCCCGGCATTCGCAATACGCCGGCGCATCTGCCGGCGATCTGCGACTCACTGGCCGCTTTGATGAACATCAGTGCGCAACAACTCGCCGCCGCCAGTACCGCCAACAGCTGCGACGTGTTCGGCTGGTAGTCAGTCGGCGTGGGCCTTGGCCGCGTCGAGAATCAGGGTCAGGTGCTGGCGCTGCCGGGCATAACGAATCACCGCGAAGTACACGAAAATCGCGATCAGCGACGCGTTCAATTGCTCGGTGACGCTCAGCAACCCCACCCATTCCATCACCAAAGCCACCAGCAACGCGGTGCACACCGTCACCAGCGCACTGGCGCGCATCAGGCCGAGTGAATCGAGCGAACGAAAGCGTTTGATCTGCTTCGGGCAGCGCAGCTCCAGGCTTTTCTGGCAATGCGCACAGGTGAACGCTTCGTGGATCGATATGGCATTCAGCTGCCAGGGTTTGAGCACCAGCGTGGTCTGGCAGTGGGCGCAGCGGCCCTGGACGCCCAGGGTTGCGACGGACATGTGCGATCTCCTCCAAGTGGTCAATGAACTGAGCTTGGTTCATTGAAGACGAAAAACCAGCCCCCGGAGGAAAACAGGATTTTGCTTACAGATGTAAGCAAAAAAGTACTACAAACCATTCCGAAAAAACCTGCCTCACAGGAGGCAGGTCGATTCAAACCCGGAACGCGCTGATCAACTGCTTCAACTCGACCACCTGCGCCGACAACGCGCGACTGGCATCTTCGGTCTGATGCGCGCCTTCTGCGGTGCGCTCGCCGGCCCGGTTGATCTCGACGATGTTCTGGTCGATGTCGTGGGCGACGGCAGTCTGTTGTTCGACGGCGGCGGCGATCTGCTGGTTCTGGTCGACGATCATGCCGACAGCGCCGAGGATGTTTTCCAGCGCCTGCTGGACTTTTTCCGACTGCCCCACCGTGCCGTTGGCCATCTGATGGCTGACGCCCATGGCCTTCACTGCCGCGCCGACGCCGCCGTGGAGTTTGGCGATCATCTGCTCGATTTCTTCGGTCGATTGCTGGGTGCGTTTGGCCAGCGTCCGGACTTCGTCAGCGACCACGGCAAAACCGCGCCCCTGCTCACCGGCCCGCGCGGCCTCGATCGCGGCGTTGAGCGCCAGCAGATTGGTCTGTTCGGCGATGCTCTTGATCACTTCCAGAACGCGACTGATCGACTGACTGTCGCTGGCCAACTGGTTGATCACCAACACTGATTGATCGATTTCGCTCGCCAGTGCGGCGATGCTGCCCTGCTGCGATTCCACCAACCCGCGACCGCTTATGGTTTCGTCGTTCACGCTGTGGGCGCTGCTGACCGCGGCCGCCGCACTGCGTGCCACCTCCAGCGACGTCGCCGACATCTGGTTCATCGCGGTGGCCACTTGCTCGATCTGCGTGCGTTGCCCGGCGACCGCCTGATTGCTCTGCGCCGAGACGTTTTCCACTTGCCCCGCCTGTCGCTCGACCTCGCCAACGGTGTGGCCGACCCGTTCGATCAGGTCATGAATTTTGCGCACCGTGCCATTGAACACTTCGCCCAACTCGCCGAGTTCATCGCGGCTGTTGGCGCGGAAATTCACTGTCATGTCGCCTGCTGCGACTTTATCCATCATGGCGCCGAGGTTTTTCAGGGTGGCGCGGGTCGACGCGTAGAAGCCGCCATAGAGATAGAAAATCAGCACGAACACCACCGACAACGCCACGGCTTGCAGCACCATGTGCGTGCGGTTTTGCCCCAGGCGCTGCTGCAATTGGGTGTCGAGGAATTTCAGGGTGGCGTCGTTGAGCTGATAGGTCTGGTCCATCAGCCCGGTGACCTGGTCATAAAACGCCTGCCATGGGGCGTCGAGCGTTTCGGCCATCACCACTTGCTCTTCGATCAGGGTGCTGGCCTGTTTCAGCGTCGCCTTGCTGGCATCGGCTGGAGTGCTCAGGGAATCACGGGCGGCTTTGCTGGAGCCCAGCGCATCCTGCAATTTCAGGCCATATTCGGCCTGAAGTTTTTCGATCTGCACCAGCAACTCGTCGAAGCGGGTGCTCGACGAACTGTTGAGAAAACCCTGACCCAATGAATACGAGCCCATCGCCCGACCTTCGCCCAAGGCCTGGGTGACGGCCGGCGTGGTCGCGGTGATCAGCTCGCTGAGCTGGCGTATGTCGCCCTGATTGTCGCGGCTCAATCCGGCCTGACTGGCGACGATCTGGCTGAAAACCTGCGCATTGCCCAGCAGTTTGCCGATCAGCGCACTTTTGCTTTGCAGAGAGTTTTCCGCTTGCTGGGCCTTGAACGCCGCGATCATTTCATCGCGCTTGGTCTCGAAGAACTTGATCTGCTCCGGATCCTCGGTCATGGGCGTCAGCCCTTGCAGGCGCGCCAGGACGCTTTGCTCAAGGCTGGTGATCTGCGCCTCGACATTGCCGGCCTTGCCGGACTGGCCGAGGGTAACGTTGATCTGCACCAGATTGTTGAGGGTTTCCAGATCCCGGCGCAGGGTCAGGCTGCTGCCCAGCAGGTCGAGGCTCTGCAGCTCCACCCGGGTGCCCTGGAATTCACGATAGGAATCGCGCACCAGATAGAAATTGGTCACCAGCATCGGCACCAGGAACAGCACGCTGATCAGGCTGAACTTCATGCCGAAGCTCAAGCGGTTCATCAGCGAGACGGCGGGATAGAGCAAGCTCTTCACTGGAAGTCTCCCTTGGTTTTTTCTTGTTTTTATTGGCAGGCGCGGGGCGACAGCAGATAGCCACTATCGGGCGCCATCTCTGTATAGCTCAAATCGAAGGGAGGTTTTGTAACTTAAGGTTAACGAGGGGGATTGCCCCCCTCGTCACGCGAAGGGCCTACGCCAGCACTGTCCACAGGGCAAAGCCGGCATACCACAGCACCGCCGCTCGCAGCAGCAGTTCCCACAGGCAGTCGAGGGTGTTGATGCCTTCGGGGCCGACGGCTGCCGGCGGGATTTCCCCGGCAGCCAGCCCGACCTTGGTGATCAGTTGCGCAGCGCTGATGTTCCAGTTCAGCAGTTCGTGCAGCATCACCCGGCTGACCGCGACGAAATTACCGACCAGCGCAAGGCTCGCCGCCAGCAGCCGCACAGGCACCCAGTCGAAGGCGTGGCGCAGTTGTCCGGCCCTTTCGGCCACCGCCGGGTTCTGGGCGTTTTCTTCCGCCAGCGCCAGCAAGCGATAGCTGAGAGCCGCGACCGGGCCGAGCAGGAAGTACCAGAAAATCACCGCAAAGAAACTCTGATAGGCCTGCCACAACAGATGCCGTTGCACTTGCTCCAGCAATTGTTCGCCGCTTTCGGCGCAGATGTTCAGATCACGCTTGGCCACATGGGCAGCGGCCTGCAGATCCTCACGGCGCCAGGCGTCGCGAAACGGTCCGAGTTCGCCGAGCAGATCACCCCGCCCCAGGCTGTAAATCACCACCAGCAAATGCACCGGCAACGCCAGCAGACCGTAGGCCACCGGGTCCAGCACCACCAGCAGCAACCCCAGCAGCGCCACCGGCAACAGCACCAGGACGGTCAGCACCAGCCACGGCTGTTTGGCCAGCCCGCCGGTTTCAAGCTTGTGCAGTTCGCGGATCCATCCGCCATCGCGTTGAACCCGTTGGCGCAGGGCCGAGAACTTCTCGATCCATACCGCCAGCAGTAACACCAGAAAACTCATTTTCCTTCCTCTTGTGCCAGGGCGGCGCGGTAGCGTGCCCAGTCGAATGCGGGTCCGGGGTCGGTCTTGCGTCCGGGGGCTATGTCGCTGTGCCCGCAGATGCGCTCGACGGTGATCGCCGGGAACGCCGTCTGTATCTGCCGGGTCAGCACGGTCAACGCCTGATACTGCGCATCGGTGAACGGCAGATCATCGGTACCTTCCAGCTCGATGCCCACCGAAAAATCGTTACAGGTTTCCCGTCCTTCGAACACCGAAACGCCGGCATGCCAGGCACGCTCAAGACAGGAGACAAACTGGGTGACCTTGCCGTCACGTTCGATCAGAAAATGCGCAGACACGCGCAGGTCGGCTATCCCGGCAAAATAGGGATGTTCCGTGACATCCAGACGATTCTGGAAAAATTCCTGCACCTTGCCGGTGGCGAACTGCGCCGGTGGCAGGCTGATGTTGTGGATGACCAACAGGGAGACTTCGCCCGCCGGGCGTTCATTGAAGTTGGGCGAAGGGCAGACCTGCACCCCGTGACACCAACCGCTTGCGGGATCCAACTGCATACCGATTCCTTCAACGCCGACTGTGTTGGCGACCAGTATGCCGTGATCGGCCCCCGGCGCGCGATCACTTGCCGCGATTGAGCCGCCGCAGATTGCCGAGCACCGACTCCAGCGCCCGGTCGAACAGCAAGGTGTCGTCCAGCGCCCGCACCGCGCCACGACGGAACGCCAGGGCCAGTTCCGTGCGATCGCGCTCCAGCACTTTCATCCCGGTGCGGTCGACGAACACGTACTTGCCGGTGGCCTCGATGATCGCCGCCAGCTTGCAGCGCAGGGTGTGTTCTTCGTCTTCTTCGAACGCCACCCAACTGCCCAGGCGCAACTGATCGACCTGACGCAAACCTGCGTCGTCGGCCGGTAAACGCGCCGGCGTGCGCGGCTCGTCGGCCATCTGCAAGACAATCGCCTGCGACACTTCGATCATTTCCGGTAACGCGGTCTGATCCGGCTCGCTGGACGGTTCGAGCAGGCACACATGCAGCGCTTCCAGTTCACTGAAGAAGCCGCTGGTGGCAAACGGATCGAAGGCCGAACTGCTCAGGCCGTCGCGCAATGACTTGAGCAACCCCGGCACCAGCGCCAACAGCCGCAGGCCGGCTTCGGCGTCGTCGTGGCGCTGCACGCTCCAGATCAATTGCTCCATGGTCTGCACGTCGGCCTGCCATTCGGCAGACTGATCGCCATGCTTGAGGCAGGTCAGCAGCAACACCTTGCTCCAGGCCTCCTGCACGAACGTCACCACTGACGGTGGCAGGACTTTGCCCAGCAAGGCCTGATTCAACGCCTGCTCGACCCGCTGGCGGGCCAGTTCGGTTTTCGCCCGGCCCTCTTCGGCATCGCGCAAACGCTGTTCAAGCAATTCGCTACGACGGCGTTCGTCACTGGTGAAGGCGAGGAAGTCCGCCAGCAACTCGGAAAAAATCGCCGGGTCATCGACGAAATCCGTCAGCAGGCGCTGCACCACTTGCTCGATGCGCAGGTACAGGCTGTCGCGCGCATTGCCGTCGCACTCGCCCCACCCCATCGCCGCTTCGGCAATTTCATTGAGCAGGCGCCGCGCCGGGTGGCTGCTGCGGCTGAAGAAGCTTTTGTCGATCACCGCGACCTTCAACATCGGGATCTGCAACCGTGCAATCAGCGCCTTGAGCGAATCCGGCAGGTTGCGATCATCGAGGATGCAGTCGAAGACCATCGCCACCAGATTGATCACGTCCTCGTCGGCCCCGCCGACGATTCGTGATTTGCCGCTGCGCACGCTGACCCGGGTCAGCAACTGTTCAAGCTGATGGCGCAGATCGAAGTCGTCCTGCACCGCCAGCGCCGGCACGTATTGCTGCAGGTGCGAGAGCAGGCGTAGCAGGTCGCGGGTGGAAATCGGTTGGGCGGGAGCGCTGGGCTCAAGGGTCGGCGCGACCGTACCGCGCACGTGCAGCAGCAACTCCTGCAATGCGGCGAAGACCTCCTGCACGCCGGCATCCGTCTGAGGTTTGTCGGCACCCTCGAATTCGCTCTGCACGCTGGCCACGGCCTGATCGATAGCGCGACGGGCCGGTGCCGGCTTGAGCTCGGGCAACACGCCCGTGGCGATCAGCAGTTGATTGGCTTCGGCGTAGAGTTGATCGGTATCGGCCAGCACATACCGCTCGAACAGTTTGAGCAGGATCAGTTTGACCTTGATCTCCACCCCCAGATTGCGCCCCGCTTGCAGGAAGTACTCGCAAAGCATCGCCGGGCCCAGCGGGTTGTATTGATCGTCCAGGGTCTTGCCCAACAGCGCATTGAATCGCGCGGTCAGTTGGTCGAGGGCGAACCCGTCGCGATTCAGCACACGGCCGACCATGGTCTCGACCGCGACGTTGCGCTCCATGTCGTCGGTGCGCGCGGTAGTGTCCTCATGCTGCAAGGCGTGAGAGAGGACGGTGGGGACGGGATCGAATTGAGTGAGGCCGACAAAGGCTTCGAAGAATTGCTCGAGAAAACCGCGCTCGATGTTCTTGCGCTTGAGGCGCAGGTCGCGCATGGCCTCAAAAAAGATGTTCTGCTCGACGTCGTTACGCGCCCGGTCGGCCATTTCGAACAGGGTGTCGTCGGCGTTATCGAACAGTTCCTGCAAACCGTTGCGCAGGCGCTGGGCAGCCTTGTCGCGAACCTGAAGCAGAATCACAGGCAGGCGGGCGAGCGGCGAGTGAGTCGCCTGATCGGTAGTGGCCTTGTGCAGAGGCACTACATTCCCGTCGTTGTGCATCCAAGCCTCCTGAAACGGTGATTTGCCGACGTCAAAGTCATGGCGTCAAATGCAAGGCGGATTATCTTGCAAAAGATGTCTCCGGCGCCAGAGCCGTCAGGGTTTCCCCTATGCGCCGACACCTTGCAGTGACCACGACAGAAACGGGTTTGCTCAAAGAAAATCGACCGGATGCAGCGCTGCGTGGCTGTTCTCGCCTTGGGTTGGCCGACGCCATGCCCCTATAATCGGGCCACTTAGTTTGTGGAGCCCGTTATGCCGAATCTACGTCTCGCCGATTTGACCGCCGAAATCGAAGCCAACGTGCGCCGTGCGTTGCTCGAAGACATCGGCAGCGGCGACATCACCGCGCAACTGATCCCGGCCGAACGCCTGGCCAAAGCCACCATCATCACCCGCGACGCCGCCGTCATCAGTGGCACGGCCTGGGTCGATGCGGTGTTCCGCCAGCTCGATCCACGTGTGGCGGTGCATTGGCAGGTGCGCGATGGCGAACGGGTTTCGCCGAATCAGCCGCTGTTTCATCTGGAAGGCCCCGCCCGCTCGTTGCTGACCGGTGAACGCAGCGCCCTGAACTTCCTGCAGTTGCTGTCGGGTGTGGCGACTCGCGCGCAGTACCTGGCGGACTTCGTTGCCGAGACGTCGGTGAAACTGCTCGATACCCGCAAGACCCTGCCGGGCCTGCGTCTGGCGCAGAAATACGCGGTCACCTGCGGCGGTTGCCATAACCACCGCATCGGCCTGTACGACGCGTTCCTGATCAAGGAAAACCACATCGCCGCCAGCGGTGGCATCCCGCAGGCGATTGCCGCTGCACACAAGATCGCCCCGGGCAAACCGGTGGAAATCGAAGTGGAAAGTCTGGAGGAGCTGAAGGAGGCGCTGGCCGCCGGTGCCGACATCATCATGCTCGACGAACTGAGCCTCGATGACATGCGCGAAGCCGTGCGCCTGAACGGCGGCAAGGCAAAACTGGAAGCCAGTGGCGGCATCAACGAAAGTACGCTGCTGCCGATCGCTCAGACCGGGGTGGACTACATCTCGATCGGCGCGATGACCAAGGATGTGAAAGCCGTGGACCTGTCGATGCGCCTGAGCATCTGAGTCGATCACGCAATAAAAAACGCCAGCCCTTTCGAGGCTGGCGTTTTTGTTTCAGACCACCAGATTGTTCATCTCGCAGTACTCTTCCCACTCGACGCCCAACACTTCGGCCGCTTCCTTGTGCAGCTCCAGGCGCTTGGCTTCGAACTCCTCAGGCGTGCTGGTGTACTTGAGGGTCAATTCCCAAGGTTGCAGGCCCTGGGCTTCGGCTTCGTCTTCGAACGCCCACTGGATCTGGTCTTTCTGATCATCGGGACTGAGGTCCTTGATCTCGTCCATCAGCTCAGGCGCATCAAGCTTGTACTTTTCCAGCGCTTGTTCGTGGCGTTGCTCTTGAGTTAACTCGGTCATGGCGTTCTCGCTGATCGTAAGAATGGAAGATGGATGTGGATCATCAAGGATCTCTCTGACGCGGACTGTCCGGCCTTCGGAACCATTCGGGATCATCTGAAAACTGCTGGGCGATGCTCATGCAGACAACGAATATAGGACGTTTGGCGAGCGAATTACACGGGACTTTACATCTCTCCCACAAAAAGTTGACCGGGGGAACATAAAACCGGATTTCGAGGGGAAGCGAGAACGAGGGAAAAGCGAAGTGGTGCCCGAGACAGGAATCGAACCTGCGACCTTCGCGTTACGAGTGCGCTGCTCTACCGGCTGAGCTACACGGGCGGTGGGCTAAACCTAGCACTGGTCTTGAAGGTCGGCAACTTCGCCGAATGACTCGATATTTCACGGACAAAAAAATGCCCCGCCGTTTTCACGGCGGGGCATTTTCATTGCGCTAAAGCGACGGGGTGATTAAACGCCCGAAGCCTTGGCCGCTGCCACGTCTTTGATGGACAGCTTGATACGGCCGCGGTTGTCCACGTCCAGTACCAGCACTTCCACTTCCTGGCCTTCTTTCAGGATGTCGGTCACTTTCTCTACGCGAGCGTCGCTCAGCATCGAGATGTGAACCAGACCGTCCTTGCCCGGCAGGATGTTGACGAATGCGCCGAAGTCGACGATGCGCTCAACCTTGCCGACGTAGATCTTGCCGATCTCGGCCTCTGCGGTGATACCCAGAACGCGCTGACGTGCTGCTTCAGCCGCTTCCTTGGTTTCGCCGAAGATCTTGATCGAGCCGTCGTCTTCGATGTCGATCGAAGCCTTGGTCTCTTCGCAGATCGCACGGATGGTCGCGCCACCTTTACCGATAACGTCACGGATCTTGTCGGTGTCGATCTTCATCGCGATCATGGTCGGAGCGTTGGCCGACAGTTCGGTACGCGACTGGCCGATGATCTGGTTCATCTGGCCGAGGATGTTCAGGCGCGCTTCCAGGGCTTGGCCCAGAGCGATTTCCATGATCTCTTCGGTGATGCCCTTGATCTTGATGTCCATCTGCAGCGCGGTCACACCTTTGGCGGTACCGGCTACTTTGAAGTCCATGTCGCCCAGGTGGTCTTCGTCACCCAGGATGTCGGTCAGAACGGCGAACTTCTCGCCTTCTTTAACCAGACCCATGGCGATACCGGCAACCGGTGCCTTCATCGGAACACCAGCGTCCATCAGGGCCAGGGAAGCGCCGCAAACGGAAGCCATCGAGCTCGAACCGTTGGATTCGGTGATTTCCGAAACTACACGGATGGTGTACGGGAACACGTCAGCGGCTGGCAGCATGGCCGAAACCGAACGACGGGCCAGACGGCCGTGACCGATTTCGCGACGACCGGCGCCACCCATGCGACCACACTCGCCCACCGAGAACGGAGGGAAGTTGTAGTGCAGCATGAACGGGTCTTTTTTCTCGCCTTCCAGGGTGTCCAGCAGTTGTGCGTCACGGGCAGTGCCCAGAGTCGCGACTACCAGAGCCTGGGTTTCACCACGGGTGAACAGCGCCGAACCGTGAGTCTTCGGCAGAACGCCGACTTCGATGTTCAGCGGACGTACGGTGCGGGTGTCGCGACCGTCGATACGTGGCTTGCCGTTAACGATGTTCTCGCGAACGGTGCGGTATTCGATTTCGCCGAAAGCAGCTTTGACGTCGGAGGCCGAAGGCTGGCCTTCTTCACCGGACAGCTTGGCAACAACCTGGTCACGCAGCTCGCCCAGACGCGCATAACGGTCGGCTTTGATGGTGATGGTGTAAGCCTGGGAGATCGCTTCGCCGAACTCGGAACGGATAGCGGCCAGCAGCTCGGTGGCTTCTGGAGCAGGTGCCCAGGTCCAGGTTGGCTTGGCAGCTTCTGCAGCCAGTTCTTTAACGGCGTTGATCACGACCTGGAACTCGTCGTGAGCAAACAGTACCGCGCCCAGCATCTGGTCTTCGGTCAGCTCTTTGGCTTCAGATTCAACCATCAGCACGGCGTCGGAAGTACCGGCAACGACCATGTCCAGGCTCGAAGCAGCTTGCTGCTCGTAGGTCGGGTTCAGCAGGTAGCCGGTGCTTTCGTGGAAGGCAACGCGAGCGGCGCCGATCGGGCCGTCGAAAGGAATGCCGGAGATCGCCAGGGCAGCCGAGGTACCGATCATCGCAGCGATGTCCGGATCGGTCTTCTTGCTGGTGGAAACGACGGTGCAGACAACCTGCACTTCGTTCATGAAACCTTCCGGGAACAGCGGACGGATCGGACGGTCGATCAGTCGGGAAGTCAGGGTTTCTTTCTCGGAAGGACGGCCTTCACGCTTGAAGAAACCGCCAGGGATCTTACCGGCAGCGTAAGTCTTTTCCTGGTAGTGAACGGACAGAGGGAAGAAGCCCTTGCCCGGATCGGCTTGCTTGGCACCGACTACGGTCACCAATACGCTGACGTCGTCGTCAACGGTGACCAATACTGCGCCGGAGGCCTGACGGGCGATACGGCCAGTCTCGAGGGTAACGGTCGACTGACCGAACTGGAATTTTTTGATTACCGGGTTCACGGTGTCCTACCTTCTTTGTGGCTCTTGGGGGAACTGGTTTCTTGCGAAATTCTTGGGCAATGTCGGGAATCGGCCCAACGCCTGTCCAGGGTAAAACGTGTATCCAGATAAAACTTGAGGCTGGGAGCCTGCCGGACGCCGGCGGAAACCCGCTGACGTCTGACAGACAACCAACCTCATAGCGCAATCGCTGATTAGCGACGCAGACCCAGGCGAGCGATCAGAGCGCTGTAACGGCTCACGTCCTTGCCTTTCAGGTAGTCCAGCAGCTTGCGACGCTGGTTAACCATGCGGATCAGACCACGACGGGAGTGGTGGTCTTTACCGTTGGCCTTGAAGTGACCTTGCAGTTTGTTGATGTTGGCGGTCAGCAGTGCAACTTGCACTTCTGGCGAACCAGTGTCACCAACAGCTTGCTGGTAGTCGGCAACGATTTGAGCTTTTTCTTGAACGTCGAGAGCCATGAGGCAATCCTTTTATCAGGAAACTGTTTCAAAAACAGTTTCAACAGGCCAGGGACAAATCCCTGTATCTATAAATGAGTAGTGACCGTGCCTGTTGACAGCCACACTCGCCGGCCTGCTGTTACACAGACCGGTTTCCGGTCATTCTGACCGAATCAGTCGACGCGGCGCGATGCGCCCGTCTTCGCTCACTTCACCGATTCCGATGAAGCGACCGTTGTGATCCTGTACCCGCACCATGCCGAACTTCGGAGCATCCGGGGCACGTACCGGCTGGCCGTTGAGCCAGTAGAACGCGCTCGCTTCCGAGAACTGCAGCAACGGCCAATCCTGCAGGCCGCTGTCCGATGGCATCAGGAAGCGGTCGACCGCTTCGTTGCCGCCTTCGGCATGTACCGCTTCCAGCTCTTCGAGGGTCACGGTCTGCGCCAGGGTGAAAGGCCCGGCCTGGGTACGACGCAGTTCAGCGACGTACGCACCACAACCGAGTTGCTCACCGATATCCTCCACCAGGGTGCGAATATAGGTGCCCTTGCTGCAATCCACCGCAAGACGCGCAGTATCGCCTTCGAAGGCCAGCAATTCCAAGCGCGCAATAGTAACAGAACGCGGTTCGCGCTCCACTACTTCGCCTGCACGGGCCAACTTGTACAGCGGCTGGCCATCACGCTTGAGAGCGGAGTACATCGGCGGTATCTGACTGATTTGCCCGCGAAATTTCGGCAGAACCGCTTCAACGTCGGCCTGACCAACGGTCACCGGACGCTCCTGCAAAACCTCACCTTCGGCGTCCGCCGTGGTGGTGGTCTTGCCCAGTTGCGCCAGGGTTTCGTAACCCTTGTCGGAATCGAGCAGGTACTGCGAGAACTTGGTCGCCTCGCCAAAGCACAGCGGCAGAACGCCGGTGGCCAGTGGGTCGAGACTGCCGGTGTGACCGGCCTTCTCGGCGTTGAGCAACCAGCGAACCTTCTGCAACGCGGCGTTGGAGGTGAACCCCAGCGGCTTGTCGAGCAGGATGATGCCGCTGACGTTACGACGGATACGTTTGACCTGAGCCACCGAGTTACTCCTTGGTGTCTTCGGGTTCTGCCGCAGCCACGTGCTGATTGTCCTCAGCCACGGCGCGCTCGATCAGGGCCGACAGGTGCGCACCACGCACGACGCTTTCGTCGTAGTGGAAGTGCAATTGCGGCACGCTGCGCAGTTTCATTTCGCGGGCCAGCTGCATGCGCAGGAAACCGGCGGCAGCGTTGAGCACCTTGATGCTTTGCGCGATGTCTTCGGCGTTGTCCTGCCCCATCACGGTAATGAAGATCTTCGCGTGACCGACGTCACGGCTGACTTCCACAGCGGTAATGGTGACCAGGCCGACGCGCGGGTCTTTGACTTCACGACGGATCAGTTGGGCCAGCTCACGCTGCATCTGATCGCCGATACGTTGGGTACGGCTGTATTCTTTTGCCATGATTTGTTACCTGTTACTGCCCCGCGGTGAAACCCGCAAGGTCTGAAAGCGGCAAACGCCCGGCCTGACAAAAGCCAGACCGGGCGTTGCGTTTAGAGTCCTGCGCCGTGCCGCGCACTTGCATGCGGCGGCCCGACGTGGCCCTTGAAGTGCGCGAGTCAGAGGCTGCGAGCAACCTGAACCTTCTCGAAGACTTCGATCTTGTCGCCGACTTTGACGTCGTTGTAGCTCTTCACGCCGATACCGCATTCCATGCCGGCACGTACTTCGGAAGCGTCATCCTTGAAGCGGCGCAGGGATTCCAGCTCGCCTTCGAAGATAACGATGTCTTCACGCAGTACACGGATCGGACGGTTACGGTGAACAGTACCCTCGATCACCATGCAGCCGGCGATGGCGCCGAACTTAGGCGAACGGAATACGTCACGGACTTCGGCCACACCGAGGATGTTCTCGCGAACATCGCTGCCAAGCATACCGGTCAGGGCTTTCTTGACGTCTTCGATGATGTCGTAGATCACGTTGTAGTAACGCATGTCCAGACCTTCCTGCTCGACGATCTTCCGTGCGCCGGCATCGGCACGCACGTTGAAGCCGAACAGTACAGCGTTGGAAGCCAGTGCCAGGTTGGCATCGGATTCGGTGATACCACCGACGCCGCCACCGACCACGCGCACTTGCACTTCGTCGTTGCCCAGGCCGTTCAGAGCGCCCTGCAAGGCTTCCAGCGAACCACGGACGTCGGATTTGAGGACGATGTTGAGCGTCTTCTTCTCTTCCTGACCCATGCTTTCGAAGATGTTTTCCAGCTTGCCGGCGTGAGCGCGAGCCAGTTTGACTTCGCGGAACTTGCCTTGACGGAACAGAGCCACTTCACGGGCTTTCTTCTCGTCGGCAACCACGCTCATTTCGTCGCCAGCGTCAGGCGTACCGTCCAGGCCGAGGATCTCGACCGGAATGGCCGGGCCCGCTTCCTTGATCGGCTTGCCGTTCTCGTCGAGCATGGCGCGCACGCGGCCATAGTTCGAGCCAACCAGCACCATGTCGCCTTGACGCAGCGTACCGTCCTGAACCAGAACAGTCGCCACCGGGCCACGGCCCTTGTCGAGGCGCGATTCAACCACGACACCACGGCCTGGAGCCGAAGGAGTGGCGGTCAGTTCGAGAACTTCGGCCTGCAGCAATACAGCTTCAAGCAGTTCGTCGACGCCGGTACCCATCTTCGCGGAAACCGGAACGAATGGAGTGTCGCCACCCCAGTCTTCAGAGGTCACACCGTGGGCCGACAGTTCGCTACGGATGCGATCGAGATCTGCGCCCGGCTTGTCGATCTTGTTCACCGCAACTACCAGCGGAACGCCAGCAGCAACAGCGTGCTGAACGGCTTCGATGGTTTGTGGCATCACGCCGTCGTCCGCCGCAACCACCAGGATCACGATGTCGGTCGCCTTGGCACCACGGGCACGCATGGCGGTAAACGCGGCGTGACCAGGGGTGTCGAGGAAGGTGACCATGCCGCGTTCGGTTTCAACGTGGTATGCACCAATGTGCTGAGTGATACCACCGGCTTCGCCAGCAGCTACCTTGGCACGACGGATGTAGTCGAGCAGCGAGGTCTTACCGTGGTCAACGTGACCCATTACGGTCACAACCGGCGCACGAGGAACCGCTTCACCTTCGAACTTCAGGGACTCGGCCAGGGAATCTTCCAGAGCGGTGTCGCTGACCAGGGTCACTTTGTGGCCCAGTTCTTCGGCTACCAGTTGAGCAGTTTCCTGATCAAGCACCTGGTTGATGGTCGCTGGAGTACCCAGTTTGAACATGAACTTGATGATTTCGGCAGCCTTGACCGACATCTGTTGAGCGAGATCGCCAACAGTGATGGTTTCGCCGATCTTCACTTCACGCACGACAGGGCCGGTCGGGCTCTGGAAACCGTGGGCGTTGCGTTTTTTCAGCTTGGCCTTGCCGCGACCGCCGCGACGGAAGCCATCGCTTTCTTCGTCGGTAGTGCGTGGCGCCACACGTGGAGCCGGAGCCTTTTCCTTGACCGATGCGCGATGCGGAGCGTTTTTGCGCTCGCCATCACCACCGCCACGACGGTTGTTGTCGTCGGCACGTGGTTTGTCCGGACGGCGCTGTTCGTCACGCTTGCGAGTGTCGGCAGCTGGGGCAGCAGCCACAACCGGCGCGGCTTCGCGCACGGGTTCGGCCACTGGCGCAGGTGCAGCGACGGCTTCGGCAGGAGCGGACGGCGCAGCAGCAGGCTGGCGACGCGCTTCTTCTTCGGCGCGCACGCGGGCTTCTTCTTCAGCCTTCTGACGGGCAGCATTTTCTACTGCGCGACGTTCATCCAGTTCACGCTTGCGCTCGGCTTCGATTTCTTCCGGGCTACGCTGTACGAAAACTTTCTTCTTGCGGACTTCAACGCTGATGCTTTTGCTGCCAGCCACACGCAGGGTGCTGGTGGTTTTACGCTGCAGCGTGATCTTGCGTGGTTCTTCCACTTTCGCCTTGTGGCTGCTTTTCAAGTGGGTCAGCAGGGATTGCTTCTCACTGTCAGTCACATTTTCTTCGGCGGCGGTGTGCGGCAGACCTGCCTCACGCATCTGCTGCAACAGGCGCTCTACCGGTGTTTTGACCTCATCGGCCAGTTGTTTCACCGTGACTTGCGTCATGCACTTCTCTCCTCAGGCCGCGCCTAATTACTCGAACCAGTGGGCTCGGGCGGCCATGATCAACTTGCCGGCACGATCATCGTCAATGCCGTCGATGTCGAGCAGGTCGTCAATAGACTGCTCGGCCAGGTCTTCGCGGGTAATTACGCCGCGCACCGCCAGTTCCATCGCCAAATCCTTGTCCATACCCTCAAGCGAGAGCAGGTCTTCGGCCGGATGGGCGTCTGCCAGCTTTTCCTCAGTAGCGATGGCTTTGGTCAACAAGCGATCCTTGGCACGAGCGCGAAGCTCGTTGACGATGTCTTCGTCAAAGCCGTCGATGTTGAGCATTTCTTCCAACGGTACGTAGGCAATCTCTTCCAGGCTGGTGAAGCCTTCGTCTACCAGCACCTGAGCCAGTTCTTCGTCGACTTCCAGCTCGTCGATGAAGTTGCGCAAGATGTCGCCGGTTTCCGCTTGCTGCTTAGCCTGGATGTCCGATTCGGTCATCACGTTCAGGGTCCAGCCAGTCAGCTGGCTCGCCAGACGCACGTTCTGACCACCACGACCGATGGCCTGAGCCAGATTGTCTGCGCCAACGGCGATGTCCATGGCATGGGCATCTTCGTCAACGATGATGGCCGCCACTTCTGCCGGCGACATGGCATTGATCACGAACTGGGCCGGGTTGTCGTCCCACAGGACGATGTCGACACGCTCGCCACCCAACTCGCCCGACACGGCCTGGACGCGCGAACCGCGCATACCGATGCACGCGCCTTGCGGGTCGATGCGTTTGTCCTTGGAGCGGACAGCGATCTTGGCACGCGAACCCGGATCACGGGATGCGGCCATGACTTCGATCAGGCCTTCAGCGATTTCCGGCACTTCGATACGGAACAGCTCGATCAGCATTTCCGGCGCGGTACGCGACAGGATCAGCTGAGGGCCGCGGTTCTCGGTGCGGATTTCCTTGAGCAGCGCACGCAGACGCACGCCAACACGGAAGGTTTCGCGAGAGATGATGTCTTCACGGGCCAGCAACGCTTCAGCGTTATTACCCAGGTCGACGATCACGTTGTCGCGGGTCACTTTCTTCACGGTGCCGGAGATGATTTCTCCCAGGCGCTCGCGATAAGCGTCAACCACTTGCGCGCGCTCGGCTTCGCGCACTTTCTGCACGATGACCTGCTTGGCGGTCTGCGCAGCGATGCGGCCGAACTCGATGGACTCGATCTTTTCTTCAACGACGTCGCCAACCTTGGCGCCAGGGTGCGTTTCAGCAACCTTGCTCGGCCAGGTTTCGATGGCCGGATCATCGAGATCATTCTCTTCGACGACCGTCCAGCGACGGAAAGTTTCGTAAGAACCGGTGTGGCGGTTGATTTCCACACGCAGATCAACTTCGTCTTCAAAACGCTTTTTGGTAGCAGTGGCCAGAGCCAGCTCCAGCGCTTCAAAAATTACGCTTGCCGGTACACCCTTTTCATTGGATACCGACTCAACAACCAGCAGTACTTCTTTGCTCATCGTACGCCTCGCCTTTCGCAAGCCATTGGATCCGCGGGATCCGCGTCTCAGTCAAAACTGGGAATAATGTTGGCCTTGTCGATCATATCGATCGGCAACAGGAACTCATGGTCATCTACCTGCACCACGACGTCCTGCTCTTCTACACCGCGCAGAAGGCCCTGAAAGTTGCGTCGACCTTCAAAAGGCGAGCGCAGCTTGATCTTCACTTGTTCACCGACATATTTGGCAAACTGCTCAAGAGTGAACAGTGGGCGTTCCATGCCTGGCGAGGAAACTTCAAGGGTGTATTCAACGGAGATCGGATCTTCAACATCCAGCACACCGCTGATCTGACGGCTGACGATGGCGCAATCGTCCACCAGTACGCCGCCTTCCTTATCGATATAAACGCGCAACATTGAGTGGCGACCTTGAGCCGAAAACTCAATACCCCAGCATTCATAGCCTAGGGCCACGACCACCGGGGCCAGCAAGGCCTGCAACTCTTCTAGCTTGCTCGACACCTGAACCCCCTCGTGCATGTATGTGCATGCTATGCAAAATAAAAAAATGGGCGAAACGCCCATCCTTGAAACGCCGTCGAACAGCGGCGTTGAAAGTGTCCAGCTAACAAAAAGCCCCTTAAAAGGGGCTCCTTAAACTGGTTGCGGGGGCCGGATTTGAACCGACGACCTTCGGGTTATGAGCCCGACGAGCTACCAGACTGCTCCACCCCGCGACAAAGCTGGGGCGGAAGTATACGACCGATCCCTTATAGGGTCAATGTAACCTTCCACCTGCAAGAAAGCCCGCAACAGCGGGCTCTCCTGACTAATTGGTACCGAGAAGGGGACTCGAACCCCTACACCCTATGGGCACAACCACCTCAAGGTTGCGTGTCTACCAATTCCACCACCTCGGCAATACTACGTTTGAAACCCTTCTTACTTCTGCTCTTGAGCTGGAGGTACGTCAGTCGCTGGAGTAGCCGACTTTTGCTCTTGAAGCACCGGGACATCATCAGAAGCCGGTTGTTGCTTTGGAACTTCCAACACTGCCGGGTTTGGCAAACCTGCTTGAGTCAGCTGATGAGCCTTCTCTTTAGCAAAGTACCCTAACCCCAAGCTGGTTATGAAGAAACCGGCGGCAAGTATAGCAGTAAACTTACTAAGAAAGGTAGAGGAACCTTGGCTTCCGAACACAGTATTTGAAGCACCTGCTCCGAAAGACGCGCCAGCATCCGCACCTTTACCCTGCTGCAGCAAAACCAGAGCAACTACGCCCAATGCACCCAGCAGATGAAAAACGACTACGACTGTTTCCAGCATTTTTTCAGTTTCCCGCGGCGCGACAAATCGCACCGAACTCATCTGCATTCAGGGAAGCTCCACCAATGAGCCCCCCATCGATATCCGGCATGCCGAACAGTTCGACCGCATTGGCCGCCTTCACGCTGCCGCCGTATAGAAGCCGCACACCTCGTGCCACTTCAGAATTCTCTGCCGCCAACTGCTCGCGAATGGCTTTATGCACATCCTGAGCCTGTTGCGGCGTTGCAGTCAGCCCGGTACCAATCGCCCAGACCGGCTCGTAAGCGATCACTGCGTTGGCAAAAGCACCGACACCCAGCTCCTCGATGATACTGCCCAGCTGACGCCCGACAACCTCAAGAGTTTTTCCGGCTTCACGCTGCTCCAGGGTCTCCCCTACGCACAACACCGGAATCAAGCCACATGCCTGCGCCGCTGCGAACTTGCGATTCAGCATTCCGTCTCGCTCGCCCATTATCTGGCGGCGTTCGGAGTGCCCGACAAGCACCAGGGAACAACCTGCATCCACCAACTGACTCGGCGCAATCTCGCCCGTCAACGCACCTTGCATGGATTCCACCGCAGAGTTCTGCGCACCGACCGAAATCGATTTGCCTTTCAAGCCATCAATCACTTGATTGATATACAAGCAAGGCGGGAATACCGCGACATCAACACCGCTTGGCAAGGCCAGATGACGAAGGCCGTTGATCAGCTCAGCGACGCTGGCGCGGGTACCGTGCATCTTCCAGTTACCAGCTACCATAGGGCGACGCATGCTGTACCTCGTCGGTCAAAGTGGGCGCAGATGTTACCCAACACAATCATGGCTGGCAAGCCGAATCAGGCAGAAACTTCAGTTACCAGTTTTGCCAGCTCTTCGGCATAGCCACGAACCTGGGTTTCGTCCTCGCCTTCGACCATCACACGCACCAGAGGCTCTGTCCCGGACTTGCGCAAAAGCACACGACCACGCCCGGCCATTGCCTGGGTCACGCGCGCACTCGCTTCCTTGACAGCCGGGTGTTCCAGCGGGCTTTCGCCCCCACCGAAACGCACGTTGATCAGGACCTGCGGGCACTTGCGCAACGCCTGGCGAGTTTGAGCAAGCCCCTCGTTACGCGTCTTCAGCGCCATCAGCACCTGCAAAGCCGCGATGATCGCATCACCCGTGGTGGTGTGATTGAAGCACACGACATGCCCCGAGTTCTCGCCACCCACCAGCCAGTTACGCTCCAGCAGCTCAGCGATCACATAGCGGTCACCGACATTGGCGCGCACGAAAGGAACACCCAGATCTGCGAGCGCAAGCTCAAGCCCGAGGTTACTCATCAAGGTACCGACCACACCACCCTGCAACTTGCCGCGCTCATGCAGATCGCGCGCAATGATGTACAGCAGCTCATCACCATCGACAATCGCACCGGTGTGATCGACCATCAGCACCCGATCACCATCGCCATCGAAAGCGATACCCAGATCCGCATGCTCGGACAACACCGCCGCCTGCAATTGCCCCATGTGCGTGGAGCCACAGTTGTCATTGATGTTCAGACCGTTAGGCTGAGCCGACAGAACGACGACCTCGGCACCCAACTCACGGAAAACACTCGGCGCAACTTTATAGGTGGCACCGTGTGCGCAGTCGATGACGATCTTCAGGCCGGAGAAACTGGTGCCGGTCGGCACGGAGCTCTTGCAGAACTCGATATAGCGACCGGACGCATCATTGATGCGCGACACCTTGCCGATCTTGCTCGACTCGACAACGGTCATTGGCGTATCGAGCAATTCCTCGATCATCAGCTCCAGCTCATCGGGCAGCTTGGTGCCCTTGCCAGAGAAGAACTTGATGCCGTTATCGTCATGCGGATTGTGCGATGCACTGATCACGATCCCGGCTTCAGCCTGGAACGTGCGCGACAAATAGGCGATGGCCGGAGTCGGCATCGGGCCGAGCAGCATTACATCGGCGCCCGCAGATGTCAGGCCAGCCTCAAGTGCCGATTCGAACATGTAGCCGGAAATCCGCGTGTCCTTGCCGACCAGCACCTTGCAGGCGCCCATCTTGCGAAAGGCCATGCCGGCAGCCCAGCCGAGCTTGAGCATGAAGTCCGGAGTGATCGGGTATTCCCCGACACGACCACGAATGCCGTCAGTACCAAAGTATTTCTTGCTCATAAGTGCTCCATCATTCTTATTCGGCTGATTCCACGGCCGCGAGCATTCGCACCACGTCCACCGTTTCCGCCACATCATGGACGCGCAATATACGCGCACCTTTCACCGACGCCAGTGCAGCCAGTGCCAAACCACCGTACAGACGCTCACCCACCGGGCGATTCAATGCATGACCGATCATGCTTTTGCGCGAAACGCCCACCAACAGTGGCCGCCCCAGCGCATGCAGGGCTTCCATATGCTTGAACAAGCTTAGATTGTGCTGCAGGGTTTTGGCGAAACCGAAGCCCGGATCAAGAATGACCCGTTCGGCAGGAATGCCTGCCACCTCACACTGAGCCATGCGTTCGGCAAGAAACTCACCCACTTCCCGGGTGACATCCTGGTAACGCGGATCATCCTGCATATCGCCAGGTTCGCCGAGCATATGCATGAGGCAAACAGGCAGCCCGGTGGCAGCAGCAGCATCCAGCGCACCATCTCGACGCAGCGAACGAACGTCGTTGATCAAGCCGGCGCCCAACCGCGCTGTTTCGCGCATGACCGCTGGAGTGGATGTATCGACCGAAATGACCACATCCAGTTCGCGATTGATCAGCTCGACGACGGGAGCGACACGCTCCAGCTCCTCCAACGGAGAAACCACCCGCGCGCCGGGCCGGGTTGACTCCCCGCCCACATCGATCAGCGTTGCACCCGCCGCAACCATGGCTTCGGCATGACGCAAGGCCGCATCGAGCTGGCTGTATCGGCCACCGTCGGAAAAAGAATCGGGAGTGACATTGAGAATGCCCATGACATGCGTCTGGGCCAAATCAAGAACCCGGTTGCCGCAAGGCAACCGGGTCAGGGACTGTACAGAAGTCATTTCAAACCTTAAACGTCGGCAGCCGGGCCGCCAATCGGTGTTTCCGGACGCTCGCCCTGAATGACAGGAGGCGTGCCAGTACCGGTACCGCCCGACCAGTCGCGAGGCTCGCGAGGTGTACGACCGGCCATGATGTCGTCGATCTGCTCGGCATCGATCGTCTCGTACTTCATCAGGGCATCAGCCATGGCATCGAGCTTGTCGCGATTGTCCGTAAGGATCTGCTTGGCTGTGCCGTAGCACTGATCGATGATGCTGCGCACTTCGGAGTCGATCAGCTTGGCTGTCTCACCGGAGAAGCTGGCATTCTGACCGCCACCACCGCGACCAAGGAATACTTCACCCTCTTCTTCGGCGTACATCAACGGACCGAGTTTTTCCGACAGACCCCACTTGGTCACCATGTTCCGCGCAATCTGACTCGCGCGCATGATGTCGTTGGAAGCACCAGTCGTCACACCGTCAAAGCCCAAAGTCATTTCTTCGGCAATACGGCCGCCGTACAGCGAGCAGATCTGACTGATCAGCGCACGCTTGGACAGGCTGTAGCGATCTTCTTCCGGCAGGAACATGGTCACGCCCAACGCACGACCGCGCGGGATGATCGACACCTTGTAGACCGGATCATGTTCGGGCACGACGCGACCAACAATGGCGTGGCCTGCTTCGTGATAAGCGGTGTTCTGCTTTTCCTTCTCGGACATGACCATGGATTTGCGCTCGGCGCCCATCATGATCTTGTCTTTGGCCAGTTCGAATTCTTTCATTTCTACGATGCGTTTGCCGGCACGGGCAGCGAACAGCGAAGCCTCGTTGACCAGGTTCGCCAGATCAGCACCGGAGAAGCCCGGCGTACCACGTGCGATAACAGCCGGAGCAACGTCATCACCCATTGGCACTTTACGCATGTGAACCTTGAGGATCTGCTCGCGACCACGGATATCCGGCAGGCCGACCACCACTTGACGGTCGAAACGACCCGGACGCAGCAGAGCCGGGTCCAGCACATCAGGGCGGTTGGTCGCAGCAATGACGATGATGCCGTCATTCATTTCGAACCCGTCCATCTCGACCAGCAACTGGTTGAGAGTCTGTTCGCGCTCGTCGTGACCGCCACCCATGCCGGCGCCACGATGGCGACCAACGGCGTCGATCTCGTCGATGAAGATAATGCACGGAGCGTGCTTCTTGGCCTGTTCGAACATGTCACGAACGCGGCTGGCACCGACACCGACGAACATTTCAACGAAGTCGGAACCGGAAATGGTGAAGAACGGCACTTTGGCTTCGCCGGCAATCGCCTTGGCCAGCAAGGTTTTACCGGTACCTGGAGGACCCACCATCAGCACGCCGCGAGGAATGCGACCGCCCAGACGCTGGAACTTGCCCGGATCACGAAGGAACTCGACCAGTTCGCCCACTTCTTCCTTGGCTTCGTCGCAACCGGCAACGTCAGCCAGGGTGGTTTTCACCTGATCTTCGGACAGCAGACGCGCCTTGCTCTTGCCAAAGCTCATCGGCCCGCCTTTGCCGCCCGCACCGCCCTGCATCTGGCGCATGAAGAACATGAACACCGCGATGATCACCAGGATCGGGAAGCTGGCTACCAGAAGCTGGGTCCAGATGCTTTGCTGCTCAGGCTGCTTGCCTTCGACCACAACGTGGTTGTCGACCAGATCGCCGATCAGGCCATTGTCCTGGATTGCCGGACGAATGGTCTTGAAGCTGTCGCCATCGTTGCGCTTGCCGGTAATCACGTAGCCGTCGACGGCCACGCGCTCGACCTTGCCATCCTTGACCTGCTGGATGAAGTCGGAATAGTTGAGGGTCTGCGGCTCGTTAGGGCTGGAGAAGTTGTTCATCACCGTCACCAGGACAGCCGCGATGATCAACCACAGGATCAGATTCTTTGCCATATCGTTCAATTAACTACCCTCTGAAGCAAGCTCCGCTACTGGCGCGCGCTTCGCATGATATTCACCGGCCTAACTTACTACATTACCTACAGCTCTGGCAGGCGCCGTCTGTAACCCTTTGTGAAACACTTTCTACACAATATTCGCTTATGCGCGCGGGGCGAAATACGAAAAACCTATCACCCCGCCAAAAAACCTCGTTTTACTCGCTACGACCGCGGTAGCCCCAAGCCAGCATGTATTGCTCACGAGAGCTGCCACGAGAGGAGTCCGGCTTGATCATCTGGATCTTGTCGAACTTCTTGCGAGCATCCTTCAGGTAAACATCGAACCCTTCGCCCTGAAAAATCTTGATCACGAAATTGCCACCCGGCTTGAGGATCCGTTCCGCCAGATCAAGCGCCAGCTCGCAAAGGAACATGGCTTTTGGCATATCCACTTCAGGCGTACCACTCATATTGGGGGCCATATCGGAAATCACAAGGTCCACCTGCGAATTACCCACAGCCTCAAGGATCTGAGCGAGCACTGCATCCTCGGTGAAGTCACCCTGGATGAAAGTCACGTCCGGAATGCTGTCCATTTCCAGGATGTCCGAGGCGATCAGGCGACCCTGACCACCGATCAGCCGACTGGTGACCTGCGACCAGCCGCCAGGCGCCGCGCCGAGGTCGACCACGTTCATGCCCGGACGGATCAGTTTGTATTTCTCCTGGATCTCCAGAAGCTTGTAACTCGCACGCGAGCGGTAGCCATCCTTCTGCGCTTGCTTCACATAGGGATCATTGACATGTCTTTTCAGCCAACCAAGGCTTGTCTTGGAACGCGCCATTGGGCACCTCGTTGATTAGGGTCGTGATTAATTGGGCGGATCCACGAGCCCTCGGGTAAAATGGCCGCCATTTTACAGAATCCAGACGAAAGGGTCAGATTATGCCGCTCACTCCAGAGCAGAAGAAACAGTACAAATCCATTGGCCACCACCTGAAACCAGTTCTGACTGTGGCTGACAACGGTTTGACTGAGGGTGTTTTAGCCGAACTCGAACGCGCATTGGCAGATCACGAGCTGATCAAGATCAAGCTCAACATCCTCGATCGCGAGGCGCGCCTGGCGTCCGTTGCAGAGCTGTGCAAGACCGGCAAGGCCGATCTGGTTCAAGTCATCGGCAAGATGGCACTGATTTACCGCAAGAACTTCAGCGTCAACAAGCAGCTGTCGAACGTCCATCGCTTCAAGTGATGGCAAGGGTCAAGGGTGTGCTTCGCGCACCCTGCCACTCCATCCCGGCACCGGCTGCAATACCAGCACCAACCCGGAAAAACCCAACACAAGAAAGCTGAACACCTGCCAGCGCTGCGCATCCGGCCAGCCGACACGCACTGCGACAAACATCGCACACGCATACAACGCCATCAGCAATACCTGCCCGCGAAAATCCCGCCATAGACTGGCAAGGCCCTCGGCCTGTACCAGCACCAAAGCCTGAAATATCACGCACGCGACGGCAAAACCCACCACCGCCACTTCAAACGTACTTGCAACTTCATCGATCAGCAGCGGTGCCAGGCCGATTTGCCCCAGCACCGGCCGCAGACCGAGGTGTACCAGCCACAGACCACCAACCCACAACATCTGGGCCAGTTGCCAGAGCATCGCGCCCGCATGCAGCGGACGCCCACCCTCAGATGTGACGGACTTCGACAATCTCGTACTCGATATCGCCACCTGGCGTTTTCACGACGACCGTATCGCCCTCTTCCTTGGCAATCAAGGCGCGAGCGATCGGCGAGCCGACCGAAATCTTGCCGAGTTTGATGTCTGCCTCGTCCTCACCCACGATCTGGTAAGTGACGCTTTCATCGGTCTCGACGTTAGCGATTTCGACGGTAGTGCCGAAAATCACTTTGCCGGTGTGCGGAATGGTCGTCACATCGATGATCACTGCGTTCTGCAGGCGACCTTCGATATCACGGATCCGCGCCTCGACCATGCCTTGCTGTTCGCGCGCGGCATGGTATTCAGCGTTCTCTTTCAAGTCACCCAACTCGCGGGCCGTACCGATGTCCTGGCTGAGCTTCGGACGAACGACCTTGGTCAGGTGAGCATGCTCTTCTTCCAGGGCCTTGGAGCCCTGGACGGTCATTGGGTATTTATTCATGCCTTCAATCCTGCGTGTAGATCCTGCAAGCGGCGTACGGTCTTCTCGGGACCGAACTTCAGCGCTTCACAGATAGCTTCGCCAGCAGCAATGGTGGTGGTGCAGTAGATCTTGTGCTGCAAGGCGTTACGGCGAATGGAATAGGAATCGGCGATCGACTGGCGACCTTCGGTGGTGTTGATGATCAGGGTGACTTCGTCATTCTTGATCATGTCGACCACGTGCGGACGGCCCTCGGTCACCTTGTTCACGCGACGCACTTTCAGACCTGCGGCTTCGATCAGCTTGGCAGTGCCGGCAGTGGCGACGACTTCGAAGCCCAAGTTGATCAGATCACGGGCCACGCCTGCAACCAGCGGCTTGTCATCGTCGCGTACGCTGATGAATGCGGTACCGCCGGTCGGCAGCACTTCGCTGGCGCCCATCTGGGCTTTGGCAAAGGCTTCGCCGAAGGTGTCGCCGACGCCCATCACTTCACCGGTGGACTTCATCTCTGGGCCAAGGATCGGGTCAACGCCAGGGAATTTGGCGAACGGGAACACCGCCTCTTTCACGCTGTAGAAGTTCGGAATGATTTCCTTGGTGAAGCCGATTTCCTTCAGGGTTTTACCGGCCATCACGCGAGCCGCGATCATCGCCAGGGAAACACCGATGCACTTCGACACGAACGGTACGGTACGGGAAGCACGCGGGTTGACTTCGATGACGTAGATGTCTTCGCCTTGCAGCGCCAACTGAACGTTCATCAGGCCGACCACGCCCAGTTCCAGGGCCATTTTCTTGACCTGTTCGCGCATCTCGTCCTGGATGTGCGCCGGCAGCGAGTACGGCGGCAGCGAGCACGCGGAGTCACCGGAGTGAACGCCCGCCTGCTCGATGTGCTGCATGATCGCGCCGATCACTACGTCCTTGCCGTCACAGACCGCATCCACGTCCATCTCGATGGCGCAGTTGAGGAAGTGGTCGAGCAGCACCGGGCTGTCGTTCGACACTTGCACCGCGTCACGCAGGTAACGTTTGAGTTCTTCTTCCTTGTAGACGATTTCCATCGCCCGACCGCCCAGTACGTAGGACGGACGAACTACCAGCGGATAACCGATCTTGGCAGCCGCGCGAACGGCTTCGTCTTCGCTGCGCACGGTGGCGTTTGGCGGCTGACGCAGGTTCAGGCGCTCGACCATTTGCTGGAAGCGCTCACGGTCTTCGGCACGGTCGATGGCGTCAGGGCTGGTGCCGATGATCGGCACGCCGGCTGCTTCCAGGGCGCGAGCCAGTTTCAGAGGCGTCTGGCCACCGTACTGGACGATCACGCCTTTCGGCTTCTCGACGCGGCAGATTTCCAGCACGTCTTCCAGGGTCACCGGCTCGAAGTACAGACGGTCGGAAGTGTCGTAGTCAGTGGAAACGGTTTCCGGGTTGCAGTTGACCATGATGGTCTCGTAACCGTCATCGCGCAGCGCCAGTGCCGCGTGTACGCAGCAGTAGTCGAACTCGATGCCCTGACCGATACGGTTCGGGCCACCGCCGAGGATGATGATCTTGTCGCGACCGGACGGCGCTGCTTCGCACTCTTCCTCGTAGGTCGAGTACAGGTAGGCGGTGTCGGTGGCGAACTCGGCCGCGCAGGTGTCGACGCGCTTGTAGACCGGGAACACTTCCAGCTTGTGGCGGTGCGTGCGCAGGTTCTTCTCGGTGACGCCCAGCAGCTTGGCCAGACGCTGGTCGGAGAAACCTTTGCGCTTGAGCTTGTACATCAGATCGCGGTCGATAGCGGACAGACCGAGGGTCTTGACCTTCTCTTCGTCCTTGATCAGATCTTCGATCTGTACCAGGAACCACGGATCGATCATGTTCATGCCGAAGATTTCTTCGACGGTCATGCCGGCGCGGAAGGCGTCCGCCACGTACCAGATACGCTCGGCGCCCGGCACGGTCAGCTCGCGCTTGAGCACGCTCATGCTTTCCGGGTTGCTCAGGTCGACCTTCTCGTCCAGACCGCAAACGCCCACCTCCAGACCGCGCAGGGCTTTCTGCAGGGATTCCTGGAAGGTACGGCCGATGGCCATGACTTCACCGACCGACTTCATCTGAGTGGTCAGGCGCGCGTCAGCGTTGGCGAACTTCTCGAAAGCGAAGCGCGGCAGCTTGGTCACGACGTAGTCGATGGACGGCTCGAAGGACGCCGGGGTACGGCCGCCGGTGATGTCGTTCTGCAGTTCGTCGAGGGTGTAACCGACGGCCAGCTTGGCCGCGATCTTGGCGATCGGGAAACCGGTGGCCTTCGAGGCCAGAGCCGACGAACGGGATACACGCGGGTTCATTTCGATCACGACCATACGGCCGGTGTCCGGGCAGATACCGAACTGAACGTTGGAACCGCCGGTCTCGACGCCGATCTCGCGCAGTACCGCCAGCGAGGCGTTACGCAGGATCTGGTATTCCTTGTCGGTCAGGGTCTGAGCCGGGGCAACAGTGATCGAGTCACCAGTGTGCACGCCCATCGGGTCGAAGTTTTCGATCGAGCAGACGATGATGCAGTTGTCCTTTTTGTCGCGGACAACTTCCATTTCATATTCTTTCCAGCCGATCAGCGATTCGTCGATCAGCAGTTCCTTGGTCGGCGACAGGTCCAGACCACGGGCGCAGATTTCTTCGAACTCTTCGCGGTTGTAAGCGATACCGCCACCGGTGCCGCCCATGGTGAAGGACGGACGGATGATGCACGGGAAGCCCAGGCGCTCGAGCACCGCGTTGGCTTCTTCCATGCTGTGGGCGATACCGGAACGCGGGCATTCCAGGCCGATGGCTTTCATCGCCTTGTCGAAACGCGAACGGTCTTCAGCCTTGTCGATGGTGTCGGCGTTGGCACCGATCATCTCTACGCCGAACTTCTCCAGAACGCCTTCGCGCTCCAGGTCCAGGGCGCAGTTCAGAGCAGTCTGGCCGCCCATGGTTGGCAGCACGGCATCCGGACGCTCTTTCTCGATGATCTTGGCAACGGTCTGCCACTTGATCGGCTCGATGTAGGTGGCGTCGGCCATGTCCGGGTCGGTCATGATGGTGGCCGGGTTGGAGTTCACCAGGATGACGCGGTAACCCTCTTCGCGCAGGGCTTTACAGGCCTGGGCGCCGGAGTAGTCGAATTCGCAGGCCTGGCCGATAACGATCGGGCCAGCGCCGAGAATCAGGATGCTTTTAATGTCTGTACGTTTTGGCATGGGTTTGTCACTCAAATCCGCAGGTCAGTCGGCAAGCCGTCTTGATCGATTTCTGAAGTCCCGAGGGGGCCGCCGGTTCCGGGGCCGCCCTCGAGGGGCTTCTCGCTACAGTCTCAAGGCGAGCGCTTAGCGTCGCTTGGCCATCTCGTTGATGAAGCGGTCAAACAGAGGGGCCACATCGTTCGGGCCCGGGCTCGCTTCAGGGTGACCCTGGAAGCTGAACGCGCTCTTGTCGGTACGCTCGATACCTTGCAGGGTGCCGTCGAACAGCGATTTGTGGATCGCGCGGACGTTGGCTGGCAGGGTTTCTTCGTCAACCGCGAAGCCGTGGTTCTGGCTGGTGATCATCACGACGCCCGTGTCCAGATCCTGAACCGGGTGGTTGGCACCGTGGTGGCCATGGCCCATTTTCAGGGTCTTGGCGCCGGAGGCCAGAGCCAGCAGCTGGTGACCGAGGCAGATACCGAAGACCGGAATTTCGGTTTCCAGCACTTCCTTGATCGCCTTGATCGCGTAGTCGCAAGGCTCCGGATCACCAGGGCCGTTGGACAGGAACACGCCGTCCGGTTTCAGGGCCAGAACGTCGGCAGCCGGGGTTTGCGCCGGAACGACAGTGACGCGGCAGCCGCGCTCGACCAGCATGCGCAGGATGTTGACCTTGACGCCGTAGTCGTAGGCAACCACGTGGTAAGGCAGCTCGGAGGCTTCGATGATCGCGTGGCTGTCGGTTTTCAGATCCCAGACAGTGGAGCGCCATTCGTATTGGGTCTTGGTGCTGACGACTTTCGCCAGATCCATGCCCTTCAGGCCCGGGAAGCCTTGCGCCGCGGCGATGGCCACTTCTTCGGAGATGTTGTCGCCGGCCATGATGCAGCCGTTCTGTGCGCCTTTTTCACGCAGGATGCGGGTCAGGCGGCGGGTGTCGATACCGGCGATCGCCACAACGTTGTTGGCTTTCAGGTAATCGGACAGGGACATCGTGTTACGCCAGTTGCTCGCTACCAGCGGCAGGTCACGGATGACCAGGCCAGCGGACCAGACGCGATCGGACTCGGCGTCTTCCGGCGTGGTGCCGGTGTTGCCGATGTGCGGGTAAGTCAGGGTAACGATCTGTTGGGCGTAGGAAGGATCGGTAAGGATTTCCTGATAGCCGGTCATTGCGGTGTTGAACACCACCTCACCAACGGTCTGACCGTCGGCTCCAATGGCTTCGCCGCGAAAAATGCTGCCATCAGCAAGGGCGAGTATGGCTGGCTTAGTCAAGAAGACCTCCCGTAAATAACGCATGAAAGGGCAATCGCAGGTTGTAAAAAAGCGGAGTGACGTATGGACACGTCACCCCGCTTCTTCACTGAATTATTCTGCGCGCTTTTAGTGGACACACTAAAGCTGTAGCTTACAGAAAAAGGGATTTTTGGTCTACCGCCAATGAGGCCGAAAGGCCGGAGAATGCGACAGGGCGTCGCTCGGCGGAGCAAAACCGGCACAAACAGGGCGTTTGCGCCGGCTTCAGAACATCTCAATGCAGGTCGAGCACGTCCTGCATGTCGTACAAACCAGGCTCACGAGCATCCAGCCACAACGCCGCACGCACCGCACCCTTGGCGAACGTCATGCGACTCGAAGCCTTGTGCGTGATCTCCAGGCGCTCGCCCTCGCAGGCAAACAGCACGGTGTGATCGCCCACCACATCACCACCGCGAACAGTGGCGAAACCGATGGTTTCACGCTCACGGGCACCGGTGTGGCCTTCACGACCATAGACCGCGACTTTTTGCAGATCACGATCCAGCGCATTGGCGATCACTTCACCCATGCGCAGGGCCGTGCCCGACGGCGCATCGATCTTGTGCCGGTGATGGGCTTCGATGATTTCGATGTCCGCATCTTCAGCCAACACCCGCGCCGCCATGTCGAGCAGCTTCAGCGACAGGTTGACGCCGACACTGAAGTTGGCCGCGAACACGATCGGAATATCCTTGCCCGCCTCGGCCAGCAACTGCTTCTGCGCAGCGTCCAGCCCGGTCGTGCCGATCACCATCGCCTTGCCGGCCTTGCGGCAGAAGGCCAGGTTTTTCAGCATGACTTCCGGCAGGGTGAAATCGATCAGTACATCAAACTCTTCCGCCACCGACTCCAGATTACCGGTCAGCGGCACGCCGATTCGACCAAGCGAAGCCAGCTCACCGGCATCCACACCGATCAGCGTACTGCCAGGGCGGACAATCGCAGCCGTCAAACCGGTCAGCGGCGCGCGCTGCTGCACCGCCTCGACCAGAATCTTGCCCATGCGCCCGGCAGCGCCCATCACAGCTATACGTCGCATGCCGACTCCTTACAGATCGCCGAAGAAGCGTTTCACACCGTCGAACCAACCGGTGGTTTTCGGGGAGTGACTGTTGTCGTCCGCCAGGGAACTGCGGAACTCTTCCAGCAGTTCACGCTGACGACGGTTCAGATTGACCGGCGTCTCGACAGCCACACGGCACATCAGATCGCCCGCACCACCGCCCCGCACCGGCGCCACGCCCTTGCCGCGTACGCGGAACTGCTTGCCGGTCTGAGTCCCTTCCGGAATCTTCAGTTTGACGCGACCGTCGAGGGTCGGAATTTCCAGCTCGCCACCCAAGGCGGCATCGACGAAGCTGATCGGCACTTCGCAGAACAGATGCTTGCCGTCACGCTGGAAGATGTCGTGTTCGCGGACGTTGATCACCACGTACAGGTCGCCGGTCGGGCCACCCTGAGTGCCCGCTTCGCCTTCGCCGGACAGACGAATGCGGTCACCGGTGTCGACACCGGCCGGCACCTTGACGGAGAGGGTTTTGTATTCTTCGACGCGACCGTCACCGTGGCAGGAGTCGCACGGGTCGGAAATGATCTTGCCCTGGCCATGGCAGCGCGGGCAGGTCTGCTGCACCGAGAAGAAGCCTTGCTGCATGCGCACCTGACCGATGCCGCCGCAAGTCGGGCAGGTCGAAGGCGACGAGCCTTTCTTCGCGCCCGAACCATCGCAAGGCTTGCAGTTGACCAGTGTCGGAACGCGGATATTCACGGTCGTGCCGCGCACCGCTTCTTCCAGGTTCAGCTCCAGGGTGTAGCGCAAGTCGCTGCCACGCTGGGCGCCGCCACGGGAACCGCCGCGACCGCCACCGAAGAAGTCACTGAAGACATCGCCGAAGATATCGGAGAAGTTCTGACCGCCGAAGCCTGCACCGCCGCCACCCATGCTCGGATCGACGCCGGCATGACCATACTGGTCGTACGCCGCACGCTTGCTGGAATCGGACAGCACTTCGTAGGCTTCGTTGGCCTCTTTGAACAGCTCTTCCGACGCTTTGTCATCGGGATTACGGTCCGGGTGATGCTTCATCGCCAGACGGCGATAGGCCTTTTTCAGGTCCGCTTCGCTTGAGCCGCGCTCAACACCCAACACTTCGTAATAGTCACGCTTAGCCATAAGTTCTTCATACTCTTGAGGACGTTCGGCAAACCCCTCCTGAGCTTCGCCAAACTCGTTGAGCCCCAATACAGGCCCGGACCCAACTCACGTCAATTCAACGATCCTGGTCTTTGGTTCATGCGGTATTTGCGGCGCGAAAAGCAGGAGCATTCCCGGCCATACCGCCAGCATTCGAGCCTTGTCGCATGCTGTAAAAATTCGCGTATTCCAGATACGCCAACGCGGGAGCAAGCTCCCGCGCGGCGACATCCTACCAGTCAGTGCCCAAAGGCAGTCAACCGGCCGACCAACAACTTACTTGTGGTCTTTGACTTCTTCGAACTCGGCATCGACAACATCGTCAGCCTTCTCAGCCGATTCGCCTTGCGGTGCCGCGCCTTCAGCAGGCTGAGCCTGTTCGGCGTACATCTTCTGGGCAACCGGCGCAGAGACCTTCGACAGCTCTTCAACCTTGGCGTCGATGGCAGCCTTGTCGTCGCCTTTGACGGCGGCTTCCAGGGCAACCACGGCCGCTTCGATTGCAGTCTTCTCTTCTGCAGTCACTTTGTCGCCAGCGTCAGCGATCATCTTGCGAGTCGAGTGAACCAGTGCATCACCCTGGTTACGGGCAGCGGCCAGCTCTTCGAACTTGCGGTCTTCCTCGGCATTCGCCTCGGCGTCACGCACCATGCGCTCGATTTCTTCGTCGGACAGACCGGAGTTAGCCTTGATCACGATCGACTGGGTCTTGCCGGTAGCCTTGTCCTTCGCACCGACGTGCAGGATGCCGTTGGCGTCGATGTCGAAGGTCACTTCGATCTGCGGCACGCCACGTGGAGCTGGCGGAATGTCGGCCAGGTCGAACTTGCCCAGGGACTTGTTCTGTGCGGCTTGCTTGCGCTCGCCTTGCAGGACGTGAATGGTCACGGCGCCCTGGTTGTCGTCGGCAGTCGAGAACACTTGCGATTTCTTGGTAGGAATCGTGGTGTTTTTCTCGATCAGCGCGGTCATCACGCCACCCATGGTTTCGATACCCAGGGTCAGCGGGCTGACGTCGAGCAGCAGAACGTCTTTCACGTCACCGGCCAGAACGGCGCCCTGGATCGCAGCACCCATGGCAACGGCTTCGTCCGGGTTCACGTCTTTACGTGCTTCTTTACCGAAGAAATCGGTCACCAGCTTCTGAACCAGCGGCATACGGGTCTGACCGCCGACCAGGATCACGTCGTTGATCGCGCCAACATCCAGACCTGCGTCTTTCATGGCGATGCGGCAAGGTTCGATGGTGCGCTGAACCAGGTCTTCAACCAGTGCTTCGAGCTTGGCACGCGAGATCTTCACGTTCAGGTGCTTAGGACCGGTAGCGTCTGCAGTGATGTACGGCAGGTTCACGTCGGTCGACTGGCTCGAGGACAGCTCGATCTTGGCTTTTTCGGCAGCTTCTTTCAGACGCTGCATCGCCAGCGGATCACCCTTCAGGTTCATGCCGCTTTCTTTCTTGAATTCGTCGACGAGGTAGTCGATCAGACGAATATCGAAGTCTTCACCGCCCAGGAAGGTGTCACCGTTGGTGGCCAACACTTCGAACTGGTGCTCGCCGTCAACTTCAGCGATCTCGATCACGGATACGTCGAAAGTACCGCCACCCAGGTCATAAACGATCACGGTGTGATCGCCCTTGGCCTTGTCCATACCGTAAGCCAGAGCGGCTGCGGTTGGTTCGTTGATGATACGTTTTACGTCCAGACCCGCGATGCGGCCGGCGTCTTTGGTCGCCTGACGCTGACTGTCGTTGAAGTAGGCCGGAACGGTGATCACCGCTTCGGTCACTGCTTCGCCGAGGTAGTCTTCGGCGGTCTTCTTCATCTTCTTCAGAATTTCAGCCGAGATTTGTGGCGGAGCCATTTTCTGGCTGTTCACTTCAACCCAGGCGTCGTTGTTGTCAGCCTTGACGATCTTGTAAGGGACCATCTGAATGTCTTTCTGAACGACTTCTTCGTCGAAACGACGGCCGATCAGACGCTTCACCGCGTACAGGGTGTTGTGCGGGTTGGTCACAGCCTGACGCTTGGCGGACTGGCCGACCAGGATTTCGCCATCGTTGGCGTAAGCGATGATCGACGGCGTGGTACGCGCGCCTTCAGCGTTTTCAATAACTTTGGCCTTGCCGTTTTCCAGCACGGAGACGCAGGAGTTGGTAGTCCCCAGGTCGATACCGATAATTTTGCCCATGTTCACTCTCCCGAAACTTTGGATTTGGTTGCCGCAGCGGTTGTGGCCAACTGCGGTAGCACTTAAACGCTTGACTTCTAAATGGGGGCCTTGCGGCTAATTTCAAGCCTTCTCGTCAATCGAAGGCGAAACTGGCGCCGGCGCCTTGCTGACCACGACCATCGCCGGACGCAGCAGGCGACCGTTGAGCTGGTAGCCCTTCTGGAACACCTTCAGAACGCTGTTCGGCTCAAGGTCTGCACTTTCCTGCATGGCCATTGCCTGATGTTCCACGGCGTTGAACGGCTCGCCTTCCTGCGGGCTCACAGCGACAAGCTGATAGCGCGCGAGGGTGTCGTGAAACATTTTCAGGGTCAGCTCGATGCCTTCACGCATCGGACGGATGCTCTCGTCATCCGGGTTCGACAGCTCGAGGCCGCGCTCCAGGCTGTCGACGATCGGCAGCAGATCGCCGGCGAATTTTTCCAGCGCAAACTTGTGCGCCTTTTCGACATCCTGCTCGGCACGGCGGCGGACGTTCTGCAGATCGGCAGCTACGCGCAGCGATTGATCCTGCGCGGCGGCCAATTGCTCTTCGAGCACTTGTACACGGGTCGCCAGGTCATCACCCGAAGCCTCGGGCGCCTGATTGGCTTCTGGATTTTGCGTATCTACTGTCTGTTCGTCAGCCATAGAATTCTCCTTTCAATATCGTCCGCGAGTTCGATTCGCGCTTCTGCCCCGGTATATGGGGCCGCAAAATCAGGCTTCAAGGGCTGACAACGATTAACCCTACAAAAAAGTGCTGCATTGTCATTCCCGGGCGCGACAAGCATTTGATCGGATCATCCCTATCGAGCTGAGCGAGGGCATTGTCAGCCTGAAACAAAACACTGTATAAATAACCAGACCTATAGCCTGGGAGCGGCCTTTATGCTGGTGCACCTGTCCGTACACAACTACGCCATCGTTGAACATCTCGATCTCGAACTCGATCGCGGCATGAGCGTGATTACCGGGGAAACCGGCGCCGGCAAGTCGATCATGCTCGACGCCCTGGGCCTGACGCTCGGTGATCGCGCCGACAGCGGCGTGGTTCGACCGGGCGCCGACAAGGCCGACATCCTGGCGACCTTCGATCTGGCCGACATCCCCGAGGCCAGCGCCTGGCTGGCGGAACGCGACCTGGAAATCGACGGCCCGTGCATCCTGCGCCGGGTCATCACTTCCGAAGGTCGCTCACGCGGCTATATAAATGGCACGCCCTGCCCGCTTGGCGACCTCAAGGCGCTCGGCGAGCTGCTGATCGACATCCACAGCCAGCACGAACACCAATCCCTGCTCAAGACCGACACCCATCGGCGCCTGCTCGACGAGTACGTCGGGGCCACCGATCTTGCGCGGCAGGTGCATCTGGCCGCCCAACGCTGGCGCCAGACCCGCCAGGAGCTGGAACGCCTTTCCAACTCCGGCGACGAACAGCGCGCGCGCCACCAACTGCTCAGCTACCAGCTCGAAGAACTGGAAAACCTCGGCCTCGGTGAAAACGAGCTGGAAGAGCTGGAGCAGGAACACAAGAACCTGACCAACGCCGAAACCCTGCTCGGCATCTGCCGACAAGTGGTCGAGCAATGCAGCGAAAGCGATTCCGGCAACGTGCTGAATGCCCTGACGGCCAGCCTCAACCGGCTGTCGAGCGTGAACAATTCGGTGGGTGCGCTGGGTGAGGCGAGCAGTCTGCTGACCAGCGCACAGATTCAGGTCGAAGAAGCCGTCGGCGAACTCAATCGTTTTCTCGACAACTTCGATGCCGATCCGGCGCGCCTGCAATACCTGGAAGAACGTCTGGATTCCATCTACACGCTGGCACGCAAACACCGCATTCAGCCGACAGAAGTGGCAGAGATGCAGCAGAAGCTGCTCGACGAAATCGAAGCCCTCGACGCCAACGACGAATCCATCGAACGTCTTGCCGAAGAACTCGCATCCTATGCCCGCCACTATCAGGAAAAGGCCCGGGAACTCAGCGAACTGCGCCATCAGGCGGCCGGTAGCCTGGCCAGCGCGGTGGAGCAGGAGATCCAGCGTCTGGGCATGCCCGGCGGGCGCTTCACCATCGAATTGCGCGCCAACAACAGCAGCGAACTGCAACCCAATGGTCTGGAACAGGTCGAGCTGCTGGTCAGCGCCAACCCGGGCCAACCGTTGAAGGCCCTGGCCAAAGTGGCGTCCGGCGGTGAGCTGTCACGGATCAGCCTGGCCATCCAGGTGATTACCGCCCAGACCTCTCGCGTACCGACGCTGGTGTTCGACGAAGTGGACGTGGGGATTGGCGGTCCGACAGCCGAAATCGTCGGCCAGTTGCTGCGTCGCCTCGGGGATCGCGGACAGGTACTGACGGTCACGCACTTGCCGCAAGTCGCGGCTCAGGGGCATCAGCATCTGTTCGTGCACAAGGTGCGAGGCGAGCAGGCCACTCACACAGCCGTTTCGAAGCTGAGCAAGAATGACCGTATAGAAGAAGTCGCGCGGATGCTCGGCGGCATCGATCTGACCAAAGAGTCCTTGGCGCACGCGAAAAAGATGGTCGTTACCGCAAAGGTTTAAGCACCGCAGAAAGCACGAAGGCGACCCTTGGGTCGCCTTCGCTCGTTTCGCGAACCTGAAATTCGCGCGACATGCTTACTTTTTCTTGCGTACGTACAGCACCAGGTTGTGATCCACCAACTCGACACCGTGCTCCTCGGCGATTGCCTTCTGGAGTTTTTCGATTTCGGTGCTGACGAATTCGATAACCTCACCGGATTCCACGTTGACCATATGGTCGTGGTGGCCACCGTCGGCCAATTCGAATACCGCGTGGCCGCCGTCGAAGTTGTGACGGACCACGAGGCCAGCCGCTTCGAACTGGGTCAGAACACGGTAAACCGTGGCCAGACCGACGTCCTCGCCAGCTTCCATCAACGCCTTGTAGACGTCCTCGGCACTCATGTGACGCTGCTCTGTAGAGTCGAGCATTTGCAGGATCTTGACCCGTGGCAGGGTCACTTTGAGGCCGGCTTTGCGTAGTTCGCTATTTTCAACCATGGTCAGCTTTCTCGCGATGCTGCTTCGCAGCTTCTCTTAATGCGGGTATGATCGGCGTTTACGTTGTCCCAGCCAAGATAGTGGAAGTCGCCCACCGATGCAAAACACCAAGCTCTTGCTAACCAGTTTCACCTTTGTGGGACTGCTCGCACTCGCCGGTTGTTCATTCCCCGGGGTTTACAAAATCGACATCCAGCAGGGCAATGTCGTCACGCAGGACATGATAGACCAGTTACGCCCGGGAATGACCCGGCCGCAAGTACGGTTTATCATGGGCAACCCTCTGCTTGCCGACACGTTCCATGCCAACCGCTGGGATTATCTGTACAGCCTGCAACCTGGTGGCGGTGAACGCCAGCAGGAACGCATGAGTGTCATTTTCGACTCGAATGACCGCCTTGTCAGCCTGTCCGGTGACTTCATGCCGGGTGTCAGCCGTGACGAAGCCATTCTCGGCAAGGACAGTGGCACCAGCGTGACCACTCCAGCTGAAAACGTCGAGCAGCCAAAACCGGAAAAACCGGTCAAGCCAGGCTCCTTGCTGGATCAGATCCAGAAGGACGTCGATGGTGTGGAAACCGTTCCGGTTCCAACACCAGAACCGCTGGACACCTCGCCGCAATAATTTGCGACGCAATAAAAAACCCGGAAAATTCCGGGTTTTTTATTGCCTGCCGTTTGGCCAGCCTACTGATTTCGCGCCTTTGCTTCGGCGGCTTTGGCGGCACGCAGACGGCGCACCTCTTTCGGATCAGCCAACAGTGGCCGATAGATCTCGATGCGATCGCCTTCCTGAACCCTTCGAGCATCCGGATCAGCAATCACTTTGCCGAAGATCCCCAAAGGACAGCTCTTCAGATCCAGCTCCGGAAATTCAGCATCAATCCCGGACGCCATCAGCGCCGCACGCACCGTCGTACCCTCAGCAACACTGATTACACGCAAAACCTGACGATCAACGGCGGCATACACCACTTCGATTTCGATCACCGGCTCAACCATGCATCTGCTTGGCGCGCTGACAGAACGCATCCACCAGCGTATTGGCCGCCTGATTGAACAAAGGGCCTAGCGTCGCGCGGACCAGCGGCCCGGCGTAGTCGAAAGACAGATCCAGACTGATTTTGCAGGCCTTCTCGTTCAGCGCCTTGAACACCCAGACGCCGTGCAGCTGATTGAACGGCCCCTCTTCCAGGTTCATTTCAATCGACTGCCCTGGCACCAGCGTATTGCGCGTCACGAAGTGCTGACTGAGGCCGCCCTTGGCCACGCCGACACTGGCGCGCATATGTTCAGGCGAGCTTTCCAGGACTTCTGCAGACGAGCACCACGGCAGAAACTCCGGGTAACGCGCCACGTCATTGACCAGGTCGTAGAGAAATTGCGCCGGATAAGGCAGCAGCGCCGATCGTTGAATATGTGTCGTCATGTAAGCGTCACTTCCAGAGCTGGGCGGCAAACACTACAAGAATGCCGATGGGCGCCACATAGCGCATCAAGAACAGAGACAGGGCGAACAGCGCCGGGCTGCGAATCGACAATTCGTCACGCACCGCTTCACGCCCCATCACCCAACCGGCAAACAGCACGAAGCACAGTCCGCCGAGCGGCAACATGATCCGCGAGGTGAAGAAGTCGATCACACCAAAGAAGTCCAGGCCACCGGCCGCTCCCCATTGGTAGAGATGGAACACCCCGCCATCGTTCACGAAAAATTTGGCTTCCTTCCAGATATTGAAGGAAAACACCGTGCCCAGGCCGACGAACCAGCAGGTGAACGCCAACCAGAATGTCACCCAGGCACGACTGATTTTAGTCCGCTCGACCAGATAGGCGACCATCGGCTCCAGCAGGGAGATCGCCGAGCTCCAGGCCGCAATGGCCACCAGAACAAAGAACACCACGCCCATCAACTGGCCGAAAAGCACGTTACCGAACGCAAATGGCAGGCTGACGAACATCAGCCCCGGGCCTTCGCTCGGGTTCAAACCACCGGCGAACACAATCGGAAACAAGGCCAGACCGGCCACCAGCGAAACGAAGGTATCAAGCAGCGCCACTCCCACGACCGTGCCGGACAGCGAGGCTTCCTTGGTCATGTAGGCGCCGTAGATCATGATCGAGCCCACGCCCACGCTCAGGGAGAAGAACGCGTGGCCCATCGCCGGCAGCAAGCCGTCGAGGACTTTTTCCGGATGGAAGTCGAACATGAAGTGCACGCCTTCCATGAAATGCCCGGTGGTCATGCTGTAACCCAGCAGCACCAGCACCATCACGAACAGCAGCGGCATCATGATCCGCAGGCTGCGCTCGAGCCCGGCGACCACACCCTTGGCGATCACCACCGCCGACAACAGCATGAAAACCGTGTGCCACAGCGTGATGCGCCACGGATCGGCGATGACATTTCCGAAGTACGCCCCGACCTGATCGGCCGTCGCACCCTGGAAGTCCCCGCGCCCCATATCAATGATGTAATCCAGCGACCAGCCGCCGACCACACTATAGAATGACAGGATCAGCAGCGCCGTGATCATCCCGGCGAACGCACCCCACGACCATTTGCCCGAATGCCCGGCTTCCAGCGCCAGCACCTTCAAGGCATTGGCCGGACTCTGACGGGCACGGCGGCCGATCAGGGTTTCGGCGAGCATCACCGGAATGCCGATCAGCGCGATACACGCCAGAAACATCAGCACGAAGGCGCCGCCACCGTAGACCCCGACCATGTAGGGGAATTTCCAGATGCTGCCCAATCCCACGGCCGAACCGGTCGCGGCGAATATGAAAACCCAGCGGCTAGCCCAACTGCCGTGGACAGAAACCTTGTCTGTCGACATCGTTTATCACGCCCAAGCGTTAGAAAAAGAGGCCGCATTGTCCGGGATTCACTCAACCTGCTCAAGCACGCAGCATCACCGTAGCCGACAGCCGTTTATCTCCATATAATGCCGCCCCTATGGCTAAACAGAAGAAACACCCAACAGGGACCATCGCGCAGAATAAAAAGGCGCGACACGATTACTTCATCGAGCACAAGTTCGAGGCTGGTCTGGTCCTGGCCGGCTGGGAAGTAAAAAGTCTGCGGGCAAGCAAACTGCAACTGGTCGACAGTTACGTGTTGCTCAAGGATGGCGAAGCCTGGTTGCTCGGCAGCCACATCACGCCTCTGATGACCGCCAGCACCCACGTCATTGCCGACCCGGTGCGTACCCGCAAGCTGCTGCTCAACCGCCGCGAGCTGGACAAGCTCGCCGCCGCCGTGCAGCAGAAGGGTTACGCCTGCGTGTGCCTGTCCTGGTACTGGAGCAAGCACATGGTCAAGTGCGAGATCGCACTGGGCAAGGGCAAGAAGGAATACGACAAGCGTGATACCGAACGCGAACGCGACGCCGGTCGCGAGTTGCAGCGTGCGGTGCGCAACAAGGGCAAGGAAGACTGATTCTTCTGCCTGAATGACCGTTCCCGCGCCCGGCACGGGAACGGTCATGCCTACATCCCTTTGCGTCTTTCGGCGCGAGCCATGCGCTGCACTTCCTGACGTACCTCTTCCAGCACTTCCTGCACATACAGAATGTGTCGACTGGACACCTCACGCGCCTGTTCCGCGCGCCCCTCGATAATCGCCAGATACAATTCCCGATGCTGCGTGATCAGCATGTCGCGGGTTTCCGTGCGCTGTTTGTACATGCCACCGATGTTGGTCACCACGTTGCGCTTGAGCAGGTCGAACAGCCCGCGAATGGTGTGCAGCAACACCGCGTTATGACTGGCTTCGGCAATTGCCAGGTGGAATTTCGCATCCGCCGCGCCCTCTTCCGCCCGGCTCACTTCGTCATGACGCGAATAGCAGTCCTGTAATTCTTCAAATGCAGCCGTCAGCCGCTCACGATCCACATCGGTAGCGCGCAATGCTGCGTAATAGGCACACGATGCCTCCAGCGTGTGGCGAAATTCCAGCAGATCGCGCTGCGCCTCGGGATTGCTTTCCAGCAATTGCAGCAGCGGATCGCTGAACGTCGAACCGAGGCTTTCCACGACATAGTTGCCGCCGCCCTGCTTGCTGACCAGCAAACCTTTGGCCGCAAGTTTCTGAATCGCCTCGCGCAACGATGGCCGGGAAACACCGAACTGTTCCGCCAGTGCCCGCTCGGCCGGCAGACGTTCACCGGACTTCAACGTGCCCTCGAGAATCATCCCTTCCAGTCGCTCGACAATGTCGTCAGACAAACGGCGCTGACGTATCTGATCAAACCCCATCACTCAACTCTCCACCATCCCGACCGCTCGCCGGGCTCTCTATTCTGGCCTATCGACGCTGCGCCGACACCTGCCAGATGACGCCAATTCAACCGGTGCAATCCGACTCGCCGTCCGGTTGTTCGACAAAAGTTTTAGGGCGGCAAATTGACACACCGATATCAAGGCTTTTACCCTAGCCAACAGCGATTGTAAATTGGTCTTACCAATTAACCAAGAACGCTGACAGTGCCTGACCAACAACAATTAGGGGCCACCCCATATGCAAACCTGGCAACAGCTCTACAGCCCGCTCGGCAGTCTCGGCGTGTCCGCACTCGCGGCCGTCATCCCCATCGTTTTCTTCTTCCTCGCCCTGGCGGTGTTCCGCCTCAAAGGTCATGTGGCCGGCAGCATCACGCTTGCCCTGGCCATCGCCGTGGCGATCTTCGCGTTCCAGATGCCGGTCGACATGGCGTTCGCCGCCGCCGGATATGGTTTCGCCTATGGTCTGTGGCCGATTGCCTGGATCATTGTGGCGGCGGTGTTCCTGTACAAACTGACGGTCAAGAGCGGTCAGTTCGAGGTCATCCGCAGCTCGGTGCTGTCGATCACCGATGACCAGCGTCTGCAGGTGCTGTTGATCGGCTTCTGCTTCGGTGCATTCCTGGAAGGTGCCGCCGGTTTCGGCGCGCCAGTGGCGATTACCGCTGCGCTGCTGGTAGGCCTGGGCTTCAACCCGTTGTACGCCGCCGGCCTGTGCCTGATCGCCAACACCGCACCGGTAGCGTTCGGCGCGCTGGGGATTCCGATCATCGTGGCCGGTCAAGTCACCGGCATCGACGCGTTCAAGATCGGCGCCATGACCGGCCGCCAGTTGCCGCTGCTGTCGCTGTTCGTGCCGTTCTGGCTGGTGTTCATGATGGACGGCCTGCGCGGTGTGCGTGAAACCTGGCCGGCGGCGCTGGTTGCAGGCCTGAGCTTTGCCGTGACCCAATACTTCACTTCGAACTTCATCGGCCCGGAACTTCCGGACATCACGTCGGCCCTGGCCAGCCTGATTTCGCTGACCCTGTTCCTGAAGGTCTGGCAGCCGAAACGTGCCGCCGGCCAGCACATTGCCGGTGCTGTTTCCGCTTCGGTGGCGACTGCCAGCGTCGGCGGTTTCGGCCAGAAGCGCACCACCGTCGCTTCGCCTTACAGCCTTGGGGAAATTTTCAAGGCGTGGTCGCCGTTCCTGATCCTCACCGTGCTGGTGACCATCTGGACCCTCAAGCCCTTCAAGGCCATGTTCGCCGCCGGCGGTTCGATGTACGCCTGGGTGTTCAACTTCGCAATTCCGCACCTTGATCAACTGGTAATCAAGACCGCACCGATCGTTGCCGCCCCGACTGCAATCCCGGCCGTGTTCAAACTCGATCCGATTTCCGCGACCGGCACGGCGATTTTCTTCTCCGCGCTGATCTCGATGCTGGTGCTGAAGATCAACTTCAGAACTGGTCTGACCACTTTGAAAGAGACCTTCTACGAACTGCGCTGGCCGATCCTGTCGATCGGCATGGTGCTGGCGTTTGCCTTCGTCACCAACTACTCCGGCATGTCCTCGACCATGGCTCTGGTGCTGGCCGGTACTGGCGCGGCATTCCCGTTCTTCTCGCCATTCCTCGGCTGGCTCGGCGTGTTCCTGACCGGTTCCGATACCTCGTCCAACGCCCTGTTCAGTTCGCTGCAAGCGACCACCGCGCACCAGATCGGGGTCAACGACACCCTGTTGGTGGCGGCCAATACCAGCGGCGGCGTGACCGGCAAGATGATCTCCCCGCAATCGATCGCCGTGGCCTGCGCCGCGACCGGTCTGGTGGGCAAGGAATCCGATCTGTTCCGCTTCACCCTCAAGCACAGCCTATTCTTTGCCACGATCGTCGGCCTGATCACTTTGGCTCAGGCCTACTGGTTCACCGGCATGCTGGTGCATTAAGACTACAAGCGACATGGAAATAACCGACGCCGGTTCGTGATTCCGGCGTCAGCAATTCACAACCCGGTCTGTAAGGCTGCTGAAAGCAACGCGCTCTATATTCGGCAGCCTCAACAGACGGATAACCGGGCCCACCCGGAGACACGCCTGATGAGCGAGCTTTTTTACAACGCTGTGCCCAACGCCACTCGCGTCGCACCGCCACTGCCCGAACCCCGGCAATACCCCAGCGAGAAACCGTCGCGGGTCTACCTGTTCGGCACCTGCGTGGTCGACCTGTTCTACCCGGAAGCCGGGATGGACGCGATCCACTTGCTGGAACGCGAAGGCATCCGGGTCGACTACCCGCAAGGGCAGAGCTGCTGCGGACAACCGGCCTACACCTCGGGTTACACCGAGCAGGCACGGACGGTAGCGCGCTCGCAACTGGCGCTGTTTGCCGGGGACTATCCAGTGGTGGTGCCGTCGGGTTCGTGCGCCGGAATGATCCGCGAACATTACGCCGACTTGTTCAAGGACGAGCCGGAAACGTTGAAACAGGTTCAGACCCTTGCGGCGCGAACCTATGAGCTGGCCGAGTTTCTGCTGTTCGTCTGCAAGGTGCAGCTCAAGGACAGCGGCGAGCCGGTGAAAGTGGCGCTGCACACCTCGTGTTCGGCGCGACGGGAAATGAACACCCACCTGCACGGCCGCGAGTTGTTGGCGCAGTTGAGCAACGTGGAACGGGTCAACCACGATCACGAAAGCGAATGCTGTGGCTTCGGTGGGACATTCAGCGTCCGTATGCCAGACATTTCCGGCGCGATGGTGGCTGACAAGACCCGGGCGTTGAAGGAATCCGGCGCACATCAGGTACTCAGTGCCGATTGCGGCTGCCTGATGAACATCAACGGCTCGCTGGAAAAACAGAAGGCAGCGCTGCGCGGGCAACACCTGGCGAGCTTCCTCTGGCAACGAACCGGAGGTGCGCGATGAGCACTTCCACGATTATTCCTACGGTTGCCGTAGAAGAAGATTTCCGCACCCGGGCACACAACGCCCTGGGCGATTCGCAGTTGCGGAACAACTTCCGCACCGCGATGGATTCACTGATGACCAAGCGGGCAGCGGCTTTCAGCGATGCCCACGAAAGAGAACACCTGCGTGAACTGGGCAATGCAATCCGTGCCCGCGCGCTCTCCAAGTTGCCCGACCTGCTCGAGCAACTGGAACAGAACCTGACCCGCAACGGTGTGACAGTGCACTGGGCGGAAACGGTGGACGAGGCCAATGGCATAGTCCTTTCGATCATCCGCGCTCACGAGGCGCGGCAAGTGATCAAGGGCAAATCGATGGTCAGCGAAGAGATGGAGATGAACCATTTCCTCGAGGCTCAAGACATTGAATGTCTGGAGTCCGACATGGGGGAGTACATCGTCCAGCTCGACCACGAGAAGCCTTCACACATAATCATGCCGGCAATCCACAAGAATGCCGGTCAGGTCGCGTCCTTGTTCCACGACAAACTTGGCGTGGAATACACCAAGGACGTTGACCAACTCATTCAGATCGGTCGCAGGGTCCTGCGGCAGAAATTCTTCGAAGCGGACATCGGCGTTTCCGGTGTCAACTTCGCCGTGGCCGAAACCGGCACCCTGCTGCTGGTGGAAAACGAAGGCAACGGCCGCATGACCACCACCGTGCCGCCGGTGCACATCGCCGTCACCGGCATCGAAAAAGTCGTGGAAAACCTGCGCGACGTGGTGCCGCTGCTGTCATTGCTGACCCGCTCGGCGCTGGGCATTCCGATCACCACCTACGTCAACATGATCTCCGGCCCGCGCAAGGAACACGAACTCGACGGTCCGCAGGAAGTGCATCTGGTGCTGCTCGACAACGGTCGCAGCCAGGCCTTCGCCGACAGTGAACTGCGCCAGACGCTGAACTGCATCCGCTGCGGCGCGTGCATGAATCATTGCCCGGTCTACACCCGCGTCGGCGGCCATACCTACGGCGAGGTTTACCCCGGCCCGATCGGCAAAATCATCACCCCGCACATGGTCGGCCTGGCGAAAGTCCCGGATCACCCGAGCGCGTCTTCGTTGTGCGGAGCCTGCGGTGAAGTGTGCCCGGTAAAAATTCCTATCCCCGCACTGCTGCGCCGCCTACGCGAAGAGAACGTCAAAGCTCCCGACAGTCCTCATCAAGTGATGCGCGGCCAGGGCAGCAAATATTCGCGCAAGGAACGCTTCATCTGGAACGCCTGGGCGAAGCTCAACAGCTCGCCGACCCTGTATCGACTGTTTGCGTTTTTCGCCACACGCCTGCGCGCCCTGGCACCCAACAACGTCGGGCCGTGGACGCAGAATCACAGCGCACCGAAACCCGCCGCCCGCTCATTGCATGACATGGCTCGCGAACACCTGGCCAAACAAGGAGACCGTTGATGAGCGCCAAGCAAAACATCCTCGGCAAGTTAAGGAAAAGCCTGATCGGCACAACGCCGATTGCCGACAACTTCGACGTCGATCTGGTGACCCAGCCCTACACCTACAGCGCCGAACAACGCATCCCACAGTTGCGCAAATTGATGGAAGCGGTGCACACCGAAATCCATCTGACTTCCGCTGATGCTTGGCCGGCGCTGCTGGCGCAATTGCTGCGCGACCGTCAGTTGCCGAGCTTGCTGATCGCACCGACTACGCCTCACGGGCAACGGATCACACAACACTGGGCGAACAATCCTGATCTGCCGGCGCTGAAGTCCTACGACCGGCCGATGGAAGAGTGGAAAGCCGAGTTGTTCAACGACACCCCGGCCAGCCTCACCGGCACCCTCGGCGCGATTGCCGCGACCGGCAGCCTGATTCTCTGGCCGACCCGCGAAGAACCTCGGTTGATGAGCCTGGTACCGCCCGTGCATTTCGCCCTGCTCAAGGCCAGCCAGATCCGCGACAACTTCTACCAGGTGCAGCAGGAATTCGAGTGGGCGCAAGGCATGCCGACCAATGCATTGCTGGTGTCCGGCCCGTCGAAAACCGCCGACATCGAACAAGTCCTGGCTTACGGCGCCCACGGCCCGAAAGACCTGGTGGTGTTGATCCTGGAGGACCAATGACCTTACCGGCGACTTTCCTGCGCGATGCGCAGCAACTGATTCCAGCCGAGCGCCGTTTCGACGATCCGCTGTCGACCCTGGCCTTCGGCACCGACGCCAGCTTCTACCGGTTGATTCCGCAACTGGTGATCCGCGTCGAATCCGAAGATGAAGTGGTGGCGCTGCTGAAACTGGCCCAGCGCGATCAGGTTCCGGTGACCTTCCGCGCCGCCGGTACCAGCCTGTCCGGCCAGGCGATCAGTGATTCGGTGTTGATCGTGCTTGGGGATAACTGGAACGCCCGGGAGATCCGAGGGCAAGGCACGCAAATCCGCCTGCAGTCGGGGGTAATCGGTGCCCAGGCCAACGCATGGCTCGCGCCATTCGGACGCAAAATCGGTCCGGATCCCGCCTCGATCAACGCCTGCAAGATCGGCGGCATTGTCGCCAACAACGCCAGCGGCATGTGCTGCGGCACCGCGCAAAACACCTATCACACGCTGGCCGGTATTCGTCTGGTGCTGGCCGACGGCACACGTCTGGATACCGAAGATGCCGCCAGCGTCGAGGCGTTTCGAGTCAGCCACGGTGAATTGCTGGAACGTCTGGCGACTTTGGGCCGCGAGACCCGCGCCAATGCCGAACTCGCCGCGCGAATCCGCCACAAATACCGCCTGAAAAATACCACCGGCCTGTCGCTCAACGCGCTGGTGGATTTCGATGAGCCTGTGGATATCTTGAGTCACTTGCTGGTCGGCTCCGAAGGCACCCTCGGCTTCATCAGCGCGGTGACCTACGACACGGTGATCGACCACCCGAACAAGGCTTCGGCGCTGATCGTTTTCCCCGACGTGGAAACCTGCTGCAACGCCGTCACCGTGCTGAAAAGCCAACCGGTGTCCGCCGTAGAACTGCTCGACCGCCGCAGCCTGCGTTCGGTGCAGGACAAACCCGGCATGCCGGCTTTCGTACAGCAGCTGTCGAACAATGCCTGCGCGTTGCTGATCGAATCCCGCGCCGCCTCTTCCACTTTGCTGCAGGAACAACTGACGCAGATCATGGCGTCGCTCGGCGCCTTTCCCGTGGAAAAACAGGTCGACTTCACCGAAGACCCGGTCGAGAACGCCCGCCTCTGGGCGATCCGCAAAGACACCTTCCCCGCCGTCGGCGCCGTGCGCAAGACCGGCACCACGGTGATCATCGAAGACGTCACCTTCCCGGTGGAACAACTGGCCATCGGCGTGAACCGCCTGATCGAGCTATTCGACAAACATCACTACGACGAAGCGATCCTTTTCGGACACGCGCTGGAAGGCAATCTGCACTTCGTCTTCACCCAAGGCTTCAACAGCGCGGAAGAAGTCGCACGCTATCAGGCGTTCATGGACGACGTGGCGCAACTGGTGGCCGTGGAGTTCGGCGGTTCGCTGAAGGCGGAACACGGCACCGGGCGCAACATGGCGCCCTTCGTCGAACTGGAATGGGGCAGCGACGCCTATCAATTGATGTGGCAGCTCAAACGCCTGCTCGACCCCAACGGCATTCTCAATCCGGACGTGGTGCTCAGCGAAGATCCGCAGATCCACCTCAAGCACCTGAAACCGCTGCCGGCGGCCGACGAGATTGTGGATAAATGCATCGAGTGCGGTTTCTGCGAGCCAGTCTGCCCCTCGAAAGGCCTGACCCTGAGCCCGCGCCAGCGCATCGTGATCTGGCGCGACATTCAGGCAAGAAAACGTGCCGGGATCGACACCTCCGAACTGGAAAAAGCCTACGACTACCAAGGCATCGATACCTGCGCCGCGACCGGCTTGTGTGCGCAACGCTGCCCTGTAGGCATCAACACCGGCGAGCTGGTGAAAAAGCTTCGCGGCCGTCACGCCACGCATACGAAAACCGCCAACTTGATCGAAGGAAATTTCGCCACCACCCTGCAAGGTGCGCGTTTTACCCTGCATGTGGCCAACGGTGCGCGGATGTTGTTGGGGGCACCGCGCCTGGCGAAGCTTTCGGCGACCCTGACGCGGCTGTCCAAAGGTCAGGTGCCGCTGTGGACCAGCGCAATGCCGCAGCCGGAAAAAGCCGTTCGTTTCAGCCCGGCCGTGTCGGACGAACGCCCGCGCGTTGTGTATCTGGCGGCCTGTGTATCGCGAGTAATGGGACCCGCGGCGGGCGACAAGGAGCAGATGTCGCTGTACGACAAAACCCGTGGCCTGCTGGAGAAGGCCGGTTATCAGGTGGTGTTCCCGGACAATCTGGACAACCTCTGCTGCGGTCAGCCTTTCGCGTCCAAGGGCTATGCCGAACAGGCCGAACACAAGCGTCAGGAACTGATCGGCGCATTGCTCCAGGCCAGTCGCGGCGGGCTTGATCCGATCTATTGCGACACCAGCCCCTGCACGTTGCGGCTGGTGCAGGATGTGGGAAATGTTCGCCTGGATCTGTATGACCCTGTGCGATTCATCCGTACGCATCTGATGGATCGTCTCGAATTCACCCCGCAGGAAGCACCGATTGCCGTTCACGTGACCTGCAGTACTCAGCACCTTGGGGAAAGCCAGGCGCTGATCGACCTGGCGCGCAAATGCAGCAAGACGGTAGTGATCCCGGAAGGCATTCACTGCTGCGGTTTCGCCGGCGACAAAGGTTTCACCACGCCGGAGCTCAACAGCCATTCGCTACGAACGCTCAAGGATGCGGTGCAACAGTGCAGCGAGGGGATTTCCACCAGCCGCACCTGTGAGATCGGTCTGACGCAACACGGCGGAATCGACTACCACGGTCTGGTGTATCTGGTGGATCGGGTGACCCGAGCCAAAGCCCCCGCAACCGCCGTCTGAAGAAAAATAGAACCCTTGCGAGCGACCGCAGTCCACAGAACAGGCCCCGAACAATCGGGGCTTGTCCTCCATTCGGTTGCCCGTCCTGACGGCCAGCGAAGTCTGGATCCCTCAGTTCAAGGAGATTCATATGAAACGTTCTGTACTGTTAGGTCTGTTCGTTACTGCCTCGATGATGGCGTCTGCTTCGTTCGCCGCCGACAAGCCCGCCGATTTGTGCGACGCCAATCTGCAAACCATCAACAACGCCAAGGCGCAGGCAATGGCCTCACCCGACCTGAATCAACGGGTTGAAGCCAGTGTGCAGAAGGCCCAGGCACTCAAGGCCCAGGGCAAGATCGACGAATGCGTGGCTGAAACCCAGCAAACCATTCTGGAACTCCGCAAAACCAGCGGAACCAACAACTGATCGAAGCTCAGGCCAACCTTCGGGTTGGCCTTGTGAGCCGTTTGGCGTACACTGCGCAGGCTTGTTGCTCACAAGACACACAGAGCACCAGGCTCGGGGCCGTTTAGGATTCGACGCCGGTTGCGAAACTCTAGGTGCATGCCGACTTGGTAACAGAAGTCGTAAATCCACTGTTGCAACTTCTTATAGTTGCCAATGACGACCAATACGGTGCTGCTCTCGCTGCTTAATTGCAGCTGACATGCACTCCTGGTACCTTCGGGTCCAGCAATCATCAGGGGATGTCTGTAAACCCAAAATGATTGTCATATAGAACAGAATCGCCGTGCAGTACGTTGTGGACGAAGCGGCTAAAACTTACACAACTCGCCCAAAGCACCCTGCCCGTCGGGTCGCTGAGGGTTAACTTAATAGACACGGCTACGCATGTAGTACCGACAGCGGAGTACTGGCGGACGGGGGTTCAAATCCCCCCGGCTCCACCAAATACACAAAAAAGACGTCCTTGGACGTCTTTTTTTGTGCATGAAATACAGCAACAGGTCCGATGGGATCCGAGGGCTTCTGAGCCCATCCTACAAGTTGTGTATTCCACGTGCTGCTCCAAGCCCACAACTGATATTTTTTGGAATACACGCAGTATCGGAGATCACCATGGGTGCTCAAGCCACGCGGTTTCAGACGTCAAAGTCAAAGCTGCGAAACACAGCACACGATATGATAGCGGTGCCAAATATCGTGCTTGATCTTTACAAAGGTTCCCGCGAATACCTCCTGTTAAGAGGACCTATTTCAATGATTGACGCAGTTGACCTTTTCTGTGGTGCTGGCGGCCTCACCGCTGGTATGCGCAACACCGGCATTACCGTGCATGCAGGGTATGACATCGAAGGCCAATGTGCGTACGCTTATCAGGAGAACAACCAAGCTGCCTTTGTCAAAAAGGACGTGCAGGAAGTAACAGCAGAGGAGCTGCTTGCCTGGTATCGCCCGGACCGCTACAGGCTTCTAGCTGGCTGCGCGCCTTGCCAACCGTTCTCGACCTACAACCAAGGCAAAGATACTCGGAATGACCGTAAGTGGCCGCTTCTCTACCACTTTAGCCGCCTCATCGAAGAAACTGAGCCACACCTTGTAACCATGGAAAACGTTCCTGACGTCACAAAACACGAGGTGTACCACGACTTCGTACAAAGCCTCAGGGAGCAGGGTTACGAGATCTGGGACGGGCGAGTGGCTTGCGTCGAATACGGCTTGCCACAGCAACGACGTCGCCATGTTCTGCTCGCCTCTAAATTGGGAATGCCTATAAGTATCATCCCTCCCACGCATCTGGATGCCCCAGTCAATGTCGAGGACGTCATCGGTGCACTGCCTCGCCTAGCGGCCGGAGAATGCGACCCGAACGATCCACTTCACCGGGCAGCAACACTCACCCCAATAAACATGCGACGCATTATTCACTCCAGGCCGGGCGGAACCTGGAAAGATTGGCCACCAGAGCTAGTTGCCGAATGCCATCGTAAAGCGAGCGGCAAAACGTATCCGAGCGTATACGGACGTATGCGCGCAGATCGCCCCAGCCCGACAATGACCACCCTCTGCTACGGTTTCGGGAATGGCCGTTTCGGCCACCCTGATCAGGCCCGCGCTCTATCACTTCGTGAAGCAGCGATCCTACAGTCCTTTCCAAGAAACTACGTGTTCATGGAGCCAGAGCGGATCACCTTCAAAGCCGTCGGCCGCATGATCGGCAACGCAGTTCCGGTGCGCTTGGGAGAAGTAATCGGAGAAAGCCTGATGCAACACATCAGGGACTATGAGGCGGTTCGCCAAGCGGAAGATCGAATTCAAGCCTAAGGCGCGCCTCCAGCGCCTCAAGGCTCTTAGTTTCACACTCCCACATCACCAGCACGCGCCAGCCAAGTTCTCGCAATTGAGCTTCCTTCCGCGCATCACGCTCTGCATTCGCGTCGAACTTGGGTAGCCAATACTCCTGCCTACTTTTAGGGATAGTCGCGTAGCGGCAGTCAGAATGTCTGTGCCAGAAACACCCATGCACGAAGACCACCGTCTTGAATTTCGGCAGGACTATGTCTGGCGAATCGGGGAGATTTCGGCGGTGCAGACGAAACCTTAACCCTAAAGCATGTAGTGCCTGACGAACGACGATCTCCGGTCTTGTGTGGGCACGCTTGACTGCCCGCATGATGTCGCTTCGCGACGCGCCTGAACCCACGTGTACCCTGCCTCATATCGACTAGATGCATCAGCATCGCAAGTTGAATAAGCCCATCACCCACCAACAGGAACTATCACCCCTGTTATCGCTAAGGCTTCCAAATGTCGATGAAGCTGCTCGGGTAATAGATCACCAGAGACCAAGACCCCAGCCTCCATGTTCTGATCCATTGCGTAGCCGGTCAAATTGGCACTGGTGATGAAGCAATATGCCCCATCTGCTACTGCGACTTTCGCATGCACACTGCCATTAACGAACGCAGCATCTTTATCTTTCCAGACATAGAAAAGTGCATCTGGAACTATCTTCTGCAGTTTACCGATAGGGTCGATGCTAACCTTGCCACCTTGCGCACTCGAGAGCTCCATCAAGAACTGGATCTTTACACCTCGCTTTGCCGCTGATTTCAGAGCCTTGGCGATCGACTCAATGTCGTACGCAACATAACTCGTGACGAACAATCGCTGCTGAGCGGCATCAATTACCTGGATCAAAGCCTGCTCGGTTCGCCGAGCAGGAACGAGCCCGGTGGTCGGCCCAGTCCAAACGAGCTCGACCCTTTGCCGATTCTCCGCATGACGAAATGCATGAGCTGCGGCCAAGAGCATTGCAGCCAAGGTCTCTCCACTTGAGGGTGACGCCTTCCAAGCACTGATCATCACCTTGAGCGCATTGCTCGCCTTTGCAGACAACACTCCAGCTCCAAGATCCCCAGCTTTAGTTGCGTCAATTCCCCTGACCTTGGTCGCCAAAGCGGCAATACGGTCAAAGGAGACGATGGAAACCAACTCGGATATCGCGATAAGTAAATCGCGCACCTCAAGCACCCTCAAAGAATGCCGCCTTGGCATTCTCAAAAGTAGGCACAACCATCGCTCGGTCCAGATAACGGTTGCCATACTCGCACGAGGTTTCCGCGACGAAGGAACAAGCATGGCAAGCTGCTGCATGTAGACTCCGGTCTTTCTGCGGATCATGCTCAGCGCACAGTGGATCGGAGGAGCAAATACGCGCACGCCGCAAAGCCTGGACCAGTAGACGTTCCAGATTTTCTGGCTTACCCAGCTCGACCAAGCCGCCCAAGGTTCCATCGGAGTCCGCGGCTGCCGTGTAGATGATGAAGCCGCACTGATTACCCTCTTCACTCACTTCAGCATAGATCCGCTCTCTAATGCTGGCTGCGTTGTATCCGCACTCCAACGCCAGCTCTCGGATAAGCAGATGGGCCAAGGTATGCAGCATCACGTAGCGGGCACCTGGGTATCCGTCTTCAGGCGGACGTAGGTGTCGAGAGTTCCGCCAACCTTTATGTCCGCCTCGCAGACTCACATCAGCAGCCTGAACCTCGGCACCCTGCTCCCACTCAGCGATCGACTGCTCATCGAATTGAATGAAGATACCTTCTCCGTGTACCTGGTTGGCTGGCACCCAATCAGGCTTTGTGCGTGACAGCGGTGCTTGGATCGGTCCAGTTCCACTACCGCCAGAGTCATCAGGCGCCTCGACTCGCGTAAAGCCGAGCAAAGCGTTGACCTCGCGCAAGCGCTTCAGCAGCAACACCCTGAAGATCTTGCCTTTAAAACCATTGGGAACGCCTACCGCCTCGGACATGAAGTGCGGATAATCATTTACCGGTGACGGTTCAATCAGCACTCGCCATTCAGGCCCTTTGATATCAGCCTCGGTGACACCCTTATCTCCACCGGAACGATACGCCTCAATGGCAGCCCAGATAGCCTCCGCGGAATACTGATCGATTCCAGGCAACGAACCAGTCTTCTTCAACAACTTGATGGTCAGGAGCACCTCTTCTGGCTCATTCAGGTCACCAAAGAAACTCCAACCATCTTCTACCAACTGCGCCAGCCCGTCTTTCGCCTGAGGTATCGCCAATGCAGACAAAGAAATAGGAAACCAGCTGTTGGTAGCCCCCAACAGCACAGCTCGAGGTTCCGCATCGCAATCCAGCTCGAACTGATCAAGATGAGGATGTCGACCCCGGCAACCTGGCAAATTCTCATTACCAATCCGCCCGAACGCTTGGGCCATGTTACGCGCGGCACCGCAGGTATCGCACTTCACCCAAAGATTCTCGGTCTGAAGGGACGCACCGCTTTCGTAGAAACGCAATGTCCCTATGCAATCGCGAGGGCCACTGTGGACGAACCACTGCCAAGGGAAGTCATCCAGGTGGCCATTCTTGCAAGCCAAAAGGAAACGTGCCGGAACGGCATCGGCATCTTTCGCAGGTTGATCCCCTTTGGAGCCTCTGCAACCCTGATGAACGAAACGCGTCGCCTCTGGGCGGTACCGACTTTCCTTGAGCTCGAACAGACCACTGTCATAGGGAGACAGCAGCCCACACTTCACACAACGCAGCCACCGGGGGAACGGACGAACCGGCACCCCAACATTCGATTCCGCAGAAAAAGGATCGACGGGGTCGCCCTTAGTGAATGGCGGCATACGTAGCGATTCGACCTGAGGGCCAAGCACCTTCTGCACCGCTGCGAGCAAGCGATTTTCGATCAACGGCTGACAGCGGTCCTTCTCCCAGACGTCGATTCCTGAGGTTATGACCGACACGTTAGGCAAATCGATTAGGGCACCTGGGCCATAAGTCCACAGAAGCTGACTCGGTCGTACCGAGCCAACAGGGGTCTTTTCGTTTGCCATACTCATTCGTCCTTATCGGCCGCCGCAGGGCGAGGCTTCCATTGAATATCGTCTTTGATTTTTGCCGAGTTCATGACCAAACGAACTCCAGGCTCGACCTCACGCATCGACATTGGTACCGTCCAGTTATCCCAAGTCTGCGCCCCTGGTGCCTTGATCAAGGCAACAGTTCTGTCCTTATCTGGCCCCCGCTTCTCATATGCCAAAATACGGTTACCCTGCATTACTTCGTTCACCCACTGATCCGCACGCTGCTTGAGCATGTCCCCTGCGAGCTTTTTCGCAGGAGCTTCCGCAATGTTGTCGGCACGCGTTTCGAGCACCTTCATGGCATCCAGCATTTCCGCCTGATTCGGCTGTTTGAGGCTCTGTGCTCCGTCGTTCGGCGCGAACTCATCGTTTTTGGCGCGGATAAGTGAAAGCACCGCTCCAGTCAAACCGCGATCCATGGCGCGCGGCGAAAACGGTGTAACCGATTGCGCTTCAACATGCTTGTAAAAGGTCGCGTGGTAATGTTCAAAGGTCTCGTAGTGCGAGAGGTCGCGAGGTCGCGCCCATGTCAGCACGGTGCACACCAGACCAGGGAATTGACGCCCCACACGACTCGTCGCCTGGATATATTCCGCAGTCCCTTTCGGCTGACCGTTGACTGCCATAATTCCCAGCCGGTTAACGTCGACCCCGACCGACAGCATGTTGGTAGCCAATACGATATCGATGGCTCGAGAATCTCCTTCCTCCCAACGGGTCACGTATTTACCTTTTTCAGGATCCCACTCGGACTTGAACATCACCTCAAGCTGGTCGAGATACTTGGGAATGTCCTGGTTGGAAACACGAGAAGTCAGCTCACGGATATTCATAACGCTGCGCTGGGCCAGACCAGGCCGCTGCACCATGCTCATTTGCACGCGGTACGCACGAGTCTGCACGTCATCCTCGGCCAGACGCTTCATACCACCCAACTCTCGTAGCGAGTTGAAGTACCCCACCATTGTCATGTACGGATCAGCAGCCTTGCCGAAGCGATCGAACAGTGCTTGGGCAGCAGTCAGAGCAGCTGTGTAGACCCGGATCAGCATCGCTGGCCGCGAGCTACCCGGAGAACAAATGCCTAGATAACGTCTCCCTGGTTTTTGCTCAATGGGGCGCTGCACCGAGAAAAAGTTGTCCTCGACATCCAAGCCATGCGGCGGGAAAACCGAGACCTGGCGCATGAATACATTGTTGACCTGTTGCTGCGCCTTGCGCACAGTAGCCGTGGAGGCGATCACCTTCGGGCGGATCGAATCGTCACCCAACTGCCAAGTGCACAGCTCATCGACCGTACTCTCATACAGCCCAACCATGGTCCCCAAAGGCCCACTGATCAGGTGGAACTCGTCCTGAATGATCAGGTCCGGCGGCCTTACTGGAGCGATAGCTTTGACCGACGCCGCTGCTCTACCGGCTACAGCCCTATGGCCGGTATTACACTCAGAACCCGGCCAGAGCAAGCCATGACGGGAACACTCCTTCGAGACACGACCAAACAGGTTCCGTACCTGTCCACGCCACGCCATCATGGCGAACTTGTCGACGGTGGCGATCATCATGGACGGTGGGCGACGATACATCTCTTCGTCTACGACCATAACCGGCAAGCCAGGATGTGCCAGCTTGCTTGAGCGGCCGCGGGAGAAGTCGCAGACACTGAGCTTGTCGCCGCAGTAGATTGTCGTCCGTCCAACGATCTTGTCGACCTCGATATCTCTGCTCGGATCAATCTCCGTTCCGCACCATGGACACCCTGTGAGCTGTGCTGGCGATGCCATACCAGTCGGGTTTCGACCTGGGGTACGAATGGCTTCGATGTACCTGTGGCTATCCTCGGTGGTGCCCGGCGTCACCTTATTGCCGACCCAAAGGCCGATGGTGAACGCGCTATCGCCTAAGGACTTGTCACCCGTTGCAAGCGCTTCTCGGCGAATACTCTCCATCGCACAGATCAACGCGGTAGCCCGCTGGAACTGTTGCAGAGTCAGCAGGCGCAAGGTGTAGCGCATGATCACAGCCAGACCGCGAGATGCGTCGTAGCCGCCCATATTTCCTTGCAAGCGGCGAATCGCCATGGTGAAAGCAGCGACACCAAGATACGCCTCGGTCTTGCCACCACCGGTGGGAAACCAAAGCAGGTCAGCATAGGCTTGTAGAGGCTGAGTACGATCCTTATGTTTCGGATCAGCCAGTCCAGGTAAGGACAGCAGAAGGAAAGCCAACTGGAAGGGACGCCAAGATCGATTCTTCGAAATGTCGAACTCCTCCAGCCGGACAGTGCGACCGCGCCGGCGCTGCAAGGCGAACGCGCTATGCACACGCTGGATTGCCATTGCACGATTGGCAAACCGAAATGCCGCCAGGGCCTTATCGTCTGTTGCCAGCAGACTCACACCCTCGCGCAGTCGAATCAGGATCGACTCACATTGCCCCAGTGCCTCATCGGCCTGCTGGGCATAGCCGACGGCATCGGTTTCAGTACGTGCCCGCTGATCTTTTATCCAGGCAGCATAATCCTCAGTCAGTATTCTGAGCGCAGCAACCAGCTCGCCAATCTCCAGTTTCGCTAGATGCTTCATATCCAGCAGCTCTTCGTCGACTAGTCTGCGCATAGCGGGGCGATCTTGCGAATCCAAACCCGGCGTCTCCGTCACCGGCACTTCATATTGCGGCATCACCGCAGTACGTAGTTCAACTGCCCTCGCTACATCAGCACCACACAATGCATGCACTGCAACACCATGACCGACAGCGAACTCGACCCGGTCGCGATAAATCATTTCCAGCGCCAGACGCTCGCGCAAGTCGTCATCGTCCGCAGCGCCAACATTCGCTTCTAGAGCAGGACGACGGCGGAATACATCTTTTATCGAGCTTTCGTCATTTGCACGCACGCGAATTTCCGGCTGGAACACCCAGGCCGAATCACGATTCTCATCCGGCTCCGTCTGCCCATTTACAAGAAACAACGTTACCAAGCGCTCACCCTTTTCATTTGGAGAGCGAACCGTGCCTTGAACAAGTACTTCCTGGCAGGCAGCGTCCGGGGCGACGGGAGAGATCACGCCCTCCTCCAGCTCCAACGGGAAGGTTCCACCAGAGGGCTTTCGCCGCCAGACTTTGGCTTTGAGAACTTGCTCAATGGTCTTGATCACCCGGCCTTCGGCATCACGGACTGCCTTCTTGACTACCTTGGCATGGGCGGGGTCATCGGACTCGACGCGCTCATAGCGCCCCCAGCTCACAACCACCTCGAGACGCTTCACATTGCTATCGACGCAGAAGGTAAATCCTAAGCTCGAAGGTGCTAGCGATTGGTTCGAGGCTGTATCCACCTCTTCTTCGGCTTCGGAATCACCGCCACCAGATTTCTGAGGAGAATCGACTTTGTTCGACTGAGCCTTCGGTTCCAAATCAGTTGGCTCATCCTCCTCATTCATCTCAGGAGGGGCTACATCCTCACCACGCTCGGCGTTTTCCATCGGCGCGAGCTTGCCGACAAGATAACGATCGCGGACGCTCATATCGACAATGAGCTCTTCCGGTCCACCGGCTGGCCCCAAAAGATCGTCCATGATTGCGCACTGCAGTAATTCGCGAACGTAAGCCTCGTTCTCGACCAGAGGAATCTCGGCAAGGGTGATGCCGATGGCACGCGGAATTGCCTCAGCGAACTCGGTCCAAGGAACTCGCACGGCACAACCGGTGGCCGGAGGTAGCAAACCGGTGCTGCCGACCCTAACTGCAGGATCGATAGTTTTGGACTTGTCGAAATATAACGAGGTGCCACCGCCATCGACTCGAATGCGCAGTAAACGACCAATACGCACAATGCCACCAGCAGGGTTCAGAACTAGCACCCAAGCTTTCTCATGCAGTGCGGGATGGCGCCCCTTCAGGCGAACGCCTTTATCGGCCAAACAAGTGTCATGCTCTAAGCCACGATCGACTACGATCCAAGCCTCAGGGCTTCTTTCGTTGCTTTTGTCTTCCATAATCATGCCTAAATTTCTTCCTCATCGACCTGCACTTCAACGTCGACGTTAAAGTCCGGACTGCGTGCAGCGGCTGAGAATGCCTGCCACATTACCGAATAACTCTCGCGAGATTGATTCAGCGCCTCCTTCCAGGCGCAGCTCAGCAAAATCCCGGGGCGACACGACCACGTCCGAGGGATAGCGCTGGATACTCATTAATTTACCTCCCCAACGAAGCAATACCGTGCACCGTGCTTTTCGCCTTGTTGCTCGACCTTGCAGCTTGCGACTAAGTAGTCGATGACCGACGCCCATTGAGCATCGCTGATGTTTGTAGCCGCCAGGATGTCAGCTTTAGCATGCCAGCCACCATTTGACTTCAAAAACTCCAATACTTCGGTTGAGAAGCCGTTGGCACCAGGAGTTGGTGACGGAATCGCGTCGAAATCGAACGCTGGCTGAATAGGCTCGACGCTGGCGGAGCGGCCGTCGCGCGAAGAGCGTGAGGCGGTGCGTCCGGCTATGCGGCCATGCAAACCTTGCGCTGCTTCCTGCGCATAGCGCTCGTGATTAAGCTCGGAAAGTCTCCGCAGGACCTCAAGGCGAGCGCGCTCAGAAAACGTGAACCGGATACGATCATTCTCCGGCAGATAGGGGATAGGATGAAAGTCATGTCCTGGTTCTAAATCTTCCCAGCCATAAGCTTTCAGTACCGCCAGGTCGATGTCGCGATGTATTGCTCGGAGTTCTTGAACGCGCGAGTCCGTACTGAGAGGATCGTGGAAAAAATTGTAAAACTGTGTCAGTCCAATCGACTCACTCTCCATCAGCTCTTCACGGTGCACGTGATACCGTTCGCCGAGGGTTTCAAGCTCAGGAGCTCGCTCACTGTCCGGCATCGGCCATGTCTCAAGAGCGAATGACGTGGAGTAATTAATCGTTGAAGCACCTAAAGTTCCACAAGTCCAAAATGCCCATTCCTGATGGAGAGTGGACTGCAATATAGAAAACTCCCACCACGTATCAATGAAATATAGCTTCGTCTTTTTGTTGTAGACATTTCCAGTTGGAATTCTACGAAAACTCACATATTTACTATTGATAGCTGAAGCCAGTATGGTCGCTCTAGCTTCAAGCTCCGAAATCAGAAGAGGCCTGAGATCCCAGAATTTCCAAAAACAGTCTTGGTGGATCTGACCTGTGAGGGAGTCTCGATAGGGCTTGACGAGCTCGTACACTCGGCGGAATGCCGGCCCAAACTGCTTTGCTTTTTCTTCTGGCCAATCACGAAAATAGATAACCCACCGATACGGCTCCAATTTGACCATGCTATTTAGATCTTGACCTATGAAGAGCGGGAAAATCACTTCCGCGCACTTGGGCTCTTCGGCAAGGATTGCATCCCGCTCCTCAGTCGTGAGTTCAAATCCGCGGCCCATTACATTCTGGCCTTCTGAAAAGCGCCCCTTCAAAGCTTTTAGTTTCTGGGGACGCTTGATCTGAAAATCCTCCTCCAAGGCAGCATTGATGCTCACCACAGACCGATCATCAAGCAACCTATCGCCACACCAGCCATCGCGAGCCACCCAAGCGATGGATACGACGACTGCCGCATTGCCAGGCCACAGAAATCTCGAATAGGCCCGATAGACAGATCCTCCCATGCCTATAATCTGATCCAAGCAAACGACTCGTGAGCCTGTCTCAGTGATAGATTTGGTCGAGAGCAATCCGAAGTACCCACGCCTCCCAATCAGACTGAACGCACGAAGGAAGAAGTAAGCGCAAAGGTCAGGTGACCCCACGACATCGTTACGGACAAATTTCAAGTATTCCTGGTATGCCAAGCCGAAGCGCCGGCCTACCAAACGACCTCCACTGAAGGGCGGATTGCCGACAAATGCGTCGAAGCCACTTTCTTCACGCACGAACACCTCCGGGAATTCGAGCGGCCAATGGAACGGCTTTCGCACGCGACCGTTTGGAGCGTCCGTGGCGAGATCTTCTGCCGCCCTGCGGCCTAACGTGGCCAGAGTCGCCACGTCACCTTCCACTATGCGGTCAGCCTCAATTGCGAGTGCTTCCAGCCGGGCATTGCTGATTCGTTGATTGGTTAAAGCCAGCACGATGCCGACGAAAGCATCGGCAATACGCTCCGGCACTTCGAGTTTTTGGCGCGCATCGGCATCCAGCCTTGCCATCGCTTCGACGTCACGCATATCGCGAATCGGCATTGCACGCAGTTGCTTCCGTAATTCAATAGCCTCACTCATTGCGCGCTTGATGTTTTGCCCGAAAAGGCGATGTTGTCCCTTTCTGGATGAATTCATCGACAGCTCGTTGAGCTGATCCAACTTGTGGATGCCTAGCAGGCTGTCACCACTACGCAGGTTATGGTCCAGGAAGCCAAAGGGGCGGCCTTTCGCCAATGTGACCAGCCAGATCGAGAGCTTGGCGAGCTCGACTGCCAGCGGGTTGATATCCACGCCATAGAGGCAGCGCTCGGCGATAAGACGGCGTGCGATCACCGTGCGAGCTTCTGTATCGGATGGCAATGGCTCTTTATCCGCTAGGATTTCCAGAACCTCTCCATACACGCTTATTGCCCTACCGGAGGATTCAACTTGCACCCAGGCTTCGACAAGACGATCGGCCAGCCAGCGACAGGTCTGCACAAGAAAAGCACCCGAACCCATTGTAGGGTCGCATATCTTGAGCTCTAGCAATTCGGTTGGAGACTTGAGCTGCCATGCCTCACGAGGTTTACCTTCTGCCGGACCAACATAGACTAAGGGGGTGAGGGTTTCAGTGACGATCGTTTCGGTTAGCAATTTAGGGGTATAGTGAGTACCCGTCTCACGACGATCGCTGCCCGTCGTGACGATGAATGCGCCCTCCGGATAGATCAAAGGGTAATTCCAAGGATCCGTGCGAAGCAGATTAGCGAAGGGTAGTGCACGATCCCGCAATACCTCGTCGCCACCACACGCAGTGAGAAGGCGGTTGGCCTGAATGGGGTCAACCGGACGCTCGAGAGCCTTACGGATGACTCCAGCGCCTCGCTTTATCGCCTCAACACCAGACAATACATGGACCAGCGACTCACCACTCTGACGATGCAGCGCTTCCAGTTCGTCCAGGGCGTAGAGTGTTTTCCTCGCTCCTTTACCGCCGCTCAGCTCCAGCGACACCCTCTCGGTACGGCGAACAGTGCGCTCAAGCAGACCTTCATAGACGTAACCAATCTGTTCAACATCCAGAGCACGATAAGACAGCGTCCGGCCCTCGTATTGCTGGATGGCCTTCAGCAAGAGCAAAACAGTTCGGTTATCGATCGGTAGCGGTCGCGCGGGATCGACCTTCCAGTCGGAGCCTTTACCGCGACCTTCGAGGAACGGAAAACGATCGGGGTCAAATAGCGACCCCCCCAGAGCGGGAAGCCGCAGGGTTTCATGCTCAATGCCACCGTAAACCCCTCGGAAGGTCGCTAGCAACCGCGACCAGGCATCGTTGCGCCTCTCGAGGACCTCCTCAGTTTCCCGGCTCAGCTGCATACGTAGAGTGGAGATGGCGTAGTTACTTTCGTACACCCGCTCCCCCATTAGCAAGAGCCCTCGCTCCTCGGCCGACAATAGAAACACTAGACGCATCATGATAGTCAGGCCCGCTTCATAGAGCTCGGCCGGTTCGACACCTTGCAGCAGCGTCCGCGAGCGCTCGCGGTCTTCTTTGTCTAGCGCCTGGATCAACACCTCGACCGCACGGCGAACTTGCTCGCCCAAAGCATCGGTAACTTCTTCCTGGTGCTGGAGAGACTCATCCAGCATTGAGGGTAGTGTCTCATCATCAGGCCCGAAGAAGCGTCTGATACCCAGCAAGGTGAGGAAGGCCTGCAGCGTTAGCCGCTCCTGTCCCCAGAGTCGTGCGTACCAACTGGCGAAGGTCGATACCGATCCGACAGGAGCATCGATCACCATCCATCGCTCGCCATCGGTGACCATGCCGAGGCGACATCCGCTAGCCCGGCAGAGCCGCTCCATGCGCTCGGCCGGGCTGGCGATCCAGCTATCGATTTTCAGGGCGGCTTGGAGGTCCGTTCCTGCTGGGTAGATTTGGACGAGCAGCTGACTTTTACCACCAGAGACCAGGGCATAGTCAGGCGTCAAGGTGACGCCATGCTCGGGCAGGTTGACACGCAGCTCCGCAGGTATGCGCTCGTTACGCAGGAGAAGCTCTCCACTGTCGGACTCATCGTATTCCAAACCACGAGCGAGCAGCTCGTGAATCCAGGCTCGGTGCAGTTCGGCGAAACGGGGATCGTCGTTGTCACGAGCTTCGCACCATTCGTCATAGGCCTGACGTAAATACTGGCGAATCCGCGGTTCGGCTGCTGGCAGGCCGGTGGAGAAGACGCGCTTCAATACGGGGGTAGCTAGGAAGGGCCCTGATATCTCGATCAGCGACAACCATTCATCGTGGATATCGAGCGGTTTCATTGGGGGGCTCCCTGAGCGAACGATGCGGGCACGATGAAAATGAGGGCGACCGGGAAGGTGCGATCCTGTGGTTCTGCATAGCGTGCTTCGATGGCGCTGATTTCCTGCTCCCGCTCGACTGGAATGCGCGCAAGACGCGTCTGCAAGGCCAAGTTGTCACGACGGACTTGGGTGCGCTCATCTTCACTGAACAAGGAAAACTGCTCAGGCAGCTCCTCCTTACTAAGCTCTTTGCGAATGGCGCTATCCAGCTCGTCAAGCACCGCACGAATGTCTTCTTTTTCTTTGTTTTTGCGGGTTTTCAGACTGTTGCCCAAATACTCGAGTCGATTCCGCGAACGTGCCTCAAGGGATTGCTGAATGGCCTCTTCAACTTTGTCAAATCGAGAGCGCAACATGTCGAACTCCGTGTCGTCAAGCTGACAAGGCTGTGCTTCGTCCAACCAGGCTTGTACTCGAGTAACACTCTCTTCGCGTTTGAAGCCCTGCTCGCGCAGATAACCCCCTGCGAACGTCAACTCTTCATGCAGACGATGATGGTTGCCGCCAGTGATCACCAAGCGTGATACCACCACTATTGCTGGAGCTTCGAGACGATCATCGGGCAACACGCGCACGGTCACCCTATGCAGAGGCTTGTTGCCACCTTTTTCCCAAACTTTGGCACGCAGCAGGCGTAGGCATCTCTGAACCAAATGATGATTGAGGTGAATGAGCACTAGATCGTCACGCCCATTGGCGACTTCATGGTCGAAGGTTACTGGACGGGTGATACCGGTGAAGGGATGTTTTAGCCCCTCGCGGCAACGCTCCCAAGTACCACCCAAAGGTGGCAATTCGAAGACCTTACCCGATGGAATACCTGCCATCATCAATGGCTTAAGAGCAGGCCTTTCGGCCAGTGCCAACCCGGTTTCAACCGCTTTTAGAATATGCTGTGGAGATAGGTGGAAGTCCTCCCGTGTCTCGACCAGGCGCTCGTGTAATTTTGCTACTCGGCTAGCCAGGTCTTTTTCGGCTCTGACGAATCGGCGAGCCTGGGAGATCTTCGCATCCGCCAGCCGGGTATCCAGAACGCGCAGAGATCCTTCGATAAGCCCGGACATCTGCGGTGCGATCACTGGGTTCACACTGCCCATATCGGCGCGCATTGAGTCAAGTTTGCGCAGAGCACGCAGGATGTCTTCCCTGTGGCCGCCGACAGCCTCCTCGTCCACACGAGCATCGACCGGGTGCCAGATCAACACCTCTTTTTCGCGCTGGCCGTGACGGTCGATACGACCATTACGTTGCTCCATGACGTTCGGGTTGTACGGGATTTCCAAATGAATGAGGTGGTTGCAGTGGTTCTGCAGGTCAATACCTTCGGAGGCGGCATCGGTGGCCAGCAAGATGCGCACAGGAGAAACGTCTGGCGCGGCCTGGAATGCCGCCTTAACCTGTTCTCGATCGTCGTGATCCATGCCCCCGTGCAGTATCATCAGGCGATCCCCACCCAAATCATGAGTCGCCAGAATCTGGTGCAACCAATCGAGCGTGGTGCGGTACTCGGTGAAGAGAATCACACGTTTGCCGTTCCAGGCTCCATCGGACTTCAGATAGCGTTCGATCCAGGCGAGCAGAGCTTTGGCCTTGGAGTCGGTCTGATTCATCGCCTGCTGAGCCCAATGCCTGAGTTCGTCGAGCAGGATGCGCTCTTCTGAGTTCAAGGGGCGCGAGTGGCGTGTAGCTTCCTCGACAGCCTCTTGCTGCGCAATCTCAACATCCGTGTCGTTGGCGTAATCCTCTTCCGCACGCTGAATCGCCTTAAGCAAAATGCGCTCGGAGAGGTCCGTCCGCGCCTTACCATTTCCGCCGTTATCCAAAGTCGCGACATGTTTTTCAAGGGTCGACGCGAAGGCAGCGGGCGAGGAGAACAAGCGTTTGCGCATCAACTGATTGACGAAGGACGCTCCTGTCACGCCGCCCAATTCGCCATCCGCAGTTTCTCTGCTGGCACAGAACTCTTGCAGCGTGCGATGGATCTCTCTTTCTTTGGCGGTATAGTCGACAGGCAATGCTTCCAGCTTGCGCTGAGCGTAGATCAGCTGCCCATCCTTGTCGGTGATTTCACTCTTGAGGCGGCGAATCATCACTTGGGACAGTTGCTTCTGTTCCGGCATGATGTTACGTGCGAAGCGCTGGTCATCGAGCAGTTCCAGCAACGAAGTGAAGGACTCGGTGTAGCCGTTGTGCGGCGTAGCGGTCAGGAACAGATGGTGCTGAAAATGCGGGGCAATGGTGCGGATTAAACGGGTGCGCTGACTCTCGATGGCGTATTGCGCACTCGCTGCCGGCGCGACGTTGTGCGCCTCGTCGACGACCAGCATGTCGAACTTGCGTGGATAGCTGACATGTACCGGCAAGATATCGCGGAAGGCACGCAGACCATCCCCAGCTTTGGCCCAATCCATTGACGTGATCAAGCGCGGGAACGAGGCCCATGGATTGGCATGAATTCCTCGTTCACGTCGCATTTCCTTAATGTAGGTGCCGTCAACGATGCGGAACTCTAAGCCGAACTTTTCCATCATCTCCATGCGCCACTTCTCTTGCAGCGACGCTGGACAAACGATCAGCACAGTGCGGATCCGATGGCGTAACAGCATTTCCTGGATGACCAAACCTGCTTCGATCGTCTTGCCGAGACCTACATCATCGGCAATCAGCAAGTTGACGCGAGCCATGTCGATCGCACGCACCAGCGGGTCCAACTGGAAGTCCTGAAGGCTCACGCCGCTGCGAAACGGTGCCTGGAGAAAACCGCGATCGGCGTTGGTAGCAGCTCCCCAGCGCACAGCATCAAGAAAGGCCTCAAGCGTGTCGGAATCATCCTGCCCGGTGATAGCCGGCAAACCAGCCCTCTCAATGACGTGCGCCCCGGGCTCAATCTCCCAGATCACCTGGAGCTCTTCGCCCAAAGCATCTTCGTCGATCGAAGCCAGCGTGATGGCATGCTGCCGCACGCTGCCCAGTTTGGAAGCGTCCACTTCGGCCACTACCCACTGCCGACGCCTAACTTCGACGAGCTGGCCCGGTTCGGGGATATCGCGGTAGCTGCTGTCTTCCGCCATTACGGTCATTCTTAACTCCTTAGCACCGTAATCATCTAACTGATGGATACGGATGAGCAAAAGCCTATGCCCGGCGCGTTTTATGGGCGCAAAGCACTAATTCACTTAGGTACAGGCGTGGAGTTCGAGGGCTGAAACGGCAGCGTTTGTGCTCGCAGATAACGCTGTAGATCGGCCAACCCTGAGGTATCACGGCCTGCCATGATGCGATGTCCGTCACCTTATCCACTGCCTGAACATGGGTAAAGCTATACTCAATGCTTTTTGCCAGCATGGTCAGTTTGCGGGCGCGGACTTGCCGGACCCGGCGCGTTGGCTACATCGCCCCGCACTTTGCAGATCAAGGCAGATACGCATACCCTGCTGGAGCTCGGTGATTCAAAAAAAAGCTTCACACCGACTCATCAGTCGTCATAGAGCTCCGCATGGTCGATACGCTCCGTCACAGACCGTATAATCGGCCCGATATCGAGATGTGGAACGACACGAGCGATGCGTTCCGCATCCTCCGTCAAACCGATCGCGACGCTGAGCCGGCCTCCGATTTCGATACCGAAGTGCGGGAACTTCGCGCCGAACGGATCCAGTGCGAGGAATCGGAGCTGCTCGGTAAGTACATCTTTCGCTTCAGATTGAGCTCAGCCGACGTTGCTCACGGATCTGACGGTGGGCTCGTCGCTGGATCGTTCGGGCGGGCTGGGGGTGCGGTTATGGGAACATCACTTCAAGCACACGCTGACGTCGGATGAACTTCGCTCCTGTCTGCAGGCGTCCTAGGAAATTTCCCGCAACCCGCGTCGACTTCCATGAACTGGTTCAAGATGCTTCCAAACGCTAGTCTTCGCGCTCCGCTGCAACCCGGCAGATGGTTTACCAAAGGAATTCGCCGGGAGCCTGAAACCATGGAGCCTCGTCATGAAAAAAGACACCCGAAGCCTGCCTGATCAAACACCGCCTCACGAAACCGAATCGAAAGAACCGGCTGTGCGTGCCCAGCCTCAGGAATACGTGAGAAAGCCGCGTCGAACCCTGCCTTTCAACGAGATTTTCTCCGTGCGCACTGACGTGGACACGGCCACTCTGCTGACCCATGCCTGCGAAACCCTGGCGGCGCTGAACATGGTGACGGCCAACATTGCCGATGATTTCACGGGGTCTCAACGCAGCCGGTTGCTGGCGATCCGGCAGCTGTCGATCATGACCGAAATGCTGGTCAATCGTGCCGTGGAGAACCTTGATCCGGTGAATCTGGTGCCCCGTACGACGGCGCCTGTCGTGCACTGAAAACGACCGTTCGTCGATGACGCAAGTCGTTCATCGACATGAACTTTTCTTCACCCCGGCGGCGGTGATGGCCGTGTACATTGCCCTCGCTCATTCAAGAAACTACGGTTCGCCCGCGCTCCTGCGGGCTTTTTTTCGCCTGCGCTTTGCCTGGCAGACGATAGACGCAGGTGTCTTGCTCGCCGTGTCGTTCCGATTGCCGGGCCCCTAAGTGGATTCTGATCAATACGAACCCGACAGCCTCGGCCAGACGCCGGCTTCGCGCATTGGCGGATGAAGCGGTCAGGTAAAAGGTGAATTCAGAAAGGTTGTTGAGCAGATGTGTAAGGGCGGCGCGCATGTATCCCTTGCCCGATTGCTCGGTATTGGCCCAATAGCCCACGACGTAGCGGTTGCGCGTGCGGGGCTTCAATCCGATGCAACCGATCAGCGCTTGCCCGTCCTCGGTCACGATCAGCCATCGTCGCTCGCCGGTTTCACTGTTGAACTCTTTTCGGGCCTTCAGCAGGAATTCGAGCGCCTGCTCTGCGTTGGTGTACTCACGCGGCCAGGGCAGAAACTCCGAATGATCGAGGTAGCTGGCGTTCAGTGCCTGCTGAAACAACGAATAAAACGCCGGATCCGCCGGTATCAGTCGCAGCGACTGCTCCCCCGCCTTGAATGCCCATTCCATCATGTCCTCCTTGAACGACGAATCTCATAACCGGATGTGAAGTGAATCAGGGAAATTTATAGTGTTCTGCGGTCGGCTATCCAGTTGTGTTTTCCGTCCGGCCGGACAATTCTGTCTATCACTTCATGCCTCCGGAGCACCCGATGCCGCTGCTGACCCTGCCCTGTCAACGCCTGACGCTCGCGGTACTCGACCCGGATCAGGCGCCACTGGAAAGCGCGTTCTACCAGCGCAATCAACGCCATCTCGCGCCGTGGTCGCCGATTCGTACCACCGATTACTTTTCCACCGAACAGATCCGCCGGCGCCTTGAAATACAGGCCAGCGCCTTCGAAGCAGGGCTCGCGGTGCATATGGCGCTGCTGACCCCGGACGGCGAGCAGATGATCGGCGCCTGCAATTTCAGCGGGATCATCCGCGGTGCGTTTCAGGCGTGTTATCTGGGTTATCACATCGACGAGGCGCATCAGGGCAAGGGTTTGATGCAGGAAGCGCTGGAGGCGGCCATCGCCTACATGTTCGACACCCAGAACCTGCACCGGATCATGGCCAACTACATTCCCGGCAATGAACGCAGCGCCCGATTGCTGGAGCGTCTCGGGTTCGAGCGTGAAGGCTATGCCAAGGCCTATCTGAACATTGCCGGGCGCTGGCAGGATCATGTGCTGACGGCGCGGATCAATCCGCGTTTCGAAACGCCGGAGCAACGCTGGTCACGACCGCTGTCCTGACGTTCACAAATTATTAAGGATTGGCCGCGTAAGCTCGGGTTTCCGCTCACTTCCGGTTGCCTGAACCCATGTCGCGTGCCGCCTCTTCCCTGCTTCTGATTGCCGCTCTGCTGTTCTTTTTCGCCCTCGGCAACCATCAACTGCAAGGCTCCACCGAGGCCCGGGTTGCGGGCATTGCGATGGAAATGCACCTGGACAACGACTGGGTGACACCGCGTCTGTTCGGCGAGCCCTTCCTGGAAAAACCGCCCCTGAGCCTGTGGCTGGACGCCGGCGCCCTGCGCGTTTTTGGCGCCTCGCCCTGGGCGGTGCGACTGGCGTCGGCGGTGGCCGGGTTGCTCAGCGTGATGCTGCTGTACGCCATGTTGCGCCGCTTCGAACGCCCGAAGGCCATCGCCTGGACGGCGGGAATTTTGCTAGCGACCATGGCCAGTTACTGGAGCAACGTGCGCGGCGTCGGCGAGGATGCGTTGCTCGCGCTCGGCGTGACCACGGCACTGTTGGCGTTCTTCCAGGCGCAACGAGAATCAACCTTCGGCAATTCGTTGCTGTTTGCCGTCGGGATTGCCATCGCCACGCTGAGCAAAGGCGTGCTCGGCCTGGCGATGCCGGGTGTGGTGATTTTCGCTTATCTGCTGGCCGACAATCTGATGGACAAGCGCTTCAAACTGAGCGAGTGGTTGCGGCCCGGTTTGTTGACAGCGCTCGGGCTGATCCCGCTGCTGATCTGGCTCGCTGTGCTCTATCAGCGCGGCGGCGTCCAGGCGGTCAGCGAAGTGTTGCTGACCAACAGCGTAGGACGTTTCAGCGGATCGTTCGTCGAAGCCGGACACTACGAGCCGTTCTACTACTACCTCGCCAAGCTGCCGCAGGCGTTCCTGCCCTGGAATATTCTGGTGTACCTGGGCCTGTGGCATTTTCGCAAGGAACTGAAGGCCAATCGTTACCTGCTGTTTTTCAGCCTGTGGATCATCGCGCAGTTCATCCTGCTGACCCTGGCCTCCAGCAAACGCACGGTGTACCTGATGTCCATGACACCCGCAGCGGCAGTGATCGCAGCGGAATATGCGGGCGTGTTGTTCGACAGGTTGAAGGATCACAAGAATGGTTTTGTCGGACGAATCGCCCGCCATCGTCAGACAGTGGCGACGGGGATACTGACGGTGGTCATCGCCAGCTACCTTGGCGCCGCGCAATGGGCGCTGCCAAACGCCGATAAACACCTGTCGTTCCTGCCGCTGACCGAACACATCCAGTCCCTGCAAGAGAGCGGCAATCAGGTCGCGCTGTTTCAAGCCAACGAACGGGTCGGCGGCGCCAGCGTGTTCTATACCCGGAGCGTCCTCAAGGGCCTGGACACCGATGCACAGCTACGAGAATTTCTCAGCGCATCGCCATCGAACATCGCCGTGATATCGGGAGACAGCGAACCCGCCGCCCCGCTGAAAGTCCACAAGACCATGATGGTCGGGCGCCAGGCGTATTACTTCGTAGGCTATTGATGCCACGACAGCACAAACGAAAAACCCGCCGGTGATGGCGGGTTTTTCATTTCAGCGGCGAGGACTTAGAGAGAAACCTCAGGCTGTGCGCCGAACACCTTCCGCTCTCGCTTGCTCAACACCGGCAACTCCAGACGAGCCCGCCCGTAGAACGCCAGCGCCGTCAACAAACACGCCAGCCACACGAAGATCCCGGCCCAGAACGTGTGAGACATGTAATGCCAGCCCTGTAGGACCCGCGTAGTGCCGTAGACAAAACCGAGCAGCAGCGAGCCCCACAACAACGCGCTGGAGAAGCGCCACTGATAACGACGTGCCACGAAGTACAGCGCCAGCATGGTGAAACCACCGGAAGCATGACCGCCCGGCCAGCAACGCCCCTCACCCGCTTCGTGGAACAGCTGGAAATTGTTGTACCACTCGATGTGCGGCATCTTTCCGCCGTACAGCGTGGTCTCGATCGGGCAGTAAACGCTGGTGTGCGACTTGAGGAAATGGATCACCCCGGTACAGACCGCGAAAGCCACCACCACAAACAGAAAATCCCTACGGTGATCGGCGGCAAAGCGCAGCACCGGCGCGACTTTGCAGCGCTCGAGAAAACCACCCAGACGCGGATGCTTTTGCGGTTTCACCAGAGGCCAGACAAACGAAAGCATGGCGCCGATCAAGGCGATTTCCGCCGTCCAGTTCGGAATGATCCGCGCCCACTTGTGGGTCAGTTTTTCGAAGAAATGGATCTTGTCGAGCGGGAACGTCTGGCTTAGCGGATCGAACAGCAGGTTGCTGAAGGCAATGTCGATACGGGTCATGTCGAACATCAGGAACACCAGCGCGGCACACAGCAGCGGGATGCCGAAGTTGTAAGCATAAAAGCGTGATTTCATTGGGTGGTCACCGTGCGCCAGTCGGAGGCTTCAATGAAGCCGAGCATCTGTGGGGCCGCCGGGCTGGCGGCGGAAACAAACAGCGATGCGCCGTAACCGAGGGTCGAGGCCGGCACCTTGAGGTCTTTTTCCAGCTGCGCCATGCATTCGCTGTGGGTCACCAGAATCAGGTTGCGTCCCGGGACTTTGTGCGCGAGCGCGTCCTGCAGCATCCGGCCCTTGCAACTGATCAGCCAGTCTTCGCCGGTCGCGGCCTTGTTGAACATGTAACCGGCGGTCTGCACGGTGCGCATCATCGGGCTGTTGTAGACGTCGGCCTTGTCCAGGCCCAACTGCTCGAACTGCGCGCCGACGCTCACCGCGACACTGCGCGAGCGATCGGTGATGCCATCGTGGCCGCTCAGGCACGGGGCTTTCGAGTGATCGCAGCGCTCGACATGGCGCACCAGCACGATCACCTCGCCCTTGTCCCAGCCGTCCTTCAGCGCCTGTGCCCCGGCCACATTGCCGTGGGCAAGGTCAGGCACCGCCGCCGGAGCGAGCAGCCACAGGGTCAGCGGAATCACCAGCGCCGACGCTGCCAATACCACCCAGGTGTTTCGAAAACGGGCCAGACCACTCAGATCAATCGAGCGCTTGACGCCGAACAGACTCAGTCGCAATTCCACAAAAAGCCGCCATCACTTGTCATTCGATGCGGCGAGGTTAAAGAGCACGGCGTGGGCAGGCAGTGAAACCCATGTGAAAAAAGTCTTGGGGGCGCTTGTTACAAATTCCGTAGGACAAAATCCTTTCAGCTATCGGATTTGCGGCCGATACAGTCCTGCTAACACCCTTGCTGGCTCAAAAAAACAACAATCTTCCAGCCTGACCGACGATCAAGACGCACAACGTTTTCTGGAGGATTTGTGATGAATAGCTGGTTCGGCAACATCAGCGTTAACCTGAAACTGGGGCTCGGATTCGGCCTCGTCCTGGCCCTGACCTGCATCCTGGCGCTCACCGGCTGGACCAGCCTGGGCGGCCTGATTGACCGCAGCAACTGGATGAGCGACATCACCCAGCTCAACGCGGGCCTGACCAAACTGCGCGTGGTGCGCCTGCAATACATGCTGACGAATGGCGATGAAACCGCCGCGCAGAACGTGCAGACCACCCTCGACGGTTTCGCCGCGCAACAGCAAGCGCTGATCGGCAAATTCAAGAGCCCGGAAAACGTCAAGCTGCTCAAGGAGCAGGCGGCGACCATCGCCGAGTACCAGACGTCCCTGAACAAGATGCGTAACGCCTACCGCACCGGTAACACGGCGCGCGACACCATGGCCGCCAATGCCGAGACCGCGTACAACCTGATCGAATCGATCAGCGCCCGCGTCCAGCAGATGGAGATGAGCGAACAGCGTTTCGAGCAGTTCCAGGCCATCACCGCCGCCAAGGAAGCCTTCATCCTGGCGCGTTACGAAGTGCGCGGCTACACCGCCACCACCAACGCCGAGACCGAGCAGAAAGCCGTCGGCCAGCTGGACGTGGCCATCGCCAGCCTCAAACAGCTGAACGTGCATTTCGCCAGTTCGCAGCAGGACGCCCTGCGTCAGCTGGAAACCGCACTGACCAACTACCGCAGCGCCTTGCAGGCCTTCAAGAACGCCAACACCGATGCGGTGCAGGCGCGCAAGGAAATGACCGATCAGGGCGCGACCATCGTGACCCTGAGCGAGCAGCTGTATCAGATCCAGCTTGACCGTCGTGATGTGGAAAGCGCCCAGGCCCGCACCCTGCAACTGATCAGCACTTTGCTGGCCTTGTTGGTGGGTGTCATCGCCGCGTTCATCATCACCCGTCAGATCACCCGTCCGCTGCAGGAAACCATGGCCGTGGTCGACCGCATCGCCAGCGGCGACCTGAGCCACAACGTGATCGTCACCCGCCGCGACGAACTCGGCGTGCTGCAACAAGGCATCGCGCGCATGGGCGTGACCCTGCGTGACCTGATCAGCGGCATCCGCGACGGCGTCACCCAGATCGCCAGCGCCGCCGAAGAACTGTCGGCCGTGACTGAACAGACCAGCGCCGGCGTGAACAGCCAGAAGGTCGAGACCGATCAGGTCGCCACCGCGATGCACGAGATGACTGCCACCGTGCAGGAAGTCGCGCGCAACGCCGAAGAAGCCTCGCAAGCTGCAGCCGCCGCTGACGGCGAAGCCCGCGAAGGCGACAAAGTGGTGAACGAAGCCATCGCCCAGATCGAGCGTCTGGCCAGCGAAGTGGTGCGTTCTACCGAAGCCATGAGCGTGCTGCAACAGGAAAGCGACAAGATCGGCAGCGTCATGGACGTGATCAAGGCCGTGGCCGAACAGACCAACCTGCTGGCCCTCAACGCCGCCATCGAAGCCGCCCGTGCCGGTGAAGCCGGTCGCGGTTTTGCCGTGGTCGCCGACGAAGTCCGTGGCCTGGCCCAGCGCACCCAGAAATCCACCGAGGAAATCGAAGGCCTGGTGGCCGGTCTGCAGAACGGCACGCAACAGGTTTCCGCCGTGATGAACAACAGCCGCGCACTGACCGACAGCAGCGTGGCCCTGACCCGCAAGGCCGGCGACTCCCTGGAAAACATCACCCGCACGGTGTCGAACATCCAGTCGATGAACCAGCAGATCGCCGCAGCCGCCGAACAGCAAAGCGCCGTGGCCGAAGAAATCAGCCGCAGCATCATCAACGTCCGCGACGTGTCGGAACAGACGGCGGCGGCGAGTGATGAGACGGCTAAATCCAGCGTTGAGCTGGCGCGGTTGGGTGGGCAGTTGCAGCAGATGGTGAGCCATTTCCGCGTGTAAGCACTGCACGCGAAAGCCGATGTACAAAGAAGGGCAGCTGAAAAGCTGCCCTTCTTTTTTGTCCTGAAATTGCCATCTTCGGGAATTGGATGACGCGTTCTGAAACGTAATTACACGCGGTTGGCGATGGGTGTTTAAGGACACGCGGTGATACGTCCCGAAGCCCACAAAACCTTGCGCCGTTGCCTACGGCTACGCCAGAATCCGCCGGCTTGTGCGCCTTGGGCTGGCTGCGTAATTTGATTGCGTCACTGATTTCCAGTGATCGAGCTTAGCGGCTCGGGTAGTCGCTTTACGGTTGCACATGTCGAATCCAGTCAGGCACTCGCCTGCACTTGATGGTGGCTGTGCGCATGGCACCTTCGGGTGCGCCGGGTTTAAGGTGACTACCGGTCCGCTAACTTGCGCACAGCTGCCACCCTTTTGCTTAGCGGCGAAAAGGTGCGGCCTCAACCAAGAGGTTAGTCACCATGTTCAAGGTAACGCCAAACCCACCGCTCACCGAACCCACAACCCTCCCGGATCCGGCATCCCCCTACGAATGCCCCGGCTCAAAACGTTTCAACGAAGCCGCCGAACGCGCCCTCGATTATCACCTGGGCCCACTCAGCGCCCACATCATGGCCGCGCCCTACAAACCCAACACTCTCTACCAGGCTCATCCCGAAGCCGACACTGAATCCCTGCTGGTAGACGCCAGCGAATCCCTCGGCTCCGCCACCGTCATGCTCAACAATCATGTGGCGCTGGTCGAGGGCAGCCACCGCAAGACTCTGCAAGGCATCGCCCAGATCGTGATGATCGCCGAAATGGCCGTTAACCGTGCGCTGGACAAGGTCGTGCCGACGGACTGATGCGGGAGGTGGCGAGTGCGGTGCACTCGCCATTTTTTGCACCCTGTAAAAAGCCCGCCGCCACACTGTTTTTAGTGTGGCGGCGGGCTTTTTGTGAGCGGTGTTTATCAGCCGCTGAGGTTTTCTGAACGTGATGGCAGATCGAGCTCGACGCCACCCATGGTGCCGAATCGATTGCGTATCCGAGTACCTAACCCGCCAGCTCGATCAACGGTAGCCAACGCGTTTTCCAAAATCTTCCGCGCTTCGTCTTCCATGGAATGGCCGTTTTGGGCGGCAGCGATACGCAGTTGCTCTGTCATCTCCGACGGAGAGGGATAAGGAATAAAAACGGTTTCAGTCTCGTACTCATACACACGATCAGCCACCAACTCTGCAAATCGTGCCGCTGCATGATCTTCACTGTCAGCATGCGAGTAGAGCTCATCGATTAACGCCATTCGCCCCTGCAAGTCAGCATCGCTCTTTATCGAGTCATGACAGGCAGATAACAGTTTTTGATCATTTGCTACCTGACCGCCGAGCTCACCAATCATCTGTGCAATATCAGCTCTGGAGGCATTGGATTCCGTTGAATCGGGCATATTGCGCTGCATGCTTTCGCCTTCAATCTTGTTCGAGGGCGAAATCTATCTCGGATGCTGTTCTGGGTTCAGCAGCTACTTCGTCACACTTTATTGCGCAGTTAACCGATGACTGAATCATCGGCGCGCTGGCACCGCCAACAGCCACTCCCTCACCCCGCCCACTCTCGAAAGGGTGAAGGAGAAAGGGAGCTGATTCCCGTCGTTTACCGAGTCCCCCGCTGCCGCAACGCCGACGGCATGAAATACGAATCCTCCGGCACCGGTTGCGAGAAGTCGACGGTCGAGGCCTCTTCGTTATCCAGGTTCTGCACGTAGTACCGACGGGCCTGCAAATCGTGGAAGACGTCCAGTGCGCTCCAGGTGGTGGGCAGGTCGTAGAAGTTTTTCAGGTAGGCCATCGATACGCGCCACAGCTCGCCTCGCCCGTCGTATTGATCCACCAGTGCGGCGCCCCAGCTGTCTTCGTCGAGGAACAGCACGCGTTTGGAATAGATATGCCGTGAGCCTGGCTTGAGTGTGCCTTCGACCACCCAGACCCGGTGCAGCTCGTATCGTGTGTATTGCGGGTTGAGGTGGCCGGGGGTGAGCAGTTGGGCGTATTTCACGTCGGGGCTGCCGACTTTGTAGTTGTTGTAGGGGATGTAGATTTCCTGCTTGCCCTTGAGCTTCCAGTCGAAGCGATCCGGCGAGCCGTTGAACAGGTCGGTGTCGTCTGCGGTGCGCAGGCCATCGGAGGAAGCGATCGGTGTGTCGTAGGCGAGGTTCGGCGCGCGACGGACGCGGCGTTGGCCGGCGTCGTAGATCCAGGCCTGGCGGGCGTCCCTGAGCTGGTCCAGTGTCTCGTGCACCAGCGCTGCGCCACCGGCTAGGCGGGCCGGGCTTTTCACGAAGGCGAGGTAGTAGAACAGGATGTTTTTCAGGTCGGCAAACTGGCCGCCCGGGCGGTAGTAGTTGAAGAAGCCCTCCTGCTGCGAGGTCACCAGCGCGAAGCTGCCGTTGCGCTGCACCGGTGCTTCGGAAGCGCGACGGACCACGTAGATGCCGCGATAGCGGGTGATGTGGTTCCACAGCACTTCGACGCCATCCTTGGGCACCGGAAACGGTACACCGCCATAGGCATCGGCGAACCCGCTGCCGCCCTCCAGCAGTTTGGCCGAGGTCGCATTCTTCAGGGTGTTGTCATACAGCCACTGCGGCGCCGAACCGGATCGGCGCGAAGGATAGACCGGCATCTGGAAGGTGTCGGGGTAGCTGTTGAACAGGGCGATCTGGCCCGGCGTGAGATGCGCTTTGTACTGGTCGAGATTGGCCTTGGTGATGGTGAACAGCGGTTTGTCCGCCGCGTACGGATCAGGGTGATGCTGGCCGGGCTTGTAGCCGGCCGGCGCCTGGGTGATGCCGCCGGTCCAGGCCGGAATGGTGCCGGCCGCATTGCCGGCGCGCTCGGCGCCCATGGGGGTGAGCGAGGTTTTCAGTTGTTCGGCTTGCTGGGGCGAGATGGCGGCCAGTGCGCTTGCGGCGGTGAGGCTCAAAAGTAACGCCAGTGTGGACTTGGTCAGTCGTGATGCAGGAAACATGTTCGTTCTCCGAATTCAAAAACCTGTGGGCTCACAAGAAATACTTGAGGTTGAAACCGACGTTGTCGCGGTCGCGAATGCCGTTGTTCTGCCCACCGCCGTAGAACTCGGTGTACTGCAACTCGGCTTCGAGCCTGTTCTGGTAGTTGGCCTTGATCCCCAGCGTGTAGGCCTTGCGGCCCTCGATGGTGTTGCCGGCCTGGTAGCTGTTGCCCTTGAAGTCGTCCTTGTAGACGACGTAAGGCGAGACGTTGACCCCGGCGTACACGTCGTTCCAGGTGCCGTTGAACATCACCGTGTAGCTGTAGGAATCGCGGTTGACCTGATCGTCGCGATCGCCGCCGGACACATACGAAGTGTTGCCGGTACCGGCGTAGTAACGGTTGCTGCCGTCGTAGGCGGTGTATTGCAGGCTGCTGCCGCGCAGGTGCTCGGAGGCCAGTTCGAAGATGCCGAACATCGAGTCGAACGACAGCGTCGGGCCGAAGTTGTAGATGCTGCCCAGCGAAGTGTTGAACGCTTCCACCCGCTCGGCGTTGTTGATCTGGCTGTCGAGGGTGACCATTTGCCCGCCGACGTTGATGGTCTTGCCGGACACCGCTGCGGCAGCGCCATTGGCCAGGTCGCCGATCAAATCGTTGGTGGCCGCCACGCCGATGGGCAGGTTCGGCCGATAGGCCACTTCACCGAACACCGAAGCCTCGCCCAGCGTGGTGTTGAAGCTGAAACCGTACATGCGGATGTCTTCGGCATAGCGTCGATGGGCCTGGATGTTGCCCATCACATCGGCGGTCGCCAGCCCGTTGGCGAGGGCCCCGGCCTGACTGCCGGCAACGCTCGACAGCATGTTGGTCAGGGCATTCATGTCGATGCCGTTGTAGCCGCCAAGGTCAGCGGCGATGGTCGGCTCCTTGGCGTGGTAGTTGACCATGTACAAACCGAACTCGGTGCTGTTGAGCTCTTCGGCGATGTAGCGGAAGGCGAAACCAAACTGGCCGTCGTTGCGCGCGTTGTAGTCCTTGCCGATGGACGCCACCTTCAGGGTGTTGCCATAGGCCGGGGTCACGCCGTTGGCGTACAGGCCGGTGGACTTCAGCGCCGGGCCGAGCAACGGATTGTTGCCCAGTGCGCTGTACAGGCCGATGACATTGCCGAACCCCGGCACCGGCGTGTCGAGGGCTGTGCCGCTGAAGTTGTTGTAGGCCGTGTTGCCGCCGTCGGCGAACAGGTCGGTCTGCGAATAGAAGGTGCCGACCGGGTCGATGCGGGTTTCCTTCCAGTTGGTCTGGTAGAAACTTTCCATGGTCAGGTTGTCGCTCAGGCCGATGTTGAAGCTGAGCGCCTCCACCGGCATCAGCACTTCCTTGACCTCGGCACCCGGCAAGCGATATTTCGCGGCGTCCACCGGGTTGGTGGTGTTGACCCCGCCGCGATAGAAAATCCCCTCGCCCCAGTTGAACACCTGCCGCCCCACCCGCGCGGTGACCGGCATTGATGCGACGTCCCAGGTGCCATGAACATAGGCGTCGAGCATCTCGATCCGGCTGCCGGCGATGTCGCGGGTCTGGCCGGTGAAACGGTCGTCCTGGGGATAACTCTGGCTCGGTTGCGACGGGCTGTTGTTGTGGTAGTAGTCGTTGCGCTTGTCCATCAACTGGGTGTCGTAGAACGCGGTGCCGCGCAGGAACATCCCGTAGTTCTGGTAGTTGGCTTCCAGCTCCGAAGTGATCTTGTACACCTCGGAAACCAGACCGGTGTCGAAGTTGCGATTGCCGTCGTTGGTGTTGACGTCATCGTTGGTCTTGTCCCGGCCCTGGACCCGCCACAAGCGGCCGTAGGACAAGGTCGTGTCGAGCGAGCCGGTGACCTGATTGTCCAGCACGCTGAACTCGGCGGCCTGCACCGCATCGACTGCGCAGAGTTGCAGCAGCCCTGCCAAACCGACACCGGGGAGCGCTACGCCAGACAGGCGCAATCGAGTGTTGATCATCTGTTCCTCCTTCCCTGTTCTTATTGTTGTGTGTAGCCGCGATGCTTATGGCGCCAGTCCCGCACGGACATAAATCCGGCTGTGGGCGCCGAAATGGCCGAGCAGTCTGAGCAGTTGCTGATTGAGTTGCGGGTGCTCGAAGGTCTCGCGCTGCAACTGATTGCCCGCGCTGAAATCACTGCTCACCGGCGCCGTTTCCAGCCACTGGCCGATGGCTTCATCGAAGGCGGCGGAGTCGTCGACGGACTCGGCACTCACCACTTCGCGCAGGTAGTCCACGGAGTACGGCGGGTAAGTGGTGTCCCGAGTGGCATCGGCGTAGGCGTCGAGCATCGGATGCGGCTGACCGGCGCGCAGCACGCGGCGCAGCCAGGTCGACTGGTATTTCTCGACTTCCATGTGGCGGGTCGCGACCCGTTCGATGGACGCCTGTTTGTCGTCTGCAAAACCGGCCAGCGCCTTGCCCTCCAGCAGCAGAAGGCTCGGCAGTTCGACGCCGGGCAACGGCTTGGCGTGATACGGCTGGGTCAGGTCCTGAACGTGGTGCAGGCCCCAGCCGAGGAAGCGATAACCCCAATAAGAGTGACCACTGGCAAACGCCAGTCGCGCCAGCCCCATGTACTGATACGCGCGCCAGTCCGGCCAGCTGCGTTCGAGAAATCCGGCGGCCGCGTACACCACCGGGCTCTCATGGAAGAAGCCCATGTGGAACGGTGCCTGGGAACTGTACTGGAATCGCGCATCGCCAAACGGCTGCGGGCCGAAGCCATACAGCGCGGCGACTTCGCCGGGGTTGTCGCTGAACAGATTGATGTCGTGGCCGTAATCCGGCTCGTCGGCGGCGCTCGCCAGCACGGCCAGGGGCGCGACTTTTTCGTGATCGGCCACGCGAATGAAACGCTGGCGATTCCACGGCGAAAGTGTCTGCTCGACCATGACCTGATCGGCCTGCAGATGCTCGCGCTCGGACAGGTCCTTGCCCGGCAATGGCTGGATGACCATCGCCAGATAAATCTGCGGATTGATCCGCAGCGCAGTGAGGAAGTCGTGGCGCAGATTGTCGCTCGGCGTGGCGGGCAATTTGAGGTTGTCGGGGCGCGGCGGGTACTGCTTGAAATGCTCGCGGGCGAAGCGTTCCTGCTCATCGAGCAACGCGACGATGGCCGGGTATTGATCGGAGAGAAACTGCTCCAGCGGTTCGACCTCGACGGGCGACGCATCGCGCAACGCCGGCAGATCCTGCAACGCCAGGTAGCTGCCCACCGTATGGTTCGACCAGCCCCACGCCGTGGGGGCCATTGCGCAAAGCAGCAGGAGGGAGATCAGCTTCATTGCTTCTGGTTCTTGTTATGTGTGCCGTGGGGATCGAGCCTAACAACCGACCCCGCCCCTGACACTGTCCGATCTCACCAGAAAAGTTCTCCGATAGCGCCACGTGCGCTATTCGTTCAGGCCGGGTAACCGGTGATCTTGCGGATGCTCTGGTACAACGGTTTGAGCTGTCGATACATGCGCAGATAGACGTCCTTGTACAGTCGCTCATAGACCTGCTGCGCCTCGGGTTGCGGCTGAAACACCGCGCCGACCCGGGTCATCGCCGCTATAGCCGTGGGGAAATCCGCGTGCAACCCAAGCCCCACCGCGCAGCAAATCGCCGCGCCCAGACCGGACGCTTCATAGACGTGCGGACGCTCCGCCGGCAGACCGAAGATGTTCGCCGTGAGTTGCATCGCCGCATCACTTTGCGAACCACCGCCAGCGACCCGTAAACGGGTGACGGAGATCTTCGAGCGCTTCTCGATTTTCTCCATGCCCTGACGCAACGCATAGGCCAGACCCTCAAGGATCGCCCGGTAAATGTGCGCGCGGGTGTGCACGTCACCGAAGCCGATCATCGCGCCTTTGGCTTCTACGCCCGGCTCGCGGATCCCCGGCGACCAATACGGTTGCAGCATCAACCCCATCGACCCCGGCGGCACCGCATCGACCAGCGCGTCGAACAGTTGCTCGGGCTCGATCCCCTGCTCTTTGGCCTGCTGCATTTCCCGCAGGCCGAACTCGTTCTTGAACCAGCTGACCATCCAGTAGCCGCGATAAATCATCACCTCGCAGTTGTACTGATCTGGCACCGCCGACGGGTACGGCGGAATCAACGGGACAATTTCCAGATAGCGCGAGCGGGTGCTGGTGATCGTCGCCGTGGTGCCGTAGGACAGGCACACCGTGCCCGAATCGACGACGCCGGAACCGAGCACTTCACAAGCTTTGTCGGCCCCCGCCGCGATCAGCGGAACGCCTTCGGGAATGCCGGTGTGGCGACTCGCTTCGGCGCTGATGTGGCCGAGGGTTTCACCGGGTTTGTGCAACGTCGGCAGTTGCTCGGGACGCACCGCCAGCGCCTGCCATTTCCAGTCACGTGGCGCGGCCCAGCGCAGGCGTTTGAAGTCGAACGGCAGGTAACCGACGCAACAACCCACCGAGTCGACGAAACGTCCGCACAGGCGATGCGTGAGAAACCCCGAAAGCAACAGAAACTTGTCGGTCGCCGCCCACACGTCAGGTTGATGACGGGCGATCCAGTTGGCCTCGGCCTGGGCGCGAAAGTAATCCACGGTGGCCTGCGCGCCGGCCAGTTTGAACAGCCAGCCCCACGGCCCCTTGATCCCGCCTTCCACTTCGCTCTGGCGCTGATCGAGCCAGAGAATCGCCGGACGCAACGGTTTGCCCTCGGCATCGACGTTGATCACCGTGCCGCGCTGGGTGGTGAGAGAAACCCCGGCAATCTGCGAACGATCGATACCGGTTTGCGCCCACACCTGCTGGCAGGCCTCGCCCAGTTTCGCCCAGTAATATTCCGGATCCTGCTCGGCCCAGCCCGGTTGCGTCGAGTAATAGGCCTGCAATTCAACCTTGCCCTTGCCGAGCAGATTGCCCTGCAAATCGAAGAGCAGCGCGCGCACGCTCTGGGTGCCATTGTCGATGGCCAGCAGGTAACGCTTGTTCGGGTGGTTGTCCATGGAGCTCTCTTCGAGGGGCATCACTGCGCGATTTCCGGCAGGCCGTGATGGCGTTGCCATAACGCCTGATAGCGTTGCTGTTCCTGTTGCCAGTGTTCGTCGTCCCAGCCCAGCCGTGGCTGGCAGAGTTGGCGAATGGCCGGGAAATACTCCGCGCCGCCACGGGGCAGCAACAGGCCGAGACGGGTTCGGCGCAGCAGCAGGTCATCCAGGTGCAGGACCATTTCGGCTTCGCAGGCGAAGGCCAGTTCTGCCCACAAAGTGTCGGTGGCGCCCACCATTTCATGGCCCAGTTCGGTGAGCAGTTGCGCCAGCCTTGGCAAGTCCCGGCCATGTCGCCCGGCCAGACGTCGCCACTGACCGGGGCTGAGGCCGGGGATTGTCAGTGGCGGCACGGCGGCAAATACCGGCGCGGCATCGTCTTCGAAAGAACGGCCGAGCATGTCGGCGCAGGCCTTGAGCACTTCGATGGCTTGCGGGCGGAACGTCGTGAGCTTGCCGCCGGACAACGTGACGCAACCCGGCTCCTGCCACAGCACGTGTTCACGGGTTTCGTTCGAGGGTTTGTCTTGATGCTCGCCCGCCGCGCTGCCCACCACCGGGCGTACGCCGGACCAGGTTGAAAGCACGTCGGCCGTTGTCACTTCAGCGCCGGGAAACTGCTGTTGGCAGGCTGCCAGAAGATAGTCGAGTTCTTCGGTGCTGATGCTCGCGCTCTGGTCCAGATTCTCCCGGTGATCAAGGTCGGTGGTGCCGACGACCGTGGCGCCTTCCCACGGGAAAACGAACACAGGACGCCGATCCCGCTCATGCATAAACGTGAAAGCCTGCGCCACCGGCAAGCGCCAGCCCGGCAACAACAAATGACTGCCACGCAACGGGCGCAACTGACGCGACGCCTCAGGTGAACGCAGGCGTTCGGCCCAGGCGCCGGTGGCCACCGCCAGCACACCACAACGCAATTGCATTGAAGCGCCGGCCTCGCAATCTTCGACCTGAACCCCGCACACCCGCCCGTTTTCCCGCAGCAGATGTTCGACGCGCACGCCGTTTAGCACCACCGCGCCGTCGGCCCGTGCTTCGCTCAACACGCGCATTACCAGCCGCGCGTCATCGGTCAGCGCATCGACAAAACAGGTGCCGCCCAGCAGGTCATGTTCTTTCACGCCCGGCGCCAGATATCGCAGTTGCTGCGCGTCATGGAAGCGATGGTCTCGGCGCCCGGCCAATGCGTCATAGATCGACAGCAGACCACCCAGCACTCGCGGCCCGGGAAAGCCGCCGCGATAGTGCGGCATCATGAAGCTCATCGGCTCCACCAGCCCCGGAGCCTCGTCGAGCAGACGCTGGCGTTCGCGCACCGAATCGCGGGTCAGGCGCCACTGGCCCTTGGCGATGTAGCGCAAACCGCCGTGGACCATTTTTGAAGAACGACTGGACGTGCCCCAGGCGAAATCACGCTGTTCCAGCAGCAGGCAACGCCAGCCACGGCGTGCGGCTTCACGCAGGATGCCGGCGCCGCTGATGCCGCCGCCGATGACGATCAAATCCCAGGTTTCACCCGCCAATGTCGGCAGGATTTGCTGGCGCCATTCGGCGTTCCAGTCCGCGCTCATCGCCGTCACTCCTGCAACAGCGTGCCGGGGTTCAGACGCCCGGCCGGGTCGAAGTGCCGGCTCAACGCCTGCAAGGTGTCCATCGCCAGTGCGCCCTTTTCGCGCGGCAGGTAAGGCGCGTGATCCTTGCCCACGCCGTGCTGGTGGCTGATGGTGCCGTGGTTGTCGACGATGGTCTGGCTGGCCGCGTGCTTGAGGGCCTTCCAGCGAGCGAGCGTCGCGGGATAGTCCGCCGCCGGGCGAAACACGTAGGTGGTGTAGATGCTCGAGCCTTCGCCGTAGACGTGGGACAAGTGCGTGAACACATGCACCCGTTCGCCCTCGGCCGCCAAGGCATCCCGCAGGCTGTTTTCGATCCGGTTGAGCAGGTTGTCGACGTTGCTCCAGTCGGTGGCGGTTTCGAGGGTGTCGACCACGTAACCGGCGTTCCAGAGGTTCTCCCGCAGGTAGGGAAAACGGAAGCGGTTCTGCGCCCACTTCTTGCCCAGCAGCGTGCCGGTGAACACACCGCCGAATGCCTTCAGATGCTGACGGGCCTGGCTCAGGGACAACGAGTTCTGCTTGCGATTACCGGTCACACCGAAGGTCAGCAGGCACTTGCCCTGCCCCGCGCCGCGCAGGTTCAGGTACTTCTCCAACCAGGCGATCTGCTGCGGATGGCCGGCCAGCGCCAATTGGGTTTCGGTCTCCACCGCGTTGGACAGGCGCAGCATCGAAAGCGGCACCCGCGCTTGCGCCAGTTGCTGAATGGCTTGCAGCGCCTTGCTCCAACTGGGCAGAAACACGCCGTAGAAACGCTCATCTGCCGGCAGCGCGCTGACCCGCACTTTGACCTCGGAAATGATCCCGAAACGCCCCTCGCAACCCAGCACCACTTCGCGTAGATCAGGGCCGGCTGCCGAGGCCGGGAAGGTTGGAATATGCAGCGGTCCGGCAAAGGTTTCCAGGGTTCCGCCGGCGAACAGTTGCTCGATCCGCCCATAGCGCAGCGACTGCTGACCGCTGGAACGACTGGCCACCCAGCCGCCCAGCGTCGACAACTCCCACGACTGCGGGAAATGCCCCAGCGTGTAGCCACGGGCGCGCAGTTGGCTTTCCACCTGCGGGCCACTGGCGCCGGGGCCGAAAGTCGCCAGCAGGCTTTGTTCGTCGAGGTCGATCAGGCGGCTCATCCGCGCCAGCGACACCGTCACCACCGGCCGCGCAGAGTCCGGCGGGTTGATGTGCCCGGCCACCGACGTGCCGCCGCCGTAGGGAATCAGGCACAGGTCCTGCGCCTGGGCGAGCGCCAGCAACTGGCGGATGTGCTCGGCGGTTTCCGGGAACGCCACGGCGTCGGGATAGTTGCCCAGCGCGCCTTCGCGCAACGCCAGCCAGTCCGGCAGGCTCTGCCCCCGGGCATGCAGCAGACGGTCATGGGCATCGATGCTGTACAACGCGTGTTCCGCCAGCCGCGAGACCGGCACGCGGGCCAGCGCCGCTTCAAGCGTCGCATCGGGCAGCGCGCGTCCCTCCCCCAGTCGCTCATGGAGAAAACTTGCGCCCTGGGCCGGCAGTTCGACCACCGTGGTTGCATCTCCCCAGCCGTTCCAGCGTCGCATGCGTGTGTCCTTCTGTGCAGTCTGATCAGTGAGATTTCAGGCCCTCATACTAGTCAGCCGGCCGAAAGTGTCACGGTCGCATCCGGCCAGTTCGAGTAGCCAATTGAGTCAAACGTCGCGCAAGCGTTAGCCATTTACTTTAGTCGTGGATTCAAATTACCTTTCAGGGCGCTCATCCGCCCGTGGCGGCCTCGATCAAGGGAATTCGGTCATGCAATCGCTCGGCTTCACCTCCGTTCCGCCGCTGCTCAAATACCTGCGCCATGCCGAACATCTGGGCCTGGCCATCGAGCCTGCGTTAGCGGCGGCCGGGTTGCAGGCGCAGCAGTTGAGCGACAACAGTCTGCGCCTGCCGGGTGAAACCCATGAGCGGTTGCTCGACTACTTTTGCGAGCACTCGGGCGATCCGTTGTTCGGCCTCAACGCCGCGAATTTCGTCCTGCCCAACTCCTGGAGCGTGCTCGGCTACATCACCATGAATTGCGCGACACTGGGCGACGCCATGAGCCGCATCATGCCGTTCGAAAAACTGGTGGGCGACATGGGCGTCAGCCGCGCCGAGGTGCACGACAGCCACGTGCACCTGATCTGGAGCTGCCGCTTTGAGCGCCCGCGGATTCGCCGGCATCTGGTGGAAAACGTACTCGGTTCCTGGCTGCAATATGCACGCTGGATTGCCGACACCCAGTTGTCACCGGCCGCCGTGTGGCTGGAACACTCGATCCCGGCGGACACGACGCTGGCGCAGTACGAACAGTTTTTTGAGTGCCCGGTGCTGTTCCATCAGCCGTATTCAGCGCTGGTCGTGCCGTTGCCGTATTTGCAGTTGCCGTTGCGCCAGGCCGATGCACATTTGCTGCGCACGCTGGAAGAACACGCGCAGAGTTTGATGGCGACGCTGGAGGATGCGTCGCTGGAACAGCGGGTCAAGAGCATCCTGCGCCAGTTGCTCAAGGAAGGTCTGCCGCGCAAGGAACAAGTGGCTGAACATCTCGCCGTGTCCGTGCGTACGCTGCAACGCCAGTTACATCAGGCCGGCACTTCGTATCAGCAGATCCTCGATGAACTGCGCCAGGAACTGGCCGAGCATTACCTGCTCAACAGCACCTTGCCGATTCAGGACATTGCCCAATATCTGGGCTTCACCGAACCGCGCTCGTTTCACCGCACCTTCAAGAGCCGACGCGGCATGCCGCCCGGCGAGTTTCGGCAGACTCACCGGGTAGCGAATGACAGTTAGAGGCTGATCGCGTTGGTGAACACCAGACGATTGCCGAACGGATCGGCGATGGTCATGTCCTGGCTGCCCCACGGCATGGCCTGGATGCCCGGGTGCGAGAACTTGTAGTTCTTGGCGACCAACTGCTGCTGGAACGCCTCCAACTCATCGGTCTCGATCCGCAGGGCCGAACCCGGTGTTGCATCGCCGTGGTGTTCGGACAAATGCAGCACGCACTCGCCGCGCGAGACTTGCAGGTACAACGGGAAACCGGGTTCGAAACGATGCTGCCAATCGATCTTGAAGCCGAGGAAGTCGACGTAGAATTCCACGGCCTTGGCTTCATCGAAAATCCGCAGGATCGGGGTGGTTTTGCCGAAGCTCATGGGTTGCTCCCTGACTGATTGGCCCCAGAGTGTAGCCGGGGTGGATGTCAGCAATTCGGCTTGGTGATGGCTTTCTTTAATTGCAATGTGCCATCACCGTGACGCAGTCAGCAAAATTCAACGAAAGCCGTCGCGCAGATCGCCCTGGCGCGCCAGGAACCGCCCTGGTCTTTGGCCGTTGGCCTGACCGTCGCGGTAACTCAAAACACCATTGACCCACACACCCTCGATGCCCTGGGCGACGCGTTGCGGGTCGTTGAAATCCGCCACGTCACGCACGGTCGCCGGGTCGAACAGCACCAGATCCGCCCAGTGTCCTTCACGAATCTCGCCCCTTTCTTTCAGGCCGAAACGCGCCGCCGACAGACCGGTCATCTTGTGCACGGCAGTGTGCAGCGGAAACAGCCCGACATCACGACTGAAATGTCCGAGCACCCGAGGGAAAGCACCCCACAGACGCGGGTGCGGGAACGGGTCTTCCGGCAGGCCATCGGAGCCGACCATCGACAGCGGATGAGCAAGTATCCGGCGCACGTCGTTCTCGTCCATCCCGTAATACACCGCGCCCGCCGGTTGCAGGCGTTTGGCGGCGTCGAGCAACGACAGGTTCCATTCGGCGGCGATGTCCATCAGGTCGCGACCGCCCATTTCCGGATGCGGCGTCGACCAGGTGATGGTGATGCGGTGGGCGTCGGTGACCTGCTTCAGATCCAGGGTCGAAGAACTCGCCGCATACGGATAGCAATCACAGCCGACCGGGTGAGTTTTCGCCGCCTCTTCCAGCGAGGCAAGCAACTGCGGACTACGGCCCCAGTTACCGGCACCGGCGCATTTGAGATGGGAAATGATCACCGGCGATTGGGCGTGACGTCCGATGCGAAACGCTTCGTCCATCGCCTCCAGCACCGGTTCGAACTCACTGCGCAAATGCGTGGTGTACACCGCGCCGAACGCATTCAGTTCTTCGGTCAGTTGCATGACTTCATCGGTGGACGCCGAGAACGCGCTCGCATAGGCCAGACCTGTGGATAAACCGAGGGCACCCGCCTCCAGGCTTTCACGCAACTGCTCGCGCATCGCGCTGATTTCAACGTCGGTGGCGGTGCGAAACAGATCATCAAGATGATTGCTGCGCAGCGCCGTGTGCCCGACCAGCGCCGCGACGTTCAGCGTGGTATTGGCCGCTTCGACCGCCGCCCGATAATCGCTGAAACGTGGATAGACGAACGCCGCCGCTGAGCCGAGCAGGTTCATCGGATCCGGCGGATCGCCGCGCAAACTGACCGGCGCCGCACTGATCCCGCAATTGCCGACAATCACCGTGGTCACGCCCTGGCTGAGCTTGGGCAGCATTTGTGGCTGGCGAATCACCACGGTGTCGTCATGGGTGTGCACGTCGATGAAGCCCGGCGCCAGCACGCGGCCGGCGGCGTCGATTTCATCGGTGGCGCGGGCGTCGCCCAAGTCACCGATGCGCGCGATGCGGCCATCGAGGATCGCCACATCGGCGGCGTAACCGGGGCTGTTGCTGCCGTCGATGACCAGGGCGTTGCGAATCAGGGTGTCGTACAGCATGTCAGTCTCCCAGCGGCAGGTGATCGTCGCCGCCACGGTATTCGTCGAGGGCGAGTTTGATCCGCCGCAGACGTTCTTGATTGTCTTCAGGATTGGCCAGCGCCAGCTCGGTGGCCAGCACGTCGATGGCGAGCAGCATGCCGTAGCGCGCCGCCGTCGGTTTATAGATGAACGAGGTCTCGGCGCCTTGTAGCGGCAGGACGATATCGGCCAGTTCCGCCAGCGGCGAATCGGCGCGGGTGATGGCGAGAATCCGGGCGCCGTAGTTGCGCGCCAGCGCCACGGTCTCCAACAACTCCGGGGTGATTCCGGTCAGCGAACAGACGATCACCACCTGCTCGGCACTCAGGCTGGCGGCGGTGACGCGCATCATCACCGCGTCGTGGCACACCGCAATCGGGTAGCCGAGACGCACCAGCCGCACTTGCAACTCATCGCTGCACAGGGTCGAGCAACCGCCGATGCCGAAGGCGTGGATCATCCGCGCCTGGCCCAGCAGTTTCACCGCATCGGCGAAGCGCGACTCGTCGAACGCCGCCAGATGCTGGCGAAGCGTGGTTTCGATATCGCCGACGATCTGCCCGTAAAACGCCGACTGTTCGGGCGTGCCCGCCGGGTCGAGGAAACGGCTGCCGACGCCGCTGGCTTGGGCCAGTTGCAGGCGCAGGTCGCGCAGGTCGCGGCAACCGACGGTGCGGGCGAAGCGCGACAGCGTGGCGGTGCTGACTTCGGCCCGCTGCGCCAGTTCTTCGAGGCTGGCGGAGGCGGCAAATCCTACGTCGTCGAGCATCAGACGGGCGATGCGTCCTTCACCGGCGCTGAAGGAATCCTGACGGGCGCGGATCTGATAAAGGATGTCCATGGCGGAAAACTCCGACTACAGCAGGTAAGAAAGACCGACGGTCAGGGCAAAAGCGACAACCGAGATCAGGGTTTCCAGCACCGTCCAGGTCTTGAACGTCTGGGCCACCGTCATGTTGAAGTATTCCTTGATCAACCAGAAGCCGCCGTCGTTGACGTGGGAAAAGATAACCGAGCCCGCGCCGGTCGCCAGCACCAGCAGTTCCGGGTGTGGATAACCCAGACCGATGGCCACTGGCGCGACCACGCCGGAAGCCGTGGTCATGGCAACGGTGGCCGAACCGGTGGCGATGCGCATCAATGCGGCGAACAGCCAGCCCATGATCAGCGGCGACAGGTGAAATTCGTGAGCCAGGCCAACGATCTGATCGGTGACGCCGGCGTCCACCAGAATCCGGTTCAGACCGCCACCGGCGCCCACCAGCAAGGTGATGCTGGCGGTCGGTGCCAGGCATTCGTTGGTGAACTTGAGGATCGATTCCCGGTTGAAACCCTGCGCTATGCCGAGCGTCCAGAAACTCAACAGCGTCGCCAGCAACAGCGCAATCACCGAGTTGCCGATGAACAACAGGAACTGGTTGAAACCGCTGCCCGGCGTGGAAATCAGGTTGGCCCAGCCGCCGATAAGCATCAGCACCACCGGCAACAGAATGGTCGCCATGGTGATGCCGAAACCCGGCAGGCTGTCGCGGGGTTCGCGTTCGAGAAATTGCTTTTCCAGCGGGTTATCCGCCGGCAACTGAATGCGCGGCACGATGAATTTGGCGTACAGGGGGCCGGCAATGATCGCTGTCGGAATACCGATGGCAATCGCGTACAGCAAGGTCTGCCCGACCGACGCCTGATAAGCCTGCACCGCCAGCATCGCCGCCGGGTGCGGCGGCACCAGCGCATGCACCACCGACAGCCCCGCGACCATCGGCAAGCCGACCATCAGGATCGACACGCCAACCCGCCGCGCCACGGTAAAGGCAATCGGCACCAGCAACACGAAACCGACTTCGAAAAACAGCGGCAGCCCCACCAGAAACGCGATGCACACCATCGCCCAGTGCGCGTTTTTCTCGCCAAAGCGCTCGATCAGCGTGCGTGCCATCTGCTCGGCCCCGCCGGACTCGGCCATCATCTTGCCGAGCATCGTCCCCAGCGCCACCACCAGCGCAATGTGCCCCAGCGTCTTGCCCACCCCGGCCTCATACGCCCCCACCACGCCCGACGGCGGCATCCCCGCCACCAGCGCCAGGCCGATGGAAATCAGGGTGATGACGATGAACGGATTGAGCCGGTAACGGGCGATCAGAACGATCAGGGCGATGATGGCAACGGCGGCGTACACCAGCAGCCAATAGCCGAAGGACGGTGTCATGCGGTACTCCTCGAAAGGGTCACGTTCGAATGGGTTGTGAAACTCATAAATCATTTCTAGATCGAGTTTTCAAACGAAGTGAAAGTAATTTTCGTGGAGGGATAAGGGTTGTCGTTTTTGGATATGTCTTGTCGCGAATAATGAAAATCGAGGGGTGGGATTTTCATGTCCCTCGGGCACAAAAAAACCGGTGAAAACAAGCAAGCTTGCTTCCACCGGTCTCGGGGACGTCACCTTTTCAGCGTGAACTCACACCATTTCGTTACGAATCCATTCAACCACCGACGTGCGCTTCGGCGCCCAGCCCAGCAGTTCGCGGGCGTGTTTGCCGCGTACGCGGCTGTTGGAACCGAGGCCGTAGTTGGCCATTTCGTAGCCCCACTCGGCTTCGGCGTCTTTCAGTGGCCAGTCTTGTGGCTGGCCGAGGTTCAGGGCCTGGGCCATGGCGGTGGTCATGTCGATGAACGACGCTTCACCGCTTTCGACGAAGTAGAAGGTGCCCGGGACGTTTTTGGTCAGGGCCAGCAGGTACAGCGACACCACGTCTTCGATGTGCACGTTGGACCAGATGTTCTGGCCGGTGCCGACGTGACGCACCACGCCGCTTTTGCGCGCCTGTTTCAACAGGCGCGGCAACTGCACGCTGTCGCGATTGACGCCCAGGCTGTGGCCGTAGATCAGGGTGTTGCAGATGACGGCCGAGTTCACGCCGTCCTTCGCTGCGGCGAGGATCAGGTTGTCGATGGCCACGCGTGCGGCCTTGTCGACGGTCGGCTCCGGCAGGTTGTCTTCGAAGTAGATGACGTCGCTGGATTTGCCGCCCGACGCATCGCCGACGATGCTCGAACCGCTGGTGTGCAGGAACACTTTGTTCGAGCCACGCAGGGCATCGAGCAAGGCTTCGACCGCGCCGCGATGGTCGCTGCTGGCGGCGTTGATCACGGCGTCTGCGGCGCGGGCCTGTTCGGCCAGCAGTGCCTTGTCGTCGAGGGTGCCGATCACCGGGGTGATGCCCAGTGCTTTCAGCTCATTGGCCTGCTCGGCGCTACGCACAAGACCGGTGACGGTGTGGCCGGCCTGGACCAGACCGGTGGCGATGGAGCCGCCGATAAAACCGGCAGCGCCGGTGACGAATACGTTCATGGAGAAACTCCCTGCGTGAGTAAGTGATGCAACGAGTATCGACCGGCGAGTCCTGTGGAAAAACCCGCCCTCAACCAATTCACTGTTGCGCAGGGATCACGAATCAGCCTTTGAAATCGGCGCTGGCGTAAGCCGCCAGTTTGCTCTGGATGAAATCCAGGAAGCACTGGATGCGCAGCGCCAGCTGCGAGTTGCGGTAGTACACCGCGTTGATCGGCTGGCGATAACCGCTGTTGAATTCCGCCAGCAACACCTTGAGGCGCCCGGCACGAATGTCGTCGATGGTCATGAAATGCGAGAGGCAGGCGATGCCCTGGCCTTCCAGCGCCAGGTGGCGAACCGTCTCGCCGCTGGAGGCGCTGATCGCCGGGGTGATCGGCCAGCGGTCGCCGTGCACGTAACGCAGCGGCCATTGGTTGAGGCCTTCGTTCTGGGTGAAGCCGAGCAAGGTGTGCTCGCTCAGATCGGCCACTTCCAGCGGCGCGCCGTGCTTCTCAAGGTACGCAGGACTGGCGACGATCAACAGCGGACTGCAACCCAGCGAGCGGGCATGCAACGTCGAATCGGCGAGTGTGCCGATGCGGATGGCGACGTCGGTGCTTTGTTCCAGCAGGTCAATGATCAGGTCGTTGCTGTTGAGTTCGAGTTGGATGTCCGGATACAGCCGCCGGAATTCGTCGATGTACGGCACGATGGCGTGGAGCATGAACGGCGACGCGGCGTTGATGCGCAGTCGCCCTGATGGCGTCTGCTGACGGGAAGAAAGGCGCTCTTCGAGCTGGTCCATCTGGTCGAGGATCAGCTTGGCCTGTTCGAAGAAATACTTGCCCTCTTCGGTCAGGTCCATGCGCCGGGTCGTGCGGTTGATCAGCGTGGTGTCGAGCTTGGCTTCCAGCCGCGACAGCGTGCGGCTGACCGCCGACGGCGTCTGTCCGACCTGCTCGGCGGCGGCGGAGATCGAACCGCATTCGATCACGCAGACGAAAATCTGCAACTCATCGGATCTGGCTTTCACGGGTGTCCTCGAATCGAAAGGCCTGCTGCGCAAGCTCAGGCCTTCGATAGTAGCCGAGCGTCAGGCCTTGAGGCCAAACACCTCGGTCAGATGCTGCTCGTAACGCGCCACGTCGGCCTCGATGTTCGGGCGTTTCATCACGTCCACACAGAGGAACGTCGGCAGGCCGGTCATGCCGAGGAACTCGTTGGCCTTGTGGAACGGGAAGTACACGGCGTCCACGCCTTTGGCTTCAAAGAAGTCGGTCGGATCATCGAACGCCTGCTGCGGCGCGTTCCAGGTCAGCGACAGCATGTACTGCTTGCCCTGGATCAGACCGCCGCTGCCGTACTTCTGCGACGCGTCGGAACGGGTGCGACCGTCACTGGCGTAGAGGCTGCCGTGGCCTTCGGTGAAGACTTCGTCGATGTACTTTTTCACGGTCCACGGCGCGCCCATCCACCAGCCCGGCATCTGATAGATGATCACGTCGGCCCAGAGGAATTTGGCGACTTCTTCGGCGATGTCGTAACCCTCGTCGATGAAGGTGGTCTTGACGTCGACACCGCCGCGATCCAGCACGCTCAGCGCCGCTTCGTGCAGGGTGGTGTTGTAGCGACCGTCGGAGTGGGCGAATTTTTTACCGCCATTGAGCAACAGCACTTTTTTCATGGGAGAGCCTCGATCGGATTCCGATACGCAGCGCAGAGCGCTGGATGGAGAAGGGGAAAAATTGAATGGCGGCAGATTAGCGATCCGCCTCGCGCGGAATAAGCACTGGTTGCGCAAAATTCATTTGAGTAAAACGCACGAATCGAATGCCGATTGTTGCCTTAGGATTGGCCGCCATCTGAATCTGAATGGAGTTTTTTTGCGATGAGCGAACGCCAGGGTTTTATCCTGCACGCCAAGACCCGCCCGGAAAAAGCCGAGGCTTTCGAAGCGTTTTTCCGCGCCTACGTCGAGCCGAGCCGCGCCGAACCCGGCTGCATCGAGTACCACATGCTGCGCGACAAGGAAGACCCGAGCCTGTTCATTTTCTACGAGATCTGGGAAAGCCAGGCGCATCTGGACGTGCACTCGAACCTGCCGCACATGCAGCAGTTTCTGGCCCAGCGCATGGAGTATCTGGAGCGGGATTTCGATATCCGCCCGATTGAAATGCTCAGCGCATCGTCCGCTAGCCGCTGATCAGCAAATGGGCGCCGAGCGCGCCCAGACCGATGAAGAACACTCGCTTGAACAGCACGGCGCTGATGCGCTGGCGCAGCCATTGGCCGAGCAGCATGCCGAGCACGGCGGGGATCAGCGCCAGCAGCGAGGCGCTCAGTTCCGCGCCACCGAGCGACCCGCGCCAGAGCAATCCACCGGCCAGTGCCAGGGTCGATACGGTGAAGGACAGGCCCAGCGCCTGCACCAGTTCATCGCGGCTCAAGCCAAGGGCCTGCATATACGGGACGGCGGGAATCACGAACACACCAGTGGCCGAAGTGATGACGCCGGTGATCACGCCACACAGCGGGCCAAGCCACAGTTCATGGCGGCGGCTGACACTCAGCGTCGGCAGGATCAATCCGCTCAGCGCATAGAGCAATAATGCCGCGCCAAGTCCGCGCACCACCCAGTGCCCGCCCGCCATGCCGATCCACAAGGTGCCGACCGCCGTGCCGAAGAAGATCGCCAGCAGCATCGGCCACAAGCGTTTCACCAGCCCCCGCAAATGCCCGCCGAACGCCAGTTGCCAGACGTTGGTGAGGGTCGCCGGAATGATCAGCAACGCCGCAGCCTGCGACGGTGCCATAGCCAGACCGAGCAAACCCATGGCAACGGTGGGCAGGCCAAGACCGATCACACCCTTGATCATGCCGGCGACCACGAAGGTCGCAATCACCAGCAATGACAGGGCCAGACCGAGGTTTTGATAGAAATCTGCGAGTGCGTTCATGGCGATACTGTGCGCCTGCGCGGGTGAACTGAAAATCTGTCATACACTGAGGCAGCCTCTCTCTCAGCAAGAGTCACGACCGATGCACTTCGACCTCACCGACCTGCGCCTGTACCTGCACATCCTCGACAGCGGCAACATCACCGCCGGCGCCGCACGCAGTCATCTGTCGCTGGCGGCGGCCAGTGCGCGGATCCGGGCGATGGAAGCGTCGTTGGGCACCGAGTTCTTGGAGCGCGGGCGCCGTGGTGTCACGCCGACGCCGGCCGGCAAAGCCCTGGCGCAACATGCGCGGGTGATGCTGCAACAGGCCGAACGTCTGCAACAGGATCTGGCCGAATATGCGCGCGGCGTCAAAGGTCAGGTGCGGTTGCTATGCAACACCACGGCGCTCAGCGAATACCTGCCGGAGGTGCTGGCGGATTTCCTGCGCGAGCATCCAAACCTCGACATCGATCTGCAGGAACTGCCCAGCGCCCGCATCACCCATGCCTTGCGTCAGGGTGCGGCGGATCTGGGCATTGTGTCCGACGCGATCGACACCACCGACTTGCAGACCCGAGCCTTTCGCGATGATCCACTGGTGCTGATTCTGCCCCTGGAACATCCACTGTCTGACGCGAGCGAAGTCAGCTTCAGCGACGCCCTGCGCCACGACTTCGTCGGGCTGCACGCCGACAGCGCACTGGCGGTGTACCTGGAAGAACAGGCCCTGCACAGCGGCTCGCGGATGCAGATCCGTATCCGCGCCGATGGTTTCGACGGGGTGATGCGCATGGTGGCCCGAGGTGCCGGTCTGGGTATCGTGCCGCTGGCGGCGGTTCAGCGCGCCGCGCCGCAAGCCTTCAAGACCCTGCCGATGAATGAAGGCTGGGCCAGGCGCAAACTGTTGCTGTGCGCCCGCGACTTCGCCGCCCTCCCCGCTTATGCCCGCGCCTTGCTCGACGCCTTGACTCTGCCCTGAGGGGCAGACTTTATCCTTGGGGTTTCTTCCTCAGGGGCAGTCATGATGGGCAAGCGGATTTTGTTGATTCTCGGCCATCCATCCAGCGAAAGTTTTTGTGCGGCACTGGCCGGACGCTACTTGGAATCGGCCCGCGAGGCCGGGCACGAGGTGCGGCAACTGTCCCTCGGCCAACTCGACTTCGACCCGGTCCTGCGCGACGGTTACAGCCGAGCCCAGGTCCTTGAACCGGATCTGCTACAGGCCCAGGCCGACATCCTGTGGGCCGAACACCTGACGCTGGTCTACCCGATCTGGTGGGGCGGGATTCCGGCGCTGCTCAAAGGTTTTTTCGACCGGGTCCTGCTCCCCGGCTTCGCGTTCAAGTACCGCCAGGGCAAAGCATTTCCCGACAAACTCCTGCAAGGTCGCAGCGCCCATTTGCTGGTCACCATGGACACCCCGCCCTGGTATTACCGCTGGATCTATCGCATGCCCGGCCTGCATGAAGTGCGCAGGAACACGTTGGCGTTCTGCGGTATCGAACCACGCCGGACGCTGACCTTCGGGCCGGTGCTCGGCGCCAGCGACCATCAGCGCGAAACCTGGCTGAAGCAGGCCGGATCGATTGCCCGCCATTGAGTTTTCCGCTATTGGTGCTCGGGCCCGCTGACGGAGAAAAGGGATTTGCACATGTACATCGGCCAGGCCGCACAGCGTTCGGGAACCACGATCAAAACCATCCGCCATTACGAGTCGATCGGCCTGCTGCCCGAGGCCCCGCGCCAGGGCAAATACCGGGTCTACGACCCGCAGACGGTCGAACTGCTGAGCTTTATCAAATGCGCGCAGGCGCTGGGTTTTCGCCTCAGGGAATTGCAGGCGATCTTTGCCGGCCAGCCCGAACTGACGCCTTATGAAAAGGCCCGCCGCGCGATTGCCGACAAGCAAAAGGAAATCGCCGCACAACTGCTGAAACTCAGCCGACAGCAAGAGGAATTGAGCGCGCTGGAGGCCAGTCTTGAACACGCGCAGCAGCAATGCCTGTCGAGCGTATCGAGCGCAAAATAAGCACAAGGAATAGCTTGCAAGGTACGTATACATACGTACTATATCACCAGAGCGAACGTGTTGCCCGATACCCGTTTTCGCACAACGACAACGGACAAGGAAGAACGGATCGGCTCCATTAAACCTACATGGAATGAGGTGACGCGATGGTTGATTCAACGGAGTTTCGTAATGCAATGGCGATGCTGGGGAGTGCCGTCACCATCGTCACGACCGATGGCCCTGCGGGGCGTTTCGGCTTTACCGCGTCGGCGGTGTGCAGCGTGACGGATTCACCTCCGACGTTGCTGGTGTGCGTCAATCGCTCGTCGTCCAATCACGAGCATTTCAAGACCAATGGCGTGCTGTGCGTGAACGTCCTGACCGGCGACCACCAGTCGACGTCCGGCGCGTTCGCCAATCGGCAGTTGAGCATGCAGGAGCGCTTTTCCAGCGTGAACTGTCAGACCCTCAAGACCGGTTCGCCGGTGATCGAAGAAGCGCTGGTCAGCCTCGATTGCCGGGTCAGCAAGGTCGACGAGGTCGGCACTCACAGCATCTTCTACTGTGAAATCCTCGAGCTGCAGCAACACAGCGAGGCCACGGAAGGCCTGGTCTATTTCAACCGCAGTTACTACCGTCTGAACGACGAACTGCGCCTGGCACCCGAGCAGTGATCCAGACACCCGCCGGCCTCGGCTGACGCTGGCCGGCGGGTCATGACAGGGATGTAACCATGCTATTCAATGAAGACAACTTCGCGGATATCGACCTGAACCTGATCATCATTTTCCTGGTGCTGTTCCGCGAACGCAGCGTGTCACGCACGGCCGAGCGCCTGCACGTCAAACAACCCGCCATCAGCGGATCGCTGGCACGGTTGCGCAAGCGGTTCGATGATCCGTTATTTCTGCGTTCTTCGAGAACCATGCGCCCGACCTCGAAAGCCGAGCAACTGGCGCAGGCGCTGACGCCGGCCATCAAGCAGATCGAAGCGGTGATCCGGCTCTGAAAAACCGGCGAAAAAAAACCTGCGGGATTTCACTCCCGCAGGTTTTTTTCATCAGGCCGACTTGAGCGCCTGAGCGTATTCAACCCGAGCCCAGAAGGCAGGCAAAAAGCACTCGCAGACCAGCAGCGCCGAGCCATTGCGGGTGAAACGCGAGCGCCGGGCCAGCAGACGTTTGGCCTGTGGCGCGAAGCGATAGGACAGCGCCGCCAGCGGTGCGCCGGGGGACAGCAAGGCGCACTGGAAAGGCTCGCGCAGGGTCTGTTCCGACGTGTAGAGAATCTCGGCCAGCGGTCGACGGCCATAGCCGTTCAGATCCGCCCAGTCGCCATTCAGTGCCGGCACGCTGGTCAGGCTGCGCGCGGTGACGCAGGCCTCGCCATCAAGCTTCATCACCACTTCGCGCACCCAGCCGAGGGTGGCCGGCGGCACGTTCAGCGCTTGCGCTTCTTCAGGATTGAGCGGGCCATGGGACTGCTCGACGACTTCGATTGAATAATCGCCCATGGCTTTCAAACGTGGGGTCAGTGCCCCGGGCAAAAACAGCCAGTGATGCTCGGAGCCGGTCAATTCCGACAGCGGTCGCGATGACCAGTAATGACTTGTATCCATACCCGCTCACACCTTCCTGGTGATGATGAATTGTTGGTTGCCGTGGAAGGCCAACCCTTCACCGGCGGTGTCTGTCACTCGGCTCCGTTTTCTTCGGTCACTTCGTGTTTGCTGATGACGCTGATGGTCTGTTCATCGGTCTTGACCGCCGACAGCAGCGAGTCGAGCAATCCCGGAAAACGCACGTCCATGTCTTCGCGACGCAGGGACAGCAGGTTTTCCCGACCGTAAGGGCGCTGCCAAATCAGACCGCTGTCGCGCAGAACCCGCCAGTGGTGAGTCATGGTCGACTTCGATGCGCCCTTGAGGATCCGGCCGCATGGATGTTCCTGGCCATCGGACAACACTTTCAACACGGTCAGGCGTAGCGGGCTTCCCAATGCGTTCAGCACATTTTCCAGAAGGATCTGATCCTGATTGGGATGATTCGGGACGTTCATAGGTAGGTACCCTTGATGATATAGGCGGGAAAAATCCGGCTTGTATTCGTCTATACGAGAACAGTAAGACTATACACAAGATGCTTTTTCCCCGCGACAGCCGCCCCGAGGGCGGCGTCCCGCAAAACAACTACAAATCGCTGCTCTGCGCTGTCTCCAGCGCGGGCGCCTGGAAGCCGCCGCCCAGCGCCGCCATCAACGAAACCGAACTGTCGATGTGCTTGCTGTTGAGGAAGGCCAGGCGCATTTCGTCCTGGATCAATTGCTGCTCGATGTTCAGCGCATCGAGGAACGTGTCCTCCCCGGCCTTGTAGCGCGACTGCGACAGATCGTAAGAGGACTGGGCAATCGAACAGGCATCGCGCTGCACGACGATCTGCTGCTCGAAAGAACGCAGCTGAGTCACCGAAATCGCCACCTCGTGCAGGGCCGAATTCAGCACTCGGTTGTACTGCGCGATGGAGCTGTCGAGCTCGGCATTGCCGGCCTTCAGATCCGACCGCAGACGCCCGGCATCGAAGATCGGCAGCGACACCGTCGGCGCCACATTCCAGAACTTGCTGACCCCGGCGAACAACGCATCACCGGTCAGCGCATGGGAACCCGCCGCCGCTACCAGGTTGATGTTCGGGTAGAACGTTGTCTTCACCGCCTCGACGTTCTTGGTCTCGGCCTCCACACGCCAGCGTGCAGCGACAATGTCCGGACGACGGCCCAATAGTTGAGCCGGCAACTGCGCCGGCAAAGCCACCACACTCGCTTGCAGATTCGATGGCCGCTCAAGCGTGTGCGCACGATCGACGCCCTTGCCGATCAGCGCCGACAGTTGAAGACGAGCGATCTCAATGTCTTCGTTGGCGCCGATCAGCGTCGATTCCGAACGCGCCTTGAGGCTCTGCACTTGCTTGAGTTGCGACAGGTTGTCGAGGCCCGAGCCGTAACGTGAATCCGTCAGGTCCACCAGTTTGCTCAGGCGTTCGAGATCCCGTTGATTGAGCTCCGAGACCTGCCACGCATAAGCCAACTGGTTATAGGCCTTGACCACGTTGGTCGCCAGAATCAGCCGCGACGATTGCAGATCGACTTCCGCCGCTCTTGCGCTGTTGAGCGCCGATTCCCAGGCGGCACGCTGGCCGCCCCAGAGGTCGAAGGTGTAGCTGAAATTCACCGCCAGATTGCGTGCGGTGAAGTACTTGTGACCCTCGCCGCTGTAATCCTCGAAGCGCGACAGCCGACCGCGAGTGACACCCGCCGACGCGTCCATTTCCGGATAACGCTCGGCATCGCGCAGGTCGAGAAACGCATTGGCCTTGGCCACCCGGGCAGCGACTTCCTGCAAGTCCGGGTTGCTGGCATACGCCTCCTCGATCAGCGCGCCCAGACGTGGATCGCCCAGCGACGTCCACCAGTCCGCGCGCGGCCATTGGGCCGGAGGTAGCTTGTCTTTCAGGCTGTCGGACGGCGCATCGCCAACCGCCAGCAACTTGCCCTGATGATCGATCCCGGCGTAGTTCACACAACCCGCCGCCAACAGGATGGACGCCGCCAGCGGCGCCAGCATCAAACGTGTAATCGAATGCATGTCACGTCCTCACAGGATGGGTTGCGGCACACCGGCCGGTTCGGCTTCGGGTGCATGGGTCGGCTGCTTGATCGAACTGAGCAGCGTGTACACCGACGGCAGAATGAACAGGGTGAACAAGGTGCCGATCAGCATCCCCACCACAATCACCAGGCCCAGGCCGAAGCGGCTGTTGGCGCCGGCACCGCTGGCGAACAACAGCGGCGCGAGGCCGACCACCATCGCCGCAGTGGTCATCAGGATCGGCCGCAGACGCACCTGCGCGGCGTGCTGGATCGCTTGCACGCGGTCCATGCCTTGCTGGCGCTGCAACTCGTTGGCGAACGCGACCATCAGGATCCCGTGCTTACTGATCAGACCGATCAGCGTGATCAGGCCGATCTGGGTGTAGATGTTCATCGACGTCATGCCCAGCGCCAACGGCACCAGGGCCCCGCAGATCGACAGCGGCACGCTGATCAGAATGATGAACGGGTCGCGGAAGCTCTCGTACTGCACGCTCAGCACTAGATAGATGATCACCAGGGCCAGGCCGAAGGTGAACGCCAGGCTGTTGCCTTCCTGCACGTATTGGCGGGCGTCGGACTGCCAGTCGAAACTGAAGCCGGCCGGGAAGCCTTCCGATTGTTTTTGCAGGAAGCCCACCGCATCACCCAGGGTCACGCCCGGCGCCGGAATGGCCTGGAACGTGGCGGAGTTCTGCTGGTTGAACTGGGTCAGGCGATTCGGCTCGACCTTGACGCTGAGAGTGGCCAGTGTCGACAGCGGCACCGGATTGCCCTTCTGGTCCTTCACGTAATACAGCTTCAGGGTTTCCGGGGTCAGGCGATCCGCCGACACCGACTGCGGAATCACGTCGTAGGAACGGCCGTGGAACGAGAACCGGTTGACGTACTTCTCGCCGATCAGGCTGTTCAGCGTTTCGCCAATGTCCTGCATGCGGATGCCCAGGGCGTTGGCCTTGGCCCGGTCAACCTGGATTTCCACCACCGGGTTGTTGAAGTCCAGATCACTGTCGACCACCGCGAACAGACCACTGGCCTGCGCCGCCTGCTTGAGCTGATCCATCACGTTGTACAGCGCCAGGTATTCCTGATCGCTGCGGATCACCATCTGCACCGGCAGGCCACCGGTAGAGCCCGGCAACGGCGGCATCTGGAACACGAAAATGCTCGTGCCTTCGATCTGGTTCACCCGCGCCTGCAAGTCGGGCTGGATGGTGTTGGCATCGCGGCCGCGTTTTTCCCAGTCCACCAGGTTGATCCCGCCGACGCTGTTGGACAGGCCGTCGGAACCGTTCGCCACCCAGTTGCTGTAACCCTCGGGGATTTCGTTGAAGGTCTTGTACAGCTCGTGTGCATAGGCTTCGAGGTAATTCAGGTTCGCGTGCTGCGGCGCCTTGATTGCGGTCAGCAGGATGTTCTGGTCTTCCAGCGGCGCCAGTTCGGTCTGCGCCGAGCGATAGAGGAACGGCAGGCTGAAGAAGATCACCAGCGCCACGCTCAGGCTGATCCAGCGACGCGCCAGCGAACCGCCGAGCAGCGCGCCGTAACGACGGGACAGGTACTGGAAGAATCGATCCGCCTTCACCGCCATGAAACCTTCGCTGGTTTTCGCGTCCAGCAGGCGAGTACTCATGATCGGCGACAGGGTCAGGGCGACGATGCCGGAAATCACCACGGCACCGGCCAGGGTCAGTGCGAACTCCTTGAACAGCGTGCCAGTGAGGCCGCCCATCAGACCGATCGGCGCATACACCGCCGCCAGGGTGAAGGTCATCGCCACCACCGGCCCGGCCACTTCACGGGCACCGATCAGCGCCGCGTCGAACGGCGTCTTGCCCTCTTCGATGTGACGGTGAACGTTTTCCACCACGACGATGGCGTCGTCCACCACCAGCCCGATAGCGAGCACCATGGCGAGCAGGGTCAGCAGGTTGAGGCTGAAGCCGAACATCTGCATCAGCATCGCCGCGCCGAGCATCGACAGCGGAATGGTCACCAGCGGAATCAGCACGGTGCGGAAAGTGCCCAGGCACAAGTAAATCACCAGCACCACGATCACCAGCGCTTCGAGCAGGGTGTAGCTCACCTCGTCGATCGACGACTGAATGAAGTGCGCCACTTCGAACGGGATCTGCACGGTCACGCCCGGCGGCAGGGTTTCCTGGATCTGCGGCAGCAATTCGCGCACACGCTTGACGATGACCAGCGGGTTACCGGTCGGTGCGGCGTCCAGACCGAGGAACAGTGCCGGCACATCGCTCATCGCGCCGCTGGTGTCGGTGGAGGCTGCGTTCAGTTCTACAGTGCCGACGTCACGCACACGGATGATGTGGCCGTTGTCGTTGCGCAGCACCATATCGCGGAAGTCTTCGACACTGTTCAGGTCAGTGTTGACCCGCAGGTTGCTGACCACATACAGGCCTTTGACCTGACCCGGAGCTGCCTGGAAGTTGTTGCCCTCGATGGCCGCCGACACGTCCTGCCCGGTCATGCCGTAACCGGCCAGACGCTGCGGATCGAGCCACAGGCGCATGGACAGTTTCTGCTCGCCCATGATGTTGATCTTGGCCACGCCTTCGATGCCGGCGAACATTGGTTCGACGACTCGGGAGATGTAGTCGGACATCTCCGGAATGGTCAGGTTGGAGCTGGCGAACGCGACGTAGGCCACGCTGGTGAAGCCGCCGGAAGTGCGTTCCACCACCGGGTCGTACGCGTCCTTCGGCAAGCGGTATTTGATCTGGTTGACCTTGGCCATGACCTCGGTCAGCGCCGCGATGGAGTCACTGTTGAGCGCCATGCGGATCGTCACCTGGCTGCGGCCCTGGGTCGAGGTCGACGACAGATAGTCGATGCCTTCGACCGAGGCCACGGCCTGGCTGATCGGCTGCGTGACGAAGCCTTGCATCAGTTCCGAAGAGGCGCCGGGATACTGGGTCGTGACCGTGATGGTCGACGTTTCCAGCATCGGGTACTGGCGGATCGGCAGGTTCATCAGCGCGCGTACCCCGAACAGCAGGATCAGCGTGCTGACCACCACGGCCAGCACCGGGCGGCGAAGAAAGAGGTCGGTGAAATTCATTTTTCCAGCCCACTGAGTTTAAGAGCAATCGTGTCCGGGACACCTTCCACCGCCACGCCGTCGTGGAGCTTGAGCTGGCCGGACGTCACCACCTGCACGCCTTCGGTCAGGCCCTTGTCGACCACCGCCCAGCCATCGCGGCGCTCGCCGACCTTGATGCTTTCGCGCTTGACCTTCTGCACGCCGGCTTCGTCGGTGTAGACCGAGAACACGCTTTCGCCGTAGGCGTTGTAGGTGATCGCGGTTTCCGGAATCAGCAGCTCGGCGGTCTGCGGCAGGGTCACCGAGACCCGTGCATACATGCCGGGACGCAGGCGTTTTTGCGTGTCGGTGATGACCGCTTGAACGTTGATGGTGTGGGACTGGTTGATCTGCGGATCGACCGCCACGATCTTGCCGGCGAAGGTCACATCACCCCAGGCATCGACCTTGGCCTGCACGGTCTGGCCCAGTTGCACTTGCGAGCCATCGCGCTCGGCGAGGGTGAAGTTGACGCGCAGCAGGCCCGGATCCGTCAGGGTCGCCACCGCGCTGCCGGCTTGCAGGTACTGGCCCAGATGCGCCTGGCGAATGCCCAGGGTGCCGGCGAATGGCGCACGAATGTGCCGTTGGGCGATCTGCGCCTGCATGCGTTCCATGTCGCCTTTGGCCGCGTCGTATTGAGCGCGGGCACTGTCGAAGGCGCGACGGCTTTCGGCGCCGGTCTTGGCCAGTTCCTGAACCCGGGCGAACTGCGCCTTGGCCGATTCGTACTCGCCTTTCAGGCGCACCAGTTCGCCTTGCTCCGGCGCATCGTTGAGCTTGAGCAGCACCTGCCCCGCCTTCACTTCATCGCCGGACTCGAAATCGATGTCCACCACTCTGCCGCTGACTTCAGCCGACACCAGCACCTGACGCTGCGCTTCAAGCTTGCCGATCGCTTCGAGGTAGTAGGTGTACGGTTGTTTCTTGACCACGGCCAGACCGACCCGGGTGCTGGGGATCCGTTGCTCGGCCGCCGCCGGTGGCGGCGACCAGAAACGCCAGCCCAGTGCAGCGGATAACACCACCACAAGAACAATAAAGATCAGCGACTTGATAATGTTTCGAGCAAGCATGTGGCACTCCCTTGACTCTTTGCTGCGAGCACAAAAGTTTGAGTTTTAAGAAAATAAAGGTGCAACTTAAGGCGGGCGCGTTATCGATCCCTGTGAACTTTCACTTGTAAACGCGCCCGCTTTATTTATCCGCTGTTACGCCGCGGCCAGTACGTTGGTTTTATCCAGGTAGTACTTGCCGATACCGTGCAAGTTCAAAGGCGACAGGGTGAAGTGCTTCGACCCGGTGTGGATATCGCGGAAGCAACGCTCCAAGAAGTGCGACTTGTAGACGGCTTTGGAACCGGCCATCGAGTAGATCTGGTTGACCGCGTTGACCGAGTTCTCGGTCAGCACCGAGGCTGCCAGGCCGACGCGGGCGCTGACCGGTTCGCCGATGGTTTCACCGCGGTTGATCACCTGGTGGATCGCATCTTCCAGCAGCAGTTGTGCGGTGTGCACCGAGGAAATGGCGCGACCGGTCTTCTCGAAGATCACCCCTTCCAGACCCGGATCGGTGTTCACGGCGCGGTCATTACGGAAATGATCGACCGCAGCCCGGGCCACGCCCAGCACGGTGGACATCGCCGCCAGGGTGCCGAACTCGTAGTAACCGGTGGCGTAGGCCCGGGAGCTGCGCGCTTCGGGGGATTGTTTGAGGGTTTCGACGTCCAGCGAGAAGGACTTGTGGACGATCACGCTGGAGCACTGGAAGTGATGGCTGCCGGTGCCGCGCATGCCCAGGGTGTCCCAGGTCGGCAGGATGGTGCACTGGCTGGCGGGGACGAAGAACATCCGCACTTCCGGGGTGGTGTTGTTTTCGGTGCCTTTGACGGTGGCGGTGCAGACCAGCCAGTCGGCGTGGGCCGAGCCACTGGCGAACGCCCATTTGCCGCTCAGCAGGTACTCGTCGCCCATCGGCAGAGCTTCGCCGCCGGAGTGGATGGCGCCGATCACGAAACCGTCGCAGTGGTTGTAGATCGCTTCGGAAGTGGCTTCCGGCAGGTAATCCGACAGGCGCCCCATCGCCACTTGCACCGCCAGCTGCCACGACAGCGAGGCGTCAAACCGGGCGAATTCCAGCAGCAGGGCCGAGGTGGTCTGGATATCGACCTGGGACCCGCCGAACGCCTTGGACACCGAGGTGCGGCCAAAACCGTCCTTGAAGAATCGGGACATCACATCCTTGTGCGTCGCATTGGTCTGCTCGCTGTAATCGCGGTGCTGAATAATCAGCGGATTCAGTGCACGCACCTTCTCGAGCCATTCATTGGATTCGGAGGGAAGGCTGTTCCATTGCATTAGATTTTTCATAACGGCTCCTAGCTATTATTTATTTACGATCAGCAGACGAAAAAACAGACAGAACTTTTTATTGTTGTTAAACCCCGATAAAAATGTACGTCTACAGTCGTACATTTGACAAGCACTATTATCAGGCTTCTTTCATTTCCCAATAAAAGAGCAATCACTGTCCGACAATTACGCAAGGCGCAAGAGGCCAACGTAACTTACACACAAGTTACGTTGCTTAAATCTTTTGATTACTTCACGCCGGCGCGCCGGTCACTGACTTTCGACAGTGACGCCCAATCCTGGTCAGCCTGACCATGGGCCATGCCGTCCAGCAGGTTGTCCTTCAACACGCTGGCAAACGGCAGCGGCACTTGGGCAGCCTCCCCGGCTTCCAGCGCCAGGCGAACATCCTTGAGGCCCAGCGACAATTTGAAACCAGCCGGCTCGAATTTTTCATCGACCATCAGCTTGCCGTAGCCCTGATAGACCGGCACGGCAAACAGGGTCGAGGTAATCATCTCGATGAACGCCTCGCGACTGATGCCGTAACCGCCGGCCAGGGTCGAGGCTTCGGCCATGGATTCGATTGCCGAAGCGATCATCAGATTGGCCGACAGTTTGGCGGCGCAGGCCACTTCAGCCGTGTCGCCGAACGTCCAGGTCTTGCGCCCCAGCACATCGAACAGCGACTGCACCCGGGCCAGTGCTTCGGCGGGCCCGGAGGCGAGAATGTTCAGATTGCCGGCAGCCGCCACATCGACCCGCCCCAGCACCGGTGCCGACACGTAACCGACGCCGCGTGCTTCATGCACGGTCGCCAGTTCCTTGGCCAGCGCCACGGACACCGTGGACATGTTGACGTGAACGCTGCCGGCCCGCAGACCGTCCAGCGCCTTGGCGTCGAAGAACACCGAGCGGATTGCCGTGTCATCGCCGAGCATCGAAATCAGCACCTCGGCCTGCGCCGCCAGTGCCGGTGTCTCGACAGCTTCGGCGCCGGCCGCAGCCAGTGCTTCCAGCGGTGCCGATGAACGATTCCACACGCGGACCCGATGCCCGGCTTTCAGCAGGTTCAGCACCATCGGTGCGCCCATCGTGCCCAGACCGATAAATCCCAGTTCCATATCGCGTTCCTCTCTCGATGAGGTCTTCAAATCCGTTTGTGCAATGACCCATTGTTTGCGATTGTACGTGTACAGGCGTACATTTCAAGTGCCGCGATGATTCATTCTTCGCGGCAAGGGTTTCAAACACACCTTTACCCAAGGCAAGGAGGCTTTATGCAATTCGGGATCTACACCGTTGGCGACGTCACACAAGACCCTACCAACGCCCGTACCCCCAGCGAATCCGAGCGCATCCAGGCCACCCTGCAAATTGCGCAGAAAGCCGAAGACATCGGACTGGACGTGTTCGCCACCGGCGAGCACCACAATCCCCCGTTCATCACCTCCTCTCCCACCACGCTGCTGGCCTACATCGCAGCCAAGACCCAACGCATCATTCTCTCGACGTCCACCACTCTGATCAGCACCAACGATCCGGTGCGTCTGGCCGAAGAATATTCGCTGCTGCAAAACCTCTGCGGCGGCCGTATGGACCTGATGCTCGGCCGGGGCAACACCGCACCGGTCTATCCCTGGTTCGGCAAGAGCATCGCCGACGGTCTGCCACTGGCGATGGAAAACTATCGCCTGCTGCACCGGCTCTGGCGCGAAGAAGACCTCAACTGGAGCGGACGCTTTCGCACCCCGCTGAAAAACTTCACCTCGATCCCGAGGCCCCTCGATGACCTGCCGCCCTTCGTCTGGCACGGCTCGATCCGCACACCGGAAATCGCCGAACAGGCGGCGTATTACGGCGACGGTTTTTTCGCCAGCCACATCCTCTGGCCCCGTGAGCACTTCATGGCACTGGTCGAGTTCTACCGCGCACGGTTTGCCCATTACGGTCATGGCACGCCGGAGCAGGCGATCGTCGGTCTCGGCGGGCATATTTTCATGCGTCGCAACTCTCAGGATGCGCGCCGTGAATTCCGTCCCTACTTCGACAACGCCCCGGTGTACGGCCATGGCCCGTCGCTGGAAGAGTTCATGGAAATGACCCCGTTGGCCGTCGGCAGCCCTCAGGAAATCATCGACAAGACCCTGACCTTCCGCGAGTACTTCGGCGACTACCAGCGCCAGCTGTTCCTGTTCGACCATGGCGGCATTCCGCTGAAAACCGTGCTGGAACAACTCGACATGTTCGGCAAGGAAGTGTTGCCGGTGCTGCGTGAAGAAACCCGCAAACGCCGCTCGCCGCTGGCGGCCGAAGCGCCGACGCATGCCAATCGCCTGGCCCGTTTGCAAACCCTGTCGGCCGAACCACGCTCGACGGTCAAAACTGCACAACTCGACAGCGTGACCGGACACTGAACCTGCGGGAGCGAGCAGGCTCGCTCCCACATTTAGTCAGGCAGCGCCTTTCAGTGGGCGCTGTGCATCCATCGCCACCACCACGTCATCGTGGATCAAGCGCGCCAGATACTGACCGTAACCGGTCTTGCTCATGCTGCCCGCGTGCACCAGCAATTGCGCGTCGTCGATCCAGCCCTTGTTGTAGGCGATCTCTTCGAGGCAGGCGATTTTCAGGCCCTGGCGTTTCTCGATGGCCTGCACGAAATTGCCCGCTTCCATCAATGCATCGTGGGTGCCGGTATCCAGCCACGCCATGCCGCGGCCCATCACCGACACGTTCAATTTTCCGCGTTGCAGATAGACGTTGTTGACGTCGGTAATCTCCAGCTCGCCGCGCGGCGACGGCTTGATGTCGGTGGCAATCTGCAGTACTTCGTTGTCGTAGAAATACAGGCCGGTGACGGCGTAGTTCGACTTCGGATCGCTCGGCTTTTCGCAGATGCTCAGGGCCTTGCCGGCAGCATCGAATTCCACCACGCCAAAGCGCTCCGGATCGGCCACGTAGTAACCGAACACTGTCGCGCCTTCATCACGAGCTGCCGCTTGCAGCAGGGTTTCACCGAAGCCGGCGCCGTAAAAAATGTTGTCGCCGAGCACCAGGCAGACGTTGTCTTCACCGACGAATTCGCGACCGATGATGAACGCTTGAGCGAGACCGTCCGGGCTCGGTTGTACCGCGTAGCTCAGGCTCAGGCCCAACTGGCTGCCGTCGCCGAGCATGCGCTGGAAGCCCGGCAGATCTTCCGGCGTGGAGATGATCAGGATCTCGCGGATTTCCGCCAGCATCAGCACCGACAGCGGGTAGTAGATCATCGGTTTGTCATACACCGGCAGCGACTGTTTCGAGACGCCCAGGGTGATCGGGTGCAGACGCGAACCGGCGCCGCCCGCCAGCAGAATTCCTTTGTACTTGGCCATGCTTTTTTCCTTTCAAGCAGTGAGATTTGAATGACTGAATGTTCAGGCCACGAGGGCTTCGTCGCGTTGCTCGCCGAGGCGCTCCAGCGCGTAGGCGCCGGACATCACCCGCACCCACCAGGCGCGGTTGTCCAGATACCAGTCGACGGTTTTCTGCATGCCGCTTTCGAAGGTTTCCTGCGGAGTCCAGCCCAGCGTCGCGTGGATTTTTCCGGCATCGACCGCGTAGCGTTTATCGTGGCCCGGACGATCCTTGACGAAGGTGATCAGGTCGCGGAAGTGCGTAACACCCGCCGGCTTTTCCGCACCGCGCGCCTCAAGCAAATCGCACAGGGTGTGCACCACTTCCAGGTTGGTCTTCTCGTTGTGGCCGCCGATGTTGTAGGTCTGCCCGACCTCACCGCGCGTGACCACCGCATACAGGGCGCGGGCGTGATCCTCGACGAACAGCCAGTCGCGGATCTGCGCGCCATCGCCGTACACCGGCAACGGCTTGCCTTGCAGCGCATTGAGAATGACGTGGGGAATCAGTTTTTCCGGGAAGTGGTACGGCCCGTAATTGTTCGAGCAATTGCTCATCACCACCGGCAGGCCGAAGGTGCGATGCCAGACACGGACCAGATGGTCGGAACCGGCCTTGGTCGCCGAGTACGGCGAGCTTGGCGCATACGGCGTGCGCTCGGTGAACGCTGGATCTTCGGGTTTCAGGTCGCCGTACACTTCATCGGTGGAAATGTGGTGAAAACGGAACGCCGCCTGACGCGCCGCGTCCAGTCGGTTCCAGTAACCGCGCGCCGCTTCGAGCATCGTGTAGGTGCCGACGATGTTGGTTTCGATGAAGGCTTGCGGGCCATCGATCGAGCGGTCCACGTGGGATTCAGCGGCCAGGTGCATCACCGCATCCGGTTGCAGTCGCGCGAACAGTTCGTCCAGCGCCGGCTTGTCGCAGATGTCGACCTGGCAGAAACGGTAACGCGGCGAATCGGACACATCGGCCAGCGACTCCAGGTTGCCGGCGTAGGTCAGTTTGTCGACGTTGATCACTTCACATTCGGTCTCTTCGATCAGAAACCGCACCACGGCCGAGCCAATGAAGCCCGCGCCCCCTGTCACTAAAATTTTCATCAGCGCCTCCCCTGGCAAAATGATGATTGAACGTCCTTCGATGCTGTGTGCGGGTCAGTTCAACAACGCCACCCAGTATGGCGACAGCCCTTGTTCGAGAATCAACAGTGTCTGGATGCAGACGAAGCTTTCGTCGGTGGTCGCCGAGGTTGCGTTGAGCGGGCCGAATCCACCGTCCTGCTTCTGATGGGCAGCGATCCAGTCTTTCGATTCCTGCAAATATGTCGGCTGGGCGTCGAGCAGAAACATCGCCGCGATGGCCATGTAAGTGCCCACCAGGCTGACCGCTTTGCCCGGCCGGTAATGGAACGAGCCGTTGGCCAGTTGCAGCTTTTGCAGCCAGGCGACGGTTTGCTCGGCATCGACGATGCGGCGGTTGAGAATGAACAGCGTCGACACCACGCGGTACACCGAAAACGCGTCCGGTGGATAACCCGGCTTGTTGGCGAAACCGCCATCGGCCGAGCGGCAGCGCAAGGCGAACGCCATCACGCCCTGCTCGTCCGGCGCCTTGGCTTCAAGCGCATGCAGCGACAGCACCGCCAGGTTGGTGTGCCAGATATCCGAGCCGAAACCCGGCACATCACCGAACCCGCCATCGGGGTTCTGACACGCTTGCAGGTAACGCACGCAACCGCCGATATCGTTCGGCAACGCGCCCAGCACCCGCAGCGACAGCACCGCGCAGTAGGTCGCGAACACATCGCTCAGATGCCCCGGCTGCTCGGCGAATCCGCCGTCGGTGTTTTGCGAGGCCCTGATGCAATCGATCAGGCTGGCCTTGTTTTCGATTTGCAGACCCAGCGCGTGCAAGTCCGAAATCACGTGCAGCCCGGAGAACACCTGCCAGGTCTTGTCGGCACGGAACCCCAGCGGCGCGGTTTCGGCGGTCAGCCCGTAAGGGGTTTCATTCGACGCCCGGGCCTTGGCCAGCCACGCGAGATAACGCTGCAGATCGACATTGATGGTCGGCACGCCATTCGAGTGAATGCGCTGCACATCGCCACCGCCATCGATCACTTGCAGCTCACGGTTTACCAACGCCGCATCGTCATGATGAGCAACGGCAGCGGCCGGCTCGATGGACTGCAAGGCGTGGGCGGCGGCAAGCTGGGTTTTCAGACTTTTCAGGTGCAGCGGCAGGTAAGTCAGGTTGCCAATGCTGAAGATCCCCGGCTGACGCGGCGGCGCCCAGAACTGCCGAATGAACGGCACGGTCGGGTCATCCGGCGTCGACCAGAAATAGCCCTTGCCCATGAACAGACCGCCATTGCGGGCGTCGTGAAACTCCAGCAACGCCGCCGTCACCGAAGCCCGGTCGGCTTCGCTCGCGCCGGACGGCAAGGCCTGAATCGCCTGCAACAGCAACGCCACGTCGTAGGCGGTCTTGATCGGAAATGGCGACTCGTGATTCTTGTACGAGGTGTGCCAGTCGCAACGCACTTTGCCGTTGATCCCGACCCGATCCCAATACCCGCCGTACGCCGGATCGCGGAACAGCGCCAGGGTTTGCAGCAGGAACGAACGGGCCAGATTCGACAACGCATTGTCGTCGCGCGCATCAGCCAGTTGCGCCAGCACCAGACTGACCTGAGCACGCACGCCGCAACGGGTCAGCGCCACATCGACACAGGATTGGCTGTCGCTGCCGGCCACCCGGCCGATCAGGTTTTCTGCATGAATCTGTAAGTGCCCGACCAGGCCGAGACCCAACGGCTGATTGTCGATACGCGCCAGCAAGGCCGTGGCGCTGATGTCGAGATCGATCGAGGTCGCCAGCTCCAGCGGAGTCGACCAGTCGCTGCTGTAGAGACCGGCGACCGTGGAGCGGGCATAGAGCGCTTCAACCTTTTCCAGCAGGCCGTGGATCGCGGCATTGTTCGCTGCGTTCTGCGGCACCCGGCGCTGGTAGGCAATCAATGCCGCCAGCGCGTCCAGTTGCAGCGCCAGCGTGCGGCAACGTCCGGAGCCGTGCGGCGTCCAGTAGCGGTCGGCAAGCTCGTGGAAACCGCCATTCGAAGCATCATGCAAACGCATCAGCCCGTCATGGGCAAAACGCAGTTCGACATCGTCGCCGTGCTCGGCCTGGTAGAGCGTCGCCGCGACCTGATCCTGCAACTGCTTGTCGCTGGAAATCGCAACCTCGCCACTGGCATCGGTCACGGCGAAAAAACCGCCGTGGTCGATATCCTTGAGGCCTTGATCAAATAGAAACTGCGGATGCAGTGACATGGTGAATCCCTCTTCCTTGAGGTTAAGCGGCTTTGCTTTCGGTCAGCGACACAACGCTGCCCTGGCACAACTCGATGATGCGCGTCGCGGCGCGGGCGGCACCTTCGCCATCCGGCGCGGCCACTTGCTGATGCGGTGCGTAGTAGGCCGAAGCGTCGGTGTCTTTTTCCAGTTCGCCCTGGATCAGCTCGACGATCGCATCGCGGTCGTGGCCCAGATGCGTCGGGAAACCCAGCAGCTCCAGACGGCGCAGCGCCTCGAGTTCGTGGTACTCGGACTTGGACGGCAGCACGAACAGCGTTGGAATCTGCAGTGCGGCGATTTCCGTCACGGTGATCCAGCCCGGCGCCGAAATCAGCAGGCTGGCTTCGCGCAGCAAGCCCATCCAGTCCGGGTAGTACGGCACGCAGACGACGCCGTCCTGAGCCTGGATATCCTGGCGACCAAGCAACACCAGTTTCAGCTCCGGATTGCGCTCGCGCAGGATCTTGAAGCTGTCGAGGTAGGCGGCGAGCAGCGCGTCCTTGTTCTGGGCAAACATCGTGGTGCCGCTGATCGAAGCCACAATGAACGGCGAGTCGCCGAGGTTCAGTTGCTCGCGCACGTTCAAGCCGGTCTGCACATTGATGTCGCGGATCATCGGGCCGACGAAATGCGCCTTGCCACTGACCAGCGCTTCGGCCACCGGCGTGCCCTGATCGAGGGAAGCCACATACGGTTTGTCGGTCAGCACCAGTTGGCTCTGATTGATCATCCAGTTGAACTGGCTGTGCAGCGCGGTGCGGGCCCGGGCCATTTCCAGCGCGTTGACCTCGAAACCGCCGTCGGCCAGATCATGGTCTTCGAGCTGGCACAGGGTGAAGTCGTAGCGCTCGGTGACGAACACCAGCGGCGTGCCGCTGAAAATCGCGGCAAGGCAGGCGGCCATGTTGTAGTCCGACACCAGAGCGGTCGGCTTGTATTCGGCGATCAGGGCCAGGTAAGACAGAATTCGCTCGCCGGACAGGAAGGTATTGGCGATATAACCGCCAATGTAATTATTCCAGTCGAGTTCTTTCGACAAGTTGCTCTTTTTCGAGTAATCGACCAAACGGCCGGCAATATCCACAACTTCTACGCCAGACTTTTCGAACATCGGCGTGAAGGTCGGCTGCAAGGAAGCCAGTGCCACGGTCAATGGCATGTCCGGACGCTGTTTCTTGATCGCCTGAGCGATGGACAGCGCGCGCATGTTGTGACCGGAACCGGTTGGATTGGGGGCAAATAAAATCATTCTTGAATCTCCATTAGTTGAACAACGCCATGAACCACAGTGTTTTCCAATACATCCCTTATAACCACCGAATACGGTTTGATAACGGCACCGTCACCAATATTCAGTGGACCTACCAAGATGGCGCCCTCGCCAATAACGCAACGACTTCCAATGCGCACCGGTGCCTCCTCCCAAGGCAGTGAGCGGAAAGAATGATCATGGGTGGAGGCCACGATCGTGACCCCCTCGGACAACTCGCTGAAGGCACCGACGGATACGCCGCCGGCCGCCTCGATCACCACACCGGCCGCCAGTCGCACGCCGGTGCCCAATTCGATGCCGCCCAGTTGCGACATGCCGCCCTGACGGTTGCTGCGCCCGATCAGAATGCAGTCCCGGGCGATTTCCACCGACGCCCCGCCGCGCAATTCGGCATCGATCAAAGCGTCGTCGCTGATGTCCCAGGTCAGGGTGTCGGGGTTCAGCGACTTGAGTCGCGCGACCGACTGCGTGGACCGATCGAGCATCGACGGCAAGCCCTGGCGCGCCCGCTCCCGGACTTTGGCCAGCACCGGTTCCGGGCTCGGCCGGCCGTCCTCGACCACGGTGCGCCGGGCAATGACCCGCGCCGGGCGGCCGACGACGATTGCGTCCGGCGGCACATCGGCGGTCACCAACGCGCCAGCCGCCACCACGGCCCCGGCACCGATGGAGACACCGGCAGCCACGGTGGCCTTGGCGCCCAGCCAGACGTTTTCGGCAATCCGAACCGGCGACTGAGCCGTCCCCAGGCACTGGGCACCGGTGGCGAACATGCTGGATTTGCCGATGGACGCATACTGCAAATCGCACCTGAAGCCGATGAAGCAGTCATCGCTGATCTGCACATGTGTCAGGCGACTGCCGGCTCGCAACCAGACGTGCCGGCCAAGTTCACTCGCACTATCAACAGTCGTCGAAACTTCAATTACGTTTATGTCGTCCACAATAAAGCCTCATTCCATTGATGCCGGGCACATAAAAATTCGATAGGCGTGCGCATCCCGCAGATATAAATCCGCCAGTGCACAAATAATAATTAACTGTTTATTTAAGGCTTTTACTCAAAGCACGCGAGACATTGCGTCCGCGCCACTTATTAACTGCCCGGTTCATTCAACTGTCATTATTCATTAACGACAGATAGAAGTTCACACTTGAGACGAAGACCAAGTCAGTTATCGAGATGAGAAAAAGCCGATTCAAGTCTGTCCGTGACTCAGGTGGAGCTCCCTTCCGAGGAATAGTCCTTTAGTACGAATGTTATAGTACAGACGATTTTGTTTTGCAATAGGTGTCAGAATGGTTATCTCGTTTTAGTCTAAAAATTGATTGAACTTTTATGGTGCATGCTTGTATTAAAACCGTCATGTATGCACAGCGATGGTGCAAATCCAGTTTTTACGCAGATCTGCGCCAGCGCTTACAGGCATCTGGAGGTCGACCCCAGACATTCCGACAGCACCCGCGAAAGCTACGGTGACGGCTCTAACTCCCTCTGGCCTGGAGCCGTCATGCCCGCACCTATCACCGTTTTGCGCGACACCCATCCCCTGCCCGTACTCGACGCCTGCAAATGGGAAAAGCTCGAGGGCGACCCGCACACCGTCAACCTCAACGCCTACACCAGCGAAGACGGCAGCAAGATCATGGGCACCTGGATCTGCACACCGGGCAAGTGGCGAGTGGATTACGTGAAGTGGGAGTACTGCCATTTCCAGGAAGGCTACTGCGTGATTACCCCGGACGGCATGGAGCCGATCCACCTGCGCGCCGGCGACATCTTCGTGGTCGAGCCAGGCATGAAAGGCACCTGGGAAGTGGTCGAGACCGTGCGCAAATATTTCGTGTTCGCCTGATACAAAAAAGCCGGGAAACCACCCGACGTGATTTCCCGGCAACACCTACTGCATCTGAATTGCAGACCTGTGACGAGTACAGGCCTGACGACGATTACTGCGGCTTGCGATAGCTGTTGATGATCGCCGAGAAGTCCTTGCCCCCTTCCCCGCGCTGACTCATCGCCTGATACAACTGCTGCGCCACCGCGCCCAGCACCACCGGCTGATGGGCCTGACGCGCCGCTTCGGTAGCCAGCCCCAGATCCTTGAGCATCAGCTCGGCGCCGAAGCCGCCGGTGTAACCACGCGAGGCCGGTGCCGTTTCGACGATGCCCGGCCACGGGTTGTACATTTCCGAACTCCAGCAACGCCCGGTCGAGCTGTTGATGATCCCGGCGAGCACCGTGGTGTCGATGCCCAGCGCATCGCCCAGCGCCATCGCCTCGCTGACGCCGACCATCGAAATGGCAAGCAACAGGTTGTTGCAGATCTTGGCGATCTGCCCGGTGCCGACCTCACCGCAATGCACGATGTTGCGGCCCATCTGCGCCAGCACCGGTTGCAGGGTGGCGAACAGTTCCGGGGTGGCGCCAACCATGAAGGTCAGCGTCCCGGCCGTGGCGCCACCAGTACCACCGGACACCGGTGCATCGGCCATGGCCACGCCTTGTTTGGCAGCCGCCGCAGCTACATCGCGCGCAGTCTGCGGGTCGATGGTGCTGCAATCCACCGCTGGCACGCCTTTGCCGATCCCGGCGAGAACACCGTCTTCACCGAGCCAGACGCTGCGTACATGCACCGCCGCCGGCAACATGGTGATCACCAGTTCTGCATCTTCAGCAGCTTCGCGAGCCGAGGCGCGAATGGTGCCGCCCAGTTGCTCGAGTTCCGCCAGCACGGTTTTGTTCAGGTCCACCAGGTTGAGCGAATGCCCAGCCTTGATCAGGTTGCGCGCCATCGGCGCGCCCATGTTGCCCAGCCCGATAAATGCGATTTTCATGGCCATTCCTCAGCGCAGGTTGATGGTGGTGTTCACGCCGTCGTTGACGCTGTCGTCATCGAACCAGCGCGCCGTGACCGTTTTGGTCTGGGTGTAGAACTGCACCACTTGCTTGCCGTACGGGCCGAGGTCGCCGAGTTTCGAACCGCGCGAACCAGTGAAGCTGAAGAATGGCACCGGCACCGGAATCGGGATGTTGATGCCGACCTGGCCGACGTCGATTTCAGTCTGGAATTTACGCGCCGCCGCACCGCTCTGGGTGAACAGGCCCGTGCCGTTGCCGAACGGGTTGGCGTTGACCAGCGCGATGGCCTGATCGAGGGTGTCGACTTCCAGCACCACCAGCACCGGGCCGAAGATTTCCTGGGTGTAGATCTGCATGTCGGTGGTTACCCCGGAGAACAGGGTCGGGCCGACGAAGTTGCCTTTCTCGTAGCCCGGCACGCTGATGTCGCGACCGTCCAGCTCGAGTTTGGCGCCTTCCTTGATGCCGCTTTCGATCAGATCGAGAATCCGCGCCTTGGCCTTTTTCGAAATCACCGGACCGACATCGGTGCCCGGCTCGTTGCCGGCGTTGACCTTGAGTTTCTGCGCCAGCGCTTTCAGATCCGGCAGCCACTGCTTGGCCGCGCCCACCAGCACCACCACCGAGGTAGCCATGCAACGCTGACCGGCCGCACCGAAACCGGCACCGACCAAGGCATTGAGCGCTTGCTCGCGATTGGCATCCGGCAGCACCACCGCGTGGTTCTTCGCGCCCATCATCGATTGCACGCGTTTGCCGTGTTTACCGGCCAGGTCATAAACGTGGGTGCCGACGGCGGTCGAACCGACGAACGAAACGGCCTTGATGTCCTTGTGGGTGCACAGGCCATCGACCACGTCCTTGCCACCATGGACGACGTTCAGAACTCCGGCCGGAATGCCTGCTTCAATCGCCAATTCCACCAGCAGCATGGTCGACAGCGGATCCTGCTCGGATGGCTTGAGGACGAAGGTGTTGCCACAGGCGATGGCCATCGGGAACATCCACAGCGGGATCATCGCCGGGAAGTTGAACGGGGTGATGCCGGCGCAGACGCCGATCGGCTGGCGCAGGGTGTAGGTATCGACGCCGCCAGCGACGTTCTCGGCGAACTCGCCCATCTGCAGGCTGCCGATGGAGCAGGCGTGCTCGACCACTTCCAGGCCACGGAAAATGTCGCCCTCGGCGTCAGCGATGGTCTTGCCCTGCTCGGCGCTCAGCACCACGGCGATGCGTTTGGAATGCTCGCGGATCAGCGCTTGCAGCTTGAGCATGATGCGCATGCGCGCGCCGATCGGGGTCAGCTTCCAGGTCTGGAAGGCGCGCTGGGCGGCGCTGACGGCGGCGTCGACTTCAGCGGCGGTGGCGAACGGAACCTTGGCCAGAACCTGCTGGGTCGCCGGGTTGACGATGTCGTGCCACTCGGTGGTCTGCGACTCGACCCACTCGCCGTCGATCAGCAGCTTGACCTTCTGGATCGTGGTTTCGTTGGGCGTAAGCGATGCGTTCATGCTGGTCTCCAGAACTTGTTATTATCTTAGGAGCCAAGGCGAAAGGTTCGCCTTGAGATGAGGCGTGTGTCACGAATTGGTTGTCGGACTGTTTTTGGAGTATAGATGTGCAAACTTCTAATAAGAACGCACATATAAGCCCGTCCATCATGCAAAAAAACATCACCTCTCTAGGCTCGCTGAACTGGGACGACCTCAAGTTTTTCCTCGAAGTCGCCCGCACCCGCAAGGCCAGCACGGCGGCCAAGCGCCTGGCGGTGGACTACACCACCGTGTCGCGGCGCATCAGTTCACTGGAAGCGGCGCTCGGCACTTTGCTGTTCGAAAAATCGCGCACCAGCGGTTTCGTGCTGACTGCCGAGGGTCAGCGCCTGCTGAGTTACGCCGAGTCGATCGAAAGCACGCTGCACATGGCCTGCGAGCAGGTGTCCGGCTCCGGCGTCGCACTGTCCGGGCATGTGCGCATGGGTTGCACCGAAGGTTTCGGCAGCTTTTTCATCACCCCACAACTGAGCCACTTCGTCGACGCCTACCCGGCGATCTCGGTGGACATCCTGCCGCTGCCGCACTTCATCAGCCTGTCCAAACGCGAGGCCGACATCGTCATCGCCCTCGAACGCCCGGAACACGGACCGTACGTGTGCTGCAAACTCTGCGACTACCGCTTGCAGCTCTACGCAACCCAGGAATATCTCGACAAACACCCGCCGATCCGCCGCCCCGCCGACCTGGGCAAGCATCAATTCATCAGTTATGTGGATGATCTGGCGTTCAGCTCGGAGCTGCTGTATCTGGCGAACGTGTTGCCCGGCGCCAGCGCCAATTTGCGCAGTACCAGCGTGATCGCGCAGTTCGTGGCGGCGCAGCAGGGGCGCTCATTGGCGATTCTGCCGTGCTTCCTCGCGGCACAGGATCCGCGCCTGCTGCCGGTGTTGCCGGAGGAAATCGACATCACCCGGCAGTTCTGGATGTACTGCCGGGAGGATCTTCGGAAGTTGAAACGGATCACCCTGTTGTGGGATTACATCCGTGCGGTGACCGAGCGCAATCAGGGTCTGTTGATGGGTGAGACCCGCGAGATGCAGTTCGCCGATTAATCGGCGCTGACCACGATCGACACCCGGCGATTTTCGGTGCGGCCGGCGGCGGTATCGTTGGAGGCGACCGGTTCGCGGCTGCCGAGGCCTTGCAGCTGGATGTTCTCTTCCTTCATGCCGACCGACGTCAGCACTTTGCCGACGCTTTTCGCGCGACGCAGTGACAGCTGCTGGTTGTAGGTTTCCTTGCCCGAGGCGTCGGTGTGGCCATCGACCCGCACGCGCTCGATGCCGACACCCAGCAACGCTTTGCCGATACGCTCGACGATTTCGGTACTTTGCTTGTTCAGGCTTTCGACATCGCTGCCAAACAGCACTTTGCCCGACAGGCCGAACTCCCAGCCGTCATCGGTCAGCTCGAAGCCTTGCTGCTTGAGGACTGCGACCTGGGCTGGCGTCAGGCCTTTTTGCGGGGCGGTCTGGCAACCGGTCAGGGCCAGCATGGCCGTCAGCAACAGGGTGGAAAACAGGCGAAAGGAAAGTGAGAACACGGGCATCAGCTCCTGGTTTGAACGGGATCGACCGGGTGCTCCGACCCGGCCGTGAATTGGGCGCCGCGCGACAAACGCTTGGCTTGGTACATCGCGGCATCCGCCGCATCGAGCAAGGTGCCGGGCGTGGCGCCATGATCGGGGTAAACGGCGATGCCGATACTGAGCGAAGTCACGACACTGCTGTCGCCGGGCAGTGCAATCGGGATGTCCATGCTGGCGAGGATCTTGTCGGCAATGCGCTCGGCGTCTTCGGTCTTGTGCAAAGGCGTCAGCAGAACGGCAAATTCATCACCACCCAGACGCGCCACCAGATCTTCCTCACGCAACTGCGCCCGCACCCGGTTGGCTACCGCCACCAGCACTGCGTCGCCGGCGGCATGACCGAAGCTGTCGTTGATATCCTTGAAGCGGTCGCTGTCGAGAAACAGCACCGCCACGCGCTCGTTCAGTTTGTGGGCGCTGCGTAGCGCACGGATCAGGCGACCCTCGAAAAAGGCCCGGTTTGGCAATCCGGTGAGACTGTCGTGACTGGCCTGGTGGGCGAGGGTTTCGTTCTCGCTTTTCAAGTGGGTTTGCCAGTCTTCGAGTTCATCGAGCAGAGCATTGAAGTCGTTACCCAGATTGTCGAGCTCGGCAATTTTCGCCCGGGGCACGCGTCGATCCAGTGCACGTTCGCTGCGCGCGGCGTGAGCCACTGCCGCCAGACTGTGCAGCGGGCCGATGATCCTGCGCAACTGGCGACGCGCCAGATAGAGCGCGACCCAGGCGCTGATCGCCGTGCAGAGAATGATCCCCGCCAGACCGCTCAGCAGAAAGCGCATCAGGCTGCCGCCGTGACCGATCAGCAAAATGCGCCCGATCTCGCGATCCTGATGGAGGATCGGCAGGCTGATGGGTTTTTCCAGAATGACCCGCGCGACCTGCATCTCCAGTTCGGAAAACAGGCCGTTCTCCGGGCGCTGCCAGCGCGCGAGCAACTGGCCCTGAGTGTCCAGCACCTGGGCATCCGCCACTTCTTCGGTCGATGCGATCAACGCCAGCGCTTCGGTCGCGGCGGCCTTGTCGTTGAACACCACGGCGGCTTCCACGGTGTAACTGATCGAGCGGGCGATCAAGTGCAGGTTGTGATCGGCATAGACCCGCAGCGCCAGCACCCCAAGCAGCGTCAGCGACACACTGGCCATTGCCACGGCGACCAGCGCCACAATCAGATTGCCACGACCAATGACCGAGCCCAGTGACGGGCGCCCTGTGGATTTGTCGCGTCTCATGGCACCGCCGGTTTGCGGCGCGACAACTGCAGCACGCTGGGATGAATGCGCACGCCGCTGCGGGCGACGGAGTCGAGATTGACCTCGAACGACACTTGCTCATCGCCGACCCGCAGGCAGAACAGGCTGCCGACCGTGCATTGATCGCCGCCTTCGCTGATGCTCAGCACCGGATGGCCGATCAGGGATGCGAACAGCCGGCTGCGTTCGTCGGTCGTAAGCTTGCCGATGTAGACCGCGTCGCACTCGCTGACGATGGCCGGGTTGTCGGCCAACAGTCGACGCACGATGACCGGACGCCCCGTGGCCTGGGTCGTGCCCTTGACCAGGTCGTCGGTGTATTCGGTCGGGCCGACGATGCACAGGCGCAATTGCGCAGGCTCTACCGGCCAGCGCGCGTAACTGAGGATACCGAGGACAACCTGGGTGACGGATTTGGCCCGCTGCTCGGCCATGCCCACCGGGGTTTGAGTCTGGGCAGCGGCCACACCCGTGAACAAACAGAGCACACCGGCAAGCAACGCCTGCTTGCAGCCAACTACGCGCTCTGTCGCCCAGACAGCCACCTTCATGCAGGGATTCTCTTGGATCGTTACTAAATGATGCCGCAACGATAGCACAGCGTTGGAACGCCAGCGATACAGCGACCTCTGACCGGTCGGTCAATTACCGGCGGCAATCGAAGGCACCTTCATCCTTTATGCGGCGCCCCTTCTTCCAGTTCCAGCATCAGTCCACTCAGGCGCTTCACCTTGCGCTGCACCGCTTCTTCAAACACGCCGCTCCGAGGCTCAATCAAGGTGAACCAGTCCTTGGCCCGGGTAATTCCGGTGTAGATCAGCTCCTTGGTCAACACGGGATTCAGGGCGTCCGGCAGGATCAGCGCGGTATGAGCAAACTCCGAGCCCTGCGACTTGTGCACAGTCATCGCATAGACGGTCTCGACATCGTTGAGCCGGCTAGGCAGCACGAAACGCACCCCGCCGCGCCCGTCGTTACGCGGAAACGCCACTCGCAACACCGACTTACCGGCGTCCGGGCCATCGCGCTCGGGCAATTTCAGGGCGATACCGATGTCACCGTTCATCAGCCCCAGACCGTAGTCATTTCGGGTCATCAGCACCGGCCGGCCTTCGTACCATTGCTGATCGCTTTCGATCAGACGCGCCTTGAGCAACGCGTCGGTGATGCGCTGGTTCAGCCCCTCGACACCCCACGGCCCTTTGCGCACTGCGCACAACAACTGGAAGGTATCGAAGGCCCGCAGGACGTCACGCGCCCAGTCGACCCAGCCTGGATGTTCGAGCGGCGTTCCGCTCACCGGACGTCGATCGCGCAAGACGCTCAGATAGTGTCGATAACCGTGAGGGCCTTCGCCGTGTCCATCGAGCACCAGGTTCTCAAGTTTCCGGTCGTGCTCGTTCTGAAGCGGCAACGAAAACACATCGCCATGAGTTTTGGCTTCCAGCAACTGGCGAGCCTCAACCGGGAGTTGCTGATTCACCCGTCGCGCCAGTTGACCGATGCCGCTGCCCTCGCCGAAACGCCGCGAGTGACGCAACATCACCACTTGCTGGGCCAACGGATGCGCGCCGTCAGAGCCTTCGTGCAAGCCGCTGTCCTGCAGGGATTCGCCGCTCACCTGTTCCAGCCACTGGCGGGTCTGCGGACTGTACCAACCGGCCTCGGCATCGCGACACAAATCCCCCAGCACCGCCCCCGCCTCCACGGAGGCCAGTTGATCCTTGTCGCCCAGCAACACCAATCGGGCATGAGGCGGCAAGGCATCGAGCAGATTGGCCATCATTTCCAGGTCGATCATGGACGCTTCATCGACCACCAGTACGTCCAGGGGCAGACGGTTACCGGCATGGTGACGAAAGTGCCGAGTGCCGGGACGGCTGCCGAGCAGGCGGTGCACCGTGGTCACCTCGGTCGGTATTTTTTCCCGGACGCTGTCAGCGACCTTCAGCGATTGCACCTGCTGACTGATGGACTCGGTCAGCCGCGCCGCCGCTTTACCGGTAGGCGCCGCGAGCCGAATGCGTAATGGTTGATGCGCCTCGACCGCAGGTGCCTGGAGCAACGCCAGCAAACGGACCACCGTCGTCGTCTTGCCGGTACCCGGGCCACCCGTGATGATGCTGAAGGCACTTCGGGTGGCCAGGGCGCAGGCGAGTTTCTGCCAGTCGATGACATCCGCACGCTGCGCCGGATCGAACAGTGCGTCCAGCCGCCGAGCAAGATCGGGTGGTGTCTCTTCCTGCTCCGCGAGCCGCTGACGCAATGCGCTGTCGATACGCCGCTCATAGGCCCAATAGCGCCGCAAGTACAAGCGCTTGCCGGACAACACCAGCGGGCGTTCCTGCGCCGACGCACCTTCGTCGGCGGCCAGTGCCACCAGCGAACTGCCGGCCAGCACCTTGCACCAATGCGCTCCGTCGAGGGTTTCGAGCAGTTGCGAAGGCAGCAGCAACACGCCGGGTTGCGCATCCCCCTCCGGCGGCAGGGACAGTGCAAAATCCGGTGCCTTGAGGGTTTCGAACAGATCCAGGCAGACATGACCATGGCCGAGCTGGTGACTGGTCAATGCGGCGGCTAGCAACACCAGTGGATCGACATCGGGTACCAACTCATGAAGAAAGGCCACGAATGCCTTGTCCAGTGCCCGCAACCAGCCACGCTCGACCCATTGGGTCAGCAACAGCAACAGATCATCGGCACGGGTCAGGGGCGTCAGTTGCGCGAGGCTTTCGGCGGTCAGCGGCGTTGGCAGCAGGTCGGCGAATGTCCGGTTCATAGCAGTACTCCCTGTTCCCACGCGGGCTCGGCCTTGGGTTGCGGTTTGCCCTGGAACATGAGGTCCAGACGCTCGATCAGTTCCCTTGGTGGTCGCGCGAAGTAAACGCCACCGCCAGGGGCCCGTGTCCCGCGCAGGAACAGATACAACGCGCCGCCGATATGCCGGTCGTAGTCGTAATCGGTAAGCCGCGCCTTGAGCTGACGATGCAGTGCCAACAGATACAGCACGTATTGCAGGTCGTAACGGTTGTCGAGAATCGACTGTTCCATGGCCCGTTCGGTGTACGCAGCGTCATCGACACCCAGCCAGTTGGATTTGTAATCGGCCACATAGTAACGACCCTCATGCTCGAACGTCAGGTCGATAAAGCCTTTGAACATGCCATTGAGCTGCACCGCTTCGGCGCCGACCCGGGCCACACCGTTGTGGGTGAAATGACGCACCTGTTCGTCGAGCTTGAGCACGTCGACTTTGTGGCTGGCAAACCAGAACTCCATCTCTACCCGATACTGCTTCAATTGCTCAAGCACCACTGGCGGTTGGTCGAGCCCTGCGGGCAGTGGCAGTTTGAGCAAGTGTTGCAACCAGTCGCCGAGGGTGGTGATCCAGCCTTCCCAGCCCCGCCGATTGCAACGCCGGGCAATCGCATCGTCCAGCGACTCGCGGGTAACCGCGAACCCTTCCTCCCCTGCCCACTCCAGCAAACCGTGAAGAAACGTTCCTGGATTCGGTCCGCGAGGGAAGCGGTGAATATCAGCCCCGCCGGCGATGATCTCGCGCGGAGCTTCAGGATCGAGGCGTTCGTCGTCAAACAGCTTTTGCGCCTGCGGACTGTCGGGAGCTTCGTCATTGCCAACGCTCAGCACGTCACTGATGCGCAAGGCGCTGTACGACGCGATCCACCAGTTTTCGCTGGCCCTGCGACTCGGCAAAAGGGTGGCACGTAGTGTGGCCTCATTACGCGGAGGCTGATACTCCTCGCTGGTGGCCTCCGGCATTTCAATAACGCTCAGCGCCGAACAATCCTGTTGCAGATCGTCCAGCCAGCGGGCCAATCCGCTGGACTCGTTCAACGTTGCGCCGCCTCCCAACAGATAGCCCAGTGCAGAAAGATGCAGCACCGAGCTGCTGTGATTGCCGCGCTTGAGATCCGTCACCCCGAGCCAGCACGCATGTTGTGCACGGGTCAGCGCGACGTAGAGCAAGCGGAGATCTTCCGCCAGGCGCTCGTTGTCCGCCAGGGCGATCAGGTCGGCGTCGGGCTTCAGACTGATACGGGCCTTGCCGGACTCATCGTGGTAATGCAGCGGCAATCGACTGCCATCCACAGGTTTGGCCGAGCAGATGAAAGGCAGGAACACCAACGGGTATTCAAGGCCCTTGGACTTGTGAATGGTCACGACCTTGACCAGTTGTTCGTCGCTCTCAAGACGCAGGATCTGCTCTTCACCTGCCTGCCCGGACAGCGCCAGGTGCTCGGCAAGATGACGGATCAGTGCCTGCTCGCCATCGAGTTCCGACGCGGCCTGTTGCAACAACTCCGACAGGTGCAACAGGTTGGTCAGCACCCGCTCGCCATCACTGCGGGCGATGAGCATCTGCGGCAGTTGAAAGTCGTGCAGCAGGCGCCGCAACATCGGCAGCACCCCTTGCTTGCGCCAGAGCTCACGATAACCACGAAACTGCATGACCCGGGTTTCCCACACCAGCTCGTCCTGATTCAGACGCTCCAGCTCAGCCAGCGGCAGGTTCAGTGTGATGCACGCCAGCGCCGCTTTGAGGGAGCGTTCGACATCCGGCTCGGCGCACGCCTTGAGCCACGACAGCAGATCATGGGCTTCCTGAGCGGCAAAGACCGAGTCCTTGTCCGACAGATAAACGCTGCGGACTCCGCGCGCTGCGAGCTCACCGCGTACCGCCTGCGCCTCTTTACCATCGCGCACCAGGATCGCAATGTCCGCTGGCCGCAGCCCACGCCAATCCTTGCCCTCCTGCGCAAACCCGGCACGACCGGTTTGCCCGCCATTGAGCAGAGTCGTGATCTCACTGGCGCAGGCCGCCGCCAACTGCTGGCGATAAACCGCCCCGGACAGTGGTTTGTCGGTGGATAGATGCCAGATGTTCAGCGCTGGCACATCCAGCCCGGATACCTGCAAATGTTCTTTACGACCCTGAGCCTCCACAGGCTGGAACGGCACCGGGTTATCGCCGCTTTTCTCTCGGAACAGAAATGCTCCGCGCCCTTGCTCACGGGACTCGGCACGTTCGAATACATGGTTGACCGCACTGACCATCCCGTGACTGGAACGGAAGTTCGTACCCAGGGTATGCAGTCGCCCGGTTGTGGCCTGGCGGGCTCGCAGATAGGTGTAGATGTCCGCGCCACGGAAGGCATAGATCGCCTGCTTCGGATCGCCAATCAGGAACAGCCCGGTCTCGGGGTTATTCTCTTCAATGCGATAGATGCTTTCGAAGATCCGGTACTGCACCGGGTCCGTGTCCTGGAACTCATCGATCAGGGCGACAGGGAACTGCTCGCGAATGAGCGTGGCGAGCCGCTCCCCACCGTCGGATTGCAAGGCCGAGTCCAGACGCAACAGCATGTCGTCGAAACCCATTTCGGCTCGACGGCGCTTCTCGTCTTCAAAGCGGGCACCGACCCATTTGGCAGCATGCTGCAGCACGGCTGCATCGGGCGTCGGCAAATTGTCGAGGCTCGACTTGAGCACAGGCATGGCATCCAGGCCCGGGTGGCTCGGCGGCTCGCCTTTCCAGGCTTCAGCCATGCCATCGGGTGTTAATCGGGCGAACCCGGTGCCGATATCCAGTTGTTCGAGCGCCTCATCCTCGGCCCATGCCTTGAGCTTTTCGAACCAGGGTTCGAAATAACGGGCCTGCATCTTGCGCCCGTCCACGGTTTTGTTGACGACGCCCTGATGGCAGATGGCGAGTAACTCATCAGCCCACTGCCGCCATGGGCCCTTCAATTCCACCAATGCCGCACGGCGTTCCTGCAGGCATTCTTCGATCAGCTCGGATGGCGTCTTTTCTGAATCCCCTTCGCGCTCGGTGCCAAACAGCCCACGCACACGCGGCAACAGGGCCGCCGGCCCTCCCCAATGGCTGCGAACCCAGTTCAAGGCATCCCCCTGCATCGGATAGCAGAACAGCCGCCAATAATCGCGCAGCACTTCGCCGAGCAAGTCGCTGTGATCGGTTTCCAGAGTCTGGGTAAACAGACTGCCGCTGTCGAACGCATGCTCGCGCAGCATTCGCTGACACCAACTGTGGATCGTCGAAACCGCGGCTTCGTCCATCCATTGCGCGGCGATATCCAGGCGGTTGGCACAACCGGGCCATTGTTGCGGATCGAACTCTGCACGCAGTTCATCGATCAACGCATCGGGGGGCGGTGTCTCGTCACGGAAGAAACGGGCGGCCTCGGCCAGACGTGTGCGTATACGTTCGCGCAGCTCTTTGGTGGCCGCGTCGGTGAAGGTCACCACGAGAATCTGCGGGGGCAACAGCTCTCGACCGAAACCACTCGCCTCGCCTCCATGGCCAAGGATCAACCGCAGATACAACGCCGAAATGGTAAACGTCTTGCCAGTGCCCGCACTGGCTTCGATCAGCTGGCTGCCCTTTAACGGGAATGCCAGGGCGAGTGGCGGCTGGTTACTCATGCGCCGGCCTCCTCGTGGGTCCATGAGCGCCACGGTGCCTCAAGCAGAGGGCGATACAGTGCATCACACCAACCGGAGAAGGTTTCATCCGCCTGCAGTGCATCGAAGTCGGCGAATTGTCGGGACAGAGCCGGGCTTTCTCGCCGCTCGCCTTCGCTGGTCTGACCATCGCCCTCATAGGCTTTACGGGCAGCTGCTTCAGCCTTGACCGGATCGGTCTGGGCCAGCCATGCAAAAGCCGTTTTCACCGCGACCGGAAGTGGCTGGCGCATGCCCGTCTGCCAGGCGAGCAGCAGATCCTCGAGAATTCGGCCCGCCCGGGCCTGTTCCAGAGGTTCAAGCAGGAGCGTGTCATCACTGGCCACCAGTGCTGTCGTCAGGGAAAGTCCACTGGCACACGCGACAAGATGGCTGACCCAAGGCTTGGTCATGCGATGCCATTTACGGCTCTTGATCGAGCCAATGCTGTTGGGGATTGTTGTGACCGACAGTACGCCACCATCGGCGCGCCGGTGCAAACCGCCCAGCCATCCTTCAAGGCGCAGTTCCTGCCATTCAAAATTGATCGGTAGGGCGTTGGTCAGGGGTGTTGGCCATAACGCCAACAGCTGTTGATATCGTTGCAACAAGTCTGGCAAAGGCTCGATCAGCTCTCGTTGAAGGCATTCACCGAACCCGGCCATGGGCAACAGTCCGCTGTTCTGCAGGCGTCGGGCTTGAGATGCGAGCGCCTGATCAACATTGTCCGGGTGTCTCAAGGCTGCCCCGAGCAAGCTGTCGCTGAGCATGTATCGCTGCAATGCATCCAGCACAAATGGCTCCTCGTCAGCCTGAGGTACCTGCGCCGCTTCGAAGTAAACCTTGAGTCGCTGAGTGAAAAAGTGTCGGACCGGATTGCGCAGGAAGTCCTGCAGCAGCTCCAGACTCAACGGCTCCTCCTGAACATGGGAGGCAAGCATTGTTGCGACGTCGTTCTGTTCGTGAGGTTGATGCAGCACCTGCCATTCGCTGGCATAGCTGAACAGTTTGTCCTCCTCATGGAAGTAGCGCGAACTGAATGGCTGCAACGGATGCTCCTGAGTCATGGCAATCAGGAGATCCTCGTGGTCTTCGGACGATCGCCATCCATTGGCGAGATGATCGCGTAACTGGCCGATCAACACAGAGGCTGGCCGCTCGCTGTTGTCGCGAATGCTGCGGCCCACCCAACTGATGTAAAGCTGGTGACGGGCGGACAAGAGCGCTTCGAGCAGAAGATAGCGATCATCCTCGCGACGTGAGCGATCTCCCGGTCGGTAGTCGCTGCCCATGAGATCGAAGTCCAGCGGTGGTTGAGCGCGTGGATAATCACCATCGTTCATGCCCAACAGGCAAACCAGCCTGAACGGGATCGCGCGCATCGGCATCAACGTGCAAAAGTTCACGGCTCCCGCCAGGAAGCGCTGCGACAGACGCCCCTGATCCAGCCCCGCCAGCCAGGCCTCACGGACGACGGTCAGTGGCAGCTCGTCCAGCAGACCGACGGCTTCACAGGTTTCCAGCCAGGTTTCGCGCAACTCCTCGAGTTGAGCCAGCAGATAGTCGTCATGCTCATCTTCGGGCTTGAAAAACAGCTGCATCAACGCCTGAAGCCGATGTCCCCATTCCTGCGGTTGCGCGGGTTTCATCAGTTGCTGATGCGAGAGTTCCAGTGCATCCAGCAACGCTACCAAAGGGCCGATCAACGCGGCATCGAGACCACCGATTTCATCGTAGGGTTCGATATTCCCACAGGTTCCGGAACTGCCGACGGCATAGCCGAGCAGCATCCGGCGCAGGCCGAAGCGCCAACTGTTTTGCTCCAGCTCATCGGGCAATCCCAGCTCGGCCCGTTGCCCGGCATCGATGCCCCAACGCACGCCGGCACCTTCGATCCAGCGATGCAGGGTCGGCAAGTCTCGCTCCTGCACACCAAATCTTGCGCGTAACGCAGGAACGTCGAGCAGGTCGAGAATTTCACTGACGGGGAAACGGCTGTCCGGCAGCTTCAGCAGATGCTCGACAGCGATCAGTAATGGATCCCGTCCGCGCTGGCCCTGATCGGCCATGGTGAAAGGAATGAAGCGTGGATCCTGACGATCCAGCTGCCCAAATACGGCGCGGATATGCGGCGCATAACTATCGATGTCAGGCACCATCACGATTACGTCGCGAGGGCGTAATTGGGGATTGGCACTGAAACGGGCCAGGAGCTGGTCGTGAAGAATCTCCACTTCGCGCTGGGCGCTATGGGCTATGTGAAAGCGGATCGAATCGTCTTGAGTCAGATCGACTGCCGGCCAGAGCGCTCGAGTCTCGCTGAGCGGCCGCAGCTCCAGAATGTCGTCCTGTAACTGATTGAGCATGTTCTTCGGCTGGTTTTCGCTGAACAGATCGATACGTCCGTTGCGAAATGCTGCGCGATAGCTGTCCGGCTCGTCGTAGCTGTCGAGAAGGTTGATGTAATCGCGACCTTGCTTGCCCCACGCTGCGAGAAGGGGGTGAGCATGTTGGTGGAGCGATTCAGAATCCAGCACCACGGGCATGCCGTTTTTTCGGGCTTGCCGCTTGTACTGATGGCGCAAGAGATCCTTGTCGGCAACGATATCGGCCCAGTGATAACGACAGGGGTTATGGACGCACAACAAAACCTGGCTGAAACGGGAAAGCCCGGCCAATGCCTCCAGAACCTGTGCGGGCAGAGAGGAAATTCCGAAAACGATCACTCGCTGGGGAAGTCCGGTCGGTGCGCGTTCAAGACTGTTGATGCGCTCCATGAACCGCTGGTGCACGCCCGCCCGACTTTGAGCCATGCCTTGCTCGCCCACATCGTCCAGCAGAGCGCGCCACAATTCTGCCTGCCAGCAACTGGTCGGTGAGAGCGGCTTCGCTTCACCTCTTACATTGCGGAGTTGATGATGCCCCTCTGCCCAGTCCTCAAGCCAATCAGCGCGGTAAACTTGGTATTGGTCGAAGAGGTCTGCCAGACGTTCGGACAACTGGTAGCGTTTGCGTAGATCGGTGTCATGGGTGAGGAAGCGTTGTAGCGGTTCGAAATGCGGTCGGGTGATGACCTGTGGCAGCAGGCGCATCAGGCGCCAGGTCAAAGGTGCCTTATCGAGCAGCGACTTTGCCGGAATCTCCTCTCGTCCCAGCACCATCCGGTAAAGCTGCCACATAAAGCTGCCCGGCAGTTGCACATCAATAGCGGCGGCGATACCACAGCCGCCGGAGTCGTCCTCTTCAGAGTCCTCAGCCAGTGCCAGCTTGAGCCATTGAGCGATGCCGTTGCTCTGTACGAGCGCGATTTCATTCTCCAGGGGAGCCAGTGGATAGCGCCGCATGATGCTGATCACAAGGCTGCGCAGTTCATCCAGGCTGTTGCTCTGAACGACCATGAATGCAGCGTTGAGGGACTGGGTGTCCGGCATGAAGGCTTCCTTGGGAAAGTACAAAAGCTAGGGCTGAACCTTAGCATTGTCGGCAGGCGACGACAGCCGCAAGGCGGCTGAGAATGCTGTAAGAACTTTCCTGCGGGCAAAACAAAACCCCAACTGCTTTCGCAATTGGGGTTTCGGAATTTAATCTTGACGATGACCTAC
>NZ_JBXARR010000006.1:0-404667 GCF_058808435.1 Pseudomonas sp. GW821-FHT11D10 | reverse complement strand
GCGGTAGTTCAGTCGGTTAGAATACCGGCCTGTCACGCCGGGGGTCGCGGGTTCGAGTCCCGTCCGCTGCGCCATATCTGTTTCAAGGACCACTGAACGCCTTGAAACACCGAAAGCAACCGCTGGTTGATTCGGCATCGATAGCAAAGACCCTGGTCGAAAGACCGGGGTTTTTTGTGTCTGAAATTTGACCTTTCCCAAATTCCTCCTCTGAAATCCAGCGATGATCGTCAGTCGTGGCTCGTTCGATGCCGCCCGGCAATCTCCCCTGCGTCCATGGGTCGCTGCGATGCGATGCCGCATTGATTTTTGATTCTTTGGTCAAATTTTTGTAACTGGTTGTTTGCTGCGAGCGCAGAAACCTTTAAAGTTAACCTTTCGGTCAGCTTTGCACTGTCATCACGCCCTTTGTTTAGCCAAAAAGGGCTTCTGCAAGACTCGAGATTCCCAGTAGATAACCAGAAGGGCGGATCCATAACCGCCCAGAGGATGATCCATGTCCAACCGTGAAATATCCCGGCGCTCGTTCCTTCAGGGCGGGCTGGTGGCGGGTGTGAGCGTTACGCTCACGCCGCTCAGCAGTCAGGCGCTGGCTGCCTTGATGGAAAACAGCGTGACCGTGCCGTCCGAGCAGTGGCTCGGCAACAACGGCAAGGCGCGCCAGCGTAACGATGCCTTGTCCAAGGTCTGCGGCAGCAAGGTGTTTGCCCGTGACATCCGCTCCAAGGACATGCCGGGCTGGCCCCGGCAGCAAGGCCACGCCATGTTGCTGAAAACCATCAAGGCCGACCGCATCTACGACGGTTACGACCTGTCGTGGCTCGGCGCCGATCTGCAGCCTGATCGTATCGTGACCGCCGCCGACCTGGACAAGGACGGCATCGTGTTCCCGGAAGAGCACGCGCCGGATCCGCTGCTGCCGGAAGGCAAGGTGCCGATGTTCATCGGTCACCCGGTCGCGATCCTGATCTGGAACGACTTCGAGCGTTTCCGCCAGGCCAAGAACAAACTCAAATTCAATGACAAAGCGATTCGTTACGGTGCGCAAGTACCGTTCTACGAAGGCGATCCCTATGGCAGTTTCCGCTACGTGCGCGTCGGTGGCCCGACGTCGGCGGACGAGGACGAGTTCGCCAGCCTCAAGGACTCGATCCTGTTCCCGATGCTGAAGAACCGTCGCCCGGTGTGGAATTCCCAGCCGAATCTGCACGGCAACCTGACCGAGCGCGGCCTGTTCTACGCCGACCGCATGAAAAAAGAGATCGACACCCCGCCGGACAACTGGCTGGTTTTCGACGAGCGCTACAAAACCCCGTCGATCGAACCGGCCGCGATGGAGCCGGACAACGGCAACGGCTGGTACGACCCGGCGACCAAGACCCTGCATTTCGTCGTCGCCACTCAGTGCCCGCTGGAAACCGCCACCGAGACCGCGAAGATGATCGGGCCGTCGCGTTTTGGTCTAGCGAACCTGAACATGCACCCGGGCTATACCGTCGGTTACGGCTCCAAGGACCACAACATTTTCGTCTACTACGCGGCCCTGGCGGCGTTGTACGGCGCGGGTGTGCCGATTCGTCTGGCCAACGACCGTTACGAGCAGTTCCAGAGCGGCATCAAGCGCCACCCGTTCGACATTCGCTACCAGTTGGCAGTGGACAAGACCGATCACAGCTTCAAGATTTTCCGTGCCGAGATGAGCGTCGACGGTGGCGGTCGGATCAACTACAGCCCGTCGGTGGCCGCCGTTGGCGCTACTGCGGCGCAGTCGATCTACTACATGCCGCAGAACGACCTGCAGGTCACCGCTTACCATTCCCGCGCCGTTGAGGCGGGTTCGATGCGCGGTTACGGCACGCTGCAGAGCATGGCCTCCACCGAGATGATGGTCGACGAAATCGCCGATCGCCTTGGTGTCGATGCCATCGATCTGCGCCGCAAGAACGCGCTGCGTTCGGGGATGAAAAACACCCAGGGCGCGATCCCGGCCGGTGCGTTGCGCCTGCACGAGATTCTCGACAAGGCTTCGCTGCACGAAGTCTGGAAAAACCGCGACGCGATCAAGAAGCAGCGCGAAGCGGCAGACCCGGACAACTGGTATGGCGTGGGTTTCGCCATTTGCCAGAAAGACTTCGGCACCGGTTCCGAAGCGCCGATGGCCAGCATCGAGTTCACCGCTGACGGGCGCATTTCCCTGCGTCACATCGGCATCGAGATCGGCACCGGCATGTCCACCTCGCAAGCGTTGGTGGTGGCTGATTTCCTCGGCAGCGCGGCTCACGACGTGAAGACCGGCGAAACCGAGTGGGACGAAATGCAGCTGGTGACCGCCGGCAACCCTTACATCATGAGCCAGGCCGAGCAGGACAACTTCCTGCGCAATCCACGCTGGGTCGGCAAGCTGGCATCGGCCTCGTCCGCGACCAACTCCGCCTACTACTTCAGCCACGCCACCCGTGAAGCGGCGCGCGTGCTGTTCAACCACGGTCTGTGGCCGGCGGCGCTGGAGATCTGGCGTCAAGGCCCTTACGGCGGTCAGGCCAACCCTTACGTGGTGCGTCGCGAAGATGCGCACTGGGTCGACGGCAAACTGACGGCCAACGGCATGCAGCCGCTGACCTTCGAAGAGCTGGCCAAGCGTGCTCACGAGCGCGGTCTGGTCACTGGCGCCACGGTTCACGGTTTCAACCGCTGGAGCTGGGCAGAAGCCGAGTACAGCATCGACGGCGTGCGCGAGCGTCTGCCGCTCGACGGTCTGGCGGTGAAGTACGGTGACGGCGCCCCTAAGGCGAAGAAAGCGCAGATGACCAGCGCCGGTTTCCACCTGCTGGACCGGCAGAACATCGCCTATCCGGTGGTTCAGTTGAACAACGCCGCCGTGACTTACTACAGCCCGGTCGCAACGCTGGTCGAGTTGAAGGTCAACAAAGGTTCGGCGGAAGTCGAAGTGCTCAATCATCACTCGTGGCTGGAATGCGGCCGGGTGCTGGTCGAAGAACTGGTTCGTGGTCAGCTCGAAGGCGGGATCGCCATGGGCATCGGTCACGCCTTGATGGAAGAGATGCCGCTGTACGAAGGCGGGCCGGGGGAGGGTGACTGGAACTTCAACCGTTATCGCCTGCCGATGGCGCGCCATGTGGCGGTGTGGAAGCAGACGTCGGAAATCCTGCCGCCGCTGTCCCCGAGCGACCCGTCCAAAGGCATCGCCGAAGTGGTGATGATCCCGGTGGTCGGTGCCATCGGTAACGCCGTGGCCCACGCCATCGGTAAACGTGTTCGCGATCTGCCAATCACTGCTGCGCGCATCAAGGAGGCCCTCAATGGCTAACCGTCCGCTTCAACTGACCCTCAACGGTCAATCCGTCGGCCCGGTGGACATCCCTGATGACCTGCCGATGATCGATTACCTGCACGAATACAAAAACCTCACCGGTTCGCGCCTGGGCTGCGGCCAGGGCATCTGCCACGCCTGCGTGGTGATCGTCGACAACCCGGACGGCACCAGCGAAGAAGTGCGCACCTGCATCACCGGCGCGCATTACTTCGAGGGCAAGAAGGTCCGCACCATCGAAGGCCACGCCAAGCGTGACGAGCAAGGCCAGGTCACCGAGCTGAACCCGATCCAGCAGCGCTTCGTCGACGAATTCGCCTTCCAGTGCAGCTACTGCGCACCGGGCTTCGTCAACGCCGCGACCGTGCTGGTGGAAAAGCTGCAACGCCAGCCGATCGTCAAAAGCAAACTGGAACAAGTCATCGAGGACAGCCTCGGCCATCACGTCTGCCGTTGCACCGGGTACGTGCGTTACTACAACGCCACCCGCAACGTGCTGACCGATCTCGGCCTGGTCAAGGAGGGTTAAGCATGAAGCAATTACTGACCCGCCTGACCCTGGCGGTCGGGCTGGCTGCGCCTGTGTTGGCGGTGCACGCGGATGATCAGGTCAAGCGCGGCGAATACCTCGCCCGCGCGGCTGACTGCATGGCGTGTCACACGGCGCCCGGCGGCGCGCCGTTTGCCGGCGGCCTGCCGATCGTGTCGCCGTTCGGCACGATCTACGGCACCAACATTACTCCAAGCAAAGAGCACGGCATCGGTTTGTACAACGACGACGAGTTTTTCGCTGCGCTGACTGAAGGCAAGCGTCGTGACGGCGCGAACCTCTATCCGGCGATGCCGTACACCTCGTATCACTTGATGCCGCGTGCGGATTCGGATGCGATTCACGCGTATCTGAAAACCATCGAGCCAATCGAGCGTGCAGCGCCGGTGACCAGTCTGAGCTTCCCGTTCAACGTGCGTCCGGGCTTGATCGGCTGGAACATGATGTACGGCAAAGCCTTGAAGCTCGAATCTGCCGAAGGCAAAAGCGATGCCTGGAAGCGCGGCCAGTACATGGTCGAAGTGCTTGGCCATTGCGGCGAATGCCATACGCCACGCGGCCTGCCGGGCGCGATGCAACTGGACAAGCGCCTGACTGGCGGCATTCTCAACGGCTATCTGGCACCGAGCCTGCTGGCGACGGACCTGGCGGCGCGCGGCTGGAATCATCAGGACCTGAGCACGTTCCTCAAGCACGGCATGAGCGCCCAGGGCACGATGTTCAACGAGATGTTCCCGGTGTTCCACAACAGCACTCAGGGTCTGAATGATCCGGATCTGGCGGCGATGGCGACTTTCCTGCTGGGCGACAAGCCTCCAGCGGCGAAAGAACTGACCGAAGTGCCGGTGGAAAAACTCAGTGCCAGCGCTCAACGCGGCCGTCAGGAATACTTGAACGTCTGCGCCGGCTGTCACGCGGCCGGTGGCGAGGGTAAGCCGCACATCGCGGTGGCCATGCGCGGCAACACCACGCTGCGTCTGGAAGACCCGCGCAACCTGTTGCGAGTGGTCGAGGATGGCATCGGCGAACAGAAATTCGCCGGGTTCGAACACATGCAGCCGATGCCGGGTTTTGCCGACAAGCTCAGTGCTGAACAACTGACTGATCTGCTGAACTACCTGCGTCAGGGTTGGGGTGGTCAGTCGGCTGAGTTGGCGGTGGGCGACGTGCAGAAGCTTCAGGCTGACGCCCCGTCCATCGAGCACAAGGCGCACTGATCATGCAGCATCTCGATCTGCAGGTTGTGCGGCGGGCGCTGGAGTGGTCGACAGCGGGGCAGCGCATCTGGCTCTGCACCGTGCTGACCACCTACGGCTCGGCGCCTCGCGCGCCGGGTTCACTGCTGGCGGTGAACGATGGCGGGCAGTGGGTCGGGTCGCTGTCCGGTGGCTGCGTTGAGGAAGACTTTCTCGAGCGCGTCGCCGAAGGTGCGTTTCTCGATGCGATCAATGTCGTGCGTTATGGCGAAGGTGACGATCCGCGTTCGCGGGTCAGCCTGCCGTGCGGCGGCATTCTCGATGTGCTGGTAGAGAAATTTGACGCCGGCTGCGAGGTGCAGGCGCACCTGCGTGAACTGGAATCGGCGTTGCTGGGGCAGCGCCGGTTGATTCGCGAGGTCGATCTGACCACGGGCGCGCGTAGCCTGTTTGCGGATCGTGAACAGGGTGCGCGGATCGAGCGTGAGATCGACCGGGTGCGGATCCGCATCGGCGCTGCCCAGCGTTTGTTGCTGGCGGGCTATTCCAGCGTGGCGCAGGCGTGTGCGGAATTCGCGGTCGGTCTCGGTTTCGAAGTGATTCTCTGCGACCCGCGCGATGAGGTGCTGGAAGGCGTGGTGCTCAATGGCGTGGAGATCCGCCGGCAGTTGCCGTCGGTGTTTATCGCCGATGGCGGTTGCCACCGTGATACGGCGGTGGTGGCGTTGACCCATGATCCGCGCATCGACGATCTGGCGATGATGGAAGCCGTGCGCACCGAAGCGTTCTACATTGGCGTAATGGGCTCGCAGCAGACATCGCAGAAGCGCTTCGAGCGTTTGCGCCGGATTGGCGGTCTGGGTGAAAGCGAGCTGGGGCGGATTCATGCGCCGATCGGTCTTAACCTTGGCAGCAAGACGCCGGCGGAAATTGCTTTGGCGGTGCTCGCGGATATTCTGCGGATTCGCAGCGGGATTGCGCGGGATCAGTTGTGATTGATGTTGGATGTAAAAAGGGCCGCTTTTCAGCGGCCCTTTTTTTCGCTCATCAGAAACCGAGCTTGTCGCGCAATCCGTAGTACCACGCGCCCAGCGCGGCGAACGGTGTTCGCAGCAGTTGCCCGCCGGGGAACGGGTAGTGCGGCAGGTCGGCGAACGCATCGAAGCGCTCGGCTTGTCCGCGCAGTGCCTCGGCCAAAACCTTGCCGGCCAGATGCGTGTACGTCACGCCGTGGCCGCTGCAACCCTGGGAGTAATAGATGTTGTCGCCCAGGCGTCCGACCTGAGGCAGGCGCGACAGGGTCAGCAGGAAATTGCCGGTCCAGGCGTAGTCGATCTTCACATCCTTGAGCTGCGGGAAGGCCTTGAGCATTTTCGGGCGGATAATCGCTTCGATGTTTGCCGGATCCCGCGCGCCATACACCACACCGCCGCCGAAGATCAGACGCTTGTCGCCAGTGAGGCGATAGTAGTCGAGCAGGTAATTGCAGTCTTCGACGCAGTAGTCCTGCGGCAGCAGGGATTTCGCCAGCTCATCGCCCAGTGGCTCGGTGGTGATGACCTGAGTGCCGCATGGCATCGATTTGGCCGCCAGTTCCGGCACCAGATTGCCGAGGTAGGCGTTGCCGGCGACGATGATGAATTTGGCTCGGACCTTGCCCTGCGGTGTATGCACGACCGGGTTGGCTCCGCGTTCGATGCGCACGGCCGGCGACTGTTCATAGATAGTGCCACCCAGGGATTCCACGGCGGCGGCTTCGCCCAGCGCCAGGTTAAGCGGGTGGATGTGGCCGCCGCTCATGTCGAGCATGCCGCCGACGTATTGATCGCAGGCCACCACTTCGCGGATGCGGCGTTGATCGAGCAGTTCCAGTTGGGTATGGCCGAAGCGTTCCCACAAGCGTTTCTGCGATTCCAGGTGGCCCATTTGCTTGGCGGTGAGGGCGGCGAATACGCCACCGTCCTTCAGGTCGCACTGAATGTTGTACTTGCTGACGCGCTCACGAATGATCCGGCCGCCCTCGAACGCCATCTGCCCGAGCAGTTGCGCCTGTTTCGGGCCGACGCTGCGTTCGATCACGTCGATGTCACGGCTGTAGCTGTTGACGATTTGCCCGCCATTGCGCCCCGAGGCGCCAAAGCCAACCTTGGCGGCTTCCAGCACGGTCACGCGAAAACCGTTCTCCAGCAGGAACAGGGCCGAGGAAAGTCCCGTATAACCAGCGCCGATCACACAGACATCCGTCTCCACGTCATCCTGCAGCGCAGGGCGTGGCGGTACGGCGTTGGCCGATGCAGCGTAATAAGACTCTGGGTAAGGGGTGTTCGCCATCCTGCAGCCTCTGTTTAATATATTTTACGAGTGCAGCGATCCTACCCCAGTTGAAAAACCTCCGCCAGCCACCGGGAAATCTTCTTGCGGCAGGTCGAAATTAAATATTTTGCATATTCATAGGGTTAGGTGAAAAAAAGGTGTTGACACCCCTCCGGAATTCCGTAGAATGCCGCCTCACAGCAGGCACGTAGCTCAGTTGGTTAGAGCACCACCTTGACATGGTGGGGGTCGTTGGTTCGAGTCCAATCGCGCCTACCAAACAAAATCCGCTCTGCTGGGCGGTCTGGAAGGGCTCACCGAAAGGTGGGCCCTTTTTTGTTGTCTGCGATTTGCAGAGCCTTTGCACATTTTGGTTTGGTCGAGCGCAGCTACACTTCGGCACATTTGCTGGAGTTTATTTATGAGTCGCCAATTCAGGCGTGCCAGCCCAGGCGATATCGAAAGCCTGTTGAGGATTGATCCTTTCGCTGAAAAAGATTGCTACCGTCGCGAATACATCGCGAGGGCCGTTGGGGCGGGGGAGTGCTGGGTAGTCTGCGAGACTGGCGATCCCGGTGTTCCCCTCGGCTACGGATGTCTGGATCGAAGCTTTTTTGGAGAGTTGTTCATACCTCTCGTGGTCGTCTCCAGTGCGAACAGGCGTTCCGGAATGGGGCGACAAATCGTGAACGGTCTGGAGCAACATGCTTGTGCAGAAAAGATCTTCACGTCGACCAATACGTCCAACTTGCCGATGCGACAACTGCTGACCAATCTTGGATATCAGCACAGCGGAATGGTGGAGAACCTTGATCCGGGGGATCCCGAGCTCATTTTTGTAAAATTCTTGAGCCGTGCGCGTATTGATCGCGATGGATTCTGATCCATTCGTCGCCGGGTTTCGCGATCGCCCTTCTAAATAGTGTGGATATTTAATGGGTTACGGATTTTATTAACCATTCGGTTATCAAAAATACGTTGTTACATACTGGAAAAATCAGTAATATCCGCCCCGCGTTCACCACCACGGTTTATGCATTTTTAAATCCCAAGCTTCCATCAGCTGCTTGGGATTTTTTTTGCCCGCGATTTGCCTTTCCCGCACCTCTGCCCAGCCTCTCGTCTCGCCCGCTCCTGTTTTCCGGGAGGGGTGACAGGCAAGCCCGCATTTTTTCGACTACTACTGTCAGGCTGATTTCAACTCTGCCGGACAGGAGTTCATCGATGCTGGTTCATTGGTTTCTTGCGGCGATTAATTTACTGGCGTTTGCCATGGGCTTCTGGGCGGTGTTGACGCGTGGGACGGCTTTCAGTCGCCTGGCGTCCGGCTCCGGTGATGTCGGGCGCGTGCTGCTTGCCGACAATCTATGGGGGCTTTCGGCGCTGGTGTTGCTCATCACCGGTGGCATGCGCGCCTTCGGAGGTTATGAGAAGGGAACCGACTACTACCTGCATCAGCCGCTGTTTCATCTGAAGATGACGTTGTTTGTGCTGATTCTGCTTCTGGAGCTTGTGCCGATGATCACCCTGATCAAGTGGCGCGTGGCCAAGACGCGCGGCACTGTCCCTGACACAGGACGAGCAAGGGTGTTCGCACGGATCAGTCATGCCGAGGCGCTGCTGTTGATATTGATGGTCGTGGCGGCCGCCGGGATGGCGCGTGGCGTCACATTCGGCTAGGCGGGCGAGATTCCCGACCGCTATTCGGAAATGTCCGACAGCCAGCCCATTGAATGACGGTTAGTATCGGTTGCGAGAAGGGTTAAGGCAGGAAGGGGCGTGGCACGCGCCGTCACCAAGGAGGTGGGGGAATGGCAATACGGCGCTTGAATCTTTAGCCAGTCATTGCGCGCAGGCAAACGAACTGGCTACTGACTGCGATAGGGCTCAGGGCGTTTGTGGCTTGTCCGGTGCGGTCAGGCCAGCCTGGATGCGCTGGTAGATTTCTTCCCGATGCACTGCAACGTTCTTCGGAGCATTGATGCCGATTCGAACTTGCTGGCCGCTGACGCCGAGAATGGTGATCGTGATGTCATCACCAATGTTTATGCTTTCACCGACTTTGCGGGTGAGTATCAGCATGGTCTTCTCCTTGATTGCTTTGTAGGGCACCTGATTCAGACAGTGCAGAGGTCGGTGGTACGTATAGATTAGTGCGAAGTCTTACAGTTTGGGTGCCTCTTTCTGACGCGCAGCAGCGGCATTAATTCCCAGCGCGTAACTATACAGGGGCTGTCGGCATCAATCTCGTAGTTTTATGCCGCAATTTGCGGGGCTCGGAAAGTATTCTCGAATGTTAAGATCGCCGCTTTGAGAATTCAGAGGGAAGCGTTGTGCGCAAATTGGTCTGGGTAGTCGCGGCACTGGCATTGGCAGGATGTGGCGAAGGCAAGAGCGTGGATGCGCAAAAGCCGAAACCGGCGGTGGTAACAGCGCCTGCTGCGGTGGGACCGCAGTGGGATCTCGAAGTGCGCGGTGAAACCCCTCAGGCCGTCAGCGACCTCAGCGGCTGGTTGATCGAGCATGGCTTTGTGGTCAGTGTCATCAAGGACGCCAGCGGCAAGACCCGGATCCTCCTCGGCCCTTTCAATTCGAAAGCTGACGCCGAGGCGCGCCAGGCGGATGTGAATGCGGCGCTGGTCAAGGCGAAGAAGCAGAACATCGAGACGCTGGTGATAGAGCGCACGGCGGCGCAATAAGGATCCATTCGGCGGAGCTGACTAAAGGGTGTCCCCCGTGATTCGTTTTTCAAGGAGTCACTGAAGATACCCAGAAGGAGCTCCGCATGGCCTCCGCCAATCCTTACAAATTGTTCGACGTCGTTTTGCGTCACAAGCAGCAGTTGAGCCCGCATCTCATGCGGATCACGCTCGCAAGCCCCGCGGTCACCGAGATGGCAACCTGGGCGCCGGATCAGCGAGTGAAGCTGTTTTTCCCGGCAGCCGACGGTTCACCCGCCAGGCTTTCTCAGGGCGAAGGGTGGTACGCCCGTTTTCGCTCGATGCTGGTTGATCGTCGCCCGGCGATGCGCACCTACACCATCCGTCATTTGCGCGCCGAAGCGGGCGAAGTCGATATCGATTTCGTCCTGCACGGCGAGACCGGTCCAGCCTCCCGTTGGGCGTTGCGAGCGCAGCCTGGCGAATCAATGCAGATTTTGGCCCCCGACAGCCGATTTTCGGCACAAGAGGCGGGGGGATTTGAATGGAGGCCACCGCAAACGCTCAAGCAACTTCTGTTGGTCGCCGACGCCACAGCGTTGCCGGCCGCCATGGGGATTCTGGAAGAGCTGGCGGCACTGGCCGAGCCGCCGCAGACCCAGGCGTTTTTTGAAGTCGACAGTCGTGAAGACATGTTGGCAGTTCCTGACTGGCCCGGGCTTTCGGTGCAATGGCTGATCCGCGATCACGCAGCTGCCGGCACGTTGATGGTGGAAGCCGTGCGGCAGGCGACGTTGCCTGTCGATGCATCGCCGGTTGGGCAGGCGGTCGAACTGGCGGATGTCGACATCGAAGAAGAGATTCTTTGGGAGATCGCCGATTCGGCCAGCGAGGGATTCTATGGCTGGATCGCCGGAGAATCCGCTGCGGTCATGAGCCTGCGCAAATACCTGATCAAGGAGCGCGGCATCCCGCGCGAGTCACTCAATCTGATGGGCTACTGGCGTTACAACAAGTCCGGCGGTTGAGCACAAAAAAGGCCTTGAGTTTATCGCTCAAGGCCTTTTCTTTTGAGTAATCAATCAACCACAGGCTTTCAGGTTCACCGGGCCGACAAATTCGTTGCCGCGTCCCATCACGCACGCCACGCTCTGGTTGCGCTGACGTTCCCAGTCCTGCACCGGATAAGTCTTGTCCCAGGCTTCGTACAGTTGACGGTCCTGCTTCGACAAGCGCAAGCCGTATTGTTTGCTCATGTAAAAGTAGGTGCGGGCGATCATGCCGCGGATCGAAGGGCGGGGCATGACCTTCTTCGCCTTGAAGTCGACCTGGGTCAGGCAGGAGCCGTACTGACCTTTTTCGACCGGCAGCCAGCCGTAGCTGAAATTGCTGCGGTCGCCATTCACCTCGCCGATGCTCGGCACCAGGTTGTGCAGGTCGGCTTCGGCTTTCTGATAGCTCGGGTCGTAGCGGGTGCAGTTCTTGCGACCGCCTTCCTGCCAGCATTGACGCTGATGGCCGAACTGCCAGGCCGGAACAATGTGCTCCCATTCGATGCGGGACGCCCGCTTGGCGTTCTTGCGTGGGACGTAGCCGCAGGCGGCCAGATCGACCTTGTTGCCGGTGTATTTGCACCCGCAATAGAACTCGGTGGATTGTGGAGCGTACAGCTTCCAGGCGACCTTCTTGGCCTCGGTGAATGTACGCGGCGCGCCAGCTTGCGCACCCAGGGAAATGAACAGCAACAGCACAGCAGCAAAACGCAGAATCATTGAATCAATCTTCCTTCGGCACAACCCAGAAAATCTGTACGCCGCCATCGTCGCGGTAGGCGAGGGTGACGTTGTCGTTCTCGTCGATCTCTTCCAGCAAGCGCTCCCAGTCATCCACCGGCTCGTCCGGAAGGCGGAAGATCAGTGCGGCTTTGGCTTTTTGTGCGGTGGGGGAGTTGATGATTTTTTGAACGCGCATGCCCATGCGTTCGTAAGCGTCAGGAGCATCAGGGGAAGTGGCCACGAGGTTATCCTTATTGAGCTGTACGTGCATACAGTATTTAACTGTAGGCATTTTCGCAACTGCTTAAAATTCAAGAAAATCCTCTGACAGCGGTTTTCCGGTTTTGATGTCACTCAGGTGAAATTTTTCTTTGGAGGAGGCGCAAGCTTCACCCTCCGTCAAGTTGACGAAGGGTGAAGTCAGTGCCCGATCAGGAAAAGATCAGGCGAGGGTAAATCAGTATTCCCAGAACATCCGCTGCAGCTCTTTGCTGTCGTTGGTCTTGGTCAGCGCGACCATGGCCAGGATGCGGGCTTTCTGCGGGTTCAGGTCGTGAGCAACCACCCAGTCGTATTTGTCGTCGGGCTGTTCGGCGTTGCGCAGAACGAAACCACCGGCATTGACGTGAGACGAGCGAATGATCTGCACGCCGTCCTTGCGCAGCGCTTGCAGGGTCGGAACCACGCGGGAGGAAACCGAACCGTTGCCGGTACCGGCATGGATGATTGCCTTGGCGCCGGACTGGGCGAGGGCCTTGTAAGCCGTGTCACTGACATTGCCGTAGGAATAGGCGATTTCTACATCAGGAAGGCTCTTGATGTTTTTGATGTCGAATTCCGAATCCATGGTGTGGCGCTTGGCTGGCAGGCGGAACCAGTAAGATTTGCCTTCTACCACCATGCCGAGCGGGCCCCAGGCGCTTTTGAAGGCTTCGGTCTTGATGTTGATCATTTTGCTGACATCGCGACCCGACTGGATTTCATCGTTCAGGGTCACCAGTACGCCTTTGCCGCGAGCTTCTTTGCTGCTGGCGACGGCCACGGCGTTGTACAGGTTCAGCATGCCGTCCGCCGACATGGCGGTGCCCGGGCGCATGGAGCCGACGACGATGATCGGCTTGTCGGTTTTTTCCACCAGGTTCAGGAAGTACGCGGTCTCTTCCAGGGTGTCGGTGCCGTGTGTGATGACGATGCCATCGACGTCTTTGCTGTCGGCCAGTTCGGAAACACGACGACCCAGTTGCAGGAGGTTTTCGTTGGTGATGCTTTCCGAGGCGATTTGCATGACCTGTTCGCCGCGCACATTGGCCAGCGTGCTCAGTTCGGGAATGCCGGCGATCAATTGTTCGATGCCCACTTTCGCAGCCTGATAGGTCGCACTGTTGGCAGCGCTGGCGCCGGCGCCGGCAATGGTGCCGCCGGTGGCCAGTACCACTACGTTGGCCAACTTGGCCTGGGTTTCAGCTTCTTTTGCCTGGAGGGCGGTTGGCAGGAGCAGCAGGAGGGCCAAAGCGCCCGGAACGAAACTCTTCAAAGCAGATGTCATTATTTTTCTCTCTAGTAGTGAGACGGTGCTGATGCAGGTTCATCTAGATGCGCCCCGGGCCGATCTGAATGCCAGGGGTGCAGGGAGGGAGCAGGATCTGTACCAGTCGTACTCTGCTGCAGAGAAATGTTTAACCTTATGATTTAAATCAAGATTTATTCGAAGAGTGGCTGTGAATCTCCCTCGCTCATCCGGGTTTCCGAACACGGGATGTTTTCTCGTTCGGCTCACCGAAAAGGACTACGAGCCTCGTCCACAGACTGAACTGGCTGCTTTCCAGATCTCTGCTAAAGAAAACGGCGCGCTGGCCGATGCGCCTTGATAGGGATCCAATTTTTCAGGAGTTAAAATGTCATTGACTATCGGTTTGCCAAATCCCGGCGCGGTCACTATCGGCGGAAAAACGGCTGCTACGATCAATGCCCTGAGCGAGGCGAACGAGCAAGCATCGGCCGAGGCGCTGGGTAAAGATGCGGGCGAAACCAAGCAAGTCAGAACCGGTGGCGGTCCCGTGCAGGAAGAGGCACCGGCCGAGAGCAGTGGCAATCAAAGCATCACGATAAAAATACTGCTCAAACGGATGAAGGAATTGCAGCAGCAATTGCAGGAGCAGCAACAGCAATTGGCTGCCGCGCAGGCAGCGAGTTATCCGACCGATGAAGCCAAGACGACAGTGGTGATGTCGATTCAGGGGCAGATCGCAGACACCAACGCAGCCCTCATGGAAGTGGCCGGCAACCTGGTTCGTGAGATGGCCAAGGGTTCTGGCAGCGGCGGTGTGATCAACACGACCGCATAGGAAAAGGGGCGATGACGGTTATTCGCCCTACAAAAAAAGCAGATCTTCAGTCGTTGACAAATGTCGGCAGGATTCGCATAGTTCGGTCTACGCAAACGTTTGCGCGCTCTTCGCGATGGATTGAATTATCGTGGGGTGCAGCGAGCTTACGCCAGCGCAAGCGTTGCTCACAATAATCATAAGATCGGAGTGAACCCATGAAGCTGCCATTCGCTAGACGTCTTCTTGCTGTCGCCATGCTGGCTGCCGCATCCGCCGCACTGCCTGTCTCTTCGGCTTTCGCCGAATCCCCTGAAAAACCCAAAGTCGCCCTGGTCATGAAATCCCTGGCCAACGAATTCTTCCTGACCATGGAAGACGGCGCCAAGGCCTACCAGAAAGAACATTCCGCCGATTTCGACCTGATCTCCAACGGCATCAAGGACGAAACCGACACGGCGGGGCAGACGCGCATCGTCGAGCAGATGATTCTGGCGAAGGTCAACGCACTGGTCATCGCACCGTCTGATTCCAAGGCGATGGTGCCGGTGATCAAGAAGGCCGTCGATGCCGGTATCACCGTGATCAACATCGACAACCAGCTCGATCCGGCTGTGATCAAAAGCAAGAACATCAGCGTTCCGTTCGTAGGCCCGGACAACCGCAAAGGCGCGCGTCTGGTGGGCGAGTACCTGGCCAAGCAACTGAAGGCCGGTGACGAAGTCGGCATCATTGAAGGCGTCTCCACGACGACCAACGCCCAGCAACGTACCGCTGGCTTCAAGGATGCGATGGAAGCTGCACAGATCAAGGTTGTCTCCCTGCAGTCCGGCGATTGGGAAATCGACAAGGGCAACAAGGTGGCCGCTTCGATTCTCAGCGAGTACCCGGACGTCAAAGCGCTGCTGGCCGGTAACGACAGCATGGCCGTGGGCGCCGTTTCCGCCGTGCGTGCTGCCGGCAAGGCCGGTCAGGTGAAGGTTGTCGGTTACGACAACATCAATGCCATCAAGCCGATGCTGAAGGACGGCCGCGTTCTGGCGACTGCCGATCAGTACGCCGCGAAGCAGGCGGTGTTTGGCATCGAGACCGCGCTGAAAATCATCAAGGGCGAGAAAGTCGACAGTGGTGCGAACGGCGTGATCGAAACGCCGGTCGAGCTGGTCACCCAGTAAGTCCTTTGGCGACACAACGGCGCTCGTCCGTCCGGACGAGCGCATGGAGATTTTTATGTCAGTTTCCGCTCCGAACGCTGTCCTCTCGGTCAGCGGTATCGGCAAGACCTATGCGCAACCGGTTCTGACCGGCATCGACCTGACGTTGATGCGCGGTGAAGTGCTGGCGCTGACCGGTGAGAACGGTGCCGGCAAAAGCACCCTGTCGAAGATTATCGGCGGGCTGGTCACACCTACCACCGGCCAGATGCAGTTCCAGGGCAAGGACTATCGCCCCGGCAGCCGCACACAGGCTGAAGAGCTGGGTGTGCGCATGGTCATGCAAGAGCTCAATCTGCTACCGACGCTTTCGGTGGCGGAGAACCTGTTCCTCGACAATCTGCCGAGCAACGGTGGCTGGATCAGCCGCAAGCAACTGCGCAAGGCCGCCATCGAAGCCATGGCTCAAGTCGGCCTCGACGCCATCGACCCGGACACACTGGTCGGCGAGCTGGGCATCGGTCACCAGCAAATGGTCGAGATCGCTCGCAACCTGATCGGCGATTGTCATGTGCTGATCCTCGACGAACCGACCGCGATGCTGACCGCCCGCGAAGTCGAGATGTTGTTCGAGCAAATCACCCGGTTGCAGGCGCGTGGCGTCTCGATCATCTACATCTCCCACCGCCTCGAAGAACTGGCCCGGGTCGCACAGCGCATTGCCGTGCTGCGCGACGGCAACCTGGTTTGCGTCGAGCCGATGGCCAATTACAACAGCGAGCAACTGGTCACCCTGATGGTCGGTCGCGAGCTGGGCGAGCATATCGATCTGGGGGCTCGCAACATCGGCGCGCCGGCCCTGACGGTCAAAGGCCTGACCCGCTCCGACAAAGTGCGCGACGTGTCCTTTGAAGTACGCGCCGGTGAGATTTTCGGCATCTCGGGTCTGATCGGGGCAGGGCGCACCGAACTTTTACGGCTGATCTTCGGCGCCGATGTCGCGGACAGCGGCACGGTGGCACTCGGTTCGCCGGCAAAAGCGGTGAGCATCCGCTCGCCTGTCGATGCGGTGCGCAATGGCATCGCCTTGATCACCGAAGATCGCAAGGGCGAAGGACTGCTGCTGAGTCAGTCGATCAGCGCCAATATTGCCCTGGGCAACATGCCGGAAATTTCCAGCGGCGGGTTCGTCAACAACGGCGATGAAACGAAGCTTGCGCAGCGGCAGATCGACGCCATGCGCATCCGCAGTTCCAGCCCGACGCAGTTGGTGTCGGAACTGTCCGGCGGCAATCAGCAAAAGGTGGTGATCGGTCGTTGGCTCGAGCGCGACTGTTCGGTGCTGCTGTTCGACGAGCCGACTCGCGGTATCGATGTCGGCGCCAAGTTCGATATTTATGCCTTGCTCGGCGAACTGACCCGGCAGGGCAAGGCGCTGGTCGTGGTGTCCAGCGATTTGCGCGAGCTGATGCTGATCTGCGACCGCATTGGTGTGTTGTCGGCGGGGCGCCTGATCGACACGTTCGAGCGCGACAGCTGGACCCAGGATGACTTGCTTGCCGCCGCGTTCGCCGGCTACCAGAAACGTGATGCGTTGCTCAACGAAGCAGCGCCTAGGGATCTCCCATGAAAACTGCATCTTCCGCCGGCAAATCCAGTGGCAATTTCTACGGCCTCGGCACTTACCTGGGCCTGGCCGGCGCGTTGCTGGCAATGATTGCGCTGTTCTCGGTCATGAGCAGCCATTTCCTGTCGTACAACACCTTCAGCACCCTGGCCAACCAGATTCCCGACCTGATGGTTCTGGCAGTGGGCATGACGTTCGTCCTGATCATCGGCGGGATCGACCTGTCGGTTGGTTCGGTGCTGGCGCTCGCAGCCTCCACTGTCAGCGTGGCAATCCTGGGCTGGGGCTGGAGCGTATTGCCGGCGGCCTTGCTGGGGATGGCCGTTGCGGCGTTGGCCGGCACCGTTACCGGTTCGATTACCGTGGCGTGGCGAATTCCGTCGTTCATCGTGTCGCTCGGTGTGCTGGAGATGGCCCGTGGCCTGGCCTATCAGATGACCGGTTCGCGCACGGCCTACATCGGTGACTCCTTCGCCTGGCTGTCGAACCCGATCGCCTTCGGCATTTCGCCGTCGTTCATCATTGCTTTGCTGGTCATTATCATCGCTCAGGCCGTTCTGACCCGTACCGTGTTCGGTCGCTACCTGATCGGCATTGGCACCAACGAAGAAGCGGTGCGGCTGGCGGGCATCAATCCCAAGCCCTACAAGATCCTGGTGTTCAGCCTGATGGGCCTGCTTGCCGGCATTGCGGCGCTGTTCCAGATTTCGCGGCTGGAAGCGGCCGACCCGAATGCTGGTTCAGGCCTTGAGTTGCAAGTCATCGCTGCGGTGGTGATCGGCGGCACCAGCCTGATGGGCGGCCGTGGTTCGGTGATCAGCACCTTTTTCGGTGTGTTGATCATCTCCGTGCTGGCGGCCGGTCTGGCGCAGATTGGCGCGACCGAGCCGACCAAGCGCATCATCACCGGTGCGGTGATCGTGATCGCCGTGGTGCTCGACACCTATCGCAGTCAACGCGCAAGCCGACGGGGCTGATAAATGGCAACGATCAAGGATGTGGCGGCACTTGCAGGAATTTCCTACACGACCGTGTCCCACGTAGTAAACAAGACCCGACCGGTAAGCGAAGAGGTGCGGCTCAAGGTCGAGGCGGCGATCGAGAGTCTCGACTATGTGCCGAGCGCGGTGGCCCGCTCGCTGAAAGCGAAAACCACCGCCACCATCGGCTTGCTGGTGCCTAACAGTCTCAACCCGTACTTCGCCGAGCTGGCGCGCGGGATCGAGGATTACTGCGAGCGTAACGGCTACTGCGTGATTCTCTGCAACTCCGACGACAACCCGGACAAGCAACGCAGCTACCTGCGGGTCCTGCTGGAAAAACGCATCGACGGCTTGATCGTCGCCTCGGCGGGTGGTGACAGCGGTCTGGCGCAAGGACTGGCGGGCGTGAAGACGCCGATGGTGATCGTCGACCGTGGGCTCGAAGGCGTGGATGCCGACCTGGTGCGCATCGATCACGAATATGGCGCGTACCTCGCGACGCGGCATTTGCTTGAACTCGGTCATCGCGATATCGCCACGATCGGTGGTCCGGCCAGCACCAGCGTCGCGCAAATGCGTCAGGCCGGTTTTGCTCGAGCGCTGAAAGAGGCGGGTGTTGAAGTATCCCCGTCGCGCATGCTGGAAAGCGACTTCACCAGCACCGGCGGTTACAACGCGGCTTCGGTCCTGCTTGAGCGCAACCCGCCGAGCGCGATTTTCGCCGGTAACGACATGATCGGCATTGGCGTGTTGCGAGCGGCGGCAGAACGTAACGTGCGCGTGCCCGCCGAGCTGTCGGTGATCGGCTTCGACGATATCCAGATGAGCCGTTACGTGTACCCAGCGTTGACGACCGTGGGCCAGTCGATCCTGCAACTGGGCGAGATGGCTGCGGAAGTATTGTTGCGAAGAATTGCCACCCCGGGTCTGGCGACGGATCAGCGGATCGTGACCCCGAGTATTGTCCTGCGCGAATCGACTGCACCGCTGTCCGGCGTGTTCACCGAATACCGCTGAAACGAATTGAAGAGTAGTGATGTATGTCCGCAAATGTAGTGGTAATAGGCAGCCTGAACATGGACCTGGTCACCCGGGCGCCGCGCTTGCCCCGGGGCGGTGAGACGCTGATCGGCCATTCCTTTGCAACCGTGTCCGGTGGCAAGGGTGCCAATCAGGCCGTAGCTGCCGCCCGACTGGGTGCGCAAGTGTCGATGGTCGGCTGTGTCGGCAACGATGACTACGGCGTGCAATTGCGCGATGCGTTGCTGGTCGAGCAGATCGATTGTCAGGCGGTCAGCGTGGTGGAGGATTCCAGTGGCGTGGCGCTGATCGTGGTCGATGACAACAGTCAGAACGCGATTGTCATCGTGGCCGGTGCCAATGGTTCGATGACCCCGGCGGTCATCGACCGGTTCGACGCCGTGCTGCAAGCGGCCGACGTGATCATCTGCCAATTGGAAATCCCCGATGCCACCGTAGGTCATGCGCTGAAACGCGGACGTGAACTGGGCAAGACAGTCATCCTCAACCCGGCGCCGGCCAGTCGCCCGCTGCCGGCGGACTGGTTTGCCGCCATCGATTACCTGATTCCCAACGAGAGCGAGGCCGCCGCCCTCAGCGGTTTGCCGGTGGACTCGCTGGAGACCGCTGAAAAAGCCGCTGCGCACCTGATTTCACTGGGCGCCGGTAAGGTCATCATCACGTTGGGGGCCCAAGGCTCGTTGTTCGCCAACGGTACGGGTTACCAGCATTTTCCTGCGCCCAAAGTGAAGGCGGTCGATACCACCGCCGCCGGGGATACGTTTGTCGGCGGATTTGCGGCTGCACTGGCGGCCGGCAAAACCGAGGCCGAGGCCATTCGCTTCGGGCAGGTCGCTGCGGCCCTGTCGGTTACCCAGGCAGGTGCCCAGCCCTCCATTCCCACCACCTCCGACGTACAGGCATTCAAACCCGCATGAAAAAGACTCCTTTGCTCAATGTCGCCCTGTCGCGGCTGATTGCTTCCCTCGGCCACGGCGACATAGTCGTGATCGGTGATGCCGGCCTGCCGGTGCCGCCGGGTGTCGAGCTGATCGACCTGGCGTTGACGCACGGCGTGCCGGATTTCGTCAGCACCCTGAAAGTCGTGCTCAGCGAAATGCAGGTGGAAAGCCATGCGCTGGCCAAGGAGATCTTCGACAAGCAACCGACCACGCTGTCCACGCTGGACGAGCTGAATGACGAAGGCTCGCTGGGGCGGCGTGACCTGCTCAGTCACGAGCAATTCAAAGTACTCAGCCGACAGGCACGAGCGATTGTTCGTACGGGCGAATGCCAGCCGTACTGCAACATCGTGCTGGTGTCTGGAGTTACGTTCTAAACAGGGTTCGCCCCTTTTGATTTCATCTGCACAAGGAATGCGCCATGCACCGCTATGCTCAAAAAATGCATCAACTGATTCGGAGTCTGCTGCTTTTGTCCGTGATAACCGCGACCGGCGCCCAGGCGGCGGAAAAGATCGACCTGATCATCGACACCGATCCGGGCGCCGACGACGTGGTCGCCCTGTTGTTTGCCCTGGCCTCCCCGGAGGAGCTGAACATTCGTGCTTTGACCACCGTGGCCGGCAACGTGCGTCTGGACAAGACTTCGCGTAATGCGCGGTTGGCCCGTGAGTGGGCAGGGCGGGAGGAGATTCCGGTGTACGCCGGCGCGCCGAAACCGCTGATGCGCACGCCGATCTACGCCGAAAACATCCATGGCAAGGAAGGCCTGTCGGGTGTCACGGTGCATGAGCCGAAGAAAGGCCTGGCCGAAGGCAATGCGGCCAACTACCTGATCGACACCCTGAAAAAAGCCAAGCCGCACAGCATCACCATCGCGATGCTCGGCCCGCAGACCAACCTGGCCCTGGCGCTGATCCAGGAGCCGGAGATCGTTCAGGGGATCAAGGAAGTGGTGATCATGGGTGGCGCCCACTTCAATGGCGGCAACATCACGCCAGTGGCCGAATTCAACCTGTACGCCGACCCGCAAGCGGCGGAAGTGGTGCTCAAAAGCGGCGTGAAACTGACTTACCTGCCGCTGGACGTGACCCACAAGATCCTGACCAGCGATGCACGTCTGAAGCAGATCGCGGCGCTGAACAACAATGCGAGCAAGATTGTCGGCGACATCCTCAACGAGTACATCAAAGGCGATATGGAGCACTACGGCATTCCGGGTGGCCCGGTGCATGATGCCACCGTCGTGGCTTATCTGCTCAAGCCTGAGCTGTTCACTGGCCGGTCGGTGAATGTCGTGGTCGACAGCCGTGAAGGCCCGACCTTCGGCCAGACCATTGTCGACTGGTATGACGGCCTGAAGGCGCCGAAGAACGCCTTCTGGGTGGAGAACGGCGATGCCCAGGGCTTCTTCGATCTACTGACCGAGCGTCTGAAACGTCTGAAGTAAGCGATACGCCCGCAGGTGCCAGCTTGCGGGCTTTTACTCTCTCTCAGTGTCCGATGTCCCTTTGAAGTCATCGGGATACTTCTCGAACAGCTGGGCGATGAACGACTGCGCGCCTTGCGTTCCCAGCGTCTTCACCAGCAAGTCAATGCTGATCAAAGCCAACTCCTCCGGACTGCCCGGACTGTAAGAACTGTGCCCTTGTGGCCAGGTGGCCTTGATGTCGGCGGTAATGCTTACGGTGGTCATGGCAAGGCTCGGTCGCGGGATCGGAGTTTTGAGTTAACCACTTTGCCGAGCGTTTGGCACTGCGACTTAGGCATGAGCGCAGGGCTATGCGACACTTGGTCGTTTCCGCAAAAACAAGGATTGCGCTGTGCAGATCGATTTGAATAGCCCCGGCGGCCTGACCCTTGATGCTGTCCGCCGGATGCTGGCGTCGGCCAGTGATGACGAACATACCCAACTGCGCGTGACCAAGGGTGGGATCGCCTATATCTCTTCGGGCGTCACTGGTGGCCAGGACATCGATGGCCTGCTGTTTCGTCTGGAGACCTGGGCAAAAGGCTCGGGATACGTGGGAAATGTCGCAGCCAGCGACGAAGTCTGGGTCATGCAGATTTTCAATGCGCTCAAGGACAACTGGCCGAATCCGCCCTACGACTACATTGATGTCTACTGAGCGTCATTAATATTCAGTGACGTTTTACCGGGTGATGCTTCAAGCGTTGCTCAGGCACACTCGGCGTTTTTCCGATCGTGGGGCAGGGTGATAGCACTCACCGTGAAACCAAACGCCGTATTGGCGGTCGCACGATCTCTGCTCAAAATTGAAATAAGGAGGCTTCAATGCCTTGGAAGTTCGCGTCACTGGGTGCACTGATGGCCGTTGCTTTGTTGGGTGGTTGCACTACGACCTCCAGCGAGTCGCAGAAGGATCCCGTGGCGACTGAGGCCGGACATGGTCGTTGCGAGGCGTCAGCTGCGGAGTTCGCTCTCGGCAAGAAAGCTTCGCCGGAGCTCTTGGAGCAGGCACGCAAGAAAGCCGGTGCGCAGAACGCCCGCTTCCTCAAGCCGAATGACATGATTACTTTGGAGTACCGTTCCGATCGCCTCAACCTGAATACCGATCAGAATCTGGTGGTTACCCGCGTCAACTGCGGCTGAGCCTTTTGGGCTTTTGTTTCACCCATAAAAAACCCCGTCACATGGACGGGGTTTTTTTAGTGCGCCGGGAAATTACTCTGGGCGAACTTGTGCAGCTTGCATACCCTTTTGGCCTTTCTCAGCCACGAAGGAAACGGTTTGGCCTTCTTTCAGGCTTTTGAAACCGTCAGTTTCGATAGCTTTGAAGTGTACGAACAGGTCGTCACCGCCACCTTGAGGAGTGATGAAGCCGAAGCCTTTTTCATCGTTGAACCATTTAACGGTGCCGGTTTGGCGATTAGACATGGTGTATCTCCAAGAAACATATATTTTCAGTAGTACTGTGCTGCTCAGGCCAACTGGGCACACCGGGGTATCATAGTCGAAATGTTCGCTTTGGTAGCCCCCCGGACGTGCTGTTTGCCAATCAGTCGTGTTTTCTTTACTGCCTGTTTCGGCTGGAGGCCCCGGTTTAAAAGGCTTCTGGCGAAAAATAAAGACAATAAAAAAACCTGTAAAACCTGCATAAAACGTTCGAAAAAGCCTGATTCAGATGCTTTTCAGCGGTGCTGGGGGCATTGAAAAGGCCTGTTTCATCATTTTTTCGCCGGGGTATTGGCCTTGCATTTGGCAATTTGCCCCAGGGCTTTTTGCTGCAATTCCTGGCTGGCTTTGTTGTCCATCAGCGCCTGAATGTCGCTGGCAGGGTAGGACTTGATGGCATCGGCACCGCACGCGCAGTGAGATTTTGCAGCAGCGGCACCGATTTGCGGGGTGGCCGCCTGGGTGCACTGAGCCATGTATTTCTCACGCTCGCCCTTTGGCCAGTCGGCGTGGGCGCTCAGCGGCAGCAGAAAAACGAGGGGGGCGACTGCAGCAAGCAGGGTGTTAAGACGCATGCGAGGATGCTCCTTGTGGGTCAATGTCTTGTTATCTGAGGGCCCAAAGGCCGATCAAGTTCAGCACTCTGGCATAAAACAGACGATTTGCCTCTCGGTAAAAACCAGAGTGCATCGGCGACCGTTCATCTGTGCTAGCATGCCTCGCTCGGGCGTTCGCAGGCTCCGGATGACCTTCAGTCCCGGTAGCGGCAGTGCACGAATTTTCTGATTTGAATCCCAGTCACTCTGGTTCGGTTTTCCGGTTGGCCGCAAGGCTCCTGCCGCTGTAAGGCAGGCGTTCGTCATTGAATGGCCTGGATCGGATCTTGTACTGGCTCATCCCAACCCACGTGACCTTTGGTAGGGGTCACCACTAGGAGAGGAGGCGCCATGCCAACTATTACTCTTCCCGACGGCAGTCAACGTTCATTCGATCACCCGGTTTCCGTAGCCGAGGTCGCCGCATCCATTGGTGCCGGTCTGGCCAAGGCCACCGTGGCCGGCAAGGTCAACGGCAAGCTGGTCGACGCCTGCGACATCATCGACAGCGACGCGACGCTGCAAATCATCACGCCAAAGGATGAAGAGGGGCTGGAGATCATTCGCCACTCTTGCGCCCACCTGGTCGGCCATGCGGTCAAACAGCTGTACCCGACCGCAAAAATGGTTATCGGGCCGGTCATCGACGAAGGTTTCTATTACGACATCGCCTTCGAGCGTCCTTTTACTCCGGACGACATGGCGGCCATCGAACAGCGCATGCAACAGCTGATCGATACAGAATATGACGTCATCAAGAAAGTCACTCCGCGTGCCGAAGTGATCGAAGTGTTCAAGGCTCGTGGCGAAGACTACAAGCTGCGTCTGGTCGAAGACATGCCGAACGAGCAGGCCATGGGCCTGTACTATCACGAAGAATACGTCGACATGTGCCGCGGTCCGCACGTGCCGAACACCCGCTTCCTGAAATCCTTCAAGCTGACCAAACTGTCCGGCGCCTACTGGCGCGGTGATGCCAAGAACGAGCAATTGCAGCGCGTTTACGGCACTGCGTGGGCTGACAAGAAGCAACTGGCTGCTTACATCCAGCGTATCGAAGAAGCTGAAAAGCGCGATCACCGCAAGATCGGCAAGCGCCTGGGCCTGTTCCACACCCAGGAAGAAGCGCCGGGCATGGTGTTCTGGCATCCGAATGGCTGGACGCTGTACCAGGTACTCGAGCAGTACATGCGCAAGGTGCAGCGCGACAACGGCTATCTCGAGATCAAGACGCCGCAAGTCGTTGACCGCAGCCTGTGGGAGAAATCCGGGCACTGGGCCAACTACGCCGACAACATGTTCACTACCGAGTCGGAAAGCCGCGACTACGCCATCAAGCCGATGAACTGCCCTTGCCACGTGCAGGTGTTCAACCAGGGCCTGAAGAGCTACCGCGAGCTGCCGATGCGCCTGGCCGAATTCGGTGCCTGCCACCGTAACGAGCCATCGGGTGCGCTGCACGGCATCATGCGTGTGCGCGCATTCACTCAGGACGACGCCCACATCTTCTGCACCGAAGAGCAGATGCAGGCCGAATCCGCGGCGTTCATCAAGCTGACCATGGATGTTTACCGCGACTTCGGCTTTACCGATGTCGAGATGAAGCTTTCCACTCGTCCGGAAAAGCGCGTCGGTTCCGACGAACTGTGGGATCGCGCCGAAGCGGCCCTGGCTGCAGCCCTTGATAGCGCTGGTCTGCCGTACGATCTGCAACCGGGTGAAGGTGCGTTCTACGGTCCGAAAATCGAATTCTCGCTGAAAGATTGCCTCGGCCGCGTGTGGCAGTGTGGTACCTTGCAGCTCGATTTCAACCTGCCTGTGCGTCTGGGGGCCGAATACGTCTCCGAAGACAACAGCCGCAAGCATCCGGTGATGCTGCACCGTGCGATCCTCGGTTCGTTCGAGCGTTTCGTCGGGATTCTGATCGAGCACTACGAAGGTGCATTCCCTGCGTGGCTGGCGCCAACCCAGGCAGTGATCATGAATATCACTGATAAACAGGCAGATTTCGTCGCTCAGGTCGAAAAAACTCTCAACGAAAGCGGGTTTCGTGCCAAGTCCGACTTGAGAAATGAAAAGATCGGCTTTAAAATCCGCGAGCATACTTTGCTCAAGGTTCCATATCTCTTGGTTATTGGGGATAAGGAAGTCGAGATGCAGACTGTCGCTGTGCGTACTCGTGAAGGTGCTGACCTGGGCTCGATGCCCGTCGCCCAGTTCGCTGAGTTTCTCGCGCAAGCGGTTTCCCGGCGTGGTCGCCCAGATTCGGAGTAATTATTATTAAGCGTGAAATGAGACAAGATAAACGAGCTGCACCGAAAGCCCCGATCAACGAGAATATCTCGGCACGCGAGGTTCGGTTAATTGGCGCTGATGGCGAGCAGATTGGCATCGTCTCGATTGATGAAGCGCTTCGTATTGCTGAAGAAGCAAAGCTTGATCTGGTAGAAATCTCTGCCGACGCAGTCCCACCGGTTTGCCGGGTGATGGACTACGGCAAATCGATCTTCGAAAAGAAGAAGCAGATTGCTGCGGCGAAGAAGAACCAGAAGCAGATTCAGGTAAAAGAAATCAAGTTTCGTCCAGGGACGGAGGAAGGGGATTACCAGGTAAAACTGCGCAACCTGGTACGTTTCCTGAGTGACGGGGACAGGGCCAAGGTATCCTTGCGATTCCGCGGCCGTGAGATGGCCCACCAGGAGCTGGGGATGGAACTCCTCAAGCGGGTTGAACAAGACCTGCTCGAGTACGGTTCGGTCGAACAGCATCCTAAGATGGAAGGACGCCAGCTGATCATGGTCATCGCCCCGAAAAAGAAGAAGTAATCAACAGGGCACGGCAGGCCTTCTGATTATGTTTATCAACTGAATGCGGAGTATCCGAACATGCCAAAGATGAAAACCAAAAGTGGTGCTGCTAAGCGGTTTCTGAAAACTGCTAACGGTATCAAGCACAAGCACGCTTTCAAGAGCCACATCCTGACCAAAATGTCGACCAAGCGTAAGCGTCAACTGCGCGGTAGCAGCTTGCTGCATCCGTCTGACGTGGCAAAAGTCGAGCGCATGCTGCGCCTTCGTTAATTTTTGGATCAAGAATAGAGGAAGTAACTCATGGCTCGTGTAAAGCGTGGCGTCATTGCCCGTAAACGTCACAAAAAAATTCTGAAACTTGCTAAAGGCTACTACGGCGCACGCTCCCGCGTATTCCGTGTTGCCAAGCAAGCGGTAATCAAGGCAGGCCAATACGCCTACCGTGACCGTCGTCAGAAAAAACGTCAGTTCCGCGCTCTGTGGATCGCTCGTATCAACGCTGGTGCTCGTGTTAACGGTCTGTCCTACAGCCGTTTCATCGCTGGCCTGAAAAAAGCGTCCATCGAGATCGACCGTAAGGTTCTGGCTGATCTGGCAGTGAACGAAAAAGCGGTGTTTGCTGCGATTGTCGAGAAAGCTAAAGCCACCTTGGCTTAAGTACCCCCGACAATCACCCGGCCTCACTTCCGTGGGGCCAGGTGGTAAACGTCTTAAATAGGGGAAGAGCCTTCAAGCTCTTCCCCTATTTTGTATCTGGAGTCTGTACATGGAAAACCTGGATGCGCTGGTCTCTCAAGCACTAGAGGCTGTGCAAAGCGCTGAAGATATCAATGCCCTGGAGCAAATCCGGGTTCAATACCTTGGCAAAAAGGGTGAATTGACTCAGGTGATGAAGACCCTGGGGAATTTGCCGGCAGAAGAGCGTCCGCAGGTCGGCGCCCTGATCAACGTTGCCAAGGAACGTGTTACAGGCGTTCTCAATGCGCGCATGGCTCTGTTTGAGGAAGCCGAACTGGCTGCCAAACTGTCTGCCGAATCCATTGACGTGACCCTGCCGGGCCGTGGTCAGACCTCCGGTGGTCTGCATCCGGTCACCCGGACTCTGGAACGTATCGAACAGTTCTTCACCCATATCGGCTACGGCATTGCCGAAGGCCCTGAGGTCGAAGACGACTATCACAACTTCGAGGCGCTCAACATCCCAGGCCACCACCCGGCCCGGTCGATGCATGACACCTTCTATTTCAACGCCAGCATGTTGTTGCGCACCCATACCTCGCCGGTACAGGTCCGCACCATGGAATCGAAAAAGCCGCCGATCCGCATCGTCTGCCCAGGCCGTGTGTATCGCAGCGACTCCGATATCACCCACTCGCCGATGTTCCACCAGGTCGAAGGCCTGCTGGTCGATCGCGATATCAACTTCGCCGACCTCAAAGGCACGATCGAAGAGTTCCTGCGGGTGTTCTTCGAAAAAGAACTGGCCGTGCGTTTCCGTCCTTCGTACTTCCCGTTCACCGAGCCTTCCGCCGAAGTCGACATGGAATGCGTGATGTGCAGCGGTAAAGGCTGTCGCGTCTGCAAACAGACCGGCTGGCTGGAAGTGATGGGCTGCGGCATGGTTCACCCGAACGTGCTGCGCATGTCCGGGATCGATCCGGAAGAGTTCTCGGGCTTCGCCTTCGGCATGGGCGTTGAGCGTCTGGCCATGCTGCGTTACGGCGTGAACGACTTGCGTCTGTTCTTCGACAACGACTTGCGGTTCCTCGCGCAATTTCGCTAGTCGTAACGAATTCTTAGGAGAGCAGGATGAAATTCAGTGAACAATGGCTGCGTGGCTGGGTCAGCCCGCAGGTAGATCGCGACGCGCTGGTTGCACGTCTGTCGATGGCCGGTCTTGAGGTCGATAGCGTTACGCCGGCCGCCGGTGTTTTCAGTGGCGTGGTGGTGGGCGAGGTACTGAGCACCGAGCAGCACCCCGATGCCGACAAATTGCGCGTTTGCCAGGTCAGCAATGGCGCGGAAACTTTCCAGGTCGTGTGCGGTGCGCCAAACGTGCGCCCGGGCCTGAAGATTCCGTTCGCGATGATCGGTGCCGAGCTGCCGGGCGACTTCAAGATCAAGAAGGCCAAGCTGCGCGGCGTCGAGTCCAACGGCATGCTGTGCTCGCAATCCGAGCTGCAGGTTGGTGAAGGCAACGACGGTCTGATGGAGCTGCCGGCCGATGCGCCGGTGGGCGAAGATTTCCGTGTTTATCTGGACCTGGAAGATGCCAGCATCGAAGTCGATCTGACTCCGAACCGCGGCGACTGCCTGTCCCTGGCCGGTCTGGCCCGTGAAGTCGGCGCGCTGTACGACGCTCCGGTCACTCGCCCGGTGGTGATGACCGTTCCGGCGGTGCACGACGAAGTGCGCTCGGTAGAAGTCCTGGCACCTGCTGCCTGCCCGCGTTACCTGGGCCGTGTCATCCGTAACGTTGACCTGTCCAGGCCGACGCCGCTGTGGATGGTTGAGCGCCTGCGTCGCGCCGAAGTCCGCAGCATCGACGCCGCCGTCGACATCACCAACTACGTGATGCTCGAGCTGGGTCAGCCGCTGCACGCTTTTGATCTCGCCGAAATCAACGGCGGCATCCGTGTGCGCATGGCGGAAGAGGGCGAGAAGCTCGTGCTGCTCGACGGTCAGGAAGTCAGCCTGCGTAGCGATACGCTGGTGATCGCCGACCACACTCGCGCTCTGGCCATCGCCGGCGTGATGGGTGGCGAGCACAGCGGTGTATCCGCGACCACTCGCGACGTATTCCTTGAGAGTGCATTCTTCGACCAGATCGCGGTGGCGGGCAAGGCTCGTTCCTACGGCCTGCACACCGACGCTTCGCACCGCTATGAGCGCGGTGTGGACTGGCAACTGGCCCGTGAAGCCATGGAGCGCGCCACTGGCCTGTTGCTGGAAATCACCGGTGGCGAAGCCGGCCCGATCATCGAGACCGTCAGCGAGCAGCATCTGCCGTCGATCGCGCCGATCACCCTGCGTGCTCAGCGCATCACTCAGATGCTGGGCATGGAAATGGATTCGGCCGAAGTCGAGCGTCTGCTCAATGCTTTGGGTCTGAAAGTTTCCGCCGACGGAGCAGGTCAATGGCGCGTAGAAGTGCCAAGCCATCGCTTCGATATCAGCCTGGAAGTCGATCTGATCGAAGAGCTGGCGCGTCTGTACGGTTACAACCGCCTGCCGGTTCGTTACCCGCAAGCTCGTCTGGCGCCACAGGCCAAGGCCGAAGCGCGCAGCGATCTGCCGGAGCTGCGTCGTCTGCTGGTCGCTCGTGGTTACCAGGAAGCGATCACTTACAGTTTCATCGATCCGAAGCAGTTCGAGCTTTTCAACCCAGGCGTCGAGCCGCTGCTGTTGGCGAATCCGATCTCCAATGACATGGCCGCCATGCGTTCGTCGCTGTGGCCGGGTCTGGTCAAGGCGTTGCAGCACAACCTCAACCGTCAGCAGGATCGTGTTCGTCTGTTCGAGAGCGGTCTGCGCTTTGTCGGTCAGCTGGAAGGTCTGAAGCAAGAGCCGATGATCGCCGGTGTGGTATGCGGCAGCCGTCTGCCGGAAGGCTGGGCGCAAGGTCGCGATACCGTGGACTTCTTCGACGTCAAGGCTGACGTAGAAGCGGTACTGGGCTTTGCTGGTGCGCTGGATCAGTTCACTTTTGCACCGGGCAAACATCCTGCGCTGCATCCGGGTCAGACCGCGCGCATCGAGCGGGAAGGGCGTGAAGTCGGCTTTATCGGCGCGATTCACCCTGAGCTGTCGAAATCCCTGGGTCTCGACCGTCCGGTCTTCGTCTTCGAGCTGGTTCTGGCTGAAGTCGCTCTGGGTAAAATGCCGAAATTCCACGAGTTGTCGCGCTTTCCTGAAGTGCGTCGTGACCTGGCACTGATTGCGCACAAAGACGTTGCGGCCTCGGCTGTACTGGACGTAATCCGTGAAAATGCAGGCGAATGGCTGACAGACCTCAGGCTATTTGACGTGTATCAGGGTAAAGGCATTGATCCTGATAGAAAAAGCCTCGCAGTCGGCTTGACCTGGCAGCATCCATCGCGCACTCTTAATGACGATGAGGTGAATTCGACGACGCAAAATATCCTCACCTCGCTCGAACAAAGGTTGAACGCCACGTTAAGGAAGTGACGTATGGGGGCTTTGACGAAAGCTGAGATGGCGGAACGTCTGTATGAAGAGCTGGGCCTGAACAAGCGGGAAGCCAAGGAATTGGTTGAACTGTTTTTCGAGGAAATCAGGCACGCTCTTGAAGACAACGAGCAGGTCAAATTGTCGGGTTTCGGCAATTTCGACCTTCGGGACAAACGCCAGCGGCCTGGCCGCAACCCGAAAACGGGGGAAGAAATCCCGATCACGGCTCGCCGTGTGGTCACCTTTCGTCCAGGGCAGAAGTTGAAGGCCCGAGTTGAGGCTTATGCTGGAACCAAGTCATAACGACGAACTACCCGTCATCCCGGGCAAACGCTACTTCACCATTGGTGAAGTCAGCGAGCTGTGTGCGGTAAAACCACACGTGCTGCGCTACTGGGAGCAGGAGTTTCCTCAGCTCAACCCCGTCAAACGCCGCGGAAACCGCCGGTATTATCAGCGCCAGGACGTGCTGATGATCCGGCAGATCCGCGCGCTCCTTTACGATCAGGGGTTCACCATCGGCGGCGCGCGCCTGCGTCTGTCCGGCGATGAAGCCAAAGACGACACCACCCAATACAAGCAAATGATCCGCCAGATGATCGCCGAGCTCGAAGATGTTCTGGTGGTTCTCAAGAAATAATTTCCTGCTTTTAAATACTTCCAGTTTTCAAAAGCTTGCGATATATTCTTGAGCGTTCTTCGAGATGGAGAACGAGTTTCAAACCTAGTCGGGGCGTAGCGCAGTCCGGTAGCGCACTAGCATGGGGTGCTAGGGGTCGAGTGTTCGAATCACTCCGTCCCGACCATATAATTCAATGACTTAGCCCAACTTTTGCGAGTTGGGCTTTTTCATGTGCAGTGACTTTTGCAGGGGATCCCGTTGCCTCCTCATCAAAGTCAGACACTAAAGCCGATCACCCCGATCGGCTTTTTTGTGTCCTCACAAAACTAGCCAGTGATCTCACGGACAGACACCCAACGCCGCTCCTCAGCCGCGACCCGAATCGCCGTCGCCAGCTTCTCAACTTCAAACGCCTCCTCGAAATCAGTCCCGGTTTGCCCGTTCCCAGCCAACGCCATGATCAGCTCATGCACTTCCAGCGTCTTCAGCTCGTTGTAACCCAGCTGATGCCCCGGCGCCGGGCTGAATGCTGCGTAGCCGGGCAAGTCCGGTCCGGCCAGTAAACGCTGGAAGCCGCCCTGGCCGGCACGGCACAGCCGTAGCTCGTTCAAGCGCTCCTGATCGAACGCGAGGGTGCCTTGGGTGCCGCTGATTTCGAAGCTCAGATGATTTTTGTAGCCATGCTTCAGCCAACTGCTGCTGAAGGTGCCGCGCGCGCCGCTGGCAAAGCGCAGCAGCGCATGGGTCTGATCGTCGACCGCAATGCGGCGTTGTTCCTGGCTGCCGGTTGTGGCCGGGCGTTGGCCATGGACTGTCTGGGAGTCAGCGCACACCGCTTCGACATCACCCAGTAGATAGCGCGCCATGGCGAGCAGGTGGCTGCCCAGATCCGCCAGGGCTCCACCGGCATGTTCGGGTTCGCAGCGCCAAGACCAGGGGGAGGCTGGATCGGCCATGAAATCTTCGCTGAACTCACCTTGAAAACTGATGATCTCGCCGAGTTCGCCACTCAGGATAAGCTCGCGCGCCAGGCCGATGATCGGGTTGTGCTGGTAGTTGTAGCCGATCCGGGTGACGACCCCGGCATGCTTCGCCGCCACGTGCATGGCATGAGCTTGCTCAAGATTCACCGCCAGCGGCTTTTCGCAGTAAACCGGCTTACAGGCGGCGAGGGCGGCCATGGCCATCGGGTAGTGCAGGTGATTGGGAGTGGTGATGGCGATCAGGTTGACCTTGGGGTCATCGATCAATCGCTGCCAGTCGCCATGGGCCTGCTCAAAGCCCCAAGCGGTGGCGCAGGCTTGTGCGCGTGCGGGATCGGCGTCAGCCAGGGCGGCAAGGCGAAGGGTAAAGGGCAGTTCGAATGCCCCGCTGACGTTGCGAAAGGCCAGGGCGTGGGCGCGCCCCATGAAGCCCGTGCCGATCAGGCCGATTCCGAGTTCACGCATGACAGGATCCTTTGAGTTCTTGTTTTCAGAGATCCTGTTTATAGAATAAATATTCCCTGTATTCAAATAATGGAATAAATATTTTGAATTGCCATATTCGCTGGGATGGCGGTGCCCCGGTCAGTCCTCGAACCCGACCTGCTCGTGAATCTCGTCCACCTTCAACTCCAGTCGATAGGCAACGGCGATAAACAGCGCCTGGCACAGGCACAAGGTCGCACTCAGGGAACGGAACGCAAACGAACTGCCTTCATTGACCAGCAGCAGGGTGTTGGCGCGCTTTGCCAGCGGCGAGAGATTGCTGTCGGTGATGATCAGGGTTTTCGCCTGATGGTGCTGGGCGATGCGCAGGCAGTGCTGGGTTTCCTTGCCGTACGGCGTAAAGCTGATGGCGATCACCAGGTCATTGGCGCGCACGCTGCGCATCTGCTCGCGATAGCTGCCGCCGAGGCCCGAAACCAGGTGAATGCGCTTGTTGGTGTGTTGCAGGTTGTAGACCAGATAGTCGGCCACGGCGAACGAGCGGCGAACGCCGACCACGTAGATATTGTCGGCATTGACCACCAGGTCCACGGCTTTTTCGAAGGCCTGGTCATCCAGTTCCTGGCCCAGGCGTTCAATGCCTGACAGGGTGGCGTCGATGCACTCACGGGCCAGATCGCCGCCGCTGGCTTTCTGCGACTTGTTGGCGATCATGCTGCGAATGCGCTGCTGGTAGTTCTGCACCGGCGTGGCTTTGTGGGTATACGCCTCGCGGAACAGCGCCTGCATTTCACTGAAACCGCTGAAACCGAAGCGCTGGGAAAACCGCACGATGGCCGACGGATGCACTTCGCACTCGCGGGCGATGTCGCTGATGCGGTCGACCATGATCCGGTCGCTCTGCTGGCTCATGTAACTGGCGATGCGTTTGAGCTGGCGCGGAAGGCTTTCGTATTCAGTGGTGATGAGCTGCAGCAGACGCTCGGCATTGATCGGGGGGCTGGCAAGATCGCTCTCGGGCGTGCTCTCGGCGGTAGCCGGCTGATCGGTGCGGGACATAAATAATCCTTCTGGCTTGTTCTTATAGGGACTTGGTTCTTCTCGTCCCCTGACAATAGGTTGGCTGTGCGCAGTCTACAGGCTCGGCCCCGACAAAATCTTGGGCTTGCGCCAGCGGGATGCCTGCTGAAACGATGCACTGCGTCTGGAGCGCCTGCACTGAAGTTTATTGGAAAAAATATTCCACGTGAAAAATAATTGGAATATTTATTGATTGTTCGATCCGGCTCGTTTTAGTCTGCATCCACCAAGAGTGTCAGGCGCGGTCACCGCGTTGGGCACAGGCTGATAAAAATAACAGGAGCCAGCATGGGCCAGACTCGTTTTGCCAGTGGACGTCAATTGGATCTGATTTGCCTCGGGCGCCTCGGCGTCGACCTCTATGCGCAGCAAGTCGGGGCACGGCTGGAGGATGTGAGCAGCTTCGCCAAATACCTCGGCGGCTCGTCCGCCAACATCGCGTTCGGCACCGCCCGGCTGGGGCTCAGGTCGGCGATGCTGAGCCGGACCGGCGACGATCACATGGGGCGTTTCCTGATCGAGTCCCTGGCTCGTGAAGGCTGCGATGTCAGCGGCATCAAGGTCGATCCGGAGCGACTGACCGCCATGGTGCTGCTCGGTCTCAAGGATCGGGAAACCTTTCCCCTGGTCTTCTACCGTGAAAATTGCGCCGACATGGCGCTGCGGGCCGAAGACATCAGCGAAGCCTTTATCGCCTCCAGCAAAGCCTTGCTGATCACCGGCACTCACTTCTCCACCGACGGCGTCTACAAGGCGAGCATCCAGGCGCTGGACTACGCCGAAAAGCACAACGTCAAACGGGTGCTGGACATCGACTACCGCCCGGTCCTGTGGGGGCTCGCCGGCAAGGCGGACGGCGAAACCCGTTTCGTTGCCGATCAGAACGTCACCCAACATGTGCAACAAATCCTCCCGCGCTTCGATCTTGTGGTCGGGACCGAAGAAGAGTTTCTGATGGCCGGCGGTTCCGAGGATTTGCTCACCGCGCTGCGCAATGTCCGGCGGCTGAGCGCAGCGACCCTGGTGGTCAAACTCGGTCCGCAAGGTTGCACGGTGATCCACGGAGAGATTCCACAACGTCTTGAAGACGGCGCGATTTATCCCGGCGTGCGAGTTGAAGTGCTGAACGTACTGGGCGCCGGCGATGCGTTCATGTCGGGCTTCCTCAGCGGTTGGCTGGAAGACGCCAGCGACGAGCGTTGCTGCCAGTTGGCCAATGCCTGCGGTGGTCTGGTGGTGTCGCGTCATGCCTGCGCGCCGGCGATGCCGACCCGTGCCGAACTGGATTACCTGTTCAGCAGCCCGGTGCCGATTACCCGTCCGGATCAGGACGTCACCCTGCAGCGCCTGCATCAGGTCAGTGTGCCGCGCAAACAGTGGAAGCAACTGTTCATCTTTGCCTTCGACCATCGCGGACAACTGGTGGAACTGGCCCAGAAGGGCGGACGCGACCTCGGCGCCATCGGTGAGCTCAAGCAACTGTTCATCAAGGCCGTGGAGCGGGTAGAAAGCGATTTGCGCGAGCAGGGCATCGAAGCCGATGTCGGGTTGCTGGCGGATCAGCGTTTCGGCCAGGACTCGCTGAACGCCGCCACCGGTCGTGGCTGGTGGGTGGCGCGGCCGGTCGAGGTGCAGGGCTCGCGGCCGCTGGCCTTCGAACACGGGCGCTCGATCGGCAGCAACCTGATCGCCTGGCCGCAAGAGCAAATCATCAAATGCCTGGTGCAATTCCACCCGGACGACGAACCGATGCTGCGGCTGGAACAGGAAGCGCAGATCAAGGCGCTGTATCAGGCATCGCAAGTCAGTGGTCATGAACTGCTGCTGGAAATCATCCCGCCCAAGGATCACCCCTCACCGTATCCCGACGTGTTGTATCGCGCGCTCAAACGCCTCTACAACCTGGGCATCTATCCGGCGTGGTGGAAGATCGAAGCGCAGAGCGCCGAGGAATGGCAACAGCTGGACGAACTGATCCAGGCGCGCGATCCCTATTGCCGAGGCGTAGTGCTGCTGGGCCTGAATGCCCCGGCATCCGCATTGGCCGAAGGTTTTCAGCAGGCTAGTCAGAGCCAGACCTGCCGCGGGTTCGCCGTGGGCCGGACGATTTTCCAGGAGCCGAGCCGCGCCTGGCTGGCCGGGGAAATCGACGACGAGACGCTGATCCGCCAGGTACAGGGCACCTTCGTCGAACTGATCGATGCCTGGCGTACGGCCCGGGCCTGAGCCGCGGTTGAACATTCTAGAAATAACAATAAAAGGTGCAGCCATGCCCGCTATCCGAATTGGCATCAACCCGATTTCCTGGAGCAACGACGACCTGCCGTCCCTCGGCGGTGAAACGCCGCTGAGCACCGCCCTCAGTGAAGGCAAGGCCATCGGTTATGAAGGCTTCGAACTCAACGGCAAGTTTCCCAAGGACGCCAAAGGCGTTGGCGACGTGCTGCGTCCGTATGACCTGGCGCTGGTGTCCGGCTGGTATTCCAGTCGCCTCGCGCGCCGTTCGGTAGCCGAGGAAATCGACGCGATTGCCAGCCATGTCGAGTTGCTGGCGAAGAACGGCGCGAACGTGCTGGTTTACGGTGAAGTCGCCGACTCCATTCAGGGCCAGCGAATTCCGCTGGTCGAGCGCCCGCGTTTTCACACCGAGCAGGCGTGGCAGCAATACGCCGACAAACTGACCGAACTGGCGCGCTTCACCCTGTCCCAGGGCGTGCGTCTGGCGTATCACCACCATATGGGCGCCTACGTCGAATCGCCGTCGGACATCGATACCCTGATGGCGTTGACCGGCAATGAGGTCGGGCTGCTGTTCGATTCGGGCCATTGCTACATGGGCGGCGGCGAGCCCTTGCAGGTGCTGCGCAAACACCTGTGGCGCATCTGCCACGTGCATTTCAAGGACGTGCGCAAACCGGTGGTGCAACTGGCGCGCAACAACCTGTGGAGCTTCCCCGACTGCATCATCAACGGCACCTTCACCGTGCCGGGGGATGGCGACATTGACTTCGCCGAACTGCTGGACGTGCTGCTGGCGGCCGATTACCACGGCTGGCTGGTGGTCGAGGCCGAGCAGGATCCAGCAGTGGCGCCGAGTTATGTCTACGCGAAGAAAGGCTTCGACACCTTGCGTGCGTTGCTCGACGAGAGGACTGCGCGATGAGCCTGCTGGTCAAAAGCAATGCCCGTGGCCGGACCATGGTCGAGCTGGGTGAAGGTGAGCTGCAGTACGTCGGTTTCGCTGCCTACCGGTTGAGCCTGGGTGAAACCTTGCCCGTCGCAGCGGGCGATAAAGAGCTGTGCCTGGTGCTGCTCAGTGGTCGGATCGGCATCCACGGCGAAGCGCCGGGGCAGGGGGCTTTCAACTGGGACAACCTCGGTGATCGCCAGTCGGTGTTCGAAGACAAATCCCCGTTCGCCGCGTACCTGCCACCCGGCAGTCAGGCGCAGGTGGTGGCATTGAGTGATGCGCAAGTGGCGGTCTGCGCTGCTCCCGGTTCGACCACCACGGGCCTCGGCCCGCGCCTGATCAGGCCTGAAACCATGAAACGCAGCGTGCGCGGCAAGGGCGCCAACACCCGCTATGTCTGCGACATCCTGCCGGACAGCGAACCGGCTCATTCGCTGCTGGTGGTGGAGGTGCGCACGCCGTCGGGGCATTCCTCGAGCTACCCGCCGCACAAGCACGACACCGACGACCTGCCGCACCAGAGCTTTCTCGAAGAAACCTACTACCACCAGATCAACCCGCCCCAGGGCTTCGTGTTTCAGCGGGTCTACACCGACGACCGCAGCATCGATCAAGCCATGGCCGTGGAAAACAGCGACCTCGTCGTCGTGCCCAAGGGCTATCACCCGGTCAGCGTGCCGTATGGCTACGAGTCCTACTACCTGAACGTGATGGCAGGGCCGAAACGCGTCTGGCAGTTCCATAACGACCCGCAGCACAGCTGGCTGCTGGATCTCTGAATTCCAACTTTCGCACGGAGAACAAGAACAATGAGCGACGCCCCGGTCATAGGCCACTACCTCGACGGTCAGGTGCAGGACAGCGGTAGCGAACGATTCAGCGATGTCTTCAATCCGGCCACCGGCGCCGTTCAGGCGCGAGTCGGGCTGGCCAGTCAGAAGACCGTGGACGCTGCCGTCGCTTCGGCGCTGAAGGCATTCCCGGCCTGGTCCGAGCAATCGTCCCTGCGCCGTTCGCGGGTGATGTTCAAGTTCAAGGAATTGCTCGATCGTCATCACGACGAACTGGCCGAAATCATCAGCCGCGAACACGGCAAGGTGTTTTCCGACGCGAAAGGCGAAGTCATCCGAGGCATCGAAATTGTCGAATATGCCTGCGGTGCGCCGAACCTGTTGAAAACCGAGTTCAGCGACAACATCGGTGGCGGCATCGACAACTGGAACCTGCGTCAGCCGCTCGGCGTCTGCGCCGGGGTCACGCCGTTCAACTTCCCGGTGATGGTGCCGCTGTGGATGATTCCGCTGGCGCTGGTGACCGGCAACTGCTTCATCCTCAAACCGTCCGAGCGCGATCCGTCCGCCAGTTTGCTGATGGCTCGCCTGTTGACCGAAGCCGGTTTGCCGGACGGCGTGTTCAACGTGGTTCAGGGCGACAAGACGGCGGTCGACGCCTTGCTGCAGCACCCGGACATCGAGGCGATTTCGTTTGTCGGATCGACGCCGATTGCCGAGTACATCCACCAGCAGGCCACCGCGCGCGGCAAGCGGGTGCAGGCGCTGGGCGGCGCGAAGAATCACATGATCGTCATGCCTGACGCGGATCTGGATCAAGCGGCGGATGCCTTGATCGGCGCCGCTTACGGTTCGGCCGGTGAGCGCTGTATGGCGATTTCGATTGCGGTCGCGGTCGGTGAAGTCGGCGATCAACTGATCGCCAAACTGCTGCCGCGCATCGATGAATTGAAAGTCGGCAACGGTCTGCAAGGCGACAACGACATGGGCCCGCTGGTCACCGCCGAACACAAGGCCAGGGTGGAAGGCTTTATCGATCAGGGCGTGGCCCAGGGCGCGCAGCTGATTGTCGACGGCCGCCACTTCAAGGTGCCGGGGGCCGAGGCGGGCTTTTTCGTCGGCGCGACGTTGTTCGATCACGTCACCACCGAGATGAGCATCTATCAGCAGGAAATCTTCGGCCCGGTGCTGGGCATCGTGCGCGTGCCGGATTTCGCCAGTGCCGTGGCATTGATCAACGCCCATGAATTCGGCAACGGCGTGTCGTGCTTCACCAGCGATGGCGGGATCGCCCGCGCCTTCGCCCGCAGCATCAAGGTCGGGATGGTCGGCATCAACGTGCCGATTCCGGTGCCCATGGCCTGGCATTCGTTCGGTGGCTGGAAGCGCTCGCTGTTCGGCGATCACCACGCCTACGGAGAAGAAGGTATTCGTTTCTACAGCCGCTACAAAAGCGTGATGCAGCGCTGGCCCGACAGCATTGCCAAGGGCCCTGAATTCAGCATGCCGACGGCCAAATAAATCATCTGCGCGGAGAACAACAAGAATGAGTACTCCCCTGCGTTTTGCCCTGAACCGAATGGTCGCTCCACGTTTGTCCCTGCCGGCGTTCATCGAATTGGCGGTGACCCTCAAGGCCGACGCCATCGAGATCCGCAACGACCTCAAAGGCATCGAGATCGAGGACGGCACCGCACCCGAACACGTGCGTGAGTTGTGCACGGGCCACGGTATCAGCGTGCTGTCGATCAACGCGCTGTATCCGTTTGACGTGTGGAATGACGAGCGCCGCGCACAGGCCTCGAAGCTGGCGGCCTATGCCCGTGATTGTGGTGCGCGGGGGTTGGTGATGTGCCCGTTGAACGACCGCGCCGATCCGCGCAGCGTCGCCGAACGGGCGTCGGGCCTGCGCACCGCGTTGAGCGAGCTGGCGCCGATCCTGCGCGATCACGGCCTGCTGGGATTCATCGAGCCGCTGGGTTTCAAAGCCTGCTCGCTGCGCCGCAAACGCACGGCGGTGGAGGCGATCAAGGCAGTCGGCGGGCTGGACGTGTTCCGTCTGGTGCATGACACCTTTCATCACCACCTGGCCGGTGAACAAGAGTTTTTCCCCGAGCTAACCGGGCTGGTGCACATCTCCGGTGTCGAGGAAACCGAGGCACCGCTGGCAACCCTTGGCGATGGTCACCGGGTGCTGGTGGGCGCGGACGACATTCTCGGCAACGCGGCGCAAATCAACAGCCTGCTCGCTGGCGGCTACAGCGGCTACCTGTCGTTTGAGCCGTTCGCCGACAGCGTCCATGGCCTGGCGGATATCCAGACGGCGATCGGCGCGAGCATGGACCACCTGAGCAAATCCCTGAGTTGACAGTGCCCCTCGCAGGGATCGGATCTGAATTTGAAAGGTGCGGTTATGACCACAACAAGACTGACCATGGCCCAGGCCCTGGTGAAATTCCTCGATAACCAGTACATCGAGGTCGATGGCGTTCAGAGCAAATTCATCGCCGGGATCTTTACCATTTTCGGCCACGGCAACGTGCTGGGTCTGGGGCAGGCGCTGGAGCAGGACAGCGGTGACCTGATCGTCCATCAGGGCCGCAACGAACAAGGCATGGCCCATGCGGCGATCGGTTTCGCCAAGCAGCATCTGAGGCGCAAGATCTACGCCTGCACCTCGTCCGTGGGGCCGGGCGCGGCGAACATGCTGACCGCTGCCGCCACCGCGACCGCCAACCGGATTCCCTTGCTGCTGTTGCCGGGTGACGTCTATGCCTGCCGTCAACCGGATCCGGTGTTGCAACAGATCGAGCAGTTCCACGACCTGAGCATCAGCACCAACGATGCGTTCAAGGCTGTGAGCAAATACTGGGATCGCATCAACCGTCCCGAACAATTGATGACCGCGGCAATCCACGCCATGCGCGTGCTCACGGACCCCGCCGAAACCGGCGCCGTGACCCTGGCTCTGCCGCAGGACGTGCAGGCCGAGGCCTACGACTATCCCGATTACTTCCTGCAAAAACGCGTGCACCGGATCGAGCGTCGCCCGGCCACTGAAGCGATGCTCGGCGATGCCGTGGCACTGTTCAAAGGCAAGCGTAAACCGCTGATCATCTGTGGCGGCGGCGTCAAATACTCGGGCGCCAACGCGGCGTTGCAGGTGTTTGCCGAGCGCTTCGATATTCCGTTCGCCGAAACCCAGGCCGGCAAGAGCGTGCTGGTGTCCAGCCATCCGCTGAACGTCGGCGGCATTGGCGAAACCGGTTGCCTGGCGGCAAACCTGCTGGCCAAAGAGGCAGATCTGATCATCGGGGTCGGCACTCGCTACAGCGATTTCACCACCGCGTCGAAATCCTTGTTCCAGCACCCTGACGTGCAATTTCTCAACCTCAATATCAGCCCGTGCGACGCGCTGAAACTCGACGGCGTGCAACTGCTGGCGGATGCCCGGACAGGTTTGTCGGCGCTGGCCGAAGCGCTGGGCGACTACCGTTCCGCTTGGGGCGATCAACCCCGTCAGGCCCGGGCGCAACTGGATGAAGAAGTGGATCGCCTGTATCAGGTCGACTATCAGGCCCGGGATTTCATCCCGGAAATCAACGACCACCTCGATCCGGCGGTGTTGCGCGAGTTCATCGAGCTGACCGGTTCCTGCCTGACCCAAAGCCGCGTGCTCGGCGTGCTCAATGAAACCCTCGCCGATGACGCGGTGATCGTCGCCGCCGCCGGCAGTCTGCCCGGCGATTTGCAGCGCAGTTGGCGCAGCAAGGGGGTGAACACCTATCACGTCGAGTACGGATATTCGTGCATGGGCTATGAGGTGAACGCCGCACTCGGCGTGAAGCTCGCCGAGCCCGAGCGCGAGGTCTATGCGCTGGTGGGCGACGGCTCTTACATGATGCTGCACTCGGAACTCGCCACCTCGATCCAGGAGCGGCGCAAGATCAACGTGGTGCTGTTCGACAACATGACCTTCGGTTGCATCAACAACCTGCAGATGGGCAACGGCATGGACAGCTTTGCCACCGAGTTTCGCTACCGCAACCCGCAGAGCGGCAAGCTCGACGGCGCTTTCGTGCCGGTGGATTTCGCCATGAGCGCGGCGGCCTACGGCTGCAAGACCTACAAGGTGAACACCGTTGAAGAGCTGCAGGCGGCGCTGGTCGATGCGCGCTTGCAGACGGTCTCGACCCTGATCGACATCAAGGTTCTGCCCAAGACCATGATTCACGGTTACCTGTCGTGGTGGCGGGTCGGCGTGGCGCAAGTCTCCACCAGCGCCCGCACCGACGCGGTGGCCAAAAACCTGAACGAACGACTGGCCAAGGCCCGTCAGTACTGATTGCCCTGAATCGAACAACCACAAGGAATCCTTTCATGTCATTGCTTTCCCAAGCGTTGCGGCTAGGCGTCATCGGCACCGGGGCCATCGGCCAGGACCACATCCGTCGTTGCAGCCAGACCTTGCTCAACAGTCAGGTCGTCGCGGTCACCGACATCAATTTGCAGCAGGCGGCCAAGGTCGTGGCTGACCTGAAACTGACCGCCGAGGTCTATCCCGACGGCCACGCGCTGATCCAGGCGCCAGATGTCGAGGCGATCCTCGTCACTTCCTGGGGCCCGAGCCACGAAGAGTTCGTGCTGGCCGCCATCGCGGCGGGCAAACCGGTGTTCTGCGAAAAGCCGCTGGCGGTCACCGCCGAAGGCTGCCGTAAGATCGTCGAGGCCGAAGTGGCCCACGGCAAGCGGCTGGTGCAGGTCGGTTTCATGCGTCCGTACGACGAAGGTTATCGTGCGTTGAAATCGGTGATCGACAGCGGCCAGATCGGCGAGCCGTTGATGCTGCATTGCGCGCACCGCAACCCGAGCGTCGGTGAAAACTACAAGACCGACATGGCGATCACCGACACGCTGATCCATGAGCTGGACGTGCTGCGCTGGTTGCTCGACGACGATTACGTCTCGGTGCAGGTGGTGTTCCCGCGCAAGAGCAGCAAGGCCCTCGCGCATTTGAAAGATCCGCAGATCGTGCTGCTGGAAACCGCCAAGGGCACGCGTATCGACGTGGAGGTTTTCGTCAATTGTCAGTACGGCTACGACATCCAGTGCGAAGTGGTCGGGGAGACTGGCATCGCCAAACTGCCGGAGCCGTCCCAGGTTCAATTGCGCAGCGGGGCCAAGCTGTCCAACGCGATTTTGATGGACTGGAAGGATCGCTTTATCGCGGCCTATGACGTCGAGTTGCAAGCGTTCATCGATGGCGTGCGGGCAGGGCAGGTCGGTGGGCCGTCGGCGTGGGATGGCTTCGCCGCCGCGGTTGCTGCCGATGCGTGCATCGAAGCGCAGAACAGCGGCGCGATCGTCAACGTCGCACTGCCGGACCGCCCGAGGTTCTACGGTTAACGCTGCTCCCACAACCACCGCGTTTCCCGAAACGCGGTGACATAACAATAAGAAGGAGTTCAGACATGCGCATCGGACTTGTCGGTTACGGCCATGGCGGCCGGTTTTTTCATGCTCCGCTGATCAGCAGCCTGCCGGCGGCGACGTTCGTCGGCGTGGTCACCCGTTCAGCGGAGCGCCGACAGTTGCTGGCGGCGGAGCATCCGGGTGTGCCGGCCTTCGACAGCATCGGCCAGTTGGTGGAAGCCGGAATCGATGTGCTGGTGGTATCGACGCCCCTCAAGGGCCGGCCGGCACTGGTGCTCGACGGCATCGAACACGGCGTGGCGGTGGTCAGCGACAAGCCGTTCGCCGCCGACTGGCAGCAGGCGCAAACCCTGATCACCATGGCCGAGCGCCAGAATGTACCGCTCAGCGTCTATCAGAACCGGCGCTGGGATTCGGATTTTCTAACCGTGCGCAAACTCATCGAATCCGGCGCGCTGGGCCAGGTCAGCCGGTTCGAATCGCGGATCGAGCGTTATTCGCCGTCGTCGGTTAACAACGGCAGCGGCGGTGGCTTCCTGCGCGATCTGGGCAGTCATCTGGTCGATCAGGCGTTGTTGCTGTTCGGCCCGGTGACACGGGTTTACGCCGAACTGGACTACCTGGAAAAAGACCAGACCTTCGATCACGGCTTCTTCATGTCCCTGACCCACGCCAGCGGCGTGACCTCGCACCTGGGCGGCAGTTGCCTGCAAAACAGCCCCGGCCCGCGCTTTCGGGTGAGCGGCACGCTGGGCTGTTACAGCGTCGAGGGTCTGGACGGGCAAGAGGCCCAGGCACTGGCCGGGCTCTCGCCGAAAACCGAAGGCGAGCGCTGGGGCGTCGAGGAGCACCGACGTTGGGGCTGGTTCGAACACGGAGACGAGCGCGAACGGGTTCCTTCTGAGCGCGGCTGCTGGATTCAGTTCTATTTACAGCTACAAATCGCGTTGCAAAACGGTGGCCCACTGCCCGTTCACGCCCGTGATGCACTGGCGACAACCCGCGTACTAGACGCTGCGCGCCTGAGTTTCAAACGTCATCAGGTAGTGGAACTGAGCGAGTTTGCAAGCCATGGAATAAAATCATAATAAAATTCTAAAACGGGTTGATATGGAAAATTTTTTCCAATAAAGTCGATTCCAGTTTCACTGTCTCGCGACACGTTCCAACGCCTCGACTGCTTGTCCGCTTACTGAAATCGTCATGCCTCATCCATAAAACCAACAAGAATGTGGAGAAAGACTTTTCATGAAGACCAAGACCCGTTTTGCCTCACTGGCCTTGTCCCTGATGTTCGCCAGCGGCGCTGCGCTGGCCGATATGAAGATCGGCGTCAGCATGTCCCAGTTCGATGACACCTGGCTGACCTACCTGCGTGAATCCATGGACAAGAAAGCCAAGTCCTATCCCGACGGCGTCAAGCTGCAGTTCGAAGACGCCCGCAGCGACGTGGTCAAGCAACTGAGCCAGGTCGAAAGCTTCATCAGCCAGAAGGTCGATGCCATCGTGGTCAATCCGGTGGATACCGCCGCCACCAAAAAGATCACCGAAGCCGCAGTGAAGGCCGGCATTCCGCTGGTCTATGTCAACCGCCGGCCCGATGACCTGAACCTGCCCAAAGGCGTGGTAACCGTTGCTTCCAACGACCTGGAAGCCGGCGAGATGCAGATGCAGTACCTGGCCGACAAGATGGGCGGCAAGGGCGACATCGTGATTCTGTTGGGGGATCTGGCGAACAACTCCACCACCAACCGCACCAAGGGCGTCAAAGAGGTGCTGGCCAAATACCCGGACATCAAGGTCGAGCAGGAGCAGAGCGGCGTCTGGCTGCGGGATAAGGGCATGACGCTGGTCAACGACTGGCTGACCCAGGGCCGCAAGTTCGACGCGGTCGTCTCCAACAACGACGAAATGGCCATCGGTGCCGCCATGGCCCTGCAACAGGCCGGTGTCGCCAAAGGCAGCGTGTTGATCGCGGGTGTCGACGGTACGCCGGACGGCTTGAACGCCGTGAAGAAGGGCTCGCTGGCCGCTTCCGTGTTCCAGGACGCCAAGGGTCAGGCCGACGGCTCCATCGATACCGCGGTGAGAATGGCGAAGAACGAGCCGGTCGAGCCAGCGGTCTGGGTGCCGTTTCGCCTGATCACGCCGCAAAACGTTGACCAGTTCAAATAGTCCGTCCGTTCAATAACAACAATAAGCCCGCAAGGTGGCGATCGCGACCTTGCTGATGGAGTACCTGATCATGTTCGCTTCAGCGACTGCTTCGAGCACCCCTTTGACGGGGAGCCCGCCCACTGCAATACCTGTCGAAGAGCCGTACCTGCTGGAGATCCTCAACGTCAGCAAGGGTTTCCCCGGTGTGGTGGCGTTGTCCGATGTGCAACTGCGGGTACGCCCCGGTTCCGTGCTGGCACTGATGGGCGAGAATGGCGCGGGCAAATCCACCCTGATGAAAATCATCGCCGGCATCTACCAGCCAGACGCCGGCGAGTTGCGCCTGCGGGGCAAACCGGTGGTGTTCGAAACGCCACTGGCAGCGCTTCAGGCCGGGATCGCGATGATCCACCAGGAACTCAACCTGATGCCGCACATGAGCATCGCCGAAAACATCTGGATCGGTCGCGAGCAGCTCAACGGCTTGCACATGATCGACCACCGGGAAATGCACCGCTGCACGGCGAAACTGCTGGAGCGCCTGCGGATCAACCTCGACCCTGAAGAACTGGTCGGCAACCTGAGTATCGCCGAGCGGCAGATGGTCGAGATCGCCAAAGCCGTGTCCTACGACTCCGACATCCTGATCATGGACGAACCGACATCGGCCATCACCGACAAGGAAGTCGCCCATCTGTTTTCGATCATTGCCGACCTGAAAAGCCAGGGCAAAGGCATCATCTACATCACCCACAAAATGAACGAAGTGTTCGCGATCGCCGATGAAGTGGCGGTGTTCCGCGACGGTGCCTACATCGGCCTGCAGCGGGCCGATTCCATGGACAGCGACAGCCTGATTTCGATGATGGTCGGTCGCGAGTTGAGCCAGTTGTTTCCGGTGCGTGAAAAGCCGATCGGCGATCTGCTGCTGTCGGTGCGCGACCTCAAGCTCGATGGCATTTTCAAGGGTGTTTCCTTCGACCTGCACGCCGGGGAAATCCTGGGCATCGCCGGTTTGATGGGCTCCGGCCGGACCAACGTGGCCGAAGCGATCTTCGGCATCACGCCCAGCGACGGTGGCGAGATCCGTCTCGATGGCGAGGTGGTGCGCATCAGCGATCCGCACATGGCGATCGAGAAGGGCTTCGCGCTGTTGACCGAAGATCGCAAGCTCAGTGGTCTGTTCCCGTGCCTTTCGGTGCTGGAGAACATGGAAATGGCCGTCCTGCCGCACTACGCCGGCCACGGGTTCATCCAGCAAAAAGCCTTGCGCGCCTTGTGCGAAGACATGTGCAAGAAACTGCGGGTGAAAACCCCGTCGCTGGAGCAGTGCATCGACACCCTGTCAGGTGGCAATCAGCAGAAAGCCTTGCTGGCGCGCTGGCTGATGACCAACCCGCGGATCCTGATTCTCGACGAGCCGACCCGTGGCATCGACGTCGGCGCCAAGGCCGAGATTTACCGGCTCATCGCCTACCTCGCCAGCGAGGGCATGGCGGTGATCATGATTTCTTCGGAGCTGCCGGAAGTGCTCGGCATGAGTGATCGGGTGATGGTCATGCACGAGGGCGACCTGATGGGCACCCTCGACCGCAGCGAGGCGACTCAGGAGCGGGTGATGCAACTGGCTTCGGGCCTGTCCTCGGTTCATTAATGGATACCGCTGGTGGCCGAGGCCGCCGTCGATGATGCGATAGAAAGGTGAGTGGTTATGAACGCGATACTGGAAAACAAACCGGCCACGGCACCGGTCAAGAGCCGCCGGCGCTTTCCGACGGAACTGAGCATTTTCCTGGTGCTGATCGGCATTGGCCTGGTGTTCGAACTGTTCGGCTGGATCGTGCGCGACCAGAGCTTCCTGATGAACTCCCAGCGGCTGGTGTTGATGATTCTGCAAGTGTCGATCATCGGTCTGCTGGCGATTGGCGTGACCCAGGTGATCATCACCACCGGTATCGACCTGTCGTCGGGCTCGGTGCTCGCGCTGTCGGCGATGATCGCGGCCAGTCTGGCGCAGACTTCGGATTTCGCCCGGGCGGTGTTCCCGTCACTGACCGATTTGCCGGTCTGGATTCCGGTGATTGCCGGGCTCGGTGTCGGGCTGCTGGCGGGGGCGATCAACGGCAGCATCATCGCCATCACCGGGATTCCGCCGTTCATTGCCACGCTGGGCATGATGGTTTCGGCCCGCGGCCTGGCGCGTTACTACACCGAGGGCCAGCCAGTGAGCATGCTCTCGGATTCCTACACGGCGATCGGCCACGGCGCGATGCCGGTGATCATTTTTCTGGTGGTGGCGGTGATCTTCCACATCGCGCTGCGCTACACCAAATACGGCAAATACACCTACGCCATCGGCGGCAACATGCAGGCGGCGCGCACCTCAGGCATCAACGTCAAGCGCCATCTGGTCATCGTCTACAGCATCGCCGGGTTGCTGGCGGGGCTGGCAGGCGTAGTGGCTTCGGCCCGCGCCGCTACCGGGCAGGCCGGGATGGGTATGTCCTATGAGCTGGACGCGATTGCCGCCGCAGTTATCGGTGGTACCAGTCTGGCGGGTGGAGTGGGGCGCATCACCGGCACGGTAATCGGCGCACTGATCCTTGGGGTGATGGCCAGCGGTTTCACGTTCGTCGGGGTCGATGCCTACATTCAGGACATCATCAAGGGCCTGATCATCGTGGTCGCGGTGGTGATCGACCAATACCGCAACAAGCGCAAGCTCAAGCGTTGAAACTCATCGTCCTGGCTTGGTGAAGCGGGATGAACGTCACACAGTACAGCCGATCGGAAAGATCGGCTTTTTTATGCCTGCGAAAACTGGCTAAGTGATTCAGGGTTTCTTTTCTACCATCCCATCCTCTGAGCCACTGGACGTTTGCGCATCCTTCTCTGTCTCATGGGACTCTGCACCGGAGTTCGACCCTGAGGCTTCTTCACCCTTTTTGTCGGCCTTGTCTTCCTTGGATTCGGTGCCTCCCTGGTTGACCCCGGGAATGCCCGTAGGCGGAACGGTGCTTCCCGCCATCGCCAACGGTGCGGTGGCAGATAAAAGACTTCCAAGCATGAGGGCTGCAATGGTTCTGTTCATCGTCGGGGCTTCCGCGTCAGGTGGGTAGACGTTGGAAGTTCTGACGCGGGTAAAGTGCCGGTCAACTGACCGGCGGGAACTTGTGAGTCACCGGCACGCACCCCGATCGTATCCATTCGTTCACGGATGCTTCACTGCTCGCGCAACTGGCTCCATTCAATGCCGAACCGTGCGAGGTACTTCCTCAATCGGTCCGCATCGTTGGGCTGCGCCTTCGCCTGTCGCGACACGCCGAACAGGCGTCTGCCGGCATCGGACAAGCTGTCTGCCTGTCTGCAAACCTCCAGCACTGCCTTCAATTGCAATCGATCGAACAGGTCCAGCGTCTCGGCATCGCCCGGCAGCTCATTCGTCATTCCGGCCGGTTGCGCCAGCCCCCACGCATACCGCAGCCGATCAATTTCCTCCTCGACCTGCGCTTCATCGATTCGCCCGCTGTCGGCCAGTGTCGCCATGCGCGTGATCGAGGCCGAGAGTTCGCGGAAGTTACCCAGCCATGCAGCTTCCCGTGAGCTGGCGAAACCCAGGTAGCGCCGTCGGGCTTCAAGATTGAAGCGCACCAGTTGGCCGTGTTCGCGTGCGTGGCGTTCAAGCTCGAAATCGATGTTGGGTTCGATGTCTTCGCGGCGGCCCGCCAGGCCTGGCAGGTCAAACGTCCAGAGGTTGATCCGCGCGTAGAGATCTTCCCGGAACAGGCCTTCGGCGACGCGACTGCGCAGGTCGCGGTGGGTGCCGGCGATGATCAGGAAGTCGCTGTCGACCTCCTTGTCCGAGCCCAGCGGGAAGAAGCGCTTTTCTTCGATAGCCTTGAGCAGCATCGCTTGTTCGTCCGCCCCCAGTTCGCCGATCTCGTCGAGAAACAACATGCCGCCGTCAGCCGCCCGCAGCAGGCCGTCGCGGGCGTTTTGCGCGCCGGTAAACGCGCCTTTGACGTGGCCGAACAGCGCGGACATTGCCCCGTCGCCACGCAGGGTGGCGCAGTTGACTTCAACGAAGCGTCCCTGCATTTGATGGCGACTGCGTTTGAGCTCGTAGATGCGTCGGGCGAGAAAGGATTTGCCGGCGCCGGTCGGGCCGATCAGCAGCATCGGCGCTTTCGAGCGCACGGCCACGCGTTCGATCTGCTCGATCGAGCGGTTGAACGCGGTGTTGCGGGTGGCGATGCCGGACTTGAGAAACTCCAGGCCTTCCAGACGTTTGTGGGTGAAGCGTGAGGCAATGCGGTCGTAGCGCGACAGATCCAGGTCGATCAGGGCGTGGGTGCCGGTGGCCGGTTCTTCTTCGCTCTTGCGGCGAGCGGGGGAGGTCTGGATCAGGCGTGCCGGCAGGTAGCGCGCCTCGGTCAGCAGGAACCAGCAGATCTGCGCGACGTGGGTCCCCGTGGTGATGTGCACCAGATAGTCCTCACGCTCGGTATCGAAGGTGTATTCGGAGGTGAAGTCGTGGAGTGCGCCGTAGACCTCTTCGAAATCCCAGGGGTTGCGCAACGCCATCGGGTGCAGGCGTACCTCTGTGCCCGGCGACACCTGACGGATGTCCTCGCGAATGCGTTCGGCCAGGCTCGCGTCCCGGGCGTCCGTGCCGTGTATCAATTCCAGTCGATGGATCAAAAGGTCCGGTTGCTGGCACAGGCCCACGCTAGGCCGCCAATGGTTCCAGCGGTTGGCGCCTTTGCCTACTCGATCGAGGGTGGCGCCGATGAAACCGATGGCGACAGTGCGCTTGCTGGACATTGATTATCCTGAAAGATAAATGACGATAGCCAATGATAGTGTTCGAGGGCGTTATTTGTCGTGACGAAAATTCAGGGACGCTCGTTTGTAAAATAAAACCTTTTAAAATCAACTAGATAAAAATAATTCGCGAACGTTTTCGAAAACTGGCACAGCGGCTGCAATACCTGTCACAACGAACAGGACAACACAGCGAGACGCCACGATGGCCAACTTCAACCTCTTCAATACGCAATCGAAAAACCTGCCGGCGTGCGACACCTTGAATGCTTCCGGAGCTGCGGCTTATGCCTACACGCCCAAGCATCAACTGGCTCAGTTGGCAGTCACCGGTTGCCTGAATTCGACCTTTTACGCAACGGCTCAAAGTCAGTTGGATCAGGTGTTGAAGCTGGTGGCGGAGCTGGACAGCCGCTTCGTGGCGAATGCCGCTCTTTACGCTCGCCAGAAGGGCCACATGAAAGACATGCCGGCGTTGTTGCTGGCGGCGCTGACGGCTCAGCGTTCGGCTCTGGTACCGGAGGTGTTCGGGCAGGTCGTGGACAGCGGCAAGATGCTGCGCAATTTCGTGCAGATCCTGCGCAGTGGCGCCACCGGTCGCCGCTCCCTCGGCTCCCAACCCAAGCGTCTGGTGCAGAACTGGCTGAACAGCGCGACCGAGCGACAGCTGCTGCAGGCATCGATCGGCAATCAGCCTTCGCTGGCGGATGTGCTGAAGATGGTTCACCCAAAACCGTCCGAGGCCTGGCGCGAAGCGTTTTTCGCCTGGGTGATCGGCAAACCGGTGGATGCACAGGCGTTGCCCGCACTGACTCGCGATTTGCTGGCCTTTCGCAGTGGCGCGAGTGATCAAGTGCCTGAAGTGCCTTTTCAATTGCTCGGCAACGAAACATTGAGCAAGGAACAATGGGCGGCTCAGGCACGAAACATGGGCTGGCAGGGGCTGCGCATCAACCTCAATACGCTGGCGCGCCACGGTGCTTTTGAAGTACCGGGTTGCACCGAATACGTGGCCGCACGGTTGGCGGATCCCGAAGCCGTTGCGAAGGCGCGGGTGTATCCGTACCAGTTGCTGGCAGCGTACCGGATGGTCGGCGATGACGTGCCGGCGCTGATTCGCGAGGCTTTGCAGGACGCGCTGGAGCTGTCGTTGACCAATGTGCCGAAGCTTCAGGGTACGGTGGTGGTTTGTCCGGATGTTTCCGGCTCGATGGGCAGCCCGCTGACCGGTTACCGTCAGGGCGCGACCACGGCGGTGCGCTGCATCGATGTGGCGGCGTTGATTACGGCGGCGGTGTTGCGTAAACAGCCGACGGCGCGGGTGATGCCGTTCGAATGGAAGGTGGTGGATATCACACTCAACCCGCGCGACAGTGTGATCAGCAATGCCGAAAAGCTTGCAGGCATTTTCGGCGGCGGAACCTGCTGCTCGGCGCCGTTGAAGAAACTGGCGGACAGCAAGGCCAGGGTCGATACGCTGATCATGGTGTCGGACAACGAATCCTGGATCGATGCGCGACGCCAGGGCGCCAGCGAGACGATGCTGCAATGGGAGCGGATCAAGCGGATCAACCCCCAGGCACGCCTGATCTGTATTGACCTGCAACCGGGTTGGGCGACACCGGCGGCGGATCGCGATGACATTTTGAATGTCGGCGGTTTCAGTGACGCGGTGTTTGATGTGATCGAGCAGTTCACTGCCGGCCGATACGGACCGCAGCACTGGGTCGAAGCGATTGAACGCATGGGGTGAGGCGATGAACCGCCCAATGAATTGATTTGTCACGGGCACTGAATGCCGGTGGGACTACATCCAAGACGTCTCACCAAACCCTTGTCAGTGCGCGTGACGGCACGAATGCCGATGGCTGTACATCTGAGGCCGGTTAACCCCGGTGCGCGGCAACGCGCAACAGTCATCAACCTTTGTCGTGCCACCTTTTTTGAATCTGCCGGCGAATGCCGGTGGAACTACCTGAAGAATCGAGATGATGAAAGAACACACTTACCAACTGCTGGAAGTCGCCAACGGCAAACCGATCAAGCTCTGGACCGAAGGCGTCCCGGTGGAAAACGAAGCGCGCGAGCAGTTGATGAACACGGCGAAGATGCCCTTCATCTTCAAGCATCTGGCGGTCATGCCGGATGTCCATCTGGGCAAGGGCTCGACCATCGGCAGCGTGATTCCCACGGTCGGCGCGATCATCCCGGCAGCGGTCGGGGTGGACATCGGTTGCGGCATGATTGCCGCGCGAACCTCGCTGACCGCGGCCGATCTGCCGGACAACCTGCATGGGCTGCGCAGTGCCATCGAGCAAGCGGTGCCTCATGGCCGCAGTTCGACCCGGTCGCGCCGTGACAAAGGCGCCTGGGATGAAATCCCGCAACAGGCCGATCAGGCCTGGGCGGCGCTGAATCCACGGTTCAAGGCGATCACCGACAAGTACCCGAAACTGGCCAACACCAACAACCGCGGGCATCTCGGAACACTGGGCAGCGGTAACCACTTCATCGAAGTGTGCCTGGATGAGGCCAACCGGGTCTGGTTCATGTTGCACAGCGGCTCGCGCGGTGTCGGCAACGCCATCGGCAACCTGTTCATCCAGATGGCCCAGGCGGATATGCGTCAGCACATCGCCAACCTGCCGGATCGTGACCTGGCGTACTTCGAAGAAGGCAGTCGGCACTTTGATGATTACGTGGAAGCTGTGGGCTGGGCCCAGGATTTCGCCAAGCAGAACCGGGCGCTGATGATGCAAGCGGTGATTCAGGCCACGCGGCAGATTATCCGCAAGCCATTCGACGTCGCGCTGGAAGCGGTGAACTGCCACCACAACTACGTGCAGAAAGAGCGGCATTTCGGCGAGGACATTCTGGTCACTCGCAAAGGCGCGGTGTCGGCGAAGAAGGGCGAGTTGGGGATCATCCCCGGTTCGATGGGCGCCAAGAGTTTCATCGTGCGCGGTCTGGGCAACGAAGAATCGTTTTGCTCCTGCAGCCACGGTGCCGGTCGGACCATGAGCCGTACCAAGGCCAAAAACACCTTCACCGTCGAAGATCAGATCCGTGCCACCGCGCACGTTGAATGCCGCAAGGACGCTGCGGTGATCGATGAAATTCCGATGGCCTACAAGGACATCGACAAAGTCATGCACGCCCAGCGTGAGCTGGTTGAAGTGCTGCACACCCTGCGTCAGGTGGTGTGCGTCAAGGGATAACGCGTGTCGCAAGGCGCACTGGAACAAGGATTGAAGGACATGAAATTCGAAGAACGTCACCCGCTGTGCAGCGTCATGCGCGCCCGCGTGCTGGAAGAACTGGCGCGCATCGAGCGTGAACGCAATGTCACGGTGCTGTATGCCTGCGAATCGGGCAGCCGGGCCTGGGGTTTTGCCTCGCCCGACAGTGATTACGATGTGCGCTTCGTTTATGTGGAAAAACCGGAGTGGTTCGTCCAGATCGATGCGCCAAGTGATGTGATCGAGCGACCGCTGGATGACGAGCTGGATGTCAGTGGCTGGGAGTTGCGCAAGACCCTCGGGCTGTTGCGCAAATCCAACCCGACCTTGCTCGAATGGCTCGACTCACCGCTGGTTTATCGCAGCGAAACCGCCGCGGTTTCTCAACTGCGGGCACTGGCCGAGGCGTTCTACAGCCCGCCAGCCGCGCGCAATCATTATCTGTCGATGGCGAAGAAGAACTTCCGTGGTTATCTGCAGGGTGAAAGCGTGCGGTTCAAGAAGTATTTCTACGTACTGCGGCCGCTGTTGGCGGTGCGCTGGATCGATCAGGGGCGGGGTCGGCCGCCGATGACGTTCAGCGATCTGCTGGGCACCGTCGATGACCGGGCATTGCTCGATGAGGTCGACGAACTGCTTGCGCTCAAGCGCAGTGCTGACGAGAGCGCCTACGGTCCTCGTCGTCCGGCGCTGCATGCGTTCATCGAGGCGGAACTCGAGCGTGCGGTGCCGGCATTGCCCCGAACCCGGGAAGATTCGCGGCAGCTCGATCGATACCTGCGGGAAACCGTTGGTTTGTACGCATAAGGAAAAAAATGAAACAGGACGTTATTGAACTGGACGGCGCTATCGGCGGTGGCCAGGTGTTGCGCAGTGCGCTGAGCCTGTCGATGGTGACGGGCCAGGCGTTTCGCATTGAGCGGATTCGGGCCAAGCGCAGTCGTCCGGGCCTGTTGCGCCAGCACCTGACTGCCGTGATGGCGGCAGCGCAGGTCTGCGGTGCAAAGATCCAGGGGGCTGAACTGGGCTCACAGACATTGAGCTTCGAGCCGGGGCCGATTCGTGGTGGCGATTATTCCTTTGCCATTGGAACTGCCGGCAGTTGCACGCTGGTGTTACAGACCTTGCTACCTGCCTTGTTGCTGGCGCCGCAAGCCAGTCGGGTGCGGATCAGCGGCGGCACGCATAATCCGCTGGCGCCACCGACCGATTTTCTCAACCGCAGCTGGTTGCCGTTGTTGCGCCGCATGGGCGCGGAAGTTGAACTGACGTTGCTGCGCCACGGTTTCGTACCGGCTGGCGGGGGCGAAATCGACGTCAGGGTGCAACCATCGAAACTGTCAGCACTGCACTTGTGTGAGCGCGGTTTGCCGCTCTCGCAACAGGCGTTTGCGCTGACGGCCGGGCTTGCGCCGAGCGTCGGCATACGCGAGCTTGACCGGGTGGCGCGTCGTATGAACATGGCGTCAGCAGAATTGAACGCCGTCATCCTTGATCCGGCCTGTGGCCCGGGCAACGTGTTGCTGCTGGAGTATGCGTTTGAACACGTCACGGAGATCTTCAGCGCTTTCGGTCAAGCCTCACTGCGTTCGGAGAAGGTGGCGGACGCCGCGATTGATCAGGCGGCCGATTGGTTGCACAGCGGTGCAGCGGTGGCAGAGCATCTGGCCGACCAGTTGCTGTTGCCGATGGTGCTGGCCGGAGGCGGATCGTTTACCACGCCCAGGATGACCGAGCATTTGCATAGCAACATTTTGGTCATCGAGCGTTTTGTCCCGATCACGATCCAGTGCCAAGAAGAGGGCGCAGACCGGTTGAGGGTTGAAGTTCGCGCCCGGGAGCAATAGGCGGCAAATTGCTGGCCCCCGAATGTTTAAAGTCCCGGCAAACTCGCCTTTTTTCAAAAGGTTAGGTGGGCTATATGCGGACGATTGTCATCACCGTAGCAACGCTTTCCCTCGCTCTGTTCGCGTTGGAGGCCCAGGCCAGGGAACTGAGCAAGAGCCATCGTTTTGCGTGTACCTGGGGTTCGGACATTGCCGCCGGCGCACAACAATCGAAGCTGTCAGGGATTTCGTTGTATGGCGCCCGCAAGCGCTTGCAGGCGCGCAAGTTCCAGCAACCATGGATGCGCATGACCGCCATGGGTATCACCGAACAGACCTACGACAGCGCGTCGCGGCTCAAGCCGGCGGCCGTCAAGCAGACCTACTACGAACAGTGCGTCCGGCACGAGTTGGCCCAGCGTTGAATGAAAAAGCCCGACCTGAAGAGGTCGGGCTTTTTCATGTCCGGTGCAATGACAGCGTCACTTGTCACTTTCGCAATTGACCATCCACGACACGCCAAAACGATCCACCAGCATGCCGAAGCGCGCAGCCCAGAAGGTGGCTTCCAGCGGCATGTCGACTCGACCATCCTTGGCCAGGGCGCTAAACACCCGTTCGGCCTCGGCAATGCTGTCGACATTCAGGGAAATCGAGCAACCGCTCATGCCTTGGGTCGGGCGGTCGGGGGTGGTGTCCGAAGCCATGAGCATCTGATCGCCGACTTTCAGGCAGGTGTGGATGATCAGGTTGTGATGCTCTTTGGGGACATGTTCCGCGGCTGGGGTTTCCCCGAAGGTCATCATCGCTTCGAGCTTGCCTTGCAGGCATTGCTCGTAAAACGTGAAGGCCGCGCGGCAGTCGCCGTTGAAGATCAGGTACGGGTTGATTTTCATGGGGGTGCTCCCGAATAGGCAGTTAGACGCGGCGCGGCCGGGTGTGCCGAAGCAGCGTCATGGATTGACTTCATCCAGCAAAGCGTTAGAACGCCGGATTGCCAGCCGATGCTGCAAGAATTTCCTTTCGGGGTGACCGATGGTCTGCGGGGAGGGGCGTCAGGAGTCGCGCGGGTTCTTTTGCACCGCAGCGCCCGCCACCCGGGCGGCAGGTCGGGTCTGCATCAGCGCATCGATCGCCTTGCGATAGTTCTGTCCGCCCAGCGCCATGCTGTTGTTGTGTGTTGCGCCGGGCACCAGCAGCAGGCTTTTCGGCTGCCGGGCGGCGGCGAACAGCTGCTCGCTGAAGCGTGACGGCACGAATGCGTCGGCCAGGCCGTGCACCACCAGCAAGGGCATGTGAATCTCGGCGATCTTGTCGATGGAATCGAATTTCTGCGACAGCAACCAACGGACTGGAAGGGAGGTGTTGGCCACGGCAGCCGCCACATCCGCCAATGAGGTGAATGTGGATTCGATAACCAGTCCGCGCACCGGCAATGGGGTGTGATGGCTGGCGGCATCGCGGCCAAGTTCTGCAGCCAGGTCGATGGCGACCGCGCCCCCCAGTGAATGCCCGTAGATCAGGCGTTTGTTCGGGTCCGGTTGCAACAGCTGGAAGCGTTCCCAGGCTACCCGCGCATCTTCGTACACCGTGCTCTCCGACGGCAGATCGCCATGACTCTGGCCGAAGCCGCGATAGTCGATGGCCAGTACCGAATAACCTGCTGCACGCAGTTGCTCGATACGGAACAGTTGACCGGTGAGGTTCCAGCGCACGCCATGCAGATAAAGGATGGCCGGAGCATCGGCGCGTTCCGCCGGCCACCACCAGGCGTGAATATTTTGCCCGGCCTTGAAGCTTTTCGGTTGCAGGTCGAGTTCCTGCACGCTGCCGGGCAAACCGTGATACCAGCCGGCGGTGCCCGGCTCGATGCGGAACAACAGCTTGCGTTCGGTGTGTTCCAGCACGGCACAACTCGCCGGCACGCCGATGATCAGGGCGGCCATGCAGGCGAACGCCAGACGGCGGCGTCGAAGTCGGGTCATGAAGGCAAGGAACATTAAACGTTTCACCACAGCGCGGACAAAGAACGCTTTTTACCAGATGCCTTGACCCGCGCGTGACATTTTCGACCACCGCACGCCTGCAACGATTACAAAATGCTGCAACGACTCAGTCGATCTTCAGCACTATCTTGCCGATGTGGTCGCCCGCTTCCATGTGCGCATGGGCCTTGGCTGCGTCGGTGAGCGGATAGACCTTGTCGATGATCGGCAGGCAGCGCCCGGCGGCGAGCACCGGCCAGACGTGTTTGCGCAATTGATCGGCGATGGTGGCCTTTTCCGCCGAGGTACGGGCGCGCAGGAGGGAACCGGTGACCACCGCACGCTTGCCGAGGATCGCCAGCAGGTCAATGTCATTGGCTCGCGCGCCGCCGAGGAACCCGAGCATTACCAACCGCCCATCCATCCCCAAGGCGCTGATGTTCCCGTTGAGGTACGAGCCGCCCATGATATCGAGGATCACATTCACGCCCTGGCCGGCGGTTTTCTCGGCGATGACAGCCGCGAAATCCTGTTCCCGGTAGTTGATCGCTTCGCCGCCCAGATTGCGGATCGCTGCGCATTTGTCGGCGCTGCCGGCGGTGGCGAAGGCTTCGATGCCAAACTCGCGGCACAGCATCAACGCGGTGGTGCCGATGCCGCTGGTGCCGCCGTGAATCAAGGCGCGCTGGCCACGGCTGGCGCCGCCGAGACCGAACAGGTTGGCCCACACCGTGAAAAAGGTTTCGGGAATGGCCGCTGCCTGAATCCAGTCCAGCCCATCGGGGATCGGCAGGGCCTGGCCGGCCGGGACCGTGCAGTATTCGGCGTAACCTCCGCCATTGGTCAGCGCGCAGACCCGGTCACCGACCGCGAATGCGCTGACACCGCTGCCAATCGCCACGACTTCGCCGGCCACTTCAAGGCCCGGAATCGGGTTCATACCAGGCTTCATCGGGTATTTGCCGGCGCGTTGCAGGGCGTCGGGGCGATTGATGCCGGCGGCATGCACGCGGATCAGTATTTCGCCTTCTGCGGCGACCGGCAGCGGGACGCGCCGGGATTGCAGAACCTCGGGCCCGCCCGGTTCGGTGATTTCGATTCGGGTCATTTCAGGGGGCAACGTCATTTTCGATTCCTCTTGAAAAAGTGATCAGTAGATGGGAGCACAGTCAGGGCGCAATGATTCCCCTCATTGGGCGCAGCAGCGTTGTTCGACGGAGGAGGGCAGCAGTTTCATGGCGTGCTCAAGTATCAGCGCGATCACGATGGCACCGCCGGCAATCACGAAGAGCAATACATGCTGTCCGCCCGTGGCGTTGAACAGCGCCGAATAGGCGAATCCGGCCAGCGCCTGAAACGTGGCGAACGACACCGTGGCGCGGCTCCACGCCACCTGCTGGCGATGATGATCCGGCACCAGCTCATGCACTCGGGCCAACGCCAGCGGAACGATGCCCGGTGGAAAGGAACCGAGGATCACCGCCAGCAGCGCCAAGGCCAGGAACGAATGTGAAATGGCCAATAAGCCAAGGGTGATCGCCTGCACCAGCAGCACCAGACGAATGCCAGTCCGCGCACCGAGGTGATCGGCGAGGAAGCCATAGCTCACAGGGCCGACGATGGCGCCCAGCCCGTACATGATCCAGACCAGTGCGCCGACGTGCGCCCCGGCGCCCAGTCCACGGGCGACGTAATCCACCAGGAAAACCATGGCCGGCACCAGCCCGGCGGCCATGAACGCGTACTGGGCAAACAGCAGATAAACAGCAGGCGGTGTCGGCTCGACCGGTTCCATCTGAGCCGTCGTGGTGGTTGCATGGGGCAGTTCTGAGGGCCAGCCGAACCAGCTCAATGCCGTCAGCGCCAGCGACAAGACGCCCAATCCCAGCCAGGTCGCCTGCAAACCCAGACTTAACAGCAGCGGGACGATCGTGCCCGAGCCGGCGATGCCCAGACCGATGCCGAGGAAAATCGCCCCGCTGGCCAGGCCTTTGCGCGCGGCGGGTACATGGGGCAGCACGGTCGCGGCCACCAGCACCATGATCGCGCCGCCCGCGATGCCGGACAGCAGGCGCCAGCCGAAATACCAGCTCACCGACACGGGGTACGCACAGGCAAAAAACGCCACGGTCACCGCCAACATCATCAGTCGCAAGGCGTTTCTCTGGGTAAGCCGGCGTGCCATCGGGCGACCGAGGAGGGCGCCGATCAGGTAACCGACCAGGTTGGCCGCGCCGAGATAGACCACATCATGGGCGGAAAACCACTGCGCCTGAATCAGCGAAGGGATCAGCGGCGTGTAGGCGAAACGCGCCAGACCGATGCTGACCAGGCTGGCGCAGAGTCCGGCGAAGATCGCCAGCCAGACACTCGTGTCCGGACGTTCGGGCGAAGCAGTTGAAGTGCGCATGACGGCAATCCTGTGGAAAGGTTTATGGCGTCCAGCATATCGGCTATCGTTGCTGCGTTAATGCAGCGAGTTTGCGTGGTTGTGATGCGTTTATGCAGCAATGGAGAACGGTATGAATTGGGATGACGCACGAGTGTTTCTCGCGGTTTGCCGCGAGTCGACATTACGTGGCGCCGCGCGTGTACTGGGCGTGGATCAGGCGACAGTCGGGCGACGCATCACCGCACTGGAAAAGTCGCTGGGCGCGACCTTGTTCCTGCGCACCTCCGAGGGCTATGCGCTGACGGCAGTCGGCGAAGCGGCGCTCAAGTCGGTGGAAAAAATGGAGCATTCGGCGCTGGAGCTGGAGCGGCGTATCCAGGGCCTGGACGATCGCCTGACCGGTAGCGTGCGGGTCAGCACCACTGATTCGCTGGCCATCGATTTCCTGATCCCGGCCATTGCGCAGTTGCACCAACAGCATCCCGACGTGCGCGTGCAGCTGGATGCCTCCACGCAGATCCTCAGCCTGGCCAAACGCGAAGCGGACATCGCCGTGCGCAACACCCGCCCGGACAATCCGGACCTGATTGCCCGACGCATCGCGCGCTGGCCGGTGGGGCTGTTTGCCTCGCAGGCCTATGTCGACCGCCATGGTGTGCCGACGCCGGGCAGTGCGTTCGAGGGCCATGATCTGGTGGTGTACCAACCGTATCTGCAAGGCAACAAAGACCTGACCCTGGTGACGGAACCCGTGACTCGCGGGCGGATCGTTGCCGGTCTGAGCTCCAGCCTGCTGGTACGCCGCTCGATTGCCGCCGGGCTGGGTGTAGGAGAAATCCCGGTCTACATGGGCGAGCGCGACGGTCTGGTCAGGCTGTGGCCGGAGCGTACGCGGCCGTTGCCTTATGAAGTGTGGCTGGTGACCCATGCGGATTTGCGCCATACCGCGCGGGTCAGGGCGGTGATCGAGCAGATTGTCGAGGCGTTTGCGCTGGAGAATGAATAGTCCTTGATGCCGTGTAGGACGGCTACATCAGCTGACGATCTTGCCTACAACAGTGCCAGAATCCGCTGGCTTGTGAGTTTTTTGGCCGGGCCCTATCGTTTCTCACACCCGGAGTGAACAGGTGAAGCGCTTCGAGGTGATCAATCCAGGGAAGTATTGATAAACGTCAGAGGTGCGGAATTGATTGCAAGGGAATTCAGCCAATTTCAAGCAAGCGACATGGCCGGGCAAACGGATAGTACTGAGTCTATGAACTACATAACGCGAGACGAATTCAGCGCCAGGATCGAGGTCATCGAGACAAGAATCGATGCACGGATCGAGTCCATGTCCGCCAAGATCGATGGCTTTCTGACCCAGCAGGCCGAGCGGGACAAGGTGCGGTTGGAGCAGGAGCAGTCTCAGGAAGCTGCTCGATTGGAGTTGGAAGCAACTCGACTGGAGCGAGAGCGCTCTCAGGAAGCCGCTCGTGTGGAACGAGAGCGCTCTCAGGAAAAAGTTCGACTGGAACAGGAGCAGGCTCGGAAAGAGGCTCGGCTGGAGCGAGAGAGGGCTCAGGAAGAAGTCCGCCTGGCTCGGGAGCGGTATCTGGAGGATTTTCGCCAGGAGCAAGAAAGGATTCGGTTGGGAAGGGAAAAGGCCAATGAAAAAGCCTGGCTGGAGCGAGAGAATACTGAACGAAAAATTCGTCTGGCGCAGGAAAAGGTTCATCAGGAGCGCGACAAACGTTATGCGTTGATGGCGGCTCGTATGGATCGATCCCTGGAGCGTATAGACGAGGCAATGAGAATGGTCTCGACGAACAAGGCGAACTACTGGGCCGCGACCACCGTACATTTTCTGGGGATGGTTGCCATTCTCGTCGGCTCCTACTACGCGAACCAGTCAAATGTGCTTGTCACGATGCAGGCCACCCTGGCCATGATTCAATCGGTGAAAGAGGCTGGAAATTCTGCGCCAGCAGTGCTGATGACCTTGCCTGCAGAATGAAAAACGGCCTTCAACGAAGGCCGTTTTTTTGAGCGATGAAAACCACGGGCTTATGGCATTTCCGGCAGTTCCTGCGGGCGCAGATCAAACACCAGGACTTCGGCATCCTGGCCATTGTTCAGGGTCAGTGCCTGTTCTTCACGAACCCGTACGCCGTCGCCTTCCTTCAATTGCACGCCGTTCAGTTCAACGCTGCCGCGAGCAACGTGCACATAGGCATAGCGGTTGGCAGGCAGCTTGAGGGTGGCGCTTTCCTCGCCATCGAACAGCCCGGCATACACCCGTGCATCCTGGCGCACTTTCAGCGAGCCGTGAGTGCCTTCGGGCGAAATGATCAGTTGCAGGCGACCGCGTTTTTTCTGTTCACTGAAGTGCTCTTGCTGGTAACGCGGTTTCGCGCCGCTGACGTCAGGCACGATCCAGATCTGCAGGAAGTGCACAGGCTTGGTCGCCGAGTGGTTGAACTCGCTGTGGGCCACGCCGCTGCCGGCGCTCATCAGTTGCACATCGCCGGGGCGGATCACCGAACCGGTGCCGAGGGTATCCTTGTGTTCCAGCGCACCTTCGAGCACGTAGGAGAAAATCTCCATGTCACGGTGCGGGTGCTGGCCGAAACCCTTGCCGGCAGCAACGCGGTCATCGTTGATCACCAGCAGGTCGGAAAAACCCTGTTCACGCGGGTCACGGTAGCTGGCGAAGGAAAAGGTGTGGAACGACTTCAACCAGCCATGATTGGCCAGACCACGGTCGGAAGCTTTACGAAGGGTCAGCATGATGAAATCTCCTTTCAGGACGTTGATTCGTCCGAGTGAGGAGAAGGTTACTGGTTACCCTGTGATGCAATAAGTAGATGAAAATTGAAATACTGTCCGTTTTGAGTTGACAGTTGTGAGCACTGGATCACGCATTCTTTTCCAACGGTTCCACCGTATCTGGCCATAATGCTCACACTTATGACTCTGCATAGATTTTGGTGATACCCCCATGAAGACCGTGGCAATGGTGCTGTTTCCCGATTTTCTGCTGCTCGACATGGCCGGGCCGCTGGAAGTTTTCTCGGTCGCCAACCGCTACCTGAAACCGCAAGCCCACTATCACCTGACCACCCTGGGCACTGAGCGCGGGCCATTGCGTGCGTCCAATGGCGTCCTCGTGCACACCGATCGGCATATCGACGAAGCCGATAAGCGCTACGACTTGCTGCTGGTGCCGGGCGGCCCCGGCGCCTACAACGAAAAACACCCGCCGTTGCTCGACTGGCTGCAGGGCGCGGTGACGCGCGCCGGGCAATATGGCTCAATCTGTACAGGCGCCTTCGTGCTGGGTCACGCCGGATTGCTCGACGGCTATCGTGTGACCACCCACTGGAATTACACCGAACGCCTGATCAAGGGATTTCCGAAGGCAAACGTCGCCACCGACCAGATTTTTGTCGAGGATCGCAACCTGATCACCTCCGGAGGCGTCACGGCCGGGATCGATATGGCGTTGGCGGTGGTCGCCCGCGATCATGGCAAAAAGATTGCCCAGGACGTGGCCAAGGTGCTGTTGGTCGTCATGAAACGTCAGGGCGGGCAAGCGCAGTTCAGCCCGCTGATGGCGGCAGTGGCGCCCCAGGAAACCCCGATCACCCGGGTGCAGAACCATGTGCTGGAACATCTGGAGGAAGCCTTCACCGTCGAGCGCATGGCGGGGCTTGCGAACATGAGTGCACGGCATTTCGCCCGGGTGTTCGCCCGCGAGGTCAACATGACGCCCATGGAATTTCTGCAAAGTGCGCGCATCGATTGCGCACGTAATCTGCTGGAAATCAGCGATCTGCCGCTGAAAACCGTGGCCTACAAAAGCGGTTTCGGCAGTGTGCGGCACATGCGGTTTCTGTTCGGCGAAAAGCTCGGGCTGACCCCGACGCAATATCGCGAACAGTTCAGCTAGAGCGGTTCTGTCCGTTACGGGCACCCGGATGTCCGTGCTGGACCCCGCGTGGTGGTTGTACCGTCATCGAGGCCTGCGAAGATAACGGACATGAACAGCCTCAACGAATTGAACTCCGCGTCGGTCCTGCGTTTCGGGCCGTACGCGTTCCATTTGCGCCAACGGCTGATCCTCGAAGGGGATCGGCAATTGCGCATGGGCGGTCGTGCGCTGGACATTCTGCAAGTGCTGGTCGAGCGCGCCGGCCGGGTGGTCAGCAAAGAACAACTGATCGCGCTGGTGTGGCCAACGTCGGTGGTCGAGGAGATCAACCTGCGGGTGCACATCGCCGCGTTGCGCCGGGCCCTCGGCGACGGCGAAAACGGTCAGCGCTACATCATCAATGTGCCGCAATGCGGGTACAGCTTCGTGGCACCGGTGCAGGGTGACAGCGTGGCGCAGGTGGTGTTCGAAAGCCTGCAAGCACCCCAACACAATTTGCCCGCACGGCTGACGCCGGTCACCGGGCGCGATTCATTGGTCGGTGGTCTGGTGCGCCAACTGCCGTTGTCCCGGCTCCTGACGGTAACGGGACCTGCCGGTGTCGGCAAAAGCACCGTGGCACTGCGTGCAGCGGAACTGCTGCTGCAGCATTTTCGTGACGGCGTGTGGCAGGTGGACCTGTCGCTGATCGACGAAGAGATTCCGCTCCTTGATCACCTGCTGAAAACCCTTGATATCGATTTCCCCACACTGGCCGCGCGTCACGCCTTGCTGGTGCTGGATAATTGCGAGCACCTTCACGCAGCCTGTCGGAGCTTGCTGGAAACATTGCTCGACGCCGCGCCCCGTCTGTCGATCCTGGCCACCAGCCGCGAACCGTTGCGTCTCGGTCTGGAAGTCCTGCAGCCATTGCCACCGCTGACCCTTCCCAAAGCGTCGGCCCTCAACAGTGTCGCCGAGGTCATGGGCTATTCGGCGGTGCAGCTGTTTGTCAGTCGCGCCCGCGCCCGACAACACGGTTTCTGTCTGCGTGAGCAGGATCTGGAAACGGTGCGCGACATCTGTCGGCGGCTCGACGGCCTTCCGCTGGCGATCGAACTGGCAGCCGCGCAGATCGATGCGCTGGCGCTGGTCGGCCTTCAGACCCAACTGGACCAAGGTCTGCAAGTTCTGAGTCACGGTCGCCGCACCGCTGTGCCACGCCACCAGTCGATGAAGGCTGCGCTGGACTGGAGCTATCAACACTTGAGCGAGCAAGAACAACGCGTGCTGCAGCGGTTATCGGTGTTCAAGATGGCATTCACCCTGGATGCCGCCATCGGTGTGATCAGTTGCGCACAACTACCACCCTCGACACTGGTGTCCGTCGTTGAGCAGTTGGCAGTCAAATCGTTGCTGACAACGGACCGATCCAGCGGAACACTGCGCTACCGAATGCTCAACACCACGCGCCGCTATGCCCGCGAACAACTGGAGCAGGGCGGCGAACTGAGTGATGTCGAGCGTCGGCACGCGCGTTACCTGGGCCGCACCCGGCCAGCCTCAAGCGGCCGACTGACCGCGCAGTTCGTCGAGCAATAAACGCACCTTGCGCAAGTCCGGTGTGGCATAGCCTTCGGTGAAGCGCTGGTAGATCGGTGTTAGCAATTCGAGTGCCTCACGGTAGCGCGACTGGCGCTGCCACAACTGAGCCATCGACGTTGCGCTGCGCAGTTCCCAGGCCAGGGCGCCTTGCGTCCGCGCAATTTCAAGCGATTGCTGCAAAGCGCTTTCGACCGTGTGATGGCAGGGCGATTCAGCCGCCAGCAATCGCTCGGCCCGAGCCCGCAAGATTTCCGCAGTACTCCAGCCGGCTGCGCCACTTTGCGCCCGTTCCAGCAACGCGTCATCGACGAAACCCGGATCCAGCGTGACCATGATTTCCCTGACCAGGCCGCTGTCGGCGGGCGGGATGGCGGAGGCCTTGTCAGCGTCGATCACCTGCGCGTAGTGCCGCGCCCACGTGTAGAACAGCAGCACCGAATGCTTCTGCGCCTGTTCGAGCAGCAGTTGCAGCAGCGCGCGGGCGTTTTGTACGTCGCCGTTGTAATGGGCGATCAGGCACGAGGCGAGTGCCAGGGTGTAGCAGATCGAGGTGCCGTGGTTGATCTGCACCGCGATGTCCAGCGCCTGCCGCGCCGTGCGCCAGGCCTGCTCGGGAAAACCTTGCAGCCACAACACTCGGGCGAGAACGGTCAGCGAGGCGACGCTCTGATCGTATTGCACGCCGAAACCGTGGGTGAAACGGTTGAGGTGGCCACTGTGGGCCATGCGCTGAATGACCTGTTCGGCGTGGGTTCGCGCCTGATGCTGATCGCCGGCGTAATGCAGCGCGAGTACCCGCAAGCGATGGGTACTCAGGGACAACTGCGCATCGCCGTGCACGCCGAGGCTTTCGAATTGCTCGCTCTGCTCCAGCGCCATCCGGTAATGCCCGCAACTGAGATTGACCGCCATGTGCCCCGACACCGCGCGCAACTGGCCGGCCATGTCGTCGTGCCGTTGCGCCAGCAGCCGCGCACTGACAAAGGCTTCGATGGTTTCCGGGGTGCCGCCCCAGGTGTGATAGCAGGCGCTGCCGAGGGCCAGTTTCAAGGCGATTTCCAGTCGCGGGCAGGGCTCGTCGGAGGACGCCAGCAACGCGAGTGCCCGACGCACATGAACGCCGTACTCCTTGAGCAGGGACAACTCCTGCCACAACGGCGCCGAGGTCGCCGTCAGGCGCACGCCGAGCGCGCGCGAGCCTCGGTCATTCAGCGTCCAGTCCAGCGCCGCGCGCAGGTCTTCAAGACCACGGGCGTAACGCTCGATCCAGACTTCGGTCGCTGTGTTTTCCCAATCGGCCTGGGCTTGATGCATCAGCGCCAGGCTGCGTTCGGCATGGCGTTCGCGGGTTTCGCCGAGCTCCGCGGCCTGGTCGAGTTTTTCCAATGCATAGCGACGAGTCGTGTCGAGCAGGCGATAGAACACTTCTTCATCGCCAACCTCGACGTTGAGCAGCGACTTGGCGACCAGTTGCGTGATCGAGGCAAACACTTCGTTCGATTCGATGTGCTGACCGACGATAACCGCCGCCGCAGATTCCAGGGTGAATGCGCCACGAAACACGCCCAGTCGACGCAGGCCGGTCTGTTCGCAGGCGTTGAGCAGGTTGAAACTCCAGTCCAGCGTAGCGCGCAGGGTTTCATGCCGACCGAGGCGAGTCTGATTACCCGCCGGCAAACGCCCCTGAAGCTGACTCAGCAAACCGTCCAGACCAAGGCCCGCCACCTGCGCGGCGGCTAGTTCCAGTGCCAGGGGGATGCCGTCCAGCCGTCGACAGATGTCGATGATCAACGGCAGATCAGCGTTGCCCGGCTCAAAGTGTTCGTGCGCCGCCATCGCCCGTTCGACGAACAGTTGCAGCGCGGAAAATCCCATCGCCTGATCGCGGTCGAGCACTGCAATCGGCGGCGGGCAATCGAGGGATTCCAGACGCTGCACATACTCGCCCTCGGCGCGCAGGCTTTCGCGGCTGGTGGCCAGAATATGCACCTGCGGCGCGCCACGCAGAATGCTTTCGCTGAGCAGCGCCACGGCGTCGATCAAGTGCTCGCAGTTGTCGATCACCAGCAGCATCTGCCGCTCGCGCAGGCTGTTGATCAGGCAGGCCATCGGTTCACTGGCATGCAGCGAAAGGTCCAGCAGGGCGGCGAGGTGCGAGCAGATCGAGCCCGGATCGTTGAGTGGCGCCAGATCCAGCAGACGAATCCCGTCGCGATAACGGCCGATCAGTTGCTCGGCGACACGTAGGGCCACGGTGGTCTTGCCGATGCCGCCGGGGCCGACCAGGGTGATGCAGCGCTGGCGCGGCAGCTGCTTCATCAGGCTGTCGACCACCGACTGGCGCCCGATCATCCGCGTGCGGCGCAATGGCAGGTTATGCCGGCCAATAGTGGCGGCGGCGGGGCGTTGTTCAATGGATTGCAGCACGACCGGCGCGACGAAACTGTAACCGCGCTGCGCCACGGTGACGATGTAGCGCTGCCCGGCCTGACCGTCGCCGAGTGCCTTGCGCAGCGCCGCCATGTGCACCCGCAGATTGATGTCTTCCACTACGCTGTCCGGCCAGACTCCGGCGATCAGTTGCTGCTTGCTCACCACCTCGCCGGCGTGGGCCAGCAGGATCAGCAGAATGTCCATGGCGCGGCGGCCCAGGCGCAAAGGCTGATCGCCCTCAAGCACCAGCCGCTGGCTGGGGTGGATCCGATAGGGGCCGAAACCGATGGCCTGATTCGGGGAAAGACTCAACCGCTCACTCCTTCGACGTTTTTTGTGATCCTGGTCCGCCTCGGTGAAGAATCCGTGACGGGCAGGGCGGGGAGCGACTCGAGGGTCACGCAAGCCGTCTAATCCGCAGTATCCGGGCATATTCCTCAGGATTTGTCGCCAGTGCAACGTGCGTGCAATGCACGCGCCCTGGCTTTGTTCGGCATCCAGTGCCGTCACCACTGTATTTAAAGGCCGGAACCTGTGCCGGCTCACCCGACAGCCGGGAAAAATTAACAACGATTAACTCGTCCGCGCCCGCGTCAGAGCCAAAACTGCGGGGCAATGGAATGCATACGTCCGGAGGACGCTGCGATGAGCAAGGTAGTGGTGGTCTATCACAGTGGCTACGGGCACACCCGCGTCATTGCGCAGGCAGTGGCCCAAGGTGTGGAGCGCCACGTGGGCAGCACCTGCCTGTTGCTGGCGGTGGAAGACGTGGAAGCCCATTGGGATGAGCTGCACCGCGCCGACGCCATCATCTTCGGCGCGCCGACCTACATGGGCAGCGCCTCGGCGGCGTTCAAGCAATTCATGGAGGCCACGGCCTCGTTCTACCTCGCCCGGCCATGGCGCGACAAACTGGCAGCGGGCTTCACCAACTCCGGCAGCCTGTGCGGCGACAAGCTCAATACCCTGCTGCAAATGGCGGTGTTCGCGGCTCAGCACTCGATGATCTGGGTCGGGCTTGATCTGCTGCCGGCCCGTGCGTGCGAAGGTGTGTTCGACGGCCAGTTGAATCGCCTCGGCAGCTCCCTTGGCGCGATGTCCCAATCCTGCGTCGAGGAACCGCCCGAACAGGCACCTCCTTTGGAAGACCAACAAACCGCCGCGCACCTGGGCGAGCGGGTGGCGCGACTGGCTCAGCGGATGGCTCGAGGCTGAAACCGCCTCAGCGGTTTTTCATGACCTGACAACGCCACGCAAACGGATTGATCCCTTCGCTGCGGGTGAAGATGTGGCAGAAGTGCGCCTGATCGCAGAAACCGCATTCGAGGCTGATCTGCGTGAGGCTGTGGTTGGTCTGCTGGATCAACAGCTTGGCCCGGGCGATGCGCTGGGTGCGGATCCAGTCTTGCGGCGAGTACCCGGTGCTGCACTTGAACGCCCGGGAAAAATGGCTGCGTGAGAGTGAGCAGGCGCTGGCCAGTTCGGTGACTTCAAGGCTGTCGCCGAGGCGTTCGAGGATCAATTGTTTCACCAGCCGCTCCCGTTGCGGGCTGAGGCCGCCGGTGCTGGTCTTGCGGGGTTCGCTGGCAGGGGCGCGGGCGACGGTTTGCTGTAAGTGAGCCATGGCCAAGGTCCGTGTCGGTGGGGAACGCACGGTCAGCGCTTTCCCTCAGGTCAATAAAACAACGCTGCGCAGAGGGATTCATTGTTTGGCGAGGGGCGAAGGCTGACGAGTTAAACGTTGTTAATTCCGCCACCGAAGCCGGTTTCGAATGACCGTCGATCAAGTAAAGTGCGCAGCACTTGCGCCTGGCCAATAAGGAAAACACGCCCATGAACCGAAACGATCTGCGCCGCGTCGACATGAACCTGCTGGTGATTTTCGAAGCGCTGATGTTCGAAAAGAACCTGACCCGTGTCGCCGAAAAACTGTTCATGGGCCAACCGGCGGTGAGCGCGGCGCTGGGCCGGTTGCGCGATCTGTTCGACGATCCGCTGTTGCTGCGCAACGGTCGCGGCATGGAGCCGACGGCGCGGGCGCTGGCGATTCTTCGGGAACTGCAACCGGCGATGGACGTGATTTCCGGCGCGGTCAGCCGGGCCAAGGAATTCGATCCGGCGACCAGTTGCGACTTGTTCCGCATCGGCCTGTCGGATGACGCCGAGTTCGGTCTGTTCCCACCGTTATTGCGCCAGTTGCAGGAAGAGGCGCCGGGGATCGTGGTCGTGGTGCGCCGCGCCAACTACCTGCTGATGCCGACCTTGCTGGCGTCCGGGGAAATCTCCGTCGGCGTGAGCTACACCACCGATCTGCCGGCCAATGCCAAGCGCAAGAAACTGCGCGACATTCCCTGCAAGGTTCTGCGCGGCGATAACCGCCCGGGTCCGCTGACCCTCGACGAGTACTGCGAGCGGCCTCATGCGATGGTGTCATTCTCGGGGGATCTGAGCGGCAACATCGACGTGGACCTGGCCAAGGTCGGCCGCAGCCGCCGGGTGGTGCTCGGTGTACCTCAGTTCAGCGGCCTGCGCGCGCTGTTGGCGGGCACCGAGATGATCGCCACCGTGCCGGATTACGCCGCGTGTGCGCTAGTCGAAGGCTGTGCGTTGCGGGCTGAGGATCCGCCGTTTCCGATTGATGCAGCACAACTGTCGATGGCCTGGAGTGGGGTGCATGACAACGATCCGGCGGAAAAATGGTTGCGGTCGCGGATCAGTCAGTTCATGTCGGTGACGCTGGATATTCCGGTGGAGTAGGTACGCCGTTCGTCCGGAAGAGTGTTTGACCTGTAAGTTCTGACAGTAGCGCTGGTCCTTGTGTGGGTGTGTTATTGATCCGATGCCTTTTCGAGGGCCATATCACACGCGCACCGGGACAGAACGATGACCGCCAACAGCTCCAACGCAAGCGTCGCCGCTCCACCGCCTCCGACCATTCAGGAAAACCCGAGCACATTCCTGCTGGACCCGCAGAATGTGCGCAACACACTGACGGTCGAGGTGATGGACCCCTCGCTGCAACCCGGCGACAGCGTGAGTGTGACGTTTAGCGGCGACCCGGCCACCGGAAGCAATGGCTCGCATACCACCCCTGCCGTCAGCGCCGGCACCGTTCGGCCAATGCTGATTCGACTGCCGTTCACACTGACAACCTTCAATCTGGGCAGGACGGTGACCGTGACCTACACGAACACCAAAGGCAGCACTGCCCCGGTGACCTCCGATCCGCTGGTGCTGTATGTCTTGACGCTGGCGCAACGCGATTTGCCCAGGCCTTTGATCACCGAGGCCGATCAGTTGGGCGAGGGTCGTTTTCTGAACCTTGATGGCTTGAGTCATTTCACTCTGCGGATCAACGCATGGACGCTAAGTACTCGGGGTCAATTTCTCTGGTTGCGCCTGCTTGGCGTCAATGCCGACAACAGCGTTTTTGACCGGTCATATTGGGGGCCGCCGGGCAATGTGATCGCGGATGAATTCAACCGTTTTGGCTACTACGCAACGGTTCATTCCACCACGGATCTGCGGAGTCTCAAGCACGGCAGCGTATTGAGCCTGATATTGATGGTCGGGTTGCAAGGCAGTCAGGATCCCGCGCTTGCCCAACCCTTTGCCCACGGAAACTACATCGTCCTGACGGATCCCACGAGCGCGCCAAGGATCGAGCAAATCATTGAACCGGACGGTCGGGAAGTCGGCGATCAAGGTGAAACGCTGTCCACCCGCGTCACCTTGTCCGGCGTAGCCACAGAGCCAGTGATCGTTTTTGATGGGGAAACACGGCTGGGCACGGCTCCGGTGATTGCAGGGGCGTGGGAATATTTGGCCAGCGGCTTGACCACGGGCCTTCACGTTTTCACAGGACGGTACGCCGCTGGAGGGGTATCCAGATCCTGGACGATCAACGTTCTGGAAAACCGCGAAGTGCGGATCAAGGAATCAACCGGCAACACCCATTTGAATCCTTCCGCAGCCATAAATGCGCTGACGTTTGTGCTCGATTATCTGAGCCAGCCTAGTGACAAGGTCACTGTGGAATGGAACGCCGAGCCAGGCACACCGCTGGCGGGTTCTTACAAATCGCTTCCTGTCGATGTCGGTATCACGCCCAGAAAACTGTCGGCGCCTGTCTCACTGGTGGCCTTCAGCATCGGTAAAACCGTTGAAGCCACCGCCTCCTACGTACGCGGTGGTGCACCCGCAGTGCAATTGCAGCCCTTGGCTCTATCCGTGCTGCCGATCCCGAGCAACTTGCTCATATCCCCCGTCATCGACGAGGCAAAAGGCACCCTTGAACTGGACAAGAAGGACATCGTGGCCGGAGCGAATCTGACGTTCGGCGGCTGGATACACATGGCGAGAAGCCAACGGCTGGAGCTCACCCTGATGGGCTTTTCGGCCAATGGCGCCGTGAACAATCGAAGTATCTGGACACCCGATCGCAATGCGGTTCATCAGGCCTGGGTCACGAATCGAGGCTACACCCTCAGACTCCCGGGCGACTATCTGCTTTCGCTCGGGGTCGGGACATTGGTGAGCATCCTGTTCTCAGTGAGAACGGACCAAGTACCGGACTCGACGGCAGGCACGGTTTTCGAACCGCGTCAGTACAAAATCGTGGACACGCGGTGAGGAGGAGGGGGTAAGGTCTTAGGTTTAACGTGCGGTGTTTAAAGGCGTTGATCGTTACTTGATGAAAGCTACAGCGCCTTGCGCCGTTGCCTACGCATAAGCCAGAATCCGCCGGCTTGTGCGCCTTGGGGCTGGGTCTTATCGTTTCCGGGTCGCTGACGAATCAGCGATCGGGTCTCGCAGCCCGCGATCTCTGGACGCACAACAACCTCCGGTTTTATGGCGGCTGTACGTGGGAGACCTTCGGGTCTGCCGGTTCTAGAGTCCCGGTCTGCGACCCGCGTATGGCTGCCACCCCTTCGTATCGCAGCGAATCGTGGCGGCTCAATGACTCTGGAGATGCACCCATGATCAAACCCACGCCAAATCCGCCTGAAACCGACACAACCTCGCCCTACGAAACCCTCGATTCCAAGAAATTCCATGAAGCCGCCGAGCGCGCCCTCGATCATTACCTCAACCCGCTACTTCCCAGAAAACCTCTGCTCAAACCCAATACCCGATACCTCATCGCTCCCGGTATCGATAGCGAAGAACTGCTGGCCGACGCCTCTGAAACCCTGACCTGTGCCAAAACTATGGCCACTGATTTCGCCGGGCTGGTGGACGGTTCGCATCGGCATGTGCTGCTGGGGATTGCGCAGCTGATCATGCTGGGTGAACTGGCGGTGAATCGGGCGCTGGATAATCTTGAACTGAAGGCTGACGCGAGCGTTTGAGCGAGAGCAATCAGAACGGCCCTTTAAAGGGCCGTTTTTTTGTGCCCGGGTGAAATCACTGAATGCCTCTCTAGCAGCGACCGTTGGTCTTTAAGTCACGCTGACCTGTCAGATCTGACAGGTGACGCATTAGTCCGTTCGTAGTGTGATGGGGTCTGTTCCGACACGGCTCAGGTTTGTCTTCCGAGGGGTTAAATAATGCAGATCAATCCTTATTCTCCGCAGGTCACGGCGGGACTTTTGTTGGTACCCATGTTTATCCCGGGATGGAGAGCGCCTGTTCTTCCCGCTGGAGTCTTCCACGGGGGAATTCCCCAGTCGATCTATCAGCCACCCAGTGGCCTGTACATGGTGATTGACCCGGTCAGAACGTTGTCCACCACGCTGGCCGTTGGTGACTCTGTGGAGCTGTGGCACAACGGCCAGCCAACAGGGGTAATCAAGAACATCAAGAAGGGAGAAGAGAACGACCGGATTGAAATGGATTTGCCGCCGGGATGGCTGGTGGACGGCCAGAACGATCTGTTTTATCGGGTAACTCGCCCCAGCGGTAATTACGAAGATTCGGCTCCGATACTGAATGTGCTGTATCACGACCCGGCCCCCGGTTATCCGGCGCCGGCCGGTATTACCATATCCCATCCGGCCTTTGTCGGTCCGACGGAAGCGGCGGCGGGGGTGGTGTTTCTCTTCAACGTCAGCTTTGCACGACAGCACGACGAGATTGTTTTGACTGTTGGGGTGTGGAAAACAACGATCAAGGTCACTGATCCAACCAAACCCATCACGGTCACCCTGACAGCCGCCGATTTCAAGCTGATAGGTGACAACCCCAACACGCCGGTCAGATGCGTGGTAACCGACCAGTTAGGTAACCGTAACCAGTCGTCGACTACGTTTATGGACATCCAGGCTACCCAAACACCGGGGCCAGTCATTGATCCCTCACCCATGACTCTGGACAGTTATTCGTTCTTCAATATCTATGGCTGGCCTTACATAGCTGAGAACGAAAGCAGCATGACGCGTCCCGCTATCGGTGGGGTCGCTCCACATACCTACTCCACAGCCGATCCGAATATTGCGACGGTGGACCGAATGGGAAAGGTGATTGCTGTCCGAAATGGAACAACAACCATCACTGTGACGGACGCCCTGGGCCGAAGTGGTTTTTATACCGTTCGGGTATTTAATGTTTATCAAACCGTGATCAACAACGCCATGATGACTGCCGACGAGGCAAGAGCATGGACCCTCAGTGTCGGTGGCAATGTAGATATTCACGTCGAGTATCTGCAGATTACTCACGTGGCCAATTACGCTCTGCATGTCTTCGACAACAACCTGTATCCCAATCCGCTAGGCCAGCGATTTGTTCAGATCATCTCGCAAGGTATGGCGTACAGGGCTTGGGAGGGTAACCGGCTATCGGGTGCGCATTGGCCTTGGGGAAGCACTGTGCGAATGAGAGCAATCACTTCAATCCCTTCCTGATCAGGCTCTCCCAAAAAGAGCACACCCATCCAATTTCCCCCCGATCAATCATTGCACTATTCCCTGCAATGATTGATCAAGGGTGGGCCCATGAGCGCTGTACAACGCGATGACCAGGCGCAAAACCTCGGCCTGTTGTTCCTGCGGGTGACCGGCGGGTTGTTTCTGCTGTTCGTCCATGGCTTGCCCAAGCTGCTGGACTTCACCGCGCAGCTGCAACAGATCGAAGACCCGTTCCACCTCGGTGCCCACCTCACTTTGATTCTGGCGATCTTCGCCGAAGTCCTCTGTCCGCTGCTGATCGTCGCCGGGGTGCTGGCGCGTCTGGCGTGCTTGCCTATTCTGTTTGTGCTGCTGGTGGCGCTGCTGCTTGTGCATCCGCAATGGAGTGTGGCCGAAGGGCAGTTCGGCTGGTTGCTGTTGATCCTCTTCACCACTGTTCTGATCGCCGGGCCGGGACGGCTGGCGCTCAATGTTCGTTTGCCCGGAGTACTCCGCTATGCCTGATGCCCAGACCCTGAAAAAACCGGGACCCGAAGAAACCGTGACGCTGATCGTCAAGCACCGGGTCAAGGCCGGTTTTGAGCAGCCGTACGAAGCCTGGCTGCGCAATATCGTCAGCGTGGCGGGGCGCGAAGAAGGGCATCTGGGCGTGGACGTGATGCGCAGCCAGCAGGGCGGGCTCGCGCTGTTCACCTGCGTGTTGCGTTATTGCTCGACCGAAGCGATGCAGCGCTGGCTCGATTCGCCGCAGCGTCAGAAGTTGATCGATGAAGCCGCGCCGATGCTCGCCGACGGCGACCAGACCGAGGTCAATGTGGCCAACGAATTCTGGTTCACGCCGACGGCCGAGGCCGGTTCGCCGCCACCGCGCTGGAAGCAGGCCGTGGTGACGCTGCTGGTGATCCTGCCGCACACCTTGCTGGTGCCGCTGATCTGGGGGCCGCTGCTGCAACTCAATGCCTTTCTCTCCAACTACGTGGTCGCCACGTTCCTGATCACCCTGACCATCGTGGTGTCGGTGGTTTACGTGTTCATGCCGCCGGTGACCCGTCTGTTCGCGCCGTGGCTGGAAGCCGGTCAGTCACGCAAAAAAACCGAATCCAATGCCAATCCGCCGCGCTGAAGCGGCGGGTCCGGGCTCCGTTTCACTTATCTCGAAGGAACTGCGATGAACGCCGATCTGATTCTGTTCAATGGCCAATTTCATACGGTAGACCGCGAAAAACCCCTCGCCAGTGCCGTGGCGATCAAGGACGGCCGCTTTGTCGTCGTCGGCAACGATACGCAAGCCATGGCCCTGCGCGGCGCCGGTACGCAAGTGGTCGACCTCAAGGGCCGCTGCGTGATTCCCGGCCTCAACGACTCGCACTTGCACCTGATTCGTGGTGGTTTGAACTACAACCTCGAACTGCGCTGGGAAGGCGTGCCGTCGCTGGCCGATGCGCTGCGCATGCTCAAGGATCAGGCCGACCGCACGCCGACCCCGCAATGGGTGCGCGTGGTCGGTGGCTGGAACGAATTCCAGTTCGCCGAAAAACGCATGCCGACCCTCGAAGAAATCAACCAGGCGGCGCCGGACACCCCGGTGTTCATCCTGCACCTGTATGACCGCGCGCTGCTCAACCGTGCCGCATTGCGCGTCGCCGGCTACACCCGCGACACGCCGAACCCGCCGGGCGGCGAGATCGTGCGCGATGCCAACGGCAACCCGACCGGCATGCTGGTGGCGCGACCCAACGCGATGATTCTGTACTCGACGCTGGCCAAGGGGCCGAAGCTTCCGCTGGAATATCAGGTCAACTCGACCCGTCAGTTCATGCGCGAACTCAATCGCCTGGGCCTGACCAGCGCCATCGATGCCGGCGGCGGTTTCCAGAACTACCCGGACGATTATCAGGTGATCGAACAACTGGCCAAAGACGACCAGTTGACCGTGCGCATCGCCTACAACCTGTTCACCCAGAAACCGAAAGAAGAGCTGACCGATTTCCAGAACTGGACCGGCAGCGTCAAGTTGCATCAGGGCGATGACTTCCTGCGCCACAACGGCGCCGGCGAGATGCTGGTGTTCTCGGCAGCCGACTTCGAAGACTTCCTCGAACCGCGCCCGGACCTGCCGCAGACCATGGAGCAGGAACTGGAGCCGGTGGTGCGCCACCTGGTCGAGCAGCGCTGGCCGTTCCGTCTGCACGCTACCTACAACGAATCCATCAGCCGCATGCTGGATGTGTTCGAGAAGGTCAACCGTGACATTCCGTTCAACGGTTTGCCGTGGTTCTTCGACCACGCCGAGACCATCACCCCGCAGAACATCGAGCGGGTGAAAGCGCTGGGCGGCGGCATCGCGATTCAGGATCGCATGGCGTTCCAGGGTGAATACTTCGTCGACCGCTACGGCAAGCAAGCCGCCGAAGCCACGCCACCGATCAAACGCATGCTCGCCGAAGGCGTGCCGGTCGGCGCGGGCACCGATGCCACGCGGGTGTCGAGCTACAACCCTTGGACTTCGCTGTACTGGATGGTCAGCGGTCGCACCGTTGGCGGTCTGGCGCTGTACGAAGAAGGTTTGCCACGCACTACCGCGCTGGAACTGTTCACCCACGGCAGCGCCTGGTTCTCGTCCGAGCAGGGCAAGAAGGGCCAGATCAAGGTCGGGCAACTGGCGGATCTGGCAGCGCTGAGCGCGGACTTCTTCCATGTTGAAGAAGAAGCGATCAAGTGGATCGAGTCGGTGCTGACCGTGGTCGGCGGCAAGATCGTTTATTCCGCCGGCGATTTCGAAGACCTCGGCCCACGCGCATTGCCGGTGCTGCCGGACTGGTCGCCAGTGGTCAAAGTCCCGGGCCACTGGCGCCCGAATTCGCCCTTGCAGGCCCAGGTTCACCAGTGCAGCGGTCCGTGCGCGGTGCATACCCACAGCCATGAAAAAGCGCGGATGTCGAATGCGCCGGTCAGCGACTTCGCTGGTTTCTGGGGCGCGTTCGGTTGCTCCTGCTTCGCTTTCTGATCCCGTAAACGGCGCCGGTCTGTATGGCCGGCGCTTGCCGCATCACCCATCCCCGAGGAGTTTCACATGAGCAACGTTCCTTACAAGCGCTTGAACAAAGACGACGCCGTGGTTCTGCTGGTCGACCACCAGACCGGTCTGATCTCGCTGGTGCAGGATTTCTCGCCGAACGAATTCAAGAACAACGTGCTGGCGCTGGGTGACATCGCCAAGTTCTTCAAACTGCCGACCATCCTCACCACCAGTTTCGACGCGGGTCCGAACGGCCCGATCGTGCCTGAACTGCGCGAGCAGTTCCCGGACGCACCGTTCATTCAGCGTCCAGGCCAGATCAACGCCTGGGACAACGAAGACTTCGTCAAGGCCATCAAGGCTACCGGCCGCAAGCAACTGATCATCGCCGGTGTGGTGACTGACGTGTGTGTGGCGTTCCCGACCCTGTCGGCACTGGCTGAAGGTTTTGAAGTGTTTGTGGTGACCGACTCGTCCGGCACCTTCAACGAAACCGTGCAGCAAGCAGCATGGGCGCGCATGTCGGCGGCCGGTGCTCAGCTGTTGAACTGGTTCTCCGTGGCTTGCGAGCTGCAAGGTGACTGGCGCAATGACATGGAAGGTTTGGCGAATCTGCTGTCGAATCGCCTGCCGAACTATCGCAATCTGATCAACAGCTACACCAAGTTTACTGCCAAGTAATTGGCTGAAGAAATGCCCGCTGAAGAGCGGGCATTTTTTCGTCTGTCGCAAAGGCTCAGCGCTTTTGCAACCACCCCAGAAAACCACCCTTGCGAACAGGCACAGGCTTGGCCATCAACGCCAACCGACTGTTCTGCTGCCGCACCGCCTGCAACTTGTTCAACGCCCGACCCACTTCACTGCGCTGCTCCATGCACTGGCGAGTCAGGTTCTTGTCGAGTCGATAAATGATCGAAGACGTCAGCGCGGTAAACGTCGCCTGCGAAGGGGTATCCGCCAGAATGCTCTGTTCGCCCATGACCTCACTCGGCCCCATGCGTCCGGCCTCGGTGAAGCCGTTGCCGTCCGGCACGCTGGCGCTGACCACGCCGGTGGCGATCACGAACAGGCTGTCCGGGACTTCCTCCAGATTGAGCACCACCTGCCCGGCGCTGTACTGCTGCGCGACCATCGACTCGGCGAGGCGATCGCGTTCCTCGTGGCTCAGCGAGCGGAAGATTTTCACTTCGTCGAGCAACGCGCGGGCGCGGGTCGACGGTTCGATCACACCGTCCGGATGTCGCGAAATGCCGGCCGCTTCGAGATGGCGGTGGGCGAGGTCGAACAGTTGATTGCGCACGTCGCTTTTCTTGCCCAGTTCGGCGATGAAACCGCTGGCCACGTATTCCGACATTTCGTCGCCGGCCTCTTTCAGCACCGCTTTCGGCGCAGGCGACAGCAACAGGCTGCTGCTGCCTTGCAGCGTACGGTCGAGGGCGTCGAGTACCCGGCGCGGGCGGATGTGGTTCGGCACCTTGATGCTGATCGACACGCCGTGCAGGTTGTTCGGCCGGCTGAGGTTGACGATCTTGGCCTTGGCCGCCACCGAGTTCGGCACCACGGCCAGGGTGCCGGTGCTGGTCAGCAGGTGCGTGGCGCGCCAGTTGATGTCGAGCACCTTGCCTTCGACGCCGTCGATGACCACCAGATCATCCACCTGATACGGCTTGGTTGTGTTGAGCACGATGCCGGAAAACACGTCGGCCAAGGTGCTTTGCAGCGCGAGACCGATGACGATCGCCACCACGCCGGAGGTCGCAAGCAGGCCTTTGACCGGCAGATCCAGCACATAACCGGCCGCCGCGACGATGGCCGCCAGAAACACCAGCGCACCGATCACGTCCTGCAACAGCCGGCCGCTGTGGCCGATGCGACGCATCAGGATCAGGCCGATGACTTCGGTCAGCACCCGCGCAGCGTACAGCCACCAGAGAATCCCCAGCGCCGTAGCCCCCAGTTGCGCCACCGGGTCATCGGCGAACGACGGCGCCTGCAACGGGCTGACACCGGCATTGATGGCCAGTGCGTTGAAGGCCAGAAACAGCACCAGTCGCACAGCGACCCGTTGCGCGCGATGTTTGAACGGCGCGAGGTGCCAGAGCAGGGTGTCGAGCACCAGCAGCAGGGCGCTCCAGGACAGCAGGTGGGCAGAAAAAAGGCTCATGGGAAGAACTCCGGCGGGCACAAAAGAAAACGCCACACCCGAAGGTGTGGCGAGGGGTTGCACTCAGTTCAGGTGGGTCTTGAGTTCTGCCGCTGCCTGGCGCACGGCGGCTTTCACCTCGGGGATGCCGTTCAGCGGGTTGAGCAGGCCGAAGTCGTGAATCATCCCGTTGTAGCGCACCGAGGTCACCGGTACACCGGCCGCGTCGAGGTGGCGGGCGTAGCCTTCGCCTTCGTCACGCAACACGTCGAACTCGGCGGTCTGCACCAGCGCGGCGGGCAGGCCCTTGAGCTGTTCGGCGCTGGCGTTGAGCGGCGAGGCATGGATCTGCGCACGCTCGGCCGGGTTGGTGGTGTAGTTGTCCCAGAACCACTGCATCATGCCCTTGGTCAGGAAGTGGCCCTCGGCGAACTGCTGGTACGAGCCGTTATCGAACCCGGCGTTGGTCACCGGCCACATCAGCAACTGGAAGCGCAGGGCCGGGGTTTTCTGTTCCTTGGCCATCAGCGCCACGACCGCCGCCATGTTGCCGCCGACGCTGTTACCGGCCACCGCCAGACGTTTGCCGTCGACACCGATTTGCTTGCCGTGCTCGGCCACCCATTTGGTTGCCGCGTAAGCCTGATTGATCGCGGTCGGGTACTGCGCTTCCGGCGACGGCGTGTAGTCGACATACACCGCGACCGCGCCAGAGCCCACCACCAGATCACGAATCAAGCGTTGGTGTGTCGGGAAGTCGCCCAGCACCCAGCCACCACCGTGGAAGAACATGAACACCGGCAGCTCGCCCTTGACCTTGGCCGGACGCACCACTTTCAGGTTGATCGTCTGGCCATCGACCTTGATCGCCTTGTCGCTGACTTCAACGCCGGACAGGTCAACCTTCACCGAAGCCTGGGCGCCGGTCAGCACCGCACGGGCGTCTTTCGGGCTCAATTGCTCGAGCGGTTTGCCACCGCCGGCGGCGAGGGCATCGAGGAAGGCCTGAGTGTTGTGTTCGACGCCAGTGCTTTCGGCGGCGAAGGCGTTGCCGATGGACAGGGCGAGGAGGGAAGCGGCGAGGGTTTTCTTGATGTTCATGTGCAATTCCTTTTTAAGTCGTTTGAGTTTTTGTGTGCCTTGGGATCGGGCTGCTGTGGCGCTGGGCTTCAGGCCTCAGCAACACCGTGAGCACAGATTAATGAGGTGCCGGAAAGTGAAAAAGCGGCTATAAAGCGTTTAACTGTCAACCAGGGAGTGACAATGAACCCGTTCGAAGACATGCGTATTTTTTGCCAGGTGATGGACTCCGGCAGCTTCACGGCGGCGGCCGATCAGTTGGGCCTGTCCAAGCAGTTCGTCAGCCGTCGGTTGATGCAACTGGAGGAGCGCCTCGGCGTGCGATTGCTCAACCGTTCGACCCGGCGCCTGGACGTGACGCCGCTGGGCCAGAGCTATTACGAATCGGCGCTGCGCTTGCTCGGCGAAGTGGAATCGGTGGAGCAGGGCATCGCCGGGCAGACCGCCGAGCCGCGCGGGGCGATTCGCGTGAGTGCGCCGCTGTCGTTTGCGCTGGCGCATCTGGGCTGTTTGCTGCCGCCGTTTCTGCAGCGTTATCGCGAGGTCACGGTGGAAGTGGACCTGAGTGATCGGCCGGTGGATCTGCTGGGTGAGGGTTACGACCTGGCGCTGCGCATTGGCGTGCTGGAGGACTCGACCCTGATCGCCCGACGCATTGCGTCAATCGAGCGGGTGTATTGCGCCAGTCCTGCGTATCTGGCCGAACGCGGTACGCCGGTCAAACCGGAAGACCTGCTCGGCCACGACTGCCTGCCTTACGGCCACGGGCGTTCGGTGCAGTGGCGGTTCAACGCGGGGCAGGGCAAGCCGCTGCTGGTGAATGTCACCGGGCGGATGCGCGTCAACAACGGCGAACTGCTGCGGGATGCGGCGGTGGCGGGGATGGGGATTACCTATCTGCCGACGTTCATCGTTGGCGCGGCGCTGAAGGATGGGCGGCTGGTGCCGGTACTGGATGAGTTTCGGCCGGAACCGCTGACGCTGTCGGCGGTGTACCCGCAGCATCGCCAGGCGTCGCGGCCGGTGCAGGCGTTGATCGAGTTTTTGCGTGAGCGGCTGGATAAGGCGCATGCGATTTTGTAGTCGCGGAAAAACATTGTGGGAGCTAGCAGGCTAGCTCCCACAGGGGGAATGTATTTCAGGCTGAATCAGTTGGCGCGCTTGTCATCGCCAGGCTCGCCACCGACGTGAACACCGCGATCATCACCGGGTTCGCCCGCCGCATGCAGACCTCGGTCATCACCGATTTCACCAGCGCGGTGTACGCCATGGTCGTCACCGATCTCACCGGCGCGATGCACACCGTGGTCATCGCCGGGTTCTGAATGCGTGCCGCTGCGGCCCGATGACGCCGTGTTGCCGGAATGGCCCGAGCCGTGGTCACTGCCGCTGTGGCCACTGTTGCCACCGCCGCCACTGCCACTGTTGCCGCCACTGCCGCTGCCGCCGTGACCACCACCATTGCCACCGCTGCCGCCGCCACCTCCATTCCCGCCACCACCGCCTCCATTGCCGCCGCCACCGCCACCGCTGCCACCCCCGCCGTTACCGCCTCCGCCACTACCTCCACCACCACCGCCGCCACCACCACTTCCCCCATCCTTGGCCTGAACACTCGACACCCCGGACAGGCTGTCCGGAATCAATACGGTAGACGCCGACAGGACTGCGCCGATGGCCATTGCGAGCACGAGCTTTTTAATGTGCATATCGTTCTCCGTCTTTGTTGTCTTGATTGGGAACGTGGATGTGCCTTGTTTTTGCGTGTGATCCGACCCGTTCCCGAGGTCAGTGGATACTAGAAGCCAGTTCGAAGATCGGGATGTACATCAGGATTACGATCACCCCGATCAACAGGCCGATGAAGGTCATGAGCAGCGGTTCGAACAGACGCACGAACCACTCGATCCAGCGGCTGATTTCCTCGTCGTAGAAATCGGCGCTGCGTTCCATCATTTGCCCCAGGTTGCCGGACTGTTCGCCGGCGCGCAGCAGGCGCAGGGACACGGGTGTCACCAGACGGTTGAGCTCAAGCGCGGTGGACAGCGACTGCCCCTCGCGCACCCGCTCGCAGGCCTGGTCCAGGCGGGCTCGCGAGGCTACCGTGAGCAGGCCGCGCACCATGCCCATGGCCGTCACCAGCGGAATCCCGCCTTGCAGCAGAATCCCCAGCGACCGGTAAAACCGCGCCAGCTCGTACATGAAAATCCGCTGGTGCACGGCAGGCAGTTTCTCCACCAGACGATCCAGCCCACGGCGAAACGCCGGTTGTTTCTGCAATACGGCAAGGGCGATGACGATTGTCGCCAACAGGCCGAAAAACTCACCCTGATGGGCGTGCAGAAACATGCCACTGCTCATCAGGATCTGCGACAGCCACGGCAGGTTCGAGCCCAGCCCTTCGAACACCAGGCTGAAGCGCGGCACCACGTAGCCCATCAAAAACAGCACCACGCCACCGCCCACCACCAGCAACAGCAGCGGGTAGATCGAAGCGCTGACGATCTTCTGCCGCACCTCGTCCATGCGCTGGCGATAGCTCACGTAACGACCCAGCGCATCGCCGACCGCGCCGGTCTTCTCGCTGGACTGTACCAGCGCCACATACAAAGGCGGGAAAACCGCCGACAACTGGCCCAACGCCTGGGAGAACGATTTGCCCTCGTAAAGCAGCCGCACCAGCTCGCTCAAGGTTTTGCGGGCGGCGGGGGCGGTTTCTTTTTCGGCGAGGCTTTCCAGCGCATCGATCAGCGGCAGACCGGCGTTGAGCAGGGTGGTCAGTTCCTGGCTGAACAACACCAGGTTGAAGGTTTCACGCTTGCTCAGGCGCAACGAGCGCCAGTGGCGCTCGGCGTGCAGGCTGACCACGCGCAAGCCCTGATCCTCGGCGATGCGCCGCGCTTCGCTCTGACCCGGCGCCTCGACGCTCAGCGATACTACCCCGGCCTTGCCCACTGCTTTGAGTTGAAATCGCATGCCGTGTGCTCCGCTTATTGCCAGTTGGTGACTTCGGCGTTTTCGCCTTCGCCGCCGGGCTGGCCGTCCTTGCCCATCGAGAGCAGGTCGTACTCGCTGTTTTCGCCGGGATAGCGGTAGGTGTAGTTACGCCCCCACGGATCCTGCGGCAGTTTTTTCTGCAAGTACGGGCCGGTCCATTTGGCTTCGTCGCTCGGTGCGGTCACCAGCGCCTGCAAGCCCTGTTCGGTGGACGGGTAATGGCCGACTTCCAGCCGGTACAGATCCAGCGCCTTGCTCAAGCCTTCGATCTGCGCCTTGGCGACCTTCACCTCGGAACGCCCCAGCTGGGCGAAATATTTGGGCGCGACGATCCCGGCCAACAGGCCGAGCACCACCAGCACCACGAGCAATTCGAGCAGGGTGAAACCGCGTTGGGCACGCGGACGAAAATGCAGCTTCATGATGACCTCCCGTGAGTGGCAGCCGTGTCGCCACAAGGGCTTATGCAATTGCCATGCTCAGCCCCCGATAATTTCGGCTGTCGGGCTGAAGCCCTTGTATTACGGGCTTTTCAAGAGTCGGCACAGTGCTTGCGTACGGCTGATTGACGACGGGTCAGTGGGGCATTTCCCCCAATTTTTCGGGGCCTGTCAGGGGAGGCCCAATGATCCATTCATTCACTGCAGGACTGCTCGGCTGCGTGCTGTCAGTCGGTGTCGCGCAAGCCGATGTCTTCGTATCCGTGGACGCCAAGGGCAGCTACGTGCTGTCCAACGTCCACCGTCCCGGACGCACTTACGAGCGGGTGATCCGCGAAGCCGATGCGCCACTGGTCAGCCTTGACCGGCAACCGCAATTGATCGCCAACCAGCCCTACGCCGAGCTGGTGTCAGCCGCCGCCAGCGCCAATCAGCTGCCCGAAGCCTTGCTGCATGCGGTGATCAAGTCCGAATCCAACTACAACCCCGGCGCTACCTCGCCCAAGGGTGCCGGCGGCCTGATGCAGTTGATGCCCGGCACCGCGCGGGACATGGGCGTCACCGACGTCTACGACCCCAAGGCCAACATCCAGGGCGGGGCCAAATACCTCAAGCGTCTGATGACCCTGTTCGACAACGACATCGCCCTGGCCGTGGCGGCTTACAACGCCGGGCCTGACGCGGTGCTCAGCCGGGGACGGGTGATTCCACCCTTCGCCGAAACCCAGCGCTATGTCCCGAGCGTGCTGCGTCAGTACCGGCGCCTGCAGGGGCTGGCGGTGGATGCGCCTTTGTAGGTCCGGCCCCGGTTTTCCCCACTATCGGGGCAAACCGATGGCCCCGGAAAAGTGGGGAATCGGGTGGGGAATATCCCCCGGATTCTCAAGTGGTTTGTGTAACTGGTTGAACCGAAAGACAAATTTTTGTGGCACGCGGATTGCTCCGAGGGTTTTGTCGAGAATCATTCCCGTGAGCACCCACTACGAGGTTTCTGATCATGGTCGGCCTTCATCACGCTCCGTCCCTTTTCAACCTGCTGGTGTTTGTCGCCTCGATGCTCAGCATCGAGGTCGCCAGCTCGGCCGTGCGCTGCGAGCGCAATCTGGTGGCCAATGTGGTCGCCTTCGATCAACCGCTGATGTTCAACCGCCTCGGTGCGCAGAACGTCAACGGGATGATGTTCGCGTTGCGCCGCGATGTGGTCGATGACCATGACGTCTCGCTGGCCTACGGCGGCAGCGCGGTGCCGGGCAAGGTGTCGTTGCGTGCGGACAAGCGTCCGCGGCCGCTGGTGCTGCGGGTGGCTGCCGGTGATTGCCTGACAATCAATCTGCAGAACCTGCTCGATTACCAGGCCAACCCCAACAAGCACTTCGAAGGGCCTGAGGGCGAAGAAGAAGGCGAGGAGGGCATCGAGAATGCCGGCGGCGCGGAAGACTTCAAGGTCGATGAGCAGGTCGCCGACCGCCATGTCGGTTTCCAGGTCAACGGCCTGCAAGCGGTGAACAGCATCGATGACATTTCCTCCTACACCGGACGCAACGCCAACACCCTGGTGCCGCCGGGCGCGAGCCGTTCGTACGTGCTGTACGCCGAGCGCGAAGGGGCGTTTGCCGTCAGCAGCCGTGGCGCGACATTTGGCGGGGAGGGCGCGGCCGGCAACGTCGCCAATGGCCTGTTCGGCCAGGTCGTGGTGGTGCCGAAATCGGGACGCACCTATCGCAACACCCTCACCGAAGAAGAAATGCGTCTGGCGACCACCGGCCGCACACCGGCCGGTCACCCGATCGTCGATTACCAGGCCCGCTACCCGCAGCGCGAACCGTGGTTGCGTGAAGGCAAGGCCGGCACGCCGATCATCAGCATGGTCGACGGCAACGAAATCATCTCCAGCGAAAGCGATGCAATCGTCATGGGCAGCAACGCCGATGGCAGTTTTGCGTCCAGCACCTATCCGCTGGAATCGGTGGGCAAACGCAACCCGGCGATCCCTAACCGCCTCGAACCGTTTCGCGATTTCGCCTCGCAGTTCCAGGACGAAACTGCTGCTACCCAGGCGTTCCCCGCCTATTGGGCCGACCCGGTCATGGCCCACGTGCTGGAACCGACCCGCGACTCGTTCATGATCAATTATGGTTCCGGCGGCATGGGCGCTGAAGTGGTCGCCAACCGCCTCGGCGTAGGTCCGATGCACGACTGCCTGTCGTGTGCCTACGAAGAATTCTTCCTCAGCTCGCACACCGTCGGCGACGTGGCGATGCTGGTGGACGTGCCGGCCAACACCGGGCTCGAGAACATCGCCCCCGGCCAGACACCGAGCGCCGATCAGGTCGGCGTCAAGGCCACCATGGCCCTGTATCCGTCGGAGCCTTCGAACGTCAATCACAGCTACATCGGTGACTTCGTCAAATTCCGCAACACCCACAACGGCCACGAGCAGCATATTTTCCACCTGCACGGCCATCAGTGGCTGTTCAACCCCAACGACGACAACTCCGATTACGTCGATGCCCAAGGCATTGGCCCAGGCGCCGGCTATACCTACGAAATCGCCAACGGCGGCTCAGGCAACCGCAACCGGGTGGCCGGCGATGCGATCTATCACTGCCACTTCTACCCGCATTTCGCCCAGGGCATGTGGTCGATGTGGCGGGTGCACGATGTATTCGAGGAAGGCACCCGGCTGGAAGTCTCGCAACAGGGCGCCGATGGTTATCACAGCGAACCTTATGCACTGCGCAGCGGTAAACCGGCCGCCGGTGCCCGGGCCTTGCCGGATGGCGAGATCATTGCCGGCACGCCGATTCCTGCCGTCGTGCCGCTGCCCGGCAAAGCCATGGCCCCGATGCCGGGCAAAGTAGTGGTGGTGCCGAAAATCGGTGAAACCCTGGTCGCCGGCCACGATGACGATGATGAGGAAGAAGAGGGCGATGACGACGGCGAACACCACGGCGGTAACGGTGGTTCGCAAGCCATTGGTTCCCTGGCACTGGTCGATCGCAGCGAAGCCAACCGCAACGCCGACGGCAGCCTGAAAAACCCTGGTTATCCGTTCTGGATCGGCGGCATGGAAAGTTCGGTGGGTCAGCGTCCGCCAACCCCGCCGCTGGACATGCTCGACGCCGCCACCGCGCAATCCTTGAAAGCCAGCGGCAAAGCGCTGTGGGCCAACCTCGACCCGAATCAGTCCGGCGGCTGGGACGGCGGCTTGCAGCGTCACACCCTCGACGGGGTGTCGGCGGGAGGCGCGGCACACACCGTGACCACCTCGCTGGACTTCTCCAAGGAAGTCACCCGCGCCAAACCGATTTACCTGCCCGAAGAAGGCACTGAAGTGGAACAGGCCGCGATGGCGTTCCATGCGAAAAAGGATCACCCAAGCTTTGCCTTGCTGCCCGGCAACCAGATCGTGGCCAAGGCCTTCCGCACCAACGGCGCCTTGCCGATTGCCGGCGCGCCGTACTACGAACCGTGCATGGACGACCGGCAAAAACGCCTGACCAGCAGCGCCGGCACCGGTGAATTCGCCAGCGGCGACCGGCTGGACGGCATGTCCTTCGTCGGCGCCTCAACCTTCACCGCCGACCGGCCACGGATCTACAAGGCCGCCAACATTCAGTTCGACGCGGTCTACAACAAGGTCGGCTATCACTTCCCGCAAGCCCGGATTCTGGCGCTGTGGGAAGACGCCTGGCCGGTGATCACCAAGCAGCGTCCGCCAGAGCCGCTGGTGATGCGCATGAACACCTTCGACTGCGTGCAATACCAGCAAACCAACCTGGTGCCCGCCACCTACGAGATGGATGACTATCAGGTGCGCACGCCGACCGACGTGATCGGCCAGCATATTCACCTGCCGAAGTGGGACCTGACGGCTGCCGACGGTTCTTCCAACGGCTGGAACTACGAGGACGGCGTGCTCTCCCCGGGCGCTGTTCAGGAACGCATTCACGCGATCCGCGAATTCAACCAGTGCGAAGGCACTGACCCGCGCGACGGCACCCAGGCGTGCCCGAAAGCCAAGGCGCATCCGTTCTTCGGCCAATTCGGGCGCAGTGACTGGATGGGCGCGCGCACGGCCATGCAACGCTGGTTCGTCGACCCGGTGGTCAACGCCAAGGGCGTGGATCGGGGCCTGGGCACCATCTTTACCCACGACCACCTCGGCCCATCGACTCACCAGCAGATCGGGCTGTATGCCACGGTGCTGGCGGAACCGGCCGGTTCCACCTGGTTCCACGCCGAAACCGGCGAGCCTCTGTACAGCGGCGCGCGGCAGGACGGCGGGCCGACTTCATGGCAGGCGGTGATCAACACCGGCGACCTCGATGGTGACGGCAAGAACGACAGCTTCCGTGAGTTCTTCCTCGAATACAGCGACTTCCAGCACGCCTATGAAGCCGGTGTGTACGTGGGCGCCGGCCCCAACGGCGTGCCTAATCCGCAGGCGTTCCCGGCCACCGCCGACAGCTTCCGCTACGCGATCAACCCGCCGGTGCGCAACAACGCCAGCACCCTGCTCGAAGGCGTGCTGGAAGTGCAGGGCGGTCAGGTGCCGGGCTGCCCGAGCCGGCCTTGCCCGCAAGCGATCTCCGTGGATGACCCGGGCATGTTCGTCGTCAACTATCGCAACGAGCCGCTGGCCCTGCGGGTCTACGACCCGAACAAGGTCGGCCCGGACGGCAAGCGCGGCATGCAGGCCGACGGCCTCGGCGGTGATCTGGCCTATGCCATGCAAAGCCGTACCGACCGGGCGATCCCGGCGATGAACCTGGCGCCGAATCTGGTGACGGCCGCCACCGGCCCGACTGGCGGCACTACGTTGTTCCCGCCGCACATCAACAAGGGCGGTAGCGAGCCGGGCGACCCGTTCACCCCGATGCTGCGTACCTACACTGGCGACAACGTGCGTCTGCGGGTGCATGCCGGCGGCCACGAGGAAGAGCACAACGTCACCCTGCACGGCGTGAAATGGCTGCAGAGCGGTTCCGGTTTCGGCAACAGCTCCAACTCGGGCTGGCGCGCCTCGCAGATGATCGGCATCTCCGAACAGATGGGCTTCATCGCACCTGTGTCGATGCTGTCCAGTTCTGCGGCGACCACCGGTGACTATCTGTACTCGATGGACGCTTCGATCGAAGGCTACTGGAGCGGGATCTGGGGCGTGATGCGCAACTACACGGCCAAACGCAATGACCTGTTCGCCATCCCCAACAACCCGAGTCCGGCCGGCATGCGCAACACCGTGGCGTTCGAAGGCAGCTGCCCACGGATCAGTGCCAACCCCAACGGCATCGGCACCCGTCCGACGGTGCAGCGCAACTATGAAGTGGTCGCCGCGCTGGCCAACGACATCCTCGGCAATTCGCTGGGCTTGAGCATCGGCGATTCGGCCGGGCTCGGTCAGCATGTCGGCGGGCCGCTGAATCCGGCGGGCGGCACCCTGGTGCTGAACTCGCGCACGGTGAGCATCCCGCAAGTGACCGTGACCGATCCGGAGGACGGCGAGACCATCACCATTGGTGGCCAGAGCGGGCCGCTGCATGATCCGACGGCGATCCTGTACGTGCGCAAATCCGACCTCGATCCGGTCAGCGGCAAGCTCAAACCCGGCATTCCGGTCGAACCGCTGGTGCTGCGCGCAGCGGCCGGGGACTGCATCAACATCACCCTGGAAAACCGTCTGCCGAGCGTGATGCCGGACCTGACCCAGACTGCGGTGATGCAAGGCATGGTCAAACGCGACCGCAACAGCGGCCTGGGCTCGACCACCTTCAGCAACAACCTGATGCGGCCGTCCAGCCACGTGGGGCTGCACGCCCAACTGCTGGCCTACGACATCACCAAATCCGACGGTGCCAACGTCGGCGCCAACCCGACCCAGACCGTGCCACCACGGGTGGGCAGCAGCGGCGCCTACCCGACCCGTACTTATCAGTACTACGCCGGGCACCTGGAGCGTGAAGGCAAACCGGTCACGCAACTGGGCCGCAGTGTCGACAACATCAACGCCACGGCCGTGGAGTTCGGTGGCCTGAACTTCACCCCGGCGGATGTGATCAAGCAGCCGCAAAAAGGTCTGGGTGGTGCGATGAGCATCCTGCCGATCGGCGCGACCTGGGTCGACGATGCGCGCAAGGTCAACGCCACGGTCACCGCACCGGGGCAGACGACTTACCGCGACTTCGCGATGGTCTGGCACAAGGCGCTGAACACCCGCTGGGCCAATGGCCGGCCGGTCGAAGGCATCGCTGCCGAGGGCTTCGGTGTGCCAACCGATCCGCAGGACAACTCGAGCATGGCGATCAACTACAAGACCGAACCGCTGTGGTATCGCTTCGGCCTCGCCCCGGATGCGCCGTTCGGTCGTGCCGATGGCGCGGGTTACGGCGACATGACCAACGCGCACATGGCGTACAGCAATGCGCTGGTGGGGGGCGATCCGCAGACGCCGGTGCTGTATGCCAAACCGGGTCAGCCGTTCCGTACGCACATTCTGATGCCGAGCGGCGGCAGTCGCGGCACGACGTTCCAGCTTGACGGACACGTCTGGTCGCTCAACCCGTTCCAGGCCGAGAAGAGCGACACCGGCGGCTACCCGATGGGCACGCCGGGCGTGGGTTCGGTGCGCTTCGGCTACAACCCGATGTCGATGTACATCGGAGCTCACGAGAGCGTCCTGCCGGCGGCGCACTTCAGCTTCATGATCCCGAGCGCCGGGGGCAGCAACGCGATACCGGGGGACTACCTGTTCCGCGATTACGCCGCCTATGGCAACACCTCGGGGCTGTGGGGATTGCTGCGGGTGACCAATGAGCCGGAGCCGGCGCCGCCTGCTCAGTAGGTGCCAATGCGCAACCTGTGGGAACCGGTGAAACCGCTCCCACAGGTGGGGAAAGGTTTGTAGGGGAGAGATGTATGAACAGGATCATCAACATCATCGGCGTCTGCCTGCTGGCGATGGCCGGCGCGCTGCTCACGCTGAGCGAGATTGCCCTGGCGCAAACCAGTGCGGAGCAGGTGCTGACCCGCGACGGCGTGTCGATCGCCTTCGATCTGAAGCCGCTGGCCAGCGACGGTCAGCTGCGTGAAGGGGAGTTCGCCGACGTGCAGTTTCGCGTCACCGACGGTGCGTCCGGCCAGCCGTTGTCCGGTGTGGCGCCGGGGGCGTGGATCGATCCGCAAGCCCTTGCCGCCGATCAGGCCCAGGGCCGCGACCAGAGCTGCAAGTCGCGGGTCGGTACGTTCCTCAAATCCAACATCGGCGCGCGGCCGCTGCTCGACCTCAACAGCTATTTCCTGCTGGTGATGAACCGCGATGCCAGCGTTTCGGTGGTCGATCCGTCAGTTTCGGTCGGCGGCATCACCAGCACCCTGGCGCGGATTGAACTCAAGCAGTCGCCGATGGACTGGGTCACGCCCAAGGACAACAAAAAGGTCTTCGTGTCGATGCCGACGGCGGGGGAAGTGGCGGTGATCGACAGCGAGCAATTCAAGGTGATCGACTCGGTGGCCGCCGGCAGCCAACCGGTGCGGGTCGCGCTGCAACCGGACGAGCGTCTGCTGTGGGTCGGCAACAACGCGAGCAAGGCTGAAGAGTCCGGGGTCACGGTGATCGACACCCAGAGCCTCAAACCGCTGAAACACCTGGCGACCGGGCGCGGCCACCACGAAATCACGTTCAGCAAGGACAGCCGTTTCGCCTTCGTCAGCAACCGCGACGACGGCACCCTGAGCGTCATCGACATTGCCAGCCTGAGCCTGCTGCAACAGATCAAGACCGGCTCCAGTCCGTTGTCGGTAGCGTATTCGCCGCTGTCCGGCGCGGTGTACGTGGCCGACGGCAAGGACGGCACCGTCACCGTGATCGACAGCAACAGCCGCGCCGTACGCCGGGTGATCAAGCTGCAACAGGGCCTCGGCCCGATGGGCTTCAGCGCCGACGGCCGTTTTGGCGTGGTGCTGAACACGCTGGAAAACCGCGCCACGGTGATCGACGCGGCCAACGATTCGGCGATCCATGATCTGGAAGTCTCGGCCGAACCCTATCAAGTGGTGTTCACCCAGGCCTATGCCTACGTGCGCGGACTGGCTTCGCCGAAAGTCACCATGATCAACCTGTCTTCGCTCGGCGAAGGGCGTCAGCCGATTACCCAGGGTTTTGATGCCGGGCCACAGCCGCCACGGCTGGCCGGCGATCTGCCGCTGGCGTCGAGCCTCGCGGTATCGCGCGATGACAACGCGGTGTTCGTGGTCAACCCGGTGGACAACACCACCTATTTCTACGCCGAAGGCATGAACGCACCGATGTCCGGTTACCCCAACCGGGGGCAGATCGCCCGCGCCGCGCTGGTGATCGACCGCAGCCTGCGCGAAGTCTCGCCGGGACTCTACAGCGCCCGGGTCAAGCTGCCGGCGGCGGGGCGCTTCGACGTGGCGTTCCTGCTCAACCAGCCGAACATCATTCATTGCTTCACCGCGCAGGTGGCGTCCGACGGCGCGCCTGAAAAACATGTGGGGGCGCCCAAAGTCGAGTTCCTGCTGGACAAGACCGCCGTGGCCCTCAATGACCCCTACGTGGTGCGCTTTCGCATCGTCCAGGGCAAACAGAAGATCCAGCGCAGCGGCGTGACCGACGTGCAGTTGCGCTACTTCCTTGCGCCGACTTCCCGCCCCCGTGAAGTGTCCGCACGGGAAGTCGACGACGGCGTGTACGAAGCGCCGGTGACTCTCGACCGCAGCGGCGCCTGGTATCTGCACGTGCGCGCGGCCTCGCTGGGCGCCGGTTTCGACGACAAGACATTTGCCAGTGTCCGGGTGCTGCCCGGCCAGACTCAGTGACGAGGAAAAGACCATGAACCGATTTGCATCCCGTGGCCTGCTGACCCTGTGCCTGTTGGCCGTCGGTATCCAGCAGGCCAGCGCCCACTCGGCGGACGAGCATGCCGGGCACACGGCACCGGCCGCCAACAGCCAGGAGCACGCCCAGGTCAAATTCGTCGACGTGCCGCTGCTCGACCAGAACGGCAAGACCGTGCACCTGGAGCAGGATCTGGTGCACAACAAGATCGTCGTCATGAGTTTCATCTACACCAGTTGCACCACGGTCTGCCCGGTAGTCTCGTCGATCATGGGCAAGGTGCAGAAACAGCTCGGTGCCCGGGTCGGCGCGGAAGTACAGCTGGTGTCGATCAGCATCGACCCGCAGCGCGACGACCCGAAACGCTTGCAGGATTACGCCCGCACCTTCCAGAAAGGCCCGGGCTGGAGCTGGCTCACCGGTTCGCCGCAATCGATCACCGCCACCCTCAAGGGCCTCGGCAGTTTCAGCGGCGACTTCAAGAATCATCAGCCGCTGATCCTCGTCGGTGACGGCAACAGTCGCCACTGGACGCGTTATTACGGCTTCACCGACCCGGCATTGCTGGCCAAGGAAGTCGAGAAACTCAGCGGCCTGCGCACCCACGCCAAACACACCGCGATTGCCATGGAGCAACAACCATGAGAACCCTGGACTGGATCACCCTGACGGTTTGTTTCTGGATTTTCAGCGCCATGGCCCTGGCTCACGAAGGCCACGAACAACCGGCACCGGCACCAGCAACGACAACGAGCAGCGCTGCGCCCGCACCGGCCAAAGGCACTCACGATGCGAAAACCTGGTTCACCGACACCCCGTTGCTCGACCAGCACGGCGACGTCCAGCGTTTCTACAGCGATGCGCTGCACAACCGCGTGGTGCTGCTCAACGTGATCTTCACCAGTTGCAATGACGCCTGCCCGCTGATCACCCGCAAGCTCAAGGAAGTCCGCGAGCTGCTGGGCGACAAGGCCGACGGCATCACCTTCATTTCCCTTACCAGTGATCCGCTGCGCGACACGCCGGCGGTGCTCAAGGCTTACACCTTGAAGCAGGGTGCCGATGACCCTCACTGGCTTTTCCTTACCGGCGACAAGGCGCAGATGGACCTGGTGCTGGGCCGCATCGGCCAGATCGTGCCGACGCCCGAGCAGCACTCGACCCAGTTGATCGTCGGCGATGTGGCCAACAAACGCTGGAGCAAAATCCGTCCCGACGCCCCCGCCGCCGCCATTGCCCAGCGCTTGCAGCTGCTGACAATGCCCGTGGCCGGCCGCTGAGTCCGCGCCATGAACCGCGGCCGCGTCCTCGCCCTGATCCTGCTCGCTGGCGTCAGCCTCGGCGCGGCCGCGTTGCCGCTGACCGATGAGGAAAGCGCCGGCAAGCGCCTGTACCGCGAAGGCCTGTCCGCCAGCGGCGAGCCGATCATGGCGCGGGTCGGCGCGGCGGATGTGTTGCTGCCGGCTACCAGCCTGCCGTGCGCCAACTGCCACGGCGCCGATGGTCTGGGCCGACCCGAAGGCGGAGTGCGTCCGCCGGAGCTCAACTGGTCGCGGCTGACCAGCATCCACGGTCAGCAACAGGTCAACGGCCGCAATTACCCGGCCTACACCGACAGCAGTCTGGCGCGGGTGATCCAGCAGGGCCGCGACCCCGGCAACAATCGCCTCGACCCGAGCATGCCGCGCTTCCTGCTGTCGATGAAGGATCAGCGCAACCTCACCGCGTACCTCAAACGCCTGGCCGATGACCGCGATCCTGGGCTTGATGACCAGACCTTGCACCTGGGCACCTTGTTGCCCAGCCAGGGGCCGCTGGCCGAGGAGGGCGCCACCATCGCGGCGGTGCTCAAAGGCAGCGTTGCGCGGATCAATCAGGCCGGTGGCATTCACGGCCGGCAGTTGCGCCTGACCGTGGCCGATCCCGGCCCGGATCGCGCCAGCGCCGAACAGGCCCTGCAACGGCTGATCGAGGAAGAGAAAGTCTTCGCCCTGATCGCACCGCTGGCCCCGGCGCTGGACAGCGAACTGGCGCCGCGTCTGGAGCAGTCCGGCGTGCCGCTGATCGGGGCCATGTCGTTGCTCGGATCGGTGCAGGCCAGCCCGCAGATTTTCGAACCGTTGCCGGGGCTGCGCGAGCAACTGTTCGCGCTGGCCGACTACGCCACCGCCAGTTTGCGAGTGCTGCAAGGGCCGACGCTGATTGCCTATCCCGACGACCCGGCTCAAGTGCTGGCGGCGCAGACCCTCGGCCGCTACTTGCAGGATCACGGCTGGCAAAAAGTCCATTTGCAGGCCTACGACCCGACGGCGGACAGCTTGCCGCTGGGCTCGCGCTCGGTGTTCTACCTGGGCAGCGGCGGGGGTTTCAGCCGGCTGGCGACCGGATTGCAGAATGCCGGGCAGGTGCCGTACCTGTTTGCCGCATCGAGCCAGGTAGCGGGGGATTTGTTGCAGGTGCCGGAGGGTTTTTCCCGGCGGGTGTTTCTGGCGTATCCGTTCGTGCCCAGTGACTGGACCCAGGCCGGGCGCATGGCGCTGACGCTGTTGCGTGAGCATCAAGGCCTCGGCGCCCAGCACGCGGTGCTGCAAGTCGGCGCCTACGCCTCGATGCTGTTGTTCAGCGAGGGCATGAAGCAGGCCGGCCGCGACGCCAGCCGCGAAAAACTGGTGGCGGCGCTCGAAGGCCTGCACGACTTCGATACCGGCCTGACCCCGCGCCTGAGCTTCGGCCCCGGCCGACGATTGGGCCTGAGCGGGGCGCACGTGGTGACCGTTGACTTGCCCGACCAGCGTTTTTATCTGGTCGCTCCCTACAAACCGATTATTGCCACGCCCTGACCGGAGGCCCTGATCATGAAGCTCAAAACCCTGTGTTTGCTGCTGACATGCTGGTTGCCGGTGGCGCTGGCGAACAATGAACCGGTGGCCGCCCGGGTCAACGGCGAGGCGATTTCCGAGTTTCGCCTGGAACGCTTTTTCGCCGAGTACCTGGAAGATCAGGGCCGCGCCGTGGCGAGCATCCGCAATCCCAAGGCCTATAAACAACTGCGTCAGGCCGCGCTGGACACGCTGATCGACAAGGAGCTGCTCTGGCAGGAATCGCGCAAGCGTGGGGTGAAGATTGATGAGCAAGCCGTGCGTGAACAGGTCGAACAGACCCGCACCGCCATCGGCGGCACCGATAAATTCCTCCAGCGTTTGCAGGACGCCGGTTTCGATGAGGCCTCGTTCACCGAGTACACCCACCGCGAACTGGCGGCGCAGCGGATGTTTGCCGAGCTGACCCAGGTCCAGGCCCCGGACGAGCAAACGGTGCGGGCGTTTTTTGCAGAACACCGCGCTGAAATGGGCGCGCCGGAGCAGGTGCAGGCCCGGCACATTCTGATCAAGGTTGCCGGCGATGCCGATGCCGCCACGGTTGAAGCGGCGCGACTACGCTTGGAAGAGTTGCGCGCAGCTATCGCAGGGGGGCAAACCTTTGCTAGCGTCGCTCAATCGGGATCGGAAGATGTCACCGCCAGCCAGGGCGGGGACCTGGGGTATTTCGCCCGTGGGCAAATGGTGCCGGCCTTCGAAACGGCGGCATTTGCCCTCAAGCCTGGCGAAGTCAGCACGGCGGTGCGTACACCGTTCGGCTGGCATTTGATTTTTGTCGAGAACCACAAGGAGGCGGCCGATGTCCCAGAGGAGCAAGGGCTGGAAACAGTCAGGGCGTACCTCGCCCGACAGCAACAGACCCAGGCTCGTCGTCAGGTGCTCGCGCAATTACGGGCAGAGAACAGGATCGAACGAATTGACGACGACTGAAGGTTCCCCCCCAATAGTGGGGAATGGCTTCGATGCCCATTCAGGTGCTTCCCCGTTTCTGGGGAACGGGGTACCGGGACGAGCGGGCATTTCCATTCAATTCAAGGACATGAAGACAAAAAATTACCGGCACTCAGCCTGGCATGAAGTGTGCGTTACCTCTTGTGAGGCGCACTCCAGCAGGCTCCGCTTTCGGGATCTGTAGCTGCAAGGAGTTCACCTTGGTTAACAAAGTACTGGTTGTCGAAGACGAACAGCTGCTTGCACAGAACCTTCAGGATTATCTGTCGGCGCAAGGGCTGGAAGTCCGGATTGCACATGACGGCGCAGACGGAATCGGCCAGGCCGAGACTTTCGCCCCCGACGTGCTGGTGTTCGATTACCGCTTGCCCGATATGGAAGGGTTCGAGGTGCTCGACGCGGTTCGCCAGAACAGGACGTGTCATTTCGTGCTGATAACGGGTCACCCGACCGCTGAAGTCTGTGAGCGGGCGCGGCAACTGGGGGTCAGTCACATCCTGTTCAAACCGTTTCCTTTGGCGGAACTTGCCCGAGCTGTCTGCGACCTTCTGGGGATCCAGCGCGAAGCGAAACCCGGTGCGAGCCCATCCGAAGGCTTTGTCGAACGACGCCAGAGCAGGACCGAGAGCTTCCCGTTGCAGTTGTACGATGGCAGTTGGGTGCTGGCGGACCGCCGACGAAACAGGTCGGAGGCCATGGCACCGGACGACGATCAAATGCTCACCGGGGAGTAATGGCGCGATAGACGTTCCGGCACTCGCCGCAATTGCCTCCCGCGCCGTCAGGGCCTCAAGCCCCGGGTGTTGGAGAGCAAGCCATGGATCGTCTGTCCGTTGTCGTCGAACCGCTGTCGGTCAATCCTCCGCAGGAGGCACAGACCCCGCCACGCTTTTCCAGTGAACAACTGGCCCAGGCCCGGGCACGGGCCACCACCTCCGGGGAACGGGTGCTCGATGCACTGGCCGTGCTCTGCGAACTGGCGCCGATGCCGTTCATTGCCAGCCTCGGCGCCACCCTGCATTACCCGGTGCTCGACACCGACACGCTGTTTCTGGCGACCCCGGTGTTCGACCGGGTCACCCTCGCGCAATGCCTCAAACGTGAATTCATCCTGCTGCGCCACAACGACGAAGTCATCGGTGTGTTTGCCGACCCCTTCGACACGTCGCGCCTGGCCTGGATCGACGAATGCCTGCACGGCGCGCCGCTGTATCTGGTGCACGCCGATGACCTCAAGGCCTATCTGGCCCGCCACGAAGAAAGCTTCCACGCGGTCGAATCGCTCAACGCCCAGGCTGACGCCGGCAGCGAGACCGACACCCTGCAAAGCCTGTCGCTGACCAGCATCAGCGAAGACTCGAGCGTGGTGGTGAAACTGGTCAACTCGACCCTGTACGACGCGCTGAAAATGCACGCCAGCGACATCCACCTCGGCACCACCGGCCAGGGCCTGGTGATCAAGTACCGGATCGACGGCGTGCTGAACAACATCGGCAAGATCCAGGGCAGCGAGTTCGCCGAGCAGGTGATTTCGCGGGTCAAGGTCATGGCCGAACTGGACATCGGCGAAAAACGCGTACCGCAGGACGGTCGCTTCAAGATCGGCATCAGCGGCCGGCAGATCGACTTCCGGGTGTCGATCATGCCGAGCATCTTTGGCGAAGACGCGGTGCTGCGGGTGCTGGACAAACAGGACCTGGCCGACAAGGTCTGCGGCGTGCAACTGCAAGCGCTGGGCTTTGAAGACGAAACCCTGCGCCAACTGCGCCGCCTGGCTGCCGAACCCTACGGCATGGTGCTGGTAACCGGCCCCACCGGCAGCGGCAAGACCACCACGCTGTACGCGATGATCACCGAGATCAACCACGGCGTGGACAAGATCATCACCATCGAAGACCCGGTGGAATATCAGCTGCCGGGCGTGCTGCAAATCCCGGTCAACGAGAAAAAAGGCCTGACCTTCGCCCGTGGCCTGCGTTCGATCCTGCGCCACGACCCGGACAAGATCATGGTCGGCGAGATCCGCGACCCGGACACCGCGCAGATCGCCGTGCAGTCGGCGCTCACCGGTCACCTCGTATTCACCACCATTCACGCCAACAACGTGTTCGACGTGATCGGTCGTTTCACCCAAATGGAAATCGACCCCTACAGCCTGGTCTCGGCGCTCAACGCGATTCTCGCCCAGCGCCTGATCCGGCTGGTGTGCAGCAGCTGCAGCACACCGGTCAACCCGAGCGATGAAGAGCTGCGCGCTTCGGGCCTCGATCCACAGAAAGTCGATCACTACCACTTCGTCCACGGCAAGGGCTGCGGCCACTGCCGGGGCAGCGGTTATCGCGGCCGCACGGCGATTGCCGAGCTGCTGCACCTGGACGACGAACTGCGCCAGATGATTGTCGAGCGCCAACCCATTACCCAAATCAAAGCCCTGGCCTGCGCCCGTGGTTTGCGCCTGTTGCGCGAATCGGCGCTGGAGCTGGTGGAGCACGGTCGGACCACGCTGGAGGAGATCAATCGTGTCACTTTTATCGCGTGATCAATTTATCGCCGTGCTCGGCGCCAGCGGTGTCGGCCTCGGCCAGCGCCGGGGCAGCGACACCCTGTGGCTGGGCAGCGTCGGCTACATCGACGAAGGCTTCCAGAGCTACGCGGTGGCGCTGGACACCCTCGACCGTCTGCTCGGCGAACACACCCGCGCCGGTGCCGAACTGAGCGTGGTGATCTCCGGCCACTTCAGCCGCTTCTGCCTGGTGCCATGGAGCGAGCAGATCAGCAGCCCTGACGAACTGCGCGGCTTCGCCCAACTGTGCTTCGAAGACCTGTTCGGCGCCCCGACCCAACCGTGGAGCCTGGTGTTGTCGGCCGAGCCCGCCGGGCATGACCGGATCGCCAGTGCCTTGCCGCAGGACTTGCTGGAACGCCTGCGCACGCTGGTCAACGGCCGTGGCCTGCGCCTGCGTTCGGTGCAGCCGTACCTGATGACCGCGTTCAACCGCTTCGACAAAAGTCTCGATGCCGGCGACTTCCTGTTCATCGTCGCCGAACCGCAACGCAGCGTGTTGCTGCTGGCAAGGGAAGGGCGCTGGTCGTCGGTGCGCTCGGTGGGCGGCAGCGACAGCGATGCAGCACTCAGCGCGCTGATCGGTCGTGAACGGCAACTGCAAGCCTCCACCAGCGAACGCGCCTTCAACGTTTATCTGCACGCCCCGGCGCGCCTTGATGCGCAACCGGATGTGGCGGGGGTGCACCTGCGCACCCTCGAAGACGACTCGATGACCGTGCGTGACGCCTTGTACGTCATGTCCCGGGCGGTGGCCTGACATGCGCACCTTGAACCTCGACTTCCAGCCTCGTCCGCGTTCCGGCCCGTTGGGCTGGAGCCTGCTCGGCGGCGGTGTGTTGCTCGCGCTGGTGTGCTTCGGCGTCCAGCAGCACCTCGGCGATCAGGCCGAACAACAGCAAGGTCACTTGCAGCACACCCAACGCCAGCTCACCGGCGACAGCGGCGCCAAGACAACCTTGAGCCCGGCGGAAACCCGCGAGCAGGCACAGAACCTCGCCGAAATGCGCAAGGTCTCGCAGCAACTGCGCCGCCCCTGGGAACGCTTGTTCGCCATGCTCGAAGCCATGCCGCGCGACGACATCGCCTTGCTGACCCTGACCCCGGATGCCCGCAAGGGCCAGGTGCGGATCAGCGCCGAAGCGCGGGATCTGCAAGCGATGCTGGATTTCCACAAACGGCTGGAGGCCAGTGACGAGCTGTCCGACGTGTCGCTGCTGAGCCACGAAATCGTCGTCAAATCGCCGGAGCAACCGGTGCAATTCAACCTGTCGGCGACCTGGGAGATAGGCGATGCGAATCCCTAGACTGATCGTTCACGAATACCTGCAAGGCCTCGGCGTTCCGGGCCTGGCCGGTCTGGCGCTGCTGCTGGTCACGGTTGCCTGGGCACTCGGCGGTTTGCTGCCGGGCTGGCAATCGCTGCAACAGCTCAGCCAGCAAACCCAGGAAGCCACCGAATACCTGGCCAAGGTCGAGGACGGCAGCATCGCGCCGCCGGTGGTGCCGCAACGCCAGCTGGATGATTTTCGCAACAAGTTGCCGGCCCAGCCGCAAGCCACCGTCGCCATCGACCGCATCTACGCGTTGGCCGCGCAGGAACACATCACCCTGGCGCGCGGCGAATACGCCCTCGGCGTCGATCCCAAGACCCATCTGGCGCGCTACCAGATCCTGTTGCCGGTGCGTGGCAGCTACCCGCAACTGCGCCGCTTCCTGCACGCCTTGCTCGGCCAGTTGCCGGCGGTGGTGGTGGAAGACGTCGAGTTTCAACGCAAGAAGATTGCCGACACCGACCTCAGCGGCCGGATCCGTATGACCCTCTACCTGTCGAGGTCGTGATGGGCACCAAACGCATAACCGGCTGGGTGGCGTTCTTCGGCGTGGCGGCGGCGCTGGCCTGGTTGCCGGAATATTTCTCGCCGAGCGACGAAGCGGATTCGACCGAAGTCGCCGTGGCCAGCCCGGCGAAAGCCAGCGCCCGTGGCGCCTTGCCCGCCAGCAGCGCCAAGGCCAATGCAACGCCGATCAAGGACCTGAGCCCGGCCGGCGACCTGTTTGCGAGCAAATCCTGGAAGGCCGCGCCAACCCTGGCGACGGTCACCGAACAAGCGATCAACCCGACCCCGGTGGTGCAAGCCCCGAGCCTGCCACCGGTGCCGTTTCAGTTCGTCGGCAGGCTGCATGACCGCAGCGACCTGCAGGTGTTCTTGCAGGACGGCGAGAAAATCTACGTCGTGCGCAGCGGGGATGTGATCGACGACACCTGGAAGATTGCGGCGATTTCCGATGTGGAACTGAGCCTGGTCTACCTGCCTTTGCATTTGTCGCAGACCTTGTCTGTGGGGAGTACGCAATGAACAGATCCCGTTTGCTGATGAGCCTCGGCCTGTGTGCCGGGCTGGCCGCGTGCAGTTCCGCGCAGGTCGCCAACAAGGAGGCTTCCGACCTGATCGAGCAGGGTCAATACGAGGCCGGGCTGGCCCGGATCGAAGAAGGCCTGCGCGAAGACCCTCGCGACACCGAACTGCATTTGCTGCTCAACAGCGGACGGGCCAAAGCCATCACCGCGCTGCTGACCTCCGGTGACACCGACCGCGCCCGCCGTGATTTCGCTTCGGCCCGCACAGCCTACAGCCGGGTGCTGACCATCGAGCCGAACAACCGCCGCGCCCAGGATGCCCTGCGCCAGCTCGACTACCTGCGCAGCATGGACGAGAAACTGGAGCTGGCCCGTGGCGACCTGCGCCGGGGCGACATCTACGGCGCCGACCGCCAGGTCAAACAGATCCTCGAACTCGACCCGAAAAACGACGGTGCGCTGGAGCTGCAAGGCAACATCCGTCTGGTGCAGAGCCGCAACGTGATCCAGTACCCGCAACTGCGCACCCGGCTCGACCGCCCGGTGACCCTGGAATTTCGCGACGCCAACCTCAAGACCATTTTCGAAGTGCTGTCGCAGGTTGCCGGCCTGAATTTCATCTTCGACAAGGACCTGCGCCCGGACATGAAAGCCACGATCTTCGTGCGTGACGTGCGCATCGAAGACGCCGTGCAACTGCTGCTGCAACAGAACCAGCTGCACCAGAAAGTGGTGAACGAAAACACCTTGCTGATCTTTCCGGACTCGCCGCAGAAGCTGAAGGATTATCAAGAGCTGGTGATGCGCACCTTCTACCTGACCAGCATCGACGCCAACACCGCGCTGAACATGATCAAGACCATGCTCAAGACCCGCGACGTGTTCGTCGACGAACGCCTGAACACCCTGACCATGCGCGACACCGAAGACGCCGTGCGCATGGCCGAAAAACTCCTGCAATCGCAAGACCAGTCCAACCCCGAAGTGGTGCTGGAAGTGGAAGTAATGGAAGTTGCCACCCAGCGCATTCTCGACCTCGGCCTGCAATGGCCGAACACCTTCGGTGTGGTCAACAGCGACGGTTCGGCGGTGACCATTCTCGATCAACTGAAGGGCATCAACTCCAGCCGGATTTCGATCTCGCCGTCGCCGCAAGCCAAGATCAACGCCCAGGACAACGACATCAACACCCTCGCCAGCCCGGTGATCCGCGTCAGCAACCGCGAACAGGCACGCATCCACATCGGTCAGCGGGTGCCGATCATCAGCGCCACGTCGGTGCCGTCGACCCAGGGCCCGGTGATCACCGAAAGCGTCACCTACCTCGACGTCGGTCTGAAGCTCGAAGTGCAACCGACCGTGCACCTGAACAACGAGGTGGCGATCAAGATCGCCCTGGAAGTGAGTAATGCCACGCCGCTGGAGCCGACCCGCCAGGGGACGATCCCGGTGCAGGTCGATACCCGCAACGCCCAGACCTCGCTGCGCCTGCATGACGGCGAAACCCAGATCCTCGCCGGCCTGATGCGCAACGACCACGGCGCCACCGGCAACAAGATTCCGGGCCTCGGCGACATTCCGGGTCTGGGCCGGTTGTTCGGCAGCAACAAGGACACCATCGGCAAATCGGAACTGGTGCTCTCGATCACCCCACGGATCGTGCGCAACCTGCCGTACCAGAGCCCGTCGGACATGGAATTCCCGACCGGCACCGAAACCAGCATGCACATCCAGGCGCCGGACCGTTCGCAGAACTACACCATGCCAGCGCCTGCCGCGCAGCCTCGTGCAGTCGGTGAAGCGGCCGTGGCAACCACTCACGTTACCGTCGAGAAGCCTTGATCATGAACGCCTCCCAGCGCGGTTTTACCTTGATCGAAGTCGTGGTGACGCTGGCCCTGATCGGCCTGCTGGCCGGCATGGCCGCGCCGCTGACCGAGACCCTGGTACGGCGTGGCAAGGAGCAGGAACTGCGCACCGCGCTGTATCAGATTCGCGATGGCATCGACGCCTACAAGCGTGCCTTCGATGCCGGCTACATCGAGAAATCCCTGAACAGCAGCGGCTATCCGCCGAACCTGAAAGTGCTGGTCGAAGGCGTGCGCGACGTGCGCAGCGCCAAGGGTGCGAAGTTCTACTTTCTGCGCCGGATACCGCGGGATCCGCTGGTGCCGGCCAAACGTGACGACAACGGCGGTTGGGGCCTGCGGGCCTACAACAGTTCGGCCCAGAACCCGCGCGATGGCGAGGACGTGTTCGACGTCTACTCCCACGCCCGGGGTAAAGGCCTCAACGGCATCGCGTACCGCGAGTGGTGATTCTCATGCGCCGGGAAAAGGGTTTTACCTTGCTCGAGCTGATGGTGGTGATGGCGATCATCGCAACCCTGATGACCATCGCCTTGCCGCGCTACTTCAACAGCCTGGAGGCCTCGAAAGAGACCACGTTGCATCAGAGCCTGTCGGCCATGCGCGAGGCGCTGGATCACTACTATGGCGACACCGGGCGCTATCCCGATTCCATCGAGCAACTGGTGGAAACCCGCTACCTGCGCAACGCGCCGCTGGACCCGATCACCGAACGCAATGACCAATGGGTGCTGATCGCACCGCCGGACGGCGTGGCGGGCGGCGTTGCCGATATCAAGAGCGGAGCTACCGGGAGGGCGCGTGATGGCAGCCAGTATTCCGAGTGGTAAGCACGTGGAGCAGGGTGGGTTCACCTACCTGGGCGTGCTGTTCCTGATCGTGATCATGGGCATGGGCCTGGCCAGTGCCGGCGAGCTGTGGTCGACCGTGTCGCGCCGCGATCGCGAGAAGCAACTGCTGTGGGTCGGCACCCAGTACGCCCAGGCGCTACGCAGCTACTACCGCAGCTCGCCGGGCCTGGCGCAGTACCCGAAAGAGCTGGTCGACCTGCTGCAGGACGAACGTTTTCCGGAAGCCCGCCACCACCTGCGTCAGCTCTATCCGGACCCGATCGGCGGCGGCGAATGGGCACTGCAACGGGGTTTCGACGGACGCATCACCGGCATCAACAGTGCCTCCACCGAAGTGCCGTTGAAGCAGGCGGACTTCCCGTCGCAGTGGTCGGATTTCGAAGGCATGCAGCGTTATTCGGACTGGCAGTTCGTGGCCGAGAAAGCCTTCCTTGATGGCACCAACGGCCCTGCAAAAGGCCAGTCAGCGCTGCCGCAGGCGTTGCAGCCATGAGCCGCCACGTGTGGTGCGCGTTGGTCCTCGCAGTCGTGGCGTCTTTCGCCAGCGCCAGCGAAGAAGACGAAATGATGGGCTTCATCGTCGACGACACGATCTCGCACATCGGCCACGACTTTTACTACTCGTTCAGCGAGCGCCTGCGCGACACCAGCCGCATGGATTTCAACCTGGTGGTGCGCGAGCGCCCCGACGCGCGCTGGGGCAGCCTGGTGACCGTCGAGTATCAACAACGCCTGGTGTATCGGCGCTTCCTGCCGCCGAACACCGTGGAACTGAAGGACGAGGCCTACGAGGCCGCCGACTCGGTTCGACTGGAGGTCGTCCGGCGCAAGCTGGAAGCCTTGTTGCAGGACACCACCGACCTTGAGAAGGACGAACTATGAACACGACAACGTTCTCACGGCGCAGCGGATTCTGGATCTCGGGGTTGTTGATCGGGCTTGCCAGCGCCGCTGCCGTCCAGGCCACCGAACTGGTCTACACGCCGGTCAACCCGTCGTTCGGCGGCAACCCGCTCAACGGCACCTGGCTGCTCAACAACGCCCAGGCGCAAAACGACCACGACGATCCGGATCTCAAGAAACGCTCGACGGTGGCCGGCACTTCGGCACTCGAACGCTTCACCAGTCAATTGCAGTCGCGGTTGCTAGGGCAACTGCTGGACAACATCTCCACCGGCAACACGGGGAGCCTGTCCACCGACGCTTTTATCGTCAACGTCGTTGATGACTCGGGGGCTCTCACGATTGAGGTGACCGACCGAGCGAGCGGCGAAGTTTCCGAAATTCAGGTGAACGGCCTCAACCCATGACGGGATGGCGGTTCCGGGGAGTGATGGACATGAAAAAAATAATAGCGCTAGGGCTGATGTTGGCAGCATTACAAGGGTGCAGTCTGCGCGAGCCGATGCCGGCCGAGCAGGACACCGATACCCCGACCCTGACCCCCAGGGCCTCCACTTATTACGACTTGCTGAAAATGCCGCGACCCAAGGGCCGGCTGATGGCGGTGGTGTATGGCTTCCGTGACCAGACCGGGCAGTACAAACCGACGCCGGCCAGTTCGTTTTCCACCAGCGTCACCCAGGGCGCGGCGTCGATGTTGATGGACGCGATGCAGGCCAGCGGCTGGTTTGTGGTGCTCGAACGCGAGGGGCTGCAGAACCTGCTGACTGAACGCAAGATCATTCGGGCTTCGCAGAAGAAGCCGAATACGCCGGTGAACATTCAGGGTGAGCTGCCACCGTTGCAGGCGGCGAACATGATGCTTGAGGGCGGGATCATCGCTTATGACACTAACGTGCGTAGCGGTGGGGAAGGGGCGCGGTATCTGGGGATTGATCTGTCCCGTGAGTATCGGGTTGACCAGGTGACTGTGAACTTGCGGGCGGTGGATGTGCGTAGCGGGCAGGTGCTGGCGAATGTGATGACCAGCAAGACGATTTATTCGGTGGCGCGCAGTGCGGGGATTTTCAAGTTTATCGAGTTCAAGAAGTTGCTTGAGGCTGAGGTCGGGTATACGACTAATGAGCCGGCGCAGTTGTGTGTGCTTTCGGCGATTGAGGCGGCGGTGGGGCATATGGTGGCGCAGGGGATTGAGCGGCATCTTTGGCAGGTGGCGGGGGATGCTTCTACCCCGGGTCAGGATGATGTTTTGAATCGGTACCTGACTCAGAACAAGGTTGATCCGGATGCCGAGTGAACGTGGCGGCCTTCGGGCCGACCAGGTTCTCTGGGTGGTTTGGGTGAATATCCGTTTTTTTGGGTGTTGCTGCTGGCGGTTCCGCTCTTACAGCGGCTCACTTTTTCAAACGCCAAAAAGTAAGCAAAAGGCTTGGCCCCGGCGTTCGGCCCCTCGCTGGGGCTCGGGGTTCCTTCGCTCCGGGATCCATCCGGGGGCATCGCCTCCGGTTTGCTTCGCTGCACCTCCTCTCGATGCATGCGGCTGCGCCGCACGGTCGCTGCGCTCCCACCCCCCGGATAAATCCCTCCACTCAGCCTTCCGAAGGGGCCAGCACGTCAAAAGCTTTACTCGAGCTAACGCTCATTGTGTTGAGTGGTGAGAAGCGAAAAGCGGAAAGCGGAAAGCGGAAAGCGGAAAGCGGAAAGCGGAAAGCAGAAAGCGGAAAGCGGAAAGCAGAAAGCGGAAAGCAGAAAGCGGATTGCTTTTGCTTTGATCGTTCCCACGCTCCGCGTGGGAATGCAGCCCGGGACGCTCCGCGTTCCATTCTCGAATGTTTAAAAGTTGTGTCTGTTTCAGCGATCCTTCCCACAAGGTTTTCAGGTTGTCCGTCGGAAGCGCGGGCTCTAGCCTGTTTCGGTCGCTGCCAATTCAGTGATCGGGCATGGAAACCCGCGTAACAACAGAGCGCACAAGCGCCATTCATAACGTATCCTGCGCACCTTCATGGTGTGCACTTTGTTATGGCGGCTGTGCGTAGGAGACCTCGTGTCTGCCGGGTTGCTCTGTCCCGGGTTTCCAGCCTGCGTACAGCTGCCACCTATTCGCTTGGAAACCGAATAGGGCCAGCTATAACCGTCATACAGGGTAAAAATCATGAAGAAACCAACACCCAACCCACCCGAAATCCAAACCAACCCCGAAACCGACCCAACCTCCCCATACACCTCCACCCACTCCAAAAAACTCCACGAAGCCGCCGAACGCGCGCTCGATCATTACCTCTGCCCCGGCGCCCACATCATGGGCAGCGTCAACGAACCCGCCCCGATGTACCTCGCCAACCCGGCCTACAACACCGAATCCCTGCTCGCCAACGCCAGCGAATCCCTGGGCTCGGCCAGCGAGATGCTCAACAACTTCGCCGCCACCCTCGACCCCGCCCACCGCAAGACCGCCCTGGGCATCGCGCAGATCCTCATGCTGGGTGAACTGGCCGTAAATCAGGCCTTGGATCACGTCGAGCTGAAGGACTGATCCAGCACATCCCCAATAAAAAAACGCGACCCGGCAACGGGGTCGCGTTTTTCACATACAAACTGGAGTCACCATGGATCCCCTGATCTCCACCATCGTTTCAGACTTCGAAAGCGAAGAGCAGGTCGCCAGCTACGACCGCTGGTTGATTGCCAAAATACAGGCTTCAATCGATGACCCACGACCCAGCATTCCGAATGAGCAGGTAATGGCTGAAATGTCGGCCCTGATGGAGGAAAAACGAAGAAAGCATGAGGCGAGGTAAGTGCTTTGCGTTGCAGACGGCAAGAAGGCTCAAGCCGCTATAAATCGCATGTTTCATCTCAATTAGCTGAGTACTGAGATACAAAAAACCGCACCTCCATGGGAAGCACGGTTTTGGGTGTTGAGACGAGGACGGGATCTTAACTGGGGTCAGGTCGAGGGTATTCCTGACGCGCATGCAAGATGCTCACAATCTCAATTCGGTCCGCCACTTGATAAACGACGAGATAGTTCGGGCTTACCACAATCTCCCGAGTGCCGGGAGAGCGACCTTTGCGATAAAGGTGTGGATGCCAAGGAAGCGCAGATGTAGTTTTTACGACTGACTTGTGAAGTGCTGTCGCCGCTACAAAATTTCGCTCGCCAATGTACTTCAGTATTTTCGAGAGTTCGACCCGAGCCTTGGGTCGCCACTTAATCTGCATCAGCGCTTTTGCGCATTGATTCCATCAAGGCGTTTATTTCCTCCATCACTTGCTCATGGGGAATACTCGGACGCGGATCATCGAGAGAGGCCTGTACTTCGGCCCGAAACCAACGGTCATAACTCGCAGCCTGTTCCTCAGGATCAAGATCCGAAACAACCGGGCACAGTGGGTCGATCAAAGACGGGTCGATCATGGAACCTCCGGGTTTGGTGCCTGGAAGTCTATTCGGTAACGGTATCGCTGTCGTCGCTGTCTGGATGAGTTGCATGTAGGCCAAGCTCCATGAGGATCAAGTTGTCCCGGCAAATCCTAGAGCCTGCACTTCCGACGGCCAACCGCCAGAATTCGTCAGAAAACTCCCCGATTTTCTGAAAACGTTCCGTTTTCCGTAGGACGCCACTTAAGCGTCAGCGCAAAAAAAACCGCGACCCTCAACAGGTCGCGGTTTTCCAACACCCAACACTTACTGCTGCAACACCGTCGCCTGGTTAGCCGACCCAAACTGCTGAATGGTCGCGGTCTGTGTCATCCCGCTCTGATCCACATTGGCAATGTTCCCGGTGCCGCCCTGGGTCACGTAAGCCACGTTCATGGTGTCAGCCTGTTTCACGGTGATCATGTTGTCGCTGCCATACAGCTGCGCGGTGTACGCCTGGTTGCCGGTGCCGGACTGGTCGAATTCGGCGCTGTTGCCCGAGCCGTTCGATGAGCCTTGAACCAGGTTGGTGGTGCCGCGTTGGTCGGCGATGAGGATGTTGTCGCTGCCGTTCTGGTCGAAGTACAGCTCGTTGTAGGAATCCGCTTGGCTGACCGTGGTCTTGTTGCCAGTGCCGGTCTGGTTGGTGGTCATGATGTGGCCGATGCCGTCCTGTTTGAAGCTGGCGATGTTGCCGTTGCCGGCCTGGGTGACTGTGGCGCGCTGGCTGCTGCCGAACTGGCCGCCCAGTTGCGGGCCTTTCCAGTTGCTGGCGTAGACCTTGTTGTCGTTGCCCACCGAGGTGGCGTTGAGGGTGTGGCTGTCGCCGTTCTGGTAGGTGAAGTGCACGTTGCCGTTGCCGACCTGGTAGAGCGCCAGGGTCGAGTTGACCGATTCGAACTGGTCGGCATAGATGGCGTTGGTGTTGCCGACCTGGGTGACGGCGGCGGTGTTGTTTTCGCCGAAGCTTTGGTCGACCACGGTTTCGTTGCTGTCGCCGTATTGGTTGACGGTGGCCTGGCTGGCCAGTTGCGAGTCTTGCCAGATTTCGGTGCCGTTGAGGTTGCCGAACTGGTTGATGGTGATGTTGCCGCCGGTGCCGTTGCGCTGGTCGCCGTAGGCGTAGTTGTTTTCGCCGGCCTGGTTGATGCCGATCTGGCCGCCGTTGTGCAGCACCTGTTCGGCGGTGCCGTAGTTGGCGGTGCCGTACTGGGTGATCACCGAGCTGTTGCCGGTGCCTTCGTACAGTTGCTCGATGTTGGCTTCGTTGCTGTCGCCGAACTGGAAGGTTTTGCCTTCGCTGCCGTTCTGCGAGTCCTGATAGACGAACGAGAAGTTGCCGGTGCCTTGCTGTTGTTGCAGGGCCTGGTTGCCGGCGCCGAAGCCGAGGGACTGGCTGGCGTGGGTGGTGTTGAAGGCGCCGACCTGTTGCTGGGTGATGGTGCTGTTGTCTTCGTAAAGCTGTTCGGCGTAACCGGCGTTGTAGTCGCCGACCGCGTCCTGGGTGATGACGCTGGTGGCGGTGTCTTGCACGGCGGCGGCGTCGTTGCCCTGGCCCAGTTGGGTCTGGGTGGCGGTGCTGAACGGCGCCTGGGTCTGCTTGACGTTGGCGATGTTGGCGGTGCCGAGCTGGCTCTGGGTGGAAATGCTGTCGTCGGCCATGGCCTGGGCACTGATCATGACCAGGATGGCGGCGGTGAGGGGCGTCAGTTTGAACATGATGAACTCTCCGATGATTGCAGTGCTTAGCGATATTGCTTGACCGAAACGCTCATGCCGTTGCCCGACTGGGTCACGGCGCTTTGCAGCCCCGTGCCGGCCTGCTCGATGCTGGCGTCGTTGTTGTTGCCGTTTTGCGAAATCTGCGCACGGTTGTGGCTGCCGGTTTGCGTAATGGAAGCGGCGTTGCCGGAGCCGTTTTGCGTGATCAAGGCCATCAGGTCGCTGCCTTGTTGCAGGATGTACGCCTCCTGATTGCTGCCCGACTGCACGATCTTGCCCAGCAGCGACTGACCGTTCTGCGAGAGCAGCGCCAGGTTGACCTGGCCGTTCTGGTCGATCAGGGCTTGCTGGCCCACGGGGGGCGGCAGTTCGCCGAGATCGGCGCTGTTGGGCGCCAGGTCATCGTTTTCCATCAGGTCGTCGGCGCGCACGCCCGCACTGACGCACAGGGCGAGCAGGCAAAGCAGGGCGGCGGTCGGCGTGTTCATGGCGTTGTCCTGTGTTGTGTGTTGCTCAAATCCGGAATCGCGGCTGAGTCAGCCCCACCCACCCCGCGCCAGGCGGTGTGGGTTGGGTGGGGCGTGGGCTCAGAGGGTGGTTACCGACACCGTGCGCACGGTGCCTTGGGACGAACGGATGGTGGCGGTCGGATTCGCCGAAGGCACCACGGTCGTGTTGTTCAGCGTCAGCCGCCAGCGTCCGGTCACCGGTACCGTGGTTGTACCCAGCGTTACCAGCCCGGTCGGGGTGGTGACCTGCACGGTGATAGTGTTGCCGGTGGTCACTGACGAGGTGCCGGTGAAGTCCCAGTTGAAGCGTCCACCCGAGCGGGCCTGCACCGTTGAAGCGGTAATGGTGAAGGTTTCCGCCGCTGGCCGTGGCGACACTTGCACCGTGACGGTCGCCGGCGTCGACTGGGCGTTGAAGCTGTCCCGGGCGATGTAGGTGAAGGTCGTGGTGAAGGCCGTGGTCACGGTGGCCGGTGGGGTGTAGGTGATCACCGTGCCGTCAGTGCTGACCGTGCCGCGTCCTGCCGGCGGTTGGGTCAGGCTGGCGACGCCCAGCGGTGTGTTGCCTTCCGGATCGGTGTCGTTGGCCAGGACGTTGATCGGGATCGCGACACCCAGGGTGGCGACGCTGTCGGCGACGGCGGTCGGTGGCCGGTTAGGCGCGACGGTCACCGTCACGGTCGCCGGATTGGCCGAGGCCAGACCTTTGCTGTCTTGCGCCTTGTAGGTGAAGGTCGTGGTCAACGGTGTCGTCACCACGGCTGGCGGGGTGTAGACCACCGAGGTGGTGCCGCTCAGCGCGACGGTGCCCTGGCCGGCTGCCGGTTGAGTCAACGCGGTGATGGTCAGCGGCACGTTGTTGTCCGGGTCGCTGTCGTTGGTCAGCAGGCTGAGGGTGATCGGCACGCCGAAGCTGGTGCTGCCGGTGTCGGCGTTGGCCAGCGGTGCCTGGTTTTCACCGGTGTCCGGTGCTGCACCGACCACTACGACTGGCTCGGTGTCGCTGCCGCCGGCGGCGGATTTGACCGTGACGGTGGCCGGAGGCTGGGTCAGGTCGGCGACGGTGATTTTTTGTAGCGTTCCGGTTTTCGACAGGCGTCCGTAACCTTGCGCGACCATGTCCGGCACCGCGACTTCATCGGTCGAGGTGGCCTCGATCAGCAGGCTGTGGTTGGCCCAGCTGTAGCGGGCAGTCTGGATTTTCACCACGTCGGTGAGCTTGGCCGAGACAGCGGTCGGACGGGTGGTGCCGGCCGGGTTGGTCGCGGTCACGACCACCACCGACGGCAGGGTGCCGTTGCCCAGACGCTGGCCGAAGAACAGCCCGTTGTTGTCACCCAACAGACTGGTCTGGCACGGCGTCGGCGGTGGGCCGGGCAGCAACGCCAGGGTTTCGCGGAAGCACAGGGTCGTGCTGCTGTCAGCCTTGGCGAACACCTCGGCGCGCACACCGGCCGACGTCCGGCGATAGGTGGCGCGGTCGATGGCGACGTGGGTCTGTTGACGGTTGTCGAGGACCTTGCCGGCGACCGTGAACAGGTTGGTCTGAATCGTGCCGGCACCTGACGGACCGACGATCCGCAGGAAGTTGGTGTTGAACGGGCTGCCGGTGACCGCTTCGTTGAGGTTCGGGTCGCCGACGAAGGTTTCGATGCCACCGGTGTCCGGGTTCACTTCGGTGTAAGGCCCGTTGACGCTGCGCAGGAATGGCCCGAGAGCGCCGTTGAGTGCACCGCTGAAGTTGCCCGGCGCGCCGATGCCGATGTCTCTGGTGATGTTGATCGCCCGCCGGCCCGGCGTGGTGACGTTGACGGTTTCAACGCCATACGGGTGGGTGATGGTGTAGGTGCCGGCCACCGGGACGTTCACCCGGATACGGATCCGCGCGAAGCTTTGCTGATCGCCATCGACCGGATTCTCCGAGGCGAACGCCGCTTCGATGCCGGCGACGTAGGCGTCCACACCGAAACCGGCGCCGTTGTTGGGGATCGCGGTTTCAGCCAGGAACCAGAAGGCTTCCGGTGGCCAGTTGTCGGGGAACACCATCGGCAGGGTGTCGTCGAACACGCCCGGTTCCGGCAGCAGGGTGCACATGTACGCCGGCGGGGTGCTGACCGGCACCCGCGAACTGGCGGCGCGCGACTGGCAGAGCTCCATCGACAGCAGGTTGTTGTCCTGGTACCACATCGGGAATTTCCCGGTGGCGAAGGTGTAGGGGCCGGGATCGACGGCGGCCAGTTGCGCGAACGCACTGCCGGTCAGCGAGATTGTCAGCCCGAGCGCGTTGAGCGCGAAGCGTGGCCACTTGTTCATGATGCCTCCTGATGCGGATCTGGGCATGTGAGCGTTCATTGCACGATGACCACTTCTTCGGTATCGCTGCCGCCGTTGGACGACGTCACCCGAACCCTGGCCGGTGGAATCGGCGTGATCCCGGTGGCCAGGGTTTTCACCGCGCCGTCACCGCCCAGCGCACCAATGGCGGCGCCGGTGCCGGAGGTGGCGGTGAGCACCGGTGGCGAGGTTTCGTCACTGGTCGAGGCCACCACGGTCAATTGCCCGGAACTGAGGCTGTACTCGGCGCGCTGGATCACCACCAGGTCGGTCAGGGTCATGGGCAGGGTGGTCGGCGAACTGGTGGCGATCGCCAAGTGGTTGTCGGCGGTCACTTGCAGCACGGTCGGCAAGGTCGGGTTGACCGCCGATTGCGCGTACCAGCTGCCGGTGCTGTCGGCTTCTGTCATGTTCAGCACTGGCGTACTGCTGGTGACGGCGGCGGTGCCCGGCGCAGGCGGGGCCTGGACGAACACGTCTTGCTGGGCCACCGGCGCACTCTCGCCCGGTTTGCGCGAGTAAGTGCTGCGCTGCGGGATCAGCGGGGTCGGCCGCACCACCGTCGACAACTTGCCGGACACGGCGAAGGTCGTGGTGCGCAGGTCAATGCCGCCCGGGCCTTCGATGCGCACGTAGTTGGTGTTGAACGGGCTGCCGGTCACGGCTTCGTTGAGGTTCGGGTCGCCGACAAACTGCTCGGCCGCACCGCTCACCGGATTGGTCTCGGTGTACGGCCCGTTGACGCTGCGCAGGAACGGACCGATGTCACCCTTGAGCGCGCCGTCGTAGGTTTGCGGGGTGCCGATGCCGATGTCGCGGGTCATGTTGATGGCGCGGCGACCGGGGGTGTCGATGTTGAACACATCGACGCCGTACGGGTGGGTGATGACGTAGGTGCCGGCGGTGGGCACGTCGACCCGGATGCGGATCCGCGCGAAGCTGACCTGATCGCCTTCGACCGGCTCTTCGGCGGCGAACGCGGCTTCGATGGCGCTGACGTAAGTCAGGTCGATTCCGCGTGCCGCATCGACGATGGTGGTCTCGCCGGTGAACCAGAACGCTTCATCGGGGAAGTTGGTGGGGAACACGATCGGCTGCGCGTCATCGAACACGCCGGGGGTCGGCAGCAGCGAGCACATGTACGACGGGGCGCCCGGGGTGCTCGGCACGCGGGAGCTGAGCGCTTTGGACAGGCACAGATCCAGAGTGCGACCGTGGGTGTCCTGATACCAGCTGGCGAAACCGCCATTGGCCGGTGTGTAGGGACCCGGATCGACGGCGAACAGAGCGGCCTGGGCAATGCCCTGGGCCAAGGCGCTCACGACCAGGACGGTCGCGGTTTTGGACAGTAAAGGGTGCATGAGTTAATCCCTCTATCAAAGTACCTGCCCCTTGGGGATGGGTCAGTTGCAGAGGGCTTTACAACTTCCATACCAACGACGGGCCCATTGTCAGGAGAGTGCCGTGGCGCAAGGGCTGCGGGGTTGACGAGAGAGGGACCGGGTGGCGCGGGATAGGGCCACAGTCCCCAGAGTTGGGGGGACTGTGGTGGGGGCTAAATCTTCCTCAGGGTGGCGAAGAGTATTTTTTGGAGCTCATCCGGAGCTGAGTAACTCACACGGTCATTTATGGCCAGCAAGGTTCTCAAACCCGCTCCAAAGACGATATCCGGGCCTCCGTTATCCGGTGTGACGGTGACAAGGCGCGGAGGCAGGCCTGGTGTTTCATTTTCCGTGATCCGTCTCACCACGCCACTGGCGGTGTTTGCAGTCATCGGCGTTGCCATGTGGATCCTCCTTGATCTGAACGTTGGATTCTTGAGTCTGCGACGGTTTTGAATGCGTCACCTGAATCAGACTCCAGTGCTACCGCATTGCCAACTGTCAGATCTGACAGGTGAAATGCTCCATGCTGTCAAAGAGGCAGCCGGTCGTCGGTTTGCGCTCCATTTTGTGGAGTTGGTCGGGACGTGGGGGGAGCGGTTCCCCCGCATCCGGGCAAACACCCAACCGTGGGCTATAACCCTATAGGGACGTATCGGGAAGTCGCCGCCATGAACATGCAGTCAAAATCGCTACCGGTCGAGGAGAGCAGCCAGCGGCTGAACTCGCGCAAGCAGCCGTTCAATCTGTTGCGCTGGTTTTCATTGATCAGCATGGCAGTGATCGGCACCGTGGCCGTGGCACTCGGGGCGGTGTCGACACGGTTCGTGATCGAAGAAAGCGTGCAGCGTGATGCCTTGCTGACCGCGCAGTTCATTCAGGCGATTGCGGCGGCCGAGGTGCGCCACGTTTCGATCCCCAATGTCCGCACCATGGGCGAATTGCTCGATCCGCGCCAGGACAAGGACTTTCCCGATGTCGACCCGGAGGCACGGGCCAATGCACGAGGCGAATTTCTCGATCACATTGCACACTTGCCTGACGTGATCCTTGCCACCATTTATGCCCCCGACCGCCAGGTGATCTGGTCAACCAACCCCGCCCTGATGAGTAAAACCATCGAGGCAGATGACGATCTTGATCGCGCCTTCAATGAAAAAATCCCGGTGTCAGCCAGTTATCACGACGTCGACAAGGCCCGTGAGGAGCAGAAATTCATCGTGCCGCCGGAATACATCTTCATCGAAAACTACATCCCGCTGTTCGACGCCGAGGGCAAGAACGTCACGGCGATGGTCGAGATCTATAAAGAGCCCAAAGACCTGATCGCCCGCATGGAGCGCGGTCTTACGCTGATCTGGCTGGCCACCGCGCTGGGCGGCGGGCTGATTTATCTGGGGCTGTACTGGATCGTGCGGCGGGCGGCGATTCTGCTGGCGGCCCAGCAAAAACAACTGATCGCCAACGAAACCTTTGTCGCGCTGGGCGAGATGTCTTCGGCGGTGGCGCACAGTCTGCGCAACCCGCTGGCGACCATTCGCTCGAGCGCCGAACTGGCGCTGGAGTTCGACGCGGGGCCGGCGCAGAAGAACATCAAGGACATCATCGGCCAGGTCGACCGCATGTCGAAGTGGGTGCGCGAACTGCTGCAATCGTTGCGACCGCTCAATGACGACCCGGAACCGGTGAACCTGGTGGCGGCGCTGCACGACAGCCTGATGGCGTTCGAGCAGCAGATCGCCAAGGCTGGCGTGCACGTGGTGTTTCATCCCCAGCAGACGCCGATGGTGTTGAGCCAGCCGGTGCAGCTCACGCAAATCCTCAACAGCCTGCTGGCCAACGCGCTGGAAGCCATGGACAAGGGTGGCACGCTGACCATCACCCTCGAACCGAGTGACAACCGTGGCGTGAGCGTGATGCTCAGCGACACCGGCAAAGGCATGAACGAGGAACAGCGCAGCATGGCGTTCCGGCCGTTCTTCACCACCAAGCAGGGCGGCCTCGGCGTGGGGCTGGTGCTGGTCAAACGGATCATGGAACGCTTCGGCGGGGGCGTGAGCCTGGACAGCCGCGAAGGCGAGGGCACCACCGTTCGTCTGGCGTTTCAGCTCATTCAGTAAATTGGGGTGAACTTTCCCCCAGCAGTGGGTGTCAGGCCCCGGTCACCGGGGAGTGGGGAATGCAACAGCGCGCGCAAGTCCCTGTAACAACTGGAAATGATTTTTTGGCGAGGTAATTGCAAAACACCATCACCCCTTCCTTAGATGAGGCGGCTGGTGATGGACAGAGCAATGCGTGACCCCAAAAAGCTGTTCCTGTTGACGCCATTGAGCGTCTTTCTGATGTTGACCCTCGGCCAGATGACCGCGGTCCGAGCGAGCCCGATCGACGACGAGAACCAGCCGGAAGTTTCCGACCCGTCGGCCTATTACGACGAGCCCGCAGACCGCGCCGGTGCGCTCAACGCGATCCTGACCATGCCCGAGGCCAACGAAGACTCCTTCGATCTGCCCGATGGCATCAAAGGCACGCGGAACACGACGCGCACGGAAAACATCCTGCCGCCCACCGTCCAGACCAGTTTCAATTACCCCACCAACGGCAAGCCGAGCCCGCTGTACGGTGCCCAGCCGTTCACTCAGCAACTGGTGCTGTTCGAAGAGTTCGGCCCGGAAAAACTCGACCCGACCACACCGGCCGCGCCGTTGAGTTTTCCGCCGGCGGCCATCGGCCCGGCGCCGGCGCAAGATCCGAACAACATCGCTCGCAGCGCGCCTCCCGGCACCGCGCTGGATGCGTTCCTGCGTCAACCGGGGCTCACGCCATTTCCGAGTCAGTTCGCCAACACGGTTGACCGCAACCCGTGGCAGGCGCAGATCGAACTGTTCCTCAACCGCCACATCGGTTCGTCTGCCGAAGGCCGGCCACCGGGAAAAGGCTGGGCCCACCAGCGCTGGAACGAGTTCTACCCGCAAGTCGCCTACAAGACCGTGCAGACCGGTGCGCGGCTGAACGGCGGCCTGCGTGACAGTCGGCAGATGCACGGTTATGCCGTCGGAGAATTCGGCCCCGGTGGTCTGTACCACAACGTCGCGGGCGTGCCGGCGACCGATGGCACGGCCAAGGGTGTCGACCCACGGTTCCACCCGGCGATGCCGGTGCAGGACCACAATTCGGTGTGGACCTTCGACGGCACGCTGCCGCCGAAACTGTTGATGGTGCGCTACGGCCAACCGGTACTGATGCGTCACTACAACGGCTTGCCGATCGACCCTTCCGCCAACCGCGGTTTCGGTCTGCACACCATCACCACCCACGAGCACAACGGCCACGCGCCAGCGGAAAGCGACGGTTATGCCAACGCGTTCTTCTTTCCTGGCCAGTACTACGACTATCGCTGGCCGATCCAGCTCGCCGGTTACGACAGCATCAACACCAAGGCTGAAGACCCACGCGCGGCGTTCCCGTGCGCACCGGGGGAAACCCTGTGGGTCAACGACATTCAGCCTGCGAAAAAGACCTGCGACCACGGCACCATCAAGATTCGTGGCGACTGGCGCGAAACCATGAGCACCCACTGGTTCCACGACCACATGCTCGATTTCACCGCGCAGAACGTCTACAAGGGCAACGCGGCGATGATGAACTACTACAGCGCCCTGGACCGCGGCAACGAATCGGTGAACGACGGCGTCAACCTGCGTTTCCCCAGTGGCAGCGCCTTGCCGTGGGGCAACCGCGACTACGACGTCAACCTGGTGTTCGCCGACAAGGCCTGGGATCAGCAAGGTCAGCTGTGGTTCAACCCGTTCAACACCGACGGCTTCATTGGCGATCAGGTGCTGGTCAACTGGCAGTGGAAACCGACCCTCGACGTGCGGGCCCGCAGTTATCGCTTCCGCATCCTCAACGGTTCGGTGTCGCGCTACTTCAAGCTCGCCCTCGTGCGTGAAGTCAAAGGCAACGGCGGCGAATTCCAGGGGCCGAAAAACTCCGGCGTGTCGTACACCCGTGTGCCGTTCCACATGATCGCCAACGACGGCAACATCATGGAACACAGCGTGCCGTTCGACGGCTCGATGGACCTCGATGCCGACGGCGACAAGCAGAACCACAACGCGATTCTGCCGACCCAGGGCATCGCCGAGCGGTTCGACATCATCGTCAACTTCGCGAAAAACGGCATCAAGCCGGGCGACAAGGTGTTCTTCGTCAACCTGCAAGCCCAGGACGACGGCAAAGGCCCGAAAGAGGTGATCTCGCTGGCCGATGTGCTTTCCGAGAAATACCTGCCGGTGATCAAGCAGACCAGCAAGGGCCCGCAGTGGGACAAGGGTGACCCGGTGGTGGGCAAGGTTCTGCAACTCAACGTCAAGGCGTTCACCGGGCAGGATCTGGCGATGGACCCGGCGGCCTACGAACCGGCCAAACCGGGCAAGGCCGAAGGCATGGTGATGATTCCGCTGAAGATCCACCGCGACAACGCTGCCGACAAGGCCTTGCTCGCCAAGGCGCTGCACCGGACCTTCATCTTCGGTCGCTCTGACGGCACCGACGAAGCGCCATGGACGATCAAGACCGACGGCGGTTTCGGCTTCCACATGGACCCGCGCCGGTTGAATGCCTCGACCAAACTCGCCAGCGGCCCGACCGACGCCGGGGTCAGCGGCATCGGCACCCTGGAAGTGTGGAACATCAAGGCCGGCGGCAAGGGCTGGAGCCATCCGGTGCACGTGCACTTCGAGGAGGGAATCATCCTCAGCCGTGGCGGCAAGGCCCCGCCAGAGTGGGAAAAGTGGGCGCGCAAAGACGTCTACCGCATCGGCTCCGAAGCCGACGGGCTGGACAGCGTCGAGATGGCGATCAACTTCCGCGAATTCGCCGGGACCTACATGGAGCACTGTCACAACACCCAGCATGAGGACAACTCGATGCTGCTGCGTTGGGACCTGGAAAAACCCGGGCAACTGCAGTTGATGCCGACACCGCTGCCGAGCTGGGATGGCGTGCGCTACGTCAACTCCGCCGCACTGCCAACCTTCCGCACTGGCGATGGCTTCGGCCCGCAAGTGACCGTGAAACCATGAGCAGGGAGGGAGCCGACATGACACAGCCAACGCCGCGCTCCCGCGCCCTGGGCATGCACCTGATTCTGGTGCTGGTCACCTGCCTGCTCGGCAGTCAGGTGCTCATCGCACATCAGGCGCAACCCGAAGGCGCCAGCGAATCCGCCACCCCGTGGGGTGGCGACTATTTCCCCAACACCCTGCTGACCGACCAGGACGGTCGGCAGGTGCGTTTTTTCGATGACCTGATCAAAGACAAGGTGGTGGTGATCAACTTCATCTTCACCTCGTGCAGCGACTCCTGCCCACTGGAAACCGCGCGTTTGCGCCAGGTGCAGAAACTGCTGGGGGACCGGGTCGGGAAAGACATCTTTTTCTACTCGATCACCATCGATCCGCTGAGCGACACCCCCGAAGTGCTCAAGGCTTATTCGCAACGCTTCAAGGTCGGCCCCGGCTGGAAATTCCTCACCGGCGAGTTCGAAGACGTCACCGACCTGCGCAAGAAACTCGGGCTGTTCATCGAAGGCGTCGACAACGGCCGCACCAAGGATCACAACCTGAGCCTGATCGTCGGCAACCAGAGCACCGGGCGCTGGATGAAAGCCTCGCCGTTCGAGAACCCGTGGATCCTCGCCGACCAGCTCGCCAATACCTTGCAGAACTGGAAGCAGGCCAGCACCGAAGAAAGCTACGCCGACGCTCCGCAGATCCGTCCGCCGAGCAATGGCGAAGAACTGTTCCGCACCCGCTGCGCTTCGTGCCACAGCCTCGGCCCGCAGGACGGCGAAGGCATCGGCATGCGCAACATCGGCCCGGACCTGATCGGCGTGACCCGCCAGCGTGACCCGGCCTGGCTCAATCGCTGGATCCGCGAACCGGATCGGGTGCTGGCGGAGAAAGATCCGATCGCACTGCAACTGTTCGAGCAATACGAGCGCATCCCGATGCCCAACCTGCGTCTGGATGAAGTTTCGGCGCAGTCGATCATCGAGTTTCTGAGTGCCGAAACCGAGCGTCAGCATCCGCCCGTGCAACCCTTGGCCGACGGGGCGTTGACGCCAGTAAAACCGGGTTCTGCGAGCGACGCGGTGAGTCGTATGCAGTAGCGGCTAAATAGCATCATTGAACCGTGTGTCACGGTCATTGCCACCTACACTCATTCGAGAAGGCGGCTGTAACGGGCTCGACACAAAAACGCCAGGGCATTCCCATGCAGCGACTGGAAGAACAAAAAACAGCAGCGCCGAACGTAGCGTTGGCAGCCATCAAGAGTTGGGGCGGGCAGTTCAATCTGCTGCGCTGGTTCTCGCTGGCCAGTTTTTTCATCATCGCGGCCGTGGCGCTGGGGCTGGGGTATATCTCCACGCGCTTCGTGGTCACCGAAAGCGTGGAGCGCGATGCGCTGCTCACCGCGCAATTCGTGCAGGCCATCGGCGATGCGGAAATGCGCCACGCCAACATCACGCCGCAACGCACCATGGGCGAGATGCTCGACCCGCGCCAGGACGGGAACTACCCCGACGTCGACCCGCTGGCCCATGCGTCGGCCCGCGCCGAGTTTCTCGATCATGTCGAACACTTGCCCGACGTGTTGCTGGCCACGGTGTATGCCCTGGATCGCACGATCATCTGGTCGACCAACCCCGAGCTGATCAACGTCAAGATCGAAGACGACGACGAGCTGGACGAGTCGTTCGAAATGAAGGTGCCGGTGTCTTCCAGCTACCACAAGATCGACGACGAAAAGCCCGAGCAGCGGTTGTCCCGCGAACCCAAATACCTGTTCATCGAAAACTACATTCCGATGTTCAACGCCGACAAAAGCAAAGTCGTCGCCATGGTCGAGATCTACAAGGAACCGGCGGATCTGGTGGACCGCATCGACCGTGGGTTCGCTTCGATCTGGGCCGCGACGATCCTCGGCGGCGCGGCGATTTACCTCGGTCTGTTCTGGATCGTGCGGCGCGCCTCGACCCTGCTGCAGAGCCAGCAACAGCAACTGATCAGCAACGAAACCTTTGTCGCCCTGGGCGAGATGTCTTCGGCGGTGGCCCACAGCCTGCGCAATCCGCTGGCGACCATTCGTTCCAGCGCCGAACTGGCCCAGGAGATCGCCAGCCCCGGCGCGCAGCGCAACATCGGCGACATCATCAGCCAGGTTGATCGCATGTCGCGCTGGGTGCGCGAGCTGCTGGTGTCGTTGCGCCCGATGAGTGACGACGGCGAGGCGGTGGAATTGCTGGCGGCGGTCGAAGACACCCTGGGAGCGTTTGACGCGCTGATCCGGCGCAATGGCGTCGAAGTGCGATTCACGCCACAAAATTGCCCGCCGGTCGTCAGTCAAAAGGTGCTGCTGACGCAAATACTCAATAGCCTGTTTGCCAACGCCCTGGAAGCGATGCCCAAGGGGGGCGTACTGAGTGTCGAGATTGAAACACCGCACACCGGTCATGTGCGCATGACCCTGAGCGACACCGGCAAAGGCATGAGCGCGCAGCAGCAACAGCTGGTGTTCAAACCGTTTTTCACCACCAAGCAGGGCGGCCTCGGGGTTGGCCTCGCGCTGGTCAAAAGAATCATGGAGCGGTTTCAGGGTTCGGTCGTCCTGACCAGCCGGGAGCAGGAAGGAACCCGCGTCAGTCTCAACTTTAGAGTGGCATCGGGAGGGGAATATGGAACACAGCATTCTGCTGGTCGAGGATGACGAACTGCTGGCCGAGAATATTCAGACCTACCTGGAGCGCAAAGACTTCGAGGTGACGGTCTGCCACTCGGCCGAGGACGCGCTGGGGCAACTGGAAAGCTTCATGCCGGACATCGTCCTGACCGACAACTCGCTGCCGGGCATGAGCGGTCACGATCTGATCCAGAAGCTGCGCATCAGCGCGCCGGAACTGAAAGTGATCATGATGACCGGTTACGGCAACGTCGAAGACGCGGTGGTCGCAATGAAGGAGGGCGCCTTTCATTACGTCACCAAACCGGTCGCGCTGCCGGAACTCAAACTGCTGCTGGACAAGGCCCTGGCCACCGAACGGATGGAACGCACGCTGTCGTTCTATCAGGAGCGCGAAGCGCAGAAGTCCGGGGTGCAGGCGCTGATCGGCGAGTCGTCGCCGATGCAGTACCTGAAAAACACCATCGGCCAGTTGCTCGACGCCGAGCGGCGCATGGCCAACACCGATCTGCCGCCGGTGCTGGTGGAAGGCGAAACCGGAACCGGCAAGGAACTGGTGGCCCGCGCGCTGCATTTCGACGGCCCGCGCAGCAAAGGCCCGTTCATTGAATTCAACTGCGCGTCGATTCCGTCCAACCTCGTGGAATCGGAACTGTTCGGCCACGAGAAAGGCGCGTTCACCGACGCCAAGGATCGCCGGGTCGGACTGGTGGAAGCGGCGGACGGCGGCACGCTGTTTCTCGACGAGATCGGCGAAATGGACCTGCTGCTGCAGGCCAAACTGCTGAAGCTGCTGGAGGATCGCACCATTCGCCGGGTCGGCTCGGTGAAGGAACGCAAGGTCAACCTGCGGGTGATCAGTGCCACTAATTGCAACCTTGAGCAGATGGTCCAGCAGGGCAAATTCCGCCGTGATCTGTTTTTCCGTCTGCGGATCATCTCGATCAAGGTGCCGCGCCTGTACGCCCGGGGCGAAGACATCCTGCTGCTGGCCCGGCACTTCCTCGCCAGCCACGGCAAGCGCTATGGCAAACCGAACCTGCATTTCAGTGATCAGGCCGAAGAGCTGCTGCTCAGTTACACCTGGCCGGGCAACGTGCGCGAACTGCGCAACATGCTCGAACAGACCGTGCTGCTGGCGCCGGGCGACACCATCGCCGCGCATCAACTGAACGTGTGCATGAGCCTGTGCGATGAGCTGCCACCGCAGCATCAGCACGAGGTGCCGCACACGCACTTCGAGCCGCGCCCGGCGAGCAATACCGAATCGATGAACCTGCCGGAGGTCGAGCGCGACATGGTGCGCAAGATGCTCGACAAGACCGACTGGAACGTCACCAAATCGGCGCGTCTGCTGGGCCTGAGCCGCGACATGCTGCGCTACCGCATCGAAAAGCTCGGCCTGGCGCGCCCGGACAAGCGTCAGTGGTAAACCGCGTTGCTGCGTGGATTCGGCGGGCTCAGGCATTCGAGCACGCACGTCGGGTCCAGCACTTCGTCGTTGACGTAAATGCCGCGCTCGGCATCGTAGGTGCGGATAAACACCCGCACCGTCGCATCGGCCACGGTGGGCAGCTGCGAGTCATGGAACACGTGGCGATCCGGGATGACGATGAAATCCTGCGGCGACGCGTCATCGAACGGCCGGGGCGGCTGGGCGGACAGCGACGGCGGAGCAGGGTGGGCAAAAGGCTGGTCCGACCCGTAGTAGTTGAAGTTGCTGTCCAGCGCCTGTGCCTGGGCGGCGGCGAGCAGACAGGCGGACAACAGCAGTCGATTGAACATTCCCATGGCAGCACCTGTGGAAGCGGATTTCCCCAAGGCTATTAACTATAGCTGTCCGTGGTGCACGGCGTTGGTGCAGACGTGGGCGGCTTACAAGTTCGCAACAACCTGTAGCGCGAGGCTGAACTAGACTCGGGCGGCTCAATTGTGAGCATCGCCCGGAGTGCGCCATGGAAGTGCCAAACAATAAAAACGCCGTCGAGAGCAATCGTCAGGCGTGGAATGATTCCGCCCGTCATCACCAGGATTCCCCCGACTGGCAGGCCTTGCTGACCGAAGTCACGCAGGCTGACTTTTCCTGCCTCGACGACACCCTTCGCGGTTTGCTCGAGCAGGTCGGTGTCGATGGCAAAGACGTCGTGCAGCTGTGTTGCAACAACGGCCGCGAAAGCCTGTCACTGTTCGCCCTCGGCGCGCGGAGCGTGGTCGGCATCGATCAATCGAGCGCGTTTCTCGAACAGGCCCGCGAACTGAACAAGCGTTCGCCGCACAATGCCGAATTCGTCGAAGCCGATATTCATCATTTGCCCGAATCGCTGCGCGCCCGTTTCGACGTCGCGCTGATCACCATCGGCGTCTTTGGCTGGATGCCCGATATCGGCGAATTCTTCCGCCACGTCGCCTCGACCCTGAAACCGGGCGGACGGCTGGTGATCTACGAAACCCACCCGTTCCTGGAAATGGTCGACCCCGAGGCCGAAGACCCGTTTCGCCTCGCCACCTCGTATTTCCGCGAAGAACCGTTCGTGCTGGAAAAACCGATCGTCTACGTCGGCAAGGTCGAACAGCCGGCGGCGAAGTCCTACTGGTTCGTGCACAACCTCGGCGCGATCTTCACCGCCGCCATCGAGGCCGGCCTGAACATCACGCACTTCAAGGAATACCCGCACTCGAACCGGGAAGAAGTGTATGACCAGTACCAGAACCGCGAGGCGCAGATGCCGATGTGTTTTACGTGGGTGGGGGTGAAGCGCTGAAGCGCGAATGGAGCATTACGAAGGCGGCCGAATGGCCGCCTTCGTTGTTTCAAGCCTGCGCAGCCGCCGTCACCACCGGCCGTCCCGGTTTGCGCAGCGGGTCCAGGCGTGAGCCTTCGTAGCGGGTTTCGCGGAAGAAGCGCCATTTGCCGAACAGGCAATAGACGTGCATGACGCGGCCCTGTTCGTGATAGCCCATGCGGATGTGCAGTTTCAGCGCCGGGATGTTGTGGGTTTCGCAGACGTCCACCACTTTGTTGCAACCCTGGGCGGCCATGGCTTCCCAGAGGGCGACCTGGACGTCCACCGACAGGCTGCTGCCGAAGTAGGCGCGGGTCATTTCGCCGCCGAATTCGAAGAACTCGCCGGGTTTGACCGGGAAGGTGCAGCCGTAATAGTGACGGTCGTGGTAGTCGCGAATGCTGCCCCAGATAAATCCGACCGCGTGGCCGTCGGCGTCGAGGTACATGTGCCCGGTGTGGCCCTCGTTGGCCAGCTCGGCCATGGTCTCCACGCGGTCACCGAAGTGCTTGGCGAACGCGCCGGCATTCTCGGCGGTGATGTCGACTTTGCGCAGGCCGTCGTAGGGGCGCAGCTTGTGCGGCGGTACCGGGCTGACCAGGTCGCGCTCCATCCACAACAGCTCCCAATGGAAGAACACGTAGCGTTTCCACAACGTGCCGAAGGTGCGGCCCAGGCCTTTTTGCTTGATACGTTCGCGCAGCTTTTCAATGACGCTCATGATGCCCTCCGTGGCCGAAGCCCGGGTGTTGTGGATGACGCTTTTGTGGGTATAGATCACCCCTGCAAGTCCATGTCAAAGCGCCAGCTTTGAATGTATTGCAAGTTGTGTAACGTTTCAGAGTGCCGCGGCACCGCGTAGAAAATCCTTGTTCAGATCGGCATAGGAAACCCGGGGAACGCCCGCCAGCCGCTGCTCTAGCACGCGGCTCAGGGACTCTCCGGGTTGCAGATAGGCGTCACCGAAATCCGCACCGAGCTGGTTCGGATGGGCGACGATTTCCAGCACGCCGTCGGTCGGCGCAGCAGCGTTGCGCAGGTCCACCGGCGTGCAGACGTAATCCGCCGTGGCCCCGGCCAGACCTTGCAACCGACGGTTGAGCAAACCCTTGAACACGCGTTTGGGCAGGCTGAGGTTTTGCCCCAGGTTGCGCGCCAGGCGCACCGGCACACCTTGATGGGCAGCGAAGCGCGCGACGATCTCGCCGATCGGCCAGATGTTGTGCACGTGCTGATGCGAATCGAGGTGGCTGGGACGCACGCCGTGATCGACGCAGCGCTGCCACTGCGCCTGCAACTCTTCCTGCACCGCTTCGCGATCTTCCCGGCCCAGCCACAGGCTGTGGCGAGGCAGGTTGAGGTCGAACACGCCGTGGCTGTCGCAGAAGGTGCGACGCTTGAGAATGGCCCGGCTCAGGGGCCGGCCGTAGGTCAGGTTGAAGTGCAGGCCGATCCGGCCTTCCAGCAGCGGCAGCCGGGCCATGGCGCAGGCCGCTTCGAACGCCGGCATGTTGGCCATGGCGGTGGCGGAACTGATGACCCCGGCCTGGAACGCACCGAGGATCACCGCGTTTTCGTTCGGACTGAGGCCGAAATCGTCAGCGTTGACTATGACTTGGCGAGGCATGTTCGCCCTCCTTGGTGGGGTTGATCACAGGTGTCGCAATGACTGCCGCTTTGGCCGCCGCACGCTTCGCCCGCCATTGTTGCAACGCAGGCTTGAGCCGGTGCCAGACGCGCAATCCCAGCCCCAGCAACAGGCCGCTCGGGCGCCACGAGTAGAAGCTCCAGCGCCAGTGTTCCAGTTGCCCGGTCATGCGTTCGTGCAGTTGATGGCTGGAGTTTTCCAGACTGACCCGCGAGGCATCGATCCAGTGCCAGTTGTCGTCCAGCCCCCAGCGAATCCATTCCTCCAGCAGCACCCGGCCGCTGCCCAGATCGGCGTATTGCGGCAGGAAAGCGAGGTTGTAATCGTAGAGCCGGCCCTGCTCGAACAGGCCGAGTCGATAGCTGATGCAACGCCCGTCCAGTTCCAGCATCACGACGCGCACACGGTCCGAAGCGGCGAGGGCGGTGAAGGCGTTTTCCATGCAGCGGCGGCTGCGCTCGCTGGCAAAGATCCCGACGCCTTCGTCGCCTTTCCAGCTCACTGCTTCGACTTCACTGATGGCCTGCAACAATGGGCCCATGCTGGTCGCGTCGGGAATGATCCGCCGGACCTCGGCGCCGCACGCGGCAATCCGCTTGCGCGCCCGGCGCAGTTTGTAGCGTGGGTCGCCCGAGACTTCCTGGCGGTCAGCGTCGCTGATCAGGTGCACCGGCACCCGACAGCTCAAGCGACGTTCGCCGGTGGAGCTGTGGGCCATCCATTCGGTGAGCACGCTTTCGTCGCCGACCGGTTCGGCGATTTCGTTGAGTTGCAGCAGGGCGTGGGGCACTCGCTGGCGAATCAGCCGCAGGGCCTGGCGCATGTCGTTGGCGTTCAGCAGTGATAGCAACGCCAGGCGATCGGCCAGCGGATAACCGAGGTGATGCACGACCCGAAACGGCAAACCGAAAAACCGTTCACGGCTCGCCACCAGTGGCAGGCACAGGCGCAATTCGTCTGCTTCCCAACCCAGCAATACGTGCAGCCGCTCGTGCGCATCGAGCGCCTGCTCTGCCGCACACAGCCAGTCGAGGCTGTTGAACGGCGTGTGATCCGTCACCCGCAGGCGCAGCGCTTCATAGGCCGCCGCCGGGAAGTCAGGTGCGCACAGCGAGGTGCGCCATTCGAATTGCGCCATAGGCTCAGGTCGCCGTTGCTGTGACAGGTGGACGGGAAGGTTTGCGCAGCGCGTCCAGACGCGAGCCGCTGTAGCGGGTTTCGCGGTAGAAGCGCCAGCGACCGAACAACTCATACACATTCATGATCCGGCCCTGTTCGGTATAGCCCATGCGCAGGTGCAGCTTGAGCGCCGGGATGTTGTGGAACTCGCAGACGTCCACGACCTTGTCGCAGCCCTGGGCGGCCATGGCTTTCCACAGTTCCAGTTGCAGATCCACCGACAGCTCGGTGCCCCAGTACGAGCGGGTCAGCTCGCCGCCGAACTCGAAGAACTCGCCGGGTTTCACCGGGAACATGCAGCCGTAGTAGTGGCGGTCGAAGTAGTCCTGGGCACTGCCCCAGATGAACGCCACCGCATGACCCTGATCGTCCAGGTGCATGTGCCCGGTGTGATTTTCCCGGGCCAGTTCGGCCATGGTGCCGACGCGGTCGCCGAAGTGACGGGCGAAGGCGCTGGTGTTGTCCGGGGTGATCTTCACCACCCGCAGTGGCGGGTAGGGTTTGAGGCTGTGAGGTGGCACCGGACTGACCAGATCGCGCTCCATCCACAGCAGTTCCTGATGAGAAAAGACGTAGTGCTTCCACACCTTGGCCGCGGTGGCCCGCAGGCCTTTGTGTTTGATGTGATCGCTGACTTTTTGCAGAACATTCATGGTCGTTGCTCCTGATGACGAGTCATCGCGCGGCCAGAGGCCAGCGCGGCCGGACATCAACAGGGCGGTCATGAGGCGCTCCAGCTCAGGGCAAACAGGGTTTGTCCCGGCAGCTCGAAGCGCACGCGACCGTCCTGACAGCGGAAAGGTGCGTCGCGGCTGCGGTTGTCGGCGCCGAAGTAGCGCAGCGCGCCGTTGTTCAATGGGCATTTGGCGCCCGCCAGATCGACACGCTGCAAACGCGTGCCCTTGTTCACGCCGAGCAGCCCGCGCTGATCGTCGCCGGCCATTGCCAGCACATCGACTTCGAACGCATCGTTCTCCAGCCACAGCACGTTGTGCAGCCAGTGCTGCTGGATGAACTGCTGGGCCAGGCCCACCGGTTTCAACTCGAAGCGGTCATCGCCCAGCACTCGCAACATGCCTTTGGGGTACTGCGGCTCATCGGCGGCCTGGAACCAGTTGAGCATCGTCAGCAAACCGTCCTGGGAGGCGTTGATCACCACCGAGGCCCACCACAGCGAAGTGAAATGTGTTTCCTGATCGTAGGGGCTCAGGCTCGAGCCGCTGGACAGGTTGGTCTGGTCCAGCAGCAAGGCCTTGCGCGGCTGGCCCTTGGCATCGAGGCCGACCAGATCGGCAGCGCGGCGCACACTGTCGCGGTACACGCGAGTGGCGAGCAGGTCGCGAATCATCCATTCGTGCCAGGCCAGCGCATCGGCCTGATCGGCGGACTCACTCAGCAGGCGCCGGGCCCAGTCGATGCCACGCTTGTTGGCTGCGTTGTCGGCGAACGGGCCGTTGACCAATCGCGAACTGGCCGGCATCGCAATGCGCACGCCGGCCTTGGCATTCGCCGGATCGCTGCGCACCTGCCGGGCCATACTGGTGAAGATCGAACGGTATTGCTCGTAGCTCGAATAATTCAGGTTGGGCTCGTCGGCGAACCCGATGTAGTGCGTGCCGTTGCCGCCCAGCGCACGGGTGCCGGCGAGCCAGGCGTCGAGGCCGCTGTTGCTTTGCACGTCGGCGCGCAGATCGGCCTGACGCTGGCTGCCGGCGAGCAAGGTGATGTCCTGACGAATGCCGAAACGGTCCTGATAGACCTGGCGGAAGGCGTCTTCGAAGTGCGGCTTCTTCGCCATCACGTCGACGAAACTGTAGTAACTGGCGGCCGTTGGTTTCAGCGCATCGAGCACCGGATGACTGGCGGGCGGCGGCATCACATAGGGCAGGGCAATGCCCAGATCCGGGGTGCGACCGAGGACTTTGTCGTGCAGGGTCAGGCGCGTCTGGCCATCGTTTTCGCGCAGCGGTTTGAGCTGTTGCGGGTTCTGTGCGAACAGGTTGGCCGTGCCGTCGAGCCAGAACGCCGCTTTGCCGCTGCCTTGCAGACGCAGGCGCCAGACCTGCTCGCGCTCGCTGACCGGCAACGCCACCTGATCGAACTGCCAATAGGCGCGATAGGGTTTCAGCGCCAAGGTCAGGGGCTGCCCGTCACCGACCCGCTGCGCTTGCAGGGCGCCGACCCCGCCGTGAAACTTGCCCGCCAATATCGCGTGCTCACCCGCGGCGACCTTGAAATACAGTTCATCGCCGTTACGGGTTTCCGCGCTGAAATGCACCTTGGCCGGGGCGAACAGGGCGACGGTGTTTTCGTCGTGTTCGACCCGGTAACTGCGGAAGCTGTAGCCGGGGATTTCCAGCTGATAACTCGCGGCGCCCGGCGCCAACGGCCAGCTCTGGCTGCCCCGGGTTTCACTGGCCTTGATGAAGCGCTCGCCCTGCAATTGGCCCCGGCCGTCGAGCAGGAAAATGTGCTCTTCGTTGGCCTCCGCCTGCCATGCCGGTGCCCAGCGCACGGTCACCGTGTCGGGGCGATCCGCTTGCAGGTACAGGCTGCCGTCGCGAATGTCGCCCCAGCGCATCGACGCCGCGAAGGCGTCCAGCGACAGGCCGAGACCGAACAGCAGGGCCAGGCTTTTCATGCTGCTTTGCGACGCTGCAACATCAGCCACATCGGCGTGAGGTCGCTGGGCAGAATGATCAGGGTTTGCCAGAACGCCACGCCGCTCAGCCGGCAGTACAACACCAGCATCGCCACGGTCACCGCCAGATAGGCAATCGACGACGCCGCCGCCGCGCCGACGATGCCGTAGGCCGGAATCAGCAGCAGATTCAGCGCAAGATTGAGCAGCGCGCCGATTCCCATCAGCAGCGACACCGTGCCGGGGCGGTTCTTGCCGATCAGATCCAGGCGCAGGATGCTCGCGTAGCACAGGCCCAGCAGCCCCGGCAGCAAGGCCAGCAGCGCCGGATACGCCGGTTGGTAGGCGACGCCGAACAGGGTGACGATCAGCCATTCGCCGATCACGGCCATGGTCAGGCAGGCGCCGAGCATCACCGTGGCGGTCAGGCGCAGGGCCAGCGGGGTGACCTTGTCCATGCCTTCGTCCTGTTGCAGCAGGCGTTTCATCAGCGGCGTGGTCACCGCTTCCGGGACGATCAGCAGCAACTCGGCGGCGGCGCTGGCCATCGCGTAATGCCCCAGAGCGGTGCTGCCGAGCAGGGCGCCAATGAACAGGTAATCGGAACGCAGGATCACCTGCTGGAACAGCAGATCCGGGTGGCTGCGCGCACTGAAGCGCAGCAGTTCGTTCTGGCTGGCGCGATCCCATTGCAGCTGCAACGGCTGCGCGCGTTTGAGCCACAACCAGCCGACCAGCACCACCAGGCTGATGCCGGCCAGCCAACTGATCAACGCGGCTTCGAGGGCCGCTTCTTTCCACATCCAGAACAGTGCGAGAAACAGCAGCAGCGGCGCCAGGGATTCCACCAGCCGCAAGGCATTGAACGCGACCACCCCGCCGGACGCATTGTGCAGGGTCAGCAGACCGCTTTTGAGCACGGTCAACGGCACCGCCAGCAGCAACAGCCACGCCAGCAGACCGAGTTGCATCGTCACGTCCAGTTCACTGCCGAACTCGCGCACCAGCGACACCACCAGCAAGGTCAACAGACCTGCGAGCAGACAGCCGAACACCAGCACCTGAGCCAACAGCAACCCCATCGGCCGTTGCTTGGCCGCCTGATAACCGACCGCCGAATTCAGGCCGCCGCTGGTGGCGGCGCTGATCAGGTCCGGCAGGGTGCTGAGCAGGGCGAACAGCCCGCGCTCACTGGGCCCGAGAATTCGCGCCAGCAACACATTCCTCAGCAGGCGCAGGGCGATCATCGCCAGTTTGGTGCCCATGCTCAGCGCCAGGTGTTTGAGGTAGTTGCCTCGGCTCATGGCCGCGCTCCACGATAGATCCGCCACGAGAGCAGTTCCGGATTGCGCGCGGTGCGCTGACTGACACCGAATCGCGGCAGGTTCAGCGGATCGCCCGTGCCGCGATAGAGGCCGGTGCCAGTGCCGAGGGCGAACGGGTAATCGTGATTGGCAACCTGTTCGCGCACACGCTCATCGTTGTCTCCGTTGGGATAGCAATACACCGGCAACGGCCGGTTGCAGCCATTGTTCAGGGCGTCGCGGCTGCGGCTGATTTCTTCGCCCAGGCGCACATCATTCAGGCCAGTGAGGATTGAGTGGCTGGCGCCATGGGGGCCAAAACGTACCAGCCCCGACGCTTCCATTGCCCGCACCTGATGCCAGTCCAGCGCTTGCGGCAACGATTCCTGCGGACATTCGTCGGTCAGGCGTTCGAGTATCTGCGGATCGAGTTCCTTCAGCCCTTGCAGGTAATGCAACAGCGCCAGACTGCGGCGATCCACATCGATGTCGTCCAGCAGTACCGGCAATGGGTGGTGGATCGAATGCAGGTATTCGATCAAATGCATGCGCGGTTTTTCGCCATGGCTACCCCATAGGGTTTCGCCGATGCTTTCCCACCAGAAACGCTGACGGCTGCCGATGAAATCGGTGGAGAGAAAAATGCTCGCCGGCACCTGATGTTTCTGCAGCAGCGGGAAGGCGTTGGCGGCGTTGTCGCGCCAGCCGTCGTCGAAGGTCAGCGCCACTTGCGGACGCTCGGTGCGCAGGGCGTTGGGCTGAAGGATTTCCATCAGCGGCACGCAATCGAAATGCTTGCGCAGCCACACCAGCAAGTGTTCGAAGGCCTTGGGCCCGACGCACAGTTCATTGCGGTGCGGCAGGTCGGCGGCGCGATCGTTGGACAACACACGGTGCAACATCAGAATCACGCCAGCGCCGTGCAACTGGTTACGTCCTACGGACGAGTTGAGATAGAGCCAGCCGCTGGTGCGTTTAATCAGTTGTTTGATCGCCATGGCTCTGTCCCTCTCAACGGTTTTGGTCAGGGTTCCACTGGGCGTAACGCTGGCCGCGCAGAAACTGCCACAGGCCGATGCTCATGCCCGCCAGTGTCACCAGCAGGAATGCCGCAAGGCGGAACGGTTTGGGCAAGCGGTGCTGCGAATCCAACAGGCCGGCAATGGCGATGGCGTAGCCGAGCAGTTGCGCGATCAGGCAGAGGCGATAGAAACCGTGTTCTTCCCACAGCCAGAAATTGCTCAGCAGCAGCGGCAGCAACAGGATCGGCGCCAGGCGGCGGATCAGCTTGTGGCTGATCAACGCAATCGAATACAGCCCATGCTTGAACGGATTGAGCAGTTCGCTGCGTTGCGCCAGGCTTTGCAGCCCGCCGACGGTGACCCGCTGGCGACGGCGAAATTGCTTGTCCGCTTCGTCCACGCCGTGGTCGATCACTTGCGCTTCGGGCACGTAGACGATGCGTTTGAATTTCACCGGGGCGCAGGTGCTGATGAAGAAATCGTCGTTGACCTCGGCCGGCACGTTCTCGAACAGTTCGCGGCGCAGGGCGAGCAGGGCGCCGTCGGCGGAGACCATGCAGCCGGTGCGGTTCTCGACCCGACGCAACCAGCCCTCGTAGTGCCGATACAGGCTGTCGCCGATGCTCAAACCGCCACCGGTGACCGGAATCACCATGTGCCCGGCGCAGGCGCCGACCTGCGGATCGCTCAGCGGCGCCAGCAGGTAGCCGAGGGTTTCCCGCGACCATTGGTTGTCGGCGTCGGTGAACACCAGAATGTCGCCCGTGGCCAAAGCCGCGCCGGCGTTCAACGTGGCGGCCTTGCCCTGGCGGGGCAGGTCGAGCACGGTGATGCGCGGGTCGACGACCTTGTGCGCGCAGGCCACGGTGTCGTCGGTGGAACCGTCGCTGGCCAAAATGATTTGCAGGGTCGCCGGCTGATAATCCTGGGACAGCAGCGAGCGCAGCTTGTGTTCGATGTGCCGCGCTTCGTTGTGGGCGGCGATGACGATGCTGATGTTCAGCGGCGGTGCCGGGCTGTGGCGCCAGGCCGGGAACAGCGGCGCGAGCAGCGTCAGCAGCAGCGGGTAGCCGACATAGGCGTACACCGGCAGCAGCAGGCACATCCAGAAAATGAATTCAGCCACGGGCAGGCCTCCTGGCGTTCCAATGACACAGACTGAGAATGAACGCGGCGCCCGCCAAATGCAGGCGCACCCAGTGCAGGCCCCACAGTTGCAGGGTGAAACCGAGGTCATGTTGCCGGCGGCTCTGGCGCACGCTGAGTACCAGCCCCGGCACCAGCGTCAGCATCACCATGATCGCTGCGTGATGGGGAAAACCGTCGAGCAGGGCGGAAATCGCCAGAAAATCGAGAATCCAGACAACGATCGACAGCATCGGAAACCGCAGCAGCCGCAAGCTGAAACCGTGGGTGCGCAGCAATTGCAGGTGACTGCCCTGACGCCACAGCTCCTTGCCCATCCATTCGCGCCAATTCATTTCGTAGCCCCAGTGCAGAGCCACGCTTTCGTTGACCGCGAGCAAGCGCGCGCCCTGTTCACTCAGGCGCAGGGTGAATTCCTTGTCCTCGCCGGTGCGCAGGGTTTCGTTAAAGCCGCCAACCTTGTCGAACCAGCGCCGGCGCAGCAGCAAGTTGGCGCTGGGCAGCCAGTCGACGACATGGGCGGCGTGGTTCGTCGGACGCAAGGTGCGGCGCTGCCACGCGTTGGCGTACCACGGCGCGGCGGCGGGGGTGTGCAGGTCCAGACCGAAGACATCGGCCTGGCCTTCGGCTTCGAGGGCGAACAGTTGGGTGAGCCAGTCTTCGGGCATTTCGATGTCGGCGTCGATGAACGCCAACCATTCCCCGGTGGCGATCGCCGTACCGCGATTGCGCAGGGCGCCGATCAGCAGGCCCGGCATCACCAGCACCTGGGCGCCGAACTGCCGGGCGATCTGCGGGCCGTCGTCGCTGGAGCCGTTGTCGACCACGATCAGCTCGCATTCGACATTTGCCGCGTGGGCGGCTTTCTGTGCGGCCAGCAGGGTGCGGCCAATGTGCCGGGCCTCGTTGAACATCGGGATGACAATGCTGATCCGGCTCATGCCCTGGCCTCCGTCGTGGGTGCCTGCTCGGCTTTGAGGCGCAGGACGCTGGTCAGCGCGAGCATGATCCACAGGTATTTCTGGTTCGGTGCGCTGAGGAACATCAGGAACAGCGTCAGCGACAGGAAACTCACCCCGAGGTGGGTCATCAGATCCGCCTGTTGCCAGTTGCGCCGCAGCATCCATTCCTTACGCGCGCGCATCAGGTTGTACAGGCCCAGCGCGAGCATGCCGACGAACATCAAACCAGCGGGAACCCCCAGTTCGCTGAAAATTTCCAGGTAAGTGTTGTGCGCCCGGCGGTACAGGTCGCCGATCTTGCGGTTGGCGGAAAACGCCTTGGCATAGCCGGTGGTAGCGTAGTGCAGCGGAAAGGTGCCGGGGCCGGAACCGAGCAGCGGGTTTTCGCGGATCATCTGGCTGCCGACCACGATGTACGAGGCGCGACGGCCGAGGGATTCGTCGTTGTGCCCCTTGGCGCCGGCGCTCAACACGCTGAGGGACTGGATACGGGCGATGTAGCCGGCAGGCATCGCGTAGATCGCCAGCGGAATCACGATCGCCGCGCCGAGCATGGCAAAGCCGAGGTGACGCGGGCGAATCCGCGCCAGTTGCGCGCGGTAGTGCCAGCAACCGATCACCAGACTCAAGGCCAGCACCACCAGCCCGGAGCGCGATTCGGTCTTGGTCATGCCGCCGAGCAACAGCAGGCAGCAACCGCCCCAGAACAAGCGATGCAACAGGTTCGGGCTGCGGATCACCAGCAGCAGCCCCAGCGGAATGGCGAAGGCGATCAGCAGGGCGAAGGCGTTGGGGTCTTCGAGCAGGCCGGCGGCGCGGCCCTGATCCTGGAATTTGGTGGAGAACATGGCCATGGCGCAGGTCGTGCTGACAGCCAGGGTCACCAGCCGGGCGAACAGGTCGAGGTTCAGCTCGCGGCCGATCAGCAGGGTGATGACAAACAGAATCAGGCCGACGCTGATTTCCCGCAGGTGACCGAGCGACATGCCCATGTCATCGGTATTGAGCAGGCTCAGAAAGTACAGGGTCATGAAGGCGATCAGAAAGCGCCAGATATTGCTGCGCAGGCGATCCGAGGGAATCTGGTGCATCGCCAGTTGCAGCATCAGGATCACCGCCAGCGACGCGCCGATCAGTTTGCTGCCCGACAGTGAGCTGTCCTTGAAGAAACCCTCGAACGGCACCAGCGCAGCAATGCCGAGCAGGCCCCAGGTCGGTTTGCGGTACAACACCGCGAACCCCACCAGACCGAGCACTGCGCCCGGCGCGAGGTAGGGCCAGGGACTGGCCAGCAGAGCGATGCAGACCAGACCCAGCAGACTGACGATCGAGAGCGGGAAAATCATGCGCGTGCCTCCCGTGCCGTGCGGATGTACAGCTGCGACCAGCGTTCGGCCAGGGCCTTGAGGTCGTAGCGGTCCTGTTGCGTGCGTTTTGCGTTGTCGCGCAGTTGCCGCGCGAGGCCAGGCTCGGACAGCAACGTGTCGAGCTGGCGGGCGAGGGCGGCGCTGTCGGTGGGGGCGGCGAGCAAGCCGTTGTGGCGGTTCTCCAGTACATCGGGAATCCCGCCGACGCCGAATGCCACCACCGGCACCCCGGCCTGCATCGCTTCCAGCAGAATCATCGGCGTGCCTTCGGTGCGCGAGCTGATCACCAGCGCATCGAGTTGCTGCCACCAGTGCCGCATGTCGGTCTGATAACCCGGCAAGCGGATGCGCTGCTGCAAGCCGGCGGCGTCGATCCGTGCCTGCAAGTCTTCGCGTTCCGGGCCGTCGCCGAGCATCACCGCGTCGAGTTGCGGGTGCTGGTGACACAGCGGGATCAGCGCGTCGAGAAACAGATCCGGACCTTTCTCACTGCTCAAACGCCCGACGTAACCGGCGAGCCAGCGTTGCCGGGGCGCATCGGAAAGCAACGCGGCGGCGGCCGGCAATCCGTTGGGGATCACCTGCAACTTCTCCGCACGTACGCTGGCCTGGCGGTGCAACACCGCAATGCTTTCGGCGACGCACACCACCCGATCCACCGACGCCGTGCGGCACAGTTGCAGGCTCAGCCAGGTGTAGAACTTCTGCTTGCGGCTGCGCGGAGTGAAGCCGTGTTGAGTGATCACCAGCGGCAGGCGCAACAGCGTGGCGCCGACCCAGCCAAACAACAGGCCTTTGAAATTGTGGGTGTTGATCAATGGCCGTTCGCCGCGCCGCTGACGCAAGTGCCGCAGCAGGGCAGCGAGCCCTGCGCAGCCTTGTGCATCGACGCCGGCTTCGCGAAAGCGCGCGATCAGTTCCGGCGGCGCATCGAGGAACAGCACCTGGTGCTGCCCCAGCGTCGCCAGGCAATGATCGAGCAACATCCGCTCGGCCCCGTAGAACCCGCCGCTGCTGAGCAAATGCATGATCGGCAGCGCGGCGTTCTGGGTAGAGGGCGTGCTCAATTGCGCACCCAGTGCAGGAAGCTCGGTACGGTCCAGTTCTTGTGCGGATTGCTCGGTTGCGCGTTCTGGTCGTTGATCACCAGCAGCACCGGCAGGCCCAGCTCGTGGCTGATTTGCGCCGGGTGTTTGAAACGGTGATCGAAGAACTCACGCACATAGACCAGTGCAATCGCCAGCAACAGACCGGTGAACAGCCCGAACGGAATGATCAGCATCGGTTTGGGGAACGCCGCTTCGGTCGGCTCGAACGGCGGGCTCAAGACCCGGGCGTTGGACAGGTCATCACTCAGCGAGCGGGTGGTGCTGCTTTCGGCGAAACGCTGGGCGTAGGTCGAGAACGCGGCGTGCAGGGCGTCGATCTCGGTGTCCATCTGCCGCAGCTTGCTCTGGGTCTGCTGCAACTCATGGATGCGCGCCTTGAAATCGGCGATGCGCGCGGTTTTCTGATCGATCACCTGCTGGACCACCGCCAGATCGTTGGTACGCTCCTGGATGCGGTTGCTCACCACCTTGAGGAACTGCTGACGGGTACGGGCAATCTGCTCGCGGGTCAGCAACATCGGTTCGCTGCCGGGCTGGAACACCGCCAGATCGTTCATGTAACGGCTGACCTGTGTGGTCAGTTGCTCGCCCATCTGTTTGATTTCCCGGTCTTCGAACGCCACGTTGTCGACGGTGGTGGTGAAGGTGTAGGGGAAGGTGTAGTCGTTGAGTTTGTTGTTACTGGCGGCGGCCAGCGCGGTCTTCAGGTATTCGAGCCAGCGCTGGCTTTGCAGCAGGCGGTCGCGATACAGGTTCAGCGCCTGTTCTTCGGTGTTGATCGCGTTCAGGCGGAAGGTGATTTCTTCCTTCGGATCCGACGCGCCGACACTTTCCAGCAGCGCCTGGCGATTGCCTTCCAGCCCATCGAGGCGCACCTGATACAGGTGCTTCTTGGTTTCGTAGAACGATTGCGGCAGGTCGATCGATTGCAGTGCCTGACGGCTCACCAGATAGTTCTGCAACAAGGCAGAGACGAAGGTCGTGCCTTGGTGCGGATCGGGGAAGCTGTAGATGATCGAGATCACGTTGGAGCCGGGCAGGGTCTCGATTTTCAGGCTGTCCATGGCTTGCTGGGTCAGTGCATCGAGCGCGGTGTCGCGCACCGGATCGGTCTCAAGCCCGAGGGTGTTGCGCACCGGGTTGATCACGTACTGGCGCAGCGGCGAGCTGATGTAGCGCTTGAACGGCTCGCTCACCAGTTTGCTGAACAGGCCGGGCGACGGGGTGTATTCGCCCTTGTCGCGCAGTTCGCTGATGGTCTGACGGATCAGCGCCGGCGAGCGCAGGATATTGCTCTCGGTTTCCATGTCCGCCAGCGATGGCGGGATGAAGGTGGCGTTGTCCACGGTGAGCGACGTGGTGGCGTCGCCCTGTGAAAGTTTTTTCGACTGCACGATCACCTGAGCGGTGATATCGAAGCTCTGTTTGAGCAGCAGCGGCAACACCAGCGCGATCACTGCAAAGACCAGGAAGACCCGTTTCACCAGTTGTTTGTTGGCGAAGAAGATCCTGAAGAACTCATGCAGGTAGTTTTCCTTTGGATTCATGGTCGGTCACCTGAGAGTCAGTTGTTGTTGCTGTCTTTGTTGTCGACGCGGTAGCCGAAGCTGAAGCCCACGCCCTGGAACAGCACCACGTCGGCCAGTTGCCGGGCGAGTTCGCCGGCGCTGGCCAGTTTGGTTTTCGGCACGTACAGCATGTCGTCCGGTTGCAGGTAGGCGATTTGCGGCGCCTCGCCCGACAACGCTTTCTCGACGTCGTAACGCACGGCCTGCACCTGATTGCCGTTGCGCCGCATGATCACCACCGAATCGAGCCGCGCCTTGACGTTGGTGCCGCGCGCCAGGGTCAGCGCCTCAAGCACCGACACCGGCCGGCGGATCGGGTAGGAACCCGGCTGGCCGACTTCGCCGAGCACGTAGATCTCGTTGCCGGCGGTGGACTTGAGCAGCACGTCCACGGTCATCCGGCCCGGCAGTTGCGCGTACTTCTTGTTGAGGAAGGTTTCGAGCTGGTTGACGGTCATGCCCTGCAGCGGCACCGCGCCGATTTCCGGGAAGCTCGCGTAACCGTCGGTGCCGACGGTGATCTCGCGGCTCATGCCGGTGGCCGGGTGGTTGAGGGCGTTTTTCAGGTTCTGCTCGTTGGTCAGCGGGCTGATGATTTGCACCGTCAACTGATTGCGGTTGGGCTGGAACAGTTGTTTGCGCTGGTAGGCGCGCTGGATTTCCTGGCGCGCTTCTTCGCTGGTCAGCCCGGCGATTTTCACCGAGGTGTTGGCGCCCGGCAGTTCGATGGTGCCGTCCGGCAGCACCAACTGGTTGCCGTTGAGCTGGCTGGCGGCGGTGAAGTTCAGGCCGATCTGGTCACCCGACTGCACGCGGTAAGCGTCCGAGCCGCTGGTGCTGATGTGGAAGATCACGTCCAGCACATCCTGCGGACGCAGGGTCTGCTCGATCTTCGGCATGTCGGTGGCCTGGGCGTTGGCCGGGGTGGCGGTGAGAATGTTCACCGGCATGTTCTGTGTTTCGGAAGTGCTCGAGCAACCTGCAAGCGGCAGCATCAGCAGAACCAGTATCTTGGCGTTCATGGCGTCATCCCTCGCGTTTGCTTACAGGTTTTTGTAGAGCCATTTGGGCATGTAGTACTTGCGCCGGTTGAACACGCTGCCGACCACTTTCGCCCCGGCCTGGGTCAAGCGCTGCACCGCCGCTTGTGCGACTTCCCAGCGGGTGTCTTCGGCGCGTACCACGAACACCACGCCGTCGACCTGGGTGCTGATCACCAGTGTGTCGGCGGCCGAATACACCGCGTCGCCGTCGATCACCACAAAGCGGTACTGAGCGCCCAGTTGATCGAGCAGCGGGCTCAGGCGCTCGGCGGTCAGGTGTTCCATGGTGCGGATCGGCCGGCCGTTGGGCAGCACGTGAAACGGCAGGCTCGACACCTGCACCACGCAGTCCTGCAACAGCGGCGGGGTTTCCCGGTTGAACAGCAGATCGCGCAGGCCGCGCTCCTTGCTCAGATTCAGTTGTTGGGTGAGGTTGCTCGCCGACTGGCTGGCATCGACGTACAGCACCTGGCCGCTGCTCATCTGTGCCAGTTGGCTGGCCAGCGCCAGCGCGCTGGTGGTGGTGCCGGCGCCGGGGTTGGCGGCGGTCAGGAACAGGATCCGCAGATCCAGGTCCAGCACGGTCGAGGTCAGGTTCGACTCGCTGGGGCTGGCAATGCTCAGGCTTTTATTGGTTGAACCGTCCATTAGCTTGCTCCGTGGCCGCTGAATACTTTGAAGGGGGTTTTCAACAGAATCTTCAGATCAAGCAGGAGGCTCTGCTCGGCGATATAGCTGAGGTCCAACTCAACGCGCTGGTCGAAGTCGATATTGCTGCGTCCGGAGATCTGCCACAGGCCGGTCATGCCGGGGTAGATCGCCAGACGGGCGAGGTGACTGTCCTTGTAGCGGTAGGCGTTGAACGAGGTCGGGCGAGGGCCGACCAGGCGCATGTCGCCGGTCACTACGTTGATCAGGTTGGGCAATTCGTCGAGGCTGGTGCGCCGCAGGAAACCGCCGATCCCGGTGATGCGCGGGTCTTTGTCGATCTTGAAATCGATGGCGTCGGCACCGTGCTTGTTCAGGTGGCGCAGCGACTCCTTGAGCTCTTCGGCGTTGGCGACCATGGTCCGGAACTTGTACATGCCGAACTTGCGCCCGCGATAACCGGTGCGTTTCTGCACGAACATCACCGGGCCGTGGCTGGTGAACTTGATGGCCAGCGCCAGGCCGATCAGCAGTGGCGAAATCATCAGCAGAATCATGAGTGCGCCGAGGCAGGCCACCACCCGGTTGGTGCGCGACAGTTGCCACGGCCGGCCACCTTCGCGACCGGTCATCCAGCCCTGACCCTGGCGATGGATTGCCGCGTCGAGGCGCATTCGCTGTTCCGGATCCATGCGTTTGTCACGCACCAATTGTTGGATCGGTACACCTTTCTCATGTCCAGTCATGGAGTCCTCCGCTGATGGTCAGCCGCGAGCGGCGCGTGGGCGATAGGCAGTGGGTAAGAGGATGTTCATGGTCGCCCCTCGTCGGGCGCGATGTGGCGCAGACCGATGCCGCTGTAATGCAGGCCGGCGGCCGCCACTTGTTCCGGGTTGTAAAGGTTGCGTCCGTCGACGATGACCTTCGCGCGCAGCTTTTCGGCGAGCAGTTCGAAGTCCACCACGCGAAAGTTTTTCCACTCGGTGCAGATCACCAGTGCATCGGCATCTTCCAGGGTGTCGTCGCGGGTGGCGCACAGGTGCAGGTCGTTGCGGTAACCGTAAATGCGCCGGCACTCGGACATCGCTTCCGGATCGTAGGCCTGCACGCTGGCGCCTTCGGCCCACAGCGCATCCATCAGATAACGGCTCGGAGCTTCGCGCATGTCATCGGTGTTCGGCTTGAACGCCAGCCCCCAGATCGCGATGGACTTGCCGGCCAGGCCTTGAGGGAATTGCGCCCTGAGTTTGCTGAACAGGATGTGCCGCTGCGCATCGTTGACGTCGGTAACGCTGCGCAGCAGTTTCAGCGGCATGCCATTGTGTTCGGCGGTGTGCAGCAGGGCGCGCAGATCCTTGGGAAAGCACGAGCCACCGAAGCCGCAGCCGGGGTAGATGAAGTGATAACCGATGCGCGGGTCGGAGCCGATGCCCTTGCGCACCGCTTCGATGTCGGCGCCGAGCAGCTCGGTGAGGTTGGCCAGCTCGTTCATGAAGCTGATGCGGGTGGCAAGCATCGCGTTGGCCGCGTACTTGGTCAGCTCGGCGCTGCGGTTGTCCATGAACATCAGTTTTTCGTGGTTGCGGCAGAACGGTGCGTACAGCTCGCTCATCTGCTCCCGGGCTTCAGGGTCCAGAGTGCCGACAATGATCCGGTCCGGACGCATGCAGTCAGCGAGGGCGCTGCCTTCCTTGAGAAATTCGGGGTTGGACACCACCCGCACCGCCAGAGCACTTTTGCCGCGACGCTGCAGTTCTTCTTCAGCGGTGTGCAGCACCTGATCCGCCGTGCCCACCGGCACCGTGGATTTGATGATCAGCGTGCGATCGTCCTCCATGAAACTGGCGATCTGCCGCGCCACGTTGAGCACGTGGCTGAGGTCGGCGGAGCCGTCTTCGTCGGCCGGCGTGCCCACGGCGATGAAGATCAGTGCGGCATGTTCCACCGCATCGCTGGCCTGGGTGCTGAACAACAAACGCCCAGCCTTGATGTTTTCTTCCAAAGTTGCCGAAAGACCCGGTTCGCTAATAGGCGGGACCGCCTGTTGCAGTTGTTTAATCTTGTTCGGGTCAATATCGACGCACAATACGCGATGTCCGACATCGGCAAGTGCGGCTGCTTGTATCAGGCCAACATAGCCCGTACCAAATACGCTCACGTCCATATTGGCGTGCCTCGTAAGACGGTGATGGAAGATCGAAAATGAACTGTCAAAAGGGGTATAGCGCAGCGTGGGGAAAGCATGTCAGCAAAATGACATGTTGCAGGGGTATAACACCCCCAGTTTTGGGGGCGAATGGCCATCAAGTGCTTGCTGTAGATGGATTTGTCCCGTCCTTGACATGTTTTTCACATTTCAAAGAAAACGATGGACGGTCACAGGCCGTGAAATTCAAGGGTTTTAACGACTTGGGTGTGTCAGATTTGAGTCAATGTTTTTTTGACGCTTTTGCCCGATGTCGGGCATTTCTTGCGCTTTGATGGCTCGGTGCTAGTGTCAGAATTTGACCGACAAACGATTGACCATGCCTCGTCGGACGCGCCCCGGAATCGCCATGTTTCGATATCTGAAAGAACTGCTTTTAATTATTTATCTGCTGCTTTATTCCGATTATTACCTTGAACGTTTAAGCGCCATGGGAGTCGGTCCGGCAGTACTTCTTTTTGGCGCGATGTTTTTGGCGCTCACTTTCGCATTATTACTAACGGCCTATATACGTCAGACTTTCATTCGGCATTTGTTCGCATTAACCCTGTTTGTTTCGGCGGTGTTCTTCGATGTTTATACGAGGGTCACCGCCGATTACCTGACCTACAGCAGTTTCGTCTCGCTGGTGTACTCCGGCGGCTTCATCCAGGAAGCGGCGTATCAGTACCGGGGGGCGATCATCCACGGGCTGCTCAACGGGTTGTTGCTGTTGTTCGGGGTCGGTCTCAAGCCTCGTCACGCGATCCCGGTGCCCAATGCCTTGCGGATCGCTGCGCCGCTCTGCGGTGTGTTGCTGCTCAGCGCCGTGTTGTTCGTGCGCGCCGGCGAGGGCGCGCGCGGGTTGCCGATCATGTACACGCCGCTGGCCTATCTGAACCTGTTCGGCTACGAAGCGCTGCACAACACCGTCGGCCCCCGTGAGCCGGTGACCCTGGCGCGCAATGGCCCGGCGGTCGGCCACGACATCGTGCTGATCATCGACGAGAGCATTTCCGGCAATTACCTGGACATCAACGCGCCGTTCGGTGTGCACAGCAACCTCAAGCAGGCCCGTCCGGGCGTCGAGATCTTCAATTACGGCTACGCGGCGTCCATCGCCAATTGCAGCGCCGACACCAACATCACCCTGCGCTATGGCGGCACCCGCGCCGACTACATGCGGATCAACAGCACGCTGCCGTCGATCTGGCAGTACGCCAAAAAAGCCGGCATGCGCACGGTCTACATCGACGCTCAGCGCACCGGCGGCAACCTGCAGAACCTGATGAACGATGCCGAGAAAAAGGACATCGACGAATTCGTGCAATTCGACCAGACCAGCGTGCGCGACCGCGACATGGCCGCCGCCGCCAAGCTGATCGAACTGCTCAACGACGACAAATCCGAGCTGGTGCTGATCAACAAGGTCGGCGCGCATTTTCCGGTGCACGACAAATACCCGGACGCCTTTATGGCTTACCGCCCGACCTTGCCCCGCGGGCAGTTCACGGAAGTCGCCGACACCGGCGAACGCACCGGTTTCAATGGCCAGCCGGATGACTGGGTGCTGTATCGCAACGCCTACAAGAACACCGTGCTGTGGAACGTCGGCGAGTTCTTCTCGCGAGTGTTTGCCCAGGCCAATCTGAACAACGCGCTGCTGATCTACACCTCGGATCACGGCCAGGATTTGCACGAGCGCGGCAATCCGGGGCTGAACACCCACTGTGGCGGCGACCCGGTGGAGGAAGAAGGGCTGGTGCCGCTGGTGGTGATCCAGGGCGATCAGTTGCAGACGCTCGACTGGTCGACGCAACTGGCGGCGAACAAGGATCGCTCCAGTCACTACAACATCTTCCCGACACTCTTGCAGTTGATGGGTTACGAGCTGCCGGGAATCGAAGCGGTGTACGGCAAACCGCTGAGCGTGGCGACGGCGGATGAATTCACCTTCAACTACCGCTTCAACGCGCGGCTGGGGGCCAAACCCGAGTGGAAACACATCGACCTGAACAGCATCGTCACGCCGGGTGAAGCGCCGACGAGTGTGGCGGTGGGTCAGTAACGCGTCGGTATCCGCTATCCTTGGCCCACACGGATCGATCGGATGGCGGCATGCTCCAGGTTCAAAACGTCTTCAAAAGTTACCTCACCCCGCAAGGCCCGTTGCCGGTGTTGCAAGGCATCGACCTGACGCTCAAGCCCGGCAGCAGCCTGGCACTGATGGGCGAGTCGGGCAGCGGCAAGAGCACGCTGCTGCACCTGATCGCCGGGCTCGACAAAGTCGACAGCGGCAGCATCAGCAGCGGCGAACATCGGCTGGACCGGATGAACGAGGCGCAACTGGCCAACTGGCGGCGCAGCGAAATCGGTCTGGTGTTCCAGCAGTACAACCTGATCGGCAGCCTGCGGATCGAGGACAATCTGGCGTTTCAGGCGCGGCTCGCCGGGCGGCATGACCCGCGCTGGCAGCATCATCTGGTGCAGCGTCTGGGGCTGGGCGAATTGCTCAAGCGCTATCCCGAACAACTCTCCGGCGGCCAGCAACAGCGGGTCGCGCTCGGTCGGGCGCTGGCCGCGCAACCGAAACTGCTGCTGGCCGACGAGCCCACCGGCAGCCTCGACGAAGCCACCAGCGACGAAGTGCTGCGACTGTTGCTGGAATTGCTCGATGACACTCCGACCACCTTGCTGATGGTCACCCACAGTCAGCGCGTGGCGGCGCGGCTGGCGGAGCGCGTGGTGCTGTCCAGCGGTCGGTTGACGTGAAGGTTTTCCGCCACGCGCTGATGGCGCTGCTCAGTCACTGGCGGCGCCATCCGGTGCAGTTTTTCAGCGTGCTGACCGGATTGTGGCTGGCCACCAGTCTGTTGACCGGGGTCGAAGCGCTCAACAGTCAGGCGCGGGACAGTTACGCCCGGGCCAGCCAGTTGATCGGCGGCGAACCTCAGGCCAGCCTCAGCACGCCAAACGGCGCGACGTTCCCGCAACAATGGTTCGTTGACCTGCGGCGTCTGGGCTGGCCGGTGTCGCCGGTGTTGCAAGGGCGCCTGATGCTCAAGGGCCACGAAAATCAGCGTCTGCAATTGATGGGCATCGAGCCTGTGTCCTTGCCCGGCGACAGCGCGGTGGCCGGGCAGGCGATGCCGATCGAGCGCATCGTCGAATTCTTCAGCCCGCCGGGCAGTACCTGGATTTCTCCCGAAACCTTGCGAGCGCTGAACCTCGCCGAGGGCGCGACCCCGGCCACCGAAACCGGCCAGACGTTGCCGCCGCTGCGAGCGCAAACCGACATGGCTCCCGGCGTGCTGCTGGTGGACATTGGCATCGCTCAGCGCGTGCTCGAACAACCCGATCAACTGTCACGTCTGCTGTTGCCGAAGGATTTTCACGCCGACGTCCCACCCGCGTTCAAAGGCCAGTTGCAGCTCAAGAGCAGTGGCGAGGAAAACAACCTCGCGCGACTGACCGAGAGCTTCCACCTCAACCTCGATGCCCTCGGGTTTCTCTCGTTCATCGTCGGTTTGTTCATTGTTCACGCGGCCATCGGTCTGGCGCTGGAACAACGCCGGGGATTGCTGCGCACCTTGCGAGCCTGCGGGGTCAGCGCGCGGATGCTGATCGCTTGCCTGATCGTCGAGCTCGGCGCACTGGCGTTGATCGGCGGGTTGTTCGGCGTGGTCAGCGGTTACTGGCTGGCGAGCGTGCTGTTGCCGGACGTCGCCGCCAGCCTGCGCGGTCTGTACGGCGCGGAAGTGGCGGGGCAATTGCGCCTGAGTCCGTGGTGGTGGTTCAGCGGCATCGGCTTGAGTCTGCTCGGCGCGTTGCTGGCCGGGGCCAACAGTCTGCTGCGGGCGGCGCGTCTGCCGTTGCTGGCGGTGGCGGATCCGCAGGCCTGGCATCAGCAACATGCGCGCTGGTTGCGGCGTCAGGGTTGGGTGGCCGGCGTGTGTGCGGTGATTGCGTTGGCCGCGTTGGTGTGGGGCAACAGTCTCGCCAGCGGTTTTGTGTTGATGGCGGGGCTGTTGCTCGGCGCCGCGCTGGCGCTGCCGGTGTTGCTCAGTGCGTTGCTCAACGGTTTGCTCGGACGCAGCCGCTCGGTGCTCGGGCAATGGTTTCTCGCCGATTGCCGCCAGCAATTGCCGGCGCTGAGCCTAGCCTTGATGGCGCTGCTGCTTGCAATGGCGGCCAACATCGGCGCCGGCAGCATGACCGCCGGTTTCCGCCAGACCTTCAACGACTGGCTCGAACAACGGCTCACTGCCGAGCTTTATCTGAACCCAAGCAACCCGGCTCAGGCGCGAGAGCTGTACACCTGGCTCAAACAGCAACCGAGCGTCACCGCGATCATGCCCAACTGGCAGGTTTCGGTGACGCTGCAAGGCTGGCCGGCGGACGTGTTCGGGATCATCGATCATCCGCACTATCGCCAGCACTGGCCGTTGCTCGAAGCGCGGGGTGATGACCCATGGGCGGCGCTGGCCAAGGACGATGCGGTGATGCTCAGCGAGCAACTGGCGCGTCGCTTGAAAGTCACGCCGGGCGATCACCTGACGATTCCCACGCCGGGCGGGTCGTGGTCGCCGCGTATCGTCGGGATCTATGCCGACTACGGCAATCCCAAGGGCCATGTGCTGGTCAACAGCAATCACCTGTTGCGCGGCTGGGCGCAGTTGACGCCAAACCGCTTCAACCTGCGTATCGACCCGCCGAACATCCCGGCGCTACTTACGGCCTTGCAGGCACGCTTCCAGCTTGATGACAGCCGGATCGTCGATCAGGCGCGGCTCAAGGGCTGGTCGGTACAAGTCTTCGAACGCACCTTCGCCGCGACCGCCGCGCTGAATAGCCTGACGTTGGCCGTCGCCGGTGTGGCGCTGTTCATCAGCCTGCTGACCCAGAGCCAGAGCCGTCTCGGCCAGCTCGCACCGTTGTGGGCGTTGGGTGTGACGCGGCGGCAATTGATGCTGCTCAACCTCGGGCAAACGTGGCTGTTGGCGCTGCTGACGCTGGTGCTGGCGTTGCCGTTGGGCATCGGCCTGGCGTGGTGTCTGGACGCGGTAATCAACGTTCAGGCCTTCGGCTGGCGTCTGCCGCTGCGGGTGTTTCCATTGCAGTTGCTGCAACTGATGGGGCTGGCGCTGCTGGCGACGTTGCTGGCCTCGGCGTGGCCGCTGTATTCGCTGTACCGCACGCAACCGGCGGACTTGTTGAGGACGTTTGCGCATGAGGACTAGGTTTGCGTTGGTGTTTTTGGTGTTGTTGCTCAGTGGTTGCGACAACCCCGCACCGGAGCAGAAGGGCTTTGCCGGGATGGGCGCTCAGGCGCAGGCGTTTACGCCGGTGGTGCCGGGGCGGGTGTTCAGCTTCCCGGCGGATCACGGCGCCCATGACGGTTTTCGTATCGAATGGTGGTACGTGACGGCCAATCTGAAGGATGCGCAGGGGCACGATTTCGGCGTGCAGTGGACGTTGTTTCGCAGCGCTCTGAACGCCTCGCCGCAGCAGCCGGGCTGGGCTAATCAAACGATCTGGCTCGGGCATGCGGCGGTGACCTCGGCCAGCGTCCACCACGCCGCCGAGCGTTACGCCCGTGGCGGCGTCGGGCAGGCAGGCGTGCGTGCAGCGCCGTTCGAGGCGTGGATCGATGACTGGCGCTTCATCAGTCAGGCGAGCGATCCGCTGGCTGACCTGCAACTCAGCGCTCGGGACAAGAACTTCAGCTACCAACTGCGCCTGACTTCCAGCCGCCCGCTGGTGCTGCAAGGTGACAAGGGTTTCAGCCAGAAATCCGAACAGGGCCAGGCGTCGTATTACTACAGCCAACCGTTTTTCCAGGCCAGCGGCACCCTGCAGATCGACGGCCAGACCTACACCGTCAACGGCCCGGCGTGGCTCGACCGCGAATGGAGCAGCCAGCCACTGACCGCCAACCAGACGGGGTGGGACTGGTTCTCTTTGCATCTGGACGGCGGCGAACACGTCATGCTGTACCGCATGCGCCAGAAGGATGGCGCGCCGTACCTGACCGGCACGTGGATTGCTGCCGATGGCCAGACCGAAACCCTGCACGCCGACCAGATCAAGCTGACCCCACAGGACACTGCGAAGGTCGCCGGCCGTTCGATGCCGGTGCGCTGGTCGATCGGCATTCCGGAAAAAAACCTGCAGATCACCCTCGATGCAATCAACCCCGACGCCTGGATGAACCTGCGCATTCCGTATTGGGAAGGGCCGGTGCGCCTGAGCGGCAATCGGAGCGGGCAGGGTTATCTGGAGATGACCGGGTACTGATTGACCCGGATCGAGGAGCAACGGCCGATCAGCGTCTATGCTCCTTGGCACGCCCGGTGCCGACACCGATTCGGCGCCGGGTGCTGCCATCCATCACAGGGAAAGTACCGCTTATGAAGCTCCAAGCACTGACGCACGCCATTGCACTTGCCACTGTCCTGTCCGCTTCCACGGCTTTCGCTGCCGATATTCCGTTGTCGGCGGCTGTCGAGGCCGATCAGGTGACCACCAAAGTACTGGCGGTTGACCCGGCCAATCATCAGGTCGTCCTTGAAGGCGCCGAAGGTCGCCAGGTGCACATTCAGCTCAGCGACAAGGCGAAAAACCTCGGCAACCTGAAGGTTGGCGATCAAGTTCAGATCCAGGTAACACGTTCGGTCGCCGCTTATCTGGACACCGACGTGGATAAAGGTCTGCCAGGCTCCACCGAGCGCACCGGTGAACTGCGCAACGCCGTGGGCAGCAGCAACCCCGGTGGCGAGGCATTCCGCCAGGTTCAGGTGCAACTGAAAATCACCAAAATTGATTTGGCGAAAAACCAGGTGACCCTGGAAAACCCGTCGGGCCAGTCGAAAACCTTGAACGTCGAGAAGCCTGAGATTCAGGCCAAACTGAAAAACCTGAAAGTCGGACAGAGCGTCGTGGTCACTTATACCGATGTATTAAAAGTGACCAGTCAGCATGAAAGTTGAGTATTGACTCTACAGAATGACTGTTCTTGTACAAGTAATTGTATGAGAGCAGTCATATAAAATGTTCGAGTCGGATAATTCTGAAAGTTTGTCGGGAAATATCGGCCATCAATATCCGTTAACTTTTTAGTACATAAATTTCATCTTCAATTAGCACGACATATCCGCCAACTTCCATTAAAATCCCTCCCGTTCGCCCAGTGTCAGGGCTCTTTACCGGTGCATGGATTGCCAGGCCATTACACTGGGCGAACACCTCCCCGGAGTGGAGGCCAGAGAATTCAGATGCAAAAAGGGCGACTTTGAAGTCGCCCTTTTTTATTGTCTTACTATTTTGCAGGTCGCATGCCTTGTTGTAACTGAAGGCGCTTGAGCGTTTCCTGATACATGGTGGTGCGACGGTGTTGCGTACCGTATCCACCGATCGCGGCCACGGTGCCGGCCTGGATGTGATCGAGGTAACGGAAGATCGTGCGCGGCGAGAGGCATTTGATGCCGTAGCCAAGGCTGCTTAAACGATCCTGCAGCGTGTATCCCGGGACCCGGTCGTCCATCGAAAAATGCAGCCCGTGAGCCTTGATCAACCGTGCATTCCACAAGGTGCAGAAGCTTTTCAGGTGGGTTTCCCGGTAGGGTTTTGGGTCTCTGGACGGCAATCCCAATTGCTGTTTTGCCCGGCGGAAATAGTGTTTGAAGTAACGCGAAGACAAGCGCCAGGTGTCTCTAAGGACGCCGCGATCTAATTGCTCGACGCAACCTACCGCTGCTGTATCCAAAGATTGCATGCACTCATTCATCATCATCGAAAAGACAGTGCTGTCAAAAACGAAAGTGTCGGTGTGCAGCAAAAAAAGGTAATCGGTTTCAACTTTCGCAAGTGCCAGATCAAGTGCCTTGCCATGAGCGATATGTCCCGCTTCCTTGCCGGGTGAAGGGCGCTCGATCAAGTTGATCCAGTCCAGAGAGCGCAAGTAGATCAGGCTTTCGTCGGCGGAATCGTTGTCCACCACCCACACCGGAATTTCATGCTCCTTGACGTATTGCTGGAGAAACTCCAGGCACATCCGGGTTATTTCCGGCGTCTTGTAATTGACCAATACAAGGCTGAAGGCGGGCAGTTGTTTAGAGGTGGAATCGATCGCACTCATGGTCCGGGCTCACTTCAAGTTGAAGGGTTCTGCTGACGGCAATCAGCACACAGAACCGCTGCTTTGTGGCCCGGATGGTAGGGACGCAACCTTAGTTGAAACTTAATTTCCGAGCGCCCGGGCCGGGCGACTTGTTACGGCTTGCGACACCGGCGAGGCGCTTGGCGATCAAGCGCGGTTCCACGGTAAGATGCGCCGCCATTCAAGCTCAAGGAAGACAACGGCCCGCGCCGTTCGCCACGGATGAAACCACTTTCCCTCTACCACCCGGCTCTTTATTGGCTGCGCGTGCGGCAAAAAAGACTGTTCCGCCACATCGCCTGGCACTGCTCGAGCAAACGCTATGCGCGGCCTGCCACGACGTCCGAGCGCCTGCCTTACCGCTACCTTAAACACACCTCAAAACTGATCCGCAAACTCGGCGACTCCGACCTTGCGCTGCAACACAACAAAGTCATCAACCTCAAACTCGCCGTCGCTGCCATCGATGGCGTCACCATCGCCCCCGGCGAATATTTCTCCTTCTGCCGCCTCGTCGGCCGCTCGACCCGCCAACGCGGCTACGTCGAAGGCATGGAACTCTCATTCGGCGAAGCCCGCACCGGCATCGGCGGCGGCATCTGCCAACTCAGCAACCTCATCCACTGGATGGCCATTCACTCACCCCTGGTCGTCATCGAACGCGCCAACCACAGCTTCGACCCCTTCCCGGACGACGGCCGCGTCCTGCCATTTGGCTCCGGCGCGGCGATCTTCTACAACTACATCGACCTGGTACTGCACAACCCGACGGATCGCAGCTTTCAGCTGAAATTGAAGGTGGGGGAGACGCAGTTGGAGGGGGAGTTGTTGTGCGATCGGGAGCGGGCGTATCGGTATCACGTGTTCGAGGTGGGGCATCAGTTTGTGCGGGAGGGGGAGCGGGTGTATCGGGAGAATGAGATTTGGCGGGAGGTGAGGGAGAAGGGGCAAGTGGGGGCGTTGGTGGAGAGGGAGAGGCTGTATGGGAATCGGGTGGTGGTTAAGTATGAGGTGGGGGAACAAGTCATTGAAAGGCAGCAGTAGGTTGTGTTTCTTGCCTTAGGGTTTCCAGAGTATGACGGAAATAACGCAATTACAGGTTTCGGTAGGGATACGTTTCGCCGGATAGGTGAAACGTATCGTCCAAATAATAAACTCCGGAAATCGAGTTTATTACCACTTCTAGCTTTTCCTTTGATGGGAATAGCAAATAGAGTAGCTCAAAGAATAAATAGTCCTTGATGAGGGTTGCTGCTACGTCTGGATGGCTTTTTATAAGGATTGAAAGTGGCGGGTAATTGCAATCTCGTAATTCGGGGATGTCGGCGTAGCCTTGTTTGTTATCGTCTTGAATGCATTCGGTGATGAATGCATTTGTTAGCTCGTGGAATTGCTCGGGCAGTTCGTGAATTTTTATTGATAAAGTATATTTTTTGGCATGGTTGGAGAGAGGTTCACCGAAGCCAAGGCTGCGGTAGGTTACAGAGGCTGGGTCAATGATGTTGTTTTCAGATTTGAAGATCATGATTTTTTAATCGCTGGAGGGAATGAAGTCGATGCTGTATGTACACAATCGTGGTCGTCTACATAAATTAAGAAGCTAAGGGCCGTATTAGTTATCCAGAATGGAAAGCCAGACGTTTCTGAAAGCATTATTTTCAAATCGGATGATGACTGAAGCGTCCAGGCATGGATTTGGTTGTCGAGGACGATTAATGTTGGTTTCTCAGAAGGGTATAGGAGATCGACCTTTTTCCAAAAATCTGGGTCGTGTTGTTTTGTTACGAATTTTAGATTCAAGGGGTCAAGGGTATTTGTGTTGGAGTAAAAGAAGCGGGTTTTTACGTCTGAAATTATTTTTTCTAATTCATCTTTTTTGAGTTTCTGGTTTTTTAGATGATTTGTTTCGAGTGCTGATGTGATTTCTTTTTCCAAGTAACTCATCGAGGTATTCCTGTTGTTTTTTTTGGAGCGTGAATGGAAGTGAGTTAATTCCCTTTGTGGAAGTGTTTTAATTATTGATTGTAGATTCGATAGCCAGCGCAAAAGTTGCTAGTGGTGTGAGTGTTGCTATATGTGGGGTCGAATAGGCCTGTGAGGGGTGGTTGAGTAGGTTTTTCTCTTGAGTTTAGTTTTTCTAAAGATTTTTGAAGCTCGGGGTAGCTCTCAATGTATGTGTGGTCTGATGAGTTAAATTCAAGTGTTACAGTGTCGGGTGAAATGAATGCGAAGTTAATCAAAAGCTCAGGGGTCGAAAAAACTCTTCCGCTGATGTCGTAAATCTTGTCTCCGGTATTTAATTTTTGACCGTAGCACTCGTGGGTTAAATATCCGTGATCTTGGTTTGATCGTCGCAGTAGTTTTTCGTAGCCTTTTATTGACTCAAAGGAAATGCTGGCTTGTCTTATTATAAGGAAGCCGTCTTCGGTCATGTTCTTCAAAAACGTTGAATTCTGCCTGTTGATCGAATCGATGACGGTCTCGTCGATCAGGTTAAGTACAAAATTTGATAGCTTAAGGCGAAATTTTTCCTGAGGATTCTCGATGGGTGGGATGCTGATACAGCTTATAATCCCGCCTGCGTTATCGGAGTCGATTGCGCCAAAGCACTCTGTGATATCAATTGAGAAAATCATTGCGCTCTCCAGCGAGAACTGAATACACCTATAAGATGTTGGAAGTGGATGTTTTTAATCTTCTTTATTCCATTCCGCATGGATCTCAATGGCTATTTTTAGCCACGCGCTAAAGTCAGGATGTTCTCCGTGAAGCTCCCATCCCTCTGAAGCATATGCATGTATTATTAGCACTTTTGGATTGCCGGATAAGTCATAGCCGTCAAAGCAAGCAATATCATCATTGGCGTTGAACTTTGCGAAAGGAACTAACGTGCGGTTGGGATACAGATTTTTTAGCGTGTTGTGCCAGTAATTTATTTTTCCCTCTTGATATATTAGTAACCACCAAGGCTTGATGTCCGGTTCAGGTTCCGTAGTCGCGAATTCTATAAAAGTACTAGGGAAGTTATAGTTTTTCAGATGTTCAATGTTGAGAAAAATTTTCATTTTGGTTGTTCGAAAAGGGGATAGATTGTCCCTTTGATTCTGTTTTTTTATTAAGACCATTCTATGGAAAGGTTGTCTGGCCGATCAATGGGTACTATTGCTAATGTGCCGCTTGATGATTGAACATGGATGCTGCTGTTGTAAATGATGATTTTTTCAAATGGATTGGTTCCACTCAATACGATCAGCCAGACTAGTTCGCCGGTGTATTTTTTGGAAAGTGCAATGAAGCCATCGTCCCCGGAGGCTAGGCATTCGCCGCAAGTAAAAGAATTGTTATTAGACCCTTCTGCTGTATAAATGGTCGATAGGCCCTCGCATGTATCAGTGTGGTTTAGCAAGAAATCATTTGCCGGAATCCATATTTTTTTTGTTAATTTTTCTTCTTTTGCTGAGTGCTCGAAGAAGCAATAGAATCCATTATTGAACGTAATTGAGTTTTGTCGAGGGTATATTTCTTCAAGCCAATGTTCTTGAATTTTATTTTTGTCGGCGGTGAACATTTTTACTTGCCAATTCGTTTATCTTTGGTCGGTCTTTCAAGCCTGTTAGCTGAAAGGGGATAGATTTATTCTCTTCAGTAAAAAATAAATCTACCCCCTTTGTTTTGTAGTTTTGATAGCCCGTTTTAGCTTTCTAGTGGTTACTCTAGATAATAGTTAAATTTTTCCTCCCATCCGAAATTCACATCCTGTTGCTTCGTACGTTCAAAAATATTTATTATTTTATTGTATGAATCTCCCATGTTTTTTTGAGAGTGTTCAGAATTTTTCCATATTAAATCTACTGGGCGTTCCACGTCGGTGCTGAGTAGGTCCCATAAGGCGCTGAGATTGTTTCCATAAAAATCTGTCACCGCAAAAGCAATGGCTATTTTTTTATGAAACTCTTGCTCTGATGAAATGGTTAAGCCATCAAGTACAATTATCATTTTTAAAACTCACTTCCAGGTTCCAATAGAGCTAACGGTGTCGTAGTGGTCGCTAGTTATATAAAGAAGTCCATCGTCTGAATAAAGTAGTCTTGTTCCTGGTTGGTTGCTACGAGACATTGTATTGTTAAGGCCTACATCAGCTTCATACCAAGTTCGACCAGGGGCTGAAGGGAGTACGTTTGTATCATTATGGAAAACATCACCACCTAGCTGACCACCAGGAACGCTATTGTTTAGTGCTTTTCCCGGTTTCCATCCACTCTGCGCTGCTTGAGTCTTTGTGACATAGTTGCCTGGAAGTTGTCCCGTCGTTCGTAGGCTTTCAACCACAGGGTTCGCAGCCTCAGTCGTTTTTAGGTCTCGCTTCATTGCCGCGTATTTAGCAGCGTTATGAGCCGAGTTGTCATACGTTTCGGGTCCATCGCATTCTTTACTCGCTAATCCCAACGGATCCACCCACCCCGTAGGGTTAGGCACGTACTGGTAGTTATTCAACCCACCAGCAAGCTTGATCGGATCCGGAGTCAGAAAACGCCCAGTCCCCGGATTGTAGTAGCGATGACGGTTGTAGTGTAGGCCCGTCTCTGCATCGAAATACTGACCCTGGAAGCGCAACGGGTTATCGATTTCGCTGACGTCCAGCGCCGCGAGGTTGCCGTAGGCGCGGTACTTCGCGGACCACATGATCTCGCCACTGTAGTCAGTGAGTTCCTGCGGCGTGCCCAGATGATCGAGCTGGTAATAGAACGGGGTCGCCTTGCGCGGGCCTTCGCCGTCAAGCATTACAAGCGGGCGGAAGCTGCCGGGTTCGTAGATATAAGTGCGATAACGATTGTCACCGCTTTCGGCGATCAGGCGTTCGCCTTGCCACAAGAATTCGGTGGTATGGCCATCGACAGTTTTCTCGATGCGGCGACCGAAGGCGTCGTACTTATAGGATGCAGTGCTGCCGCCCGCTAGGCTGGCGCCAATCAAGCGGTGCTGGCAGTCGTAGCGATATTCGGTGACGAGTTTCTGTCCGGTGCCACGGCGTTCGCGGATCAGGTTGCCATAGGCGTCGTAGTCGTAGTGGCGGTCGCCCTGCATCAGCAGACGGTTGCCTTTGACGTTGGCGAGGTTGGCTGTGCCTTCGTTGTTCTGGCCGAGCAGGTTACCGGCCGGGTCATGAGCAAAGCTTTCCGGCGTAGCGCCACGAACGCTGATCAAGCGATCGAGCGGATCGTAGTGGTAGCTGCGGTTGCCCTTGCGACTGTCATCGATGCCGGCGAGGTTGCCGTTTGCGTCGTAGTTGTAGCGGCGCTGGAACAGGTTTTTGTCACGTTGGCTGACGCTGTGGGCCTGCAAGCGGCCCTGTTCGTCATATTGATACTGGCTGAGCAGCAGGCCCTGCTGGCGCTGCTGTTCGCGACCACCGCTGAACTGGTGAGACGTCAGGCGCGAGCCATTGAGGTCGATGCCGCTGAGCAGGCCGCCGGGTTGGTGGCGATAGTCGAGTTTGCTGCCATCGGGCAAGCGACAGTGCTTGAGCTGGCCGACGCTGTCGTACTCATAGCGCAAGGTGCCCCAGCCCTGGTGTTCGGTGACGAGGCGATCTTGCAGGTCGTATTCGTAGGCGAGCGGCCAGTGTCCGTCGTCGACGTTGACCAAGCGGCCGAGGGCGTCGTAGCTGTAGTGAATTTCTTCGCCATCGGGAAGAGTTTTCACCAGCAGTCTGCCAGCGGCATCGCGTTGGTATTCAGTCACCAACTCGCTGCCGTCATCGCCGAATTCGGTTTTCTTCAGCAACTGGCCATTGAGGTCGTATTCGTACGCAGTGCGACGACCGTCGAAGCCGGTTTCCTGCTGGATCAGGCCATTCGGGAAGTAGTCGAGGTTGTAGTGCTCGCCGCGCTCGTTTTCGATTTCGGTCAGCAGCAGGCGCGAGTTGTCGTAGCGGTAGCGCAACTGGCTGCCGTCAGGATTGATACGACGGCTGACAAGGTGCAGGTTGTCGGCGTATTCGTAACGGGTGACGCGGCCGAGTTCGTCGCGTTCGGCAGTGACATTGCCGTAGGCGTTGTAGGTGAACGCGCGTGTTGCACCGCCCGGCAGGGTAATTTGTGCAAGGCGGTTGGCGGTATCCCATTGGTACTGGGTAATGGCCCCGGACTCTTCTTGCCGAGTAATCTGCCGCCCCAACGCGTCGTAGCGGTATTTGCGTTGACCACCGTCGGGCAGGCGTTCTTCAAGCAATTGACCCAGGTTGTTCCAGCCCAGTTGGTGACGGCTGCCATCCGGGTGACGGATCTCCAGCAAACGTCCTTGACGGTCGTAGCTGTAAAACGTCGAATTTCCGTCCGGGTCGATCTGCTGGGTAACATCGCCCTGTCTGTTGCGTTGATACTTCCAGCTGGCTTTGCCGCGATGAACATCGCTGACGAATCCGTTACTGTATTCGTAGGTGATGGCCTCATCTTCAGGAGGGATGACGGCGATCATCAATCCATTGTCGTCGTACCGGTATTCGGTCACGGCACCGAGAGGATCCTTTTCCGCGACCAATTGGCCTTTATCGTTATAGGCCTTGAGGTGCTCGGCTCCATCCGGATCGATCTTGCTGATCAATCGCGCCTGGTCGTCGTGGGTGTAGACCTCTTCGCTGCCATCGGCGTTGGTAACGGTCACGCTGCCTTTGTCATCCCAGGCGTAGTGCGCGTCCATCTGCGAGAAGTTTGCCCAGTGGTGGATACAACGAGCCAGTTTGCCTTCGTTCTCCCACTCCCAGAAGAAGCTCGCGCCGCCGGCCAGTTGCCGTTCCAGAATCACGTGTTGATCGTTGTAGCGATAACGCTCGGCTTCCCCGGCAGCGTTCTTTGCTTCGATCAACCGGTGTTGCGCGTCATAGGTGTAGGTGACCAGCGTCTGGACAGTGTTCCAGGCATCCTCAAGATTGTCTGCTGGAAGAAACTGCTGATAGTCGACCGCGACAATGTGTTTGCGGTCGTAGCGTAAAAGCAGGGCACGACCTGCGCCGTTGTCGAGGCGTTTGATCCGCCCGTGGATGTCCCGCGTGATGTGCAGGCGATTGCCATAGCTGTCGCTGATGGCGATCAGGCTGGCGCCTTTGCTGTTGAACCGGAAGTGGTAGAACGATGGGCGTTTGCCGGCTTGGGCTAGTACCAGTTCTGACGGGTCATCGCCGAGGAAAATGGCTGCACGCGAGAGGCTATTGGTGATCGCCGGGCGCTGCTCGCTTGGAAGCGGGAACGGTGTGGAGCGGTTTTCGTGGTCGGTCCAGATGACTTCATCGCCCACGATTTCGATGCGGTGAGCAAGGGCGTGACTCCACCCGTATCCCAAGCCACAGTCGATTTCCACGGCGCTGGTTCTGTACAGGCGTGTCCATTCAAACGGCAGCAAACCGTCAAGTTGGCCATCTGTCAGCGTCAATAGTTCTTCGCCGGTGACCATCGACACCGGGCATCCGTTGGTACATGTCTCCGAGGCCGGCTCGGCGCTCTTTTCCGCAGGCGTCTTTGCCTGTTTTGAAGCGTCATCACCGACTTCGCCTTTACCCAGCCTCGCATTCTTTTTCCCGTCGAAGCGCAGCTGAGAGACGCCATTTCTCACCTTCGCCGTCACCCCACGCGCCGCAACGGCAGTGTATTTCGCGACGTACTCCATAAAGCCATTGATGATCTTGAACAACGATTTCACGAAGCTGGTGACAGCGTTGATGACAAGCTCACCGTACTTCTTCAGTCGGGCGGCGAGGTAGATAACCCCTGTGCCTTCGGCCGCAATCGTCAGTACCACGCCAATCACGATGTCGATCGCGATGCCGACGACAATGGCCGTGGTCATCTTCGCAACGTCGCCGGCCATCTTCATTGGCGGCAAGCCTGCCAGCCAGATCACGGCACTGCGTACCAGCAGGAACAAAGCGGCTTCGTCGCTGGCCAGCAACATGGCTTTTTTCATGATGTCTGGCGAGCTTTGGGCGACTTTGATCAGGTCCTGGACGCCTGCGCCGAGATCATTCGCAAACTTCTTGGGGTCTTGCAGAATGTCGAGCACCAGGCTGATGCCATCCCACACGCCTTTGATGGCTTCCCAGCCACCTTCAAGAATGCCGTTGCCAATCGCCATCGCAGTGCCTGAAGCCGACAGGTTCGACCATTGCGGCTTGAACCCGGCCCACTCCTTGCGCAGGAAGCCTTCGAGGTCCGCTGTCACGCCGCTGTAGGAGCTGAACAGAGCGTCGATCTGCGCGGGTGTCACTTCGTTGTGAACACGGATTTTGTAGAACTTGCCGGGAATCCCACCGGTCCAGCTGGCTTTGCCTTGTTGATCGAGTTTGACCTTGCTGACTGCACCACCTTCCACCGCGACGATCTCGACTTCGATATCGCCTACAGGAATGTCATATACCGATTCGAACTTGCTCTCGATCAGCAGCGGTCCCTTCAATGGGCACTGGGCCACGTTCGAAGTGAAGTCGCCGTCGGTCATGCTCACCGATTTGCTGGTGTCACCAACCTTGATCACTCGCTCCATGCCCAGCAGGGAAGGGAGGTCAGCCGCACGGCTGGCTTTGTCGGCGACGTTGGCGTACCAGGTTTTGGTCTGTTCCTGATACAGCTTCAGACTGTCCTTGAAGGTGTTCAGTTGGTTGTCAACAAAGGCAACGCGATCCATCAGCCTTGCTCCAGAATCAGGTGGTTTAACAGTGCTTCTTTAAGGTTGTCCGGAGCATCCGGGCGACGCACGAAACGGGTGATTTTCAGTTTCAGGTTGTTCTCGGGCCATGCGCTGTAGAGGTCCGGGCGTGCTTCTTCGAGCCATTGCATCAAGTTGCCGATCAGGGTCGTGTGATCCTCTTTCGCCAACTGATCCAGCAACTTCTTCGGCACCTCCCACCACGGCCAATCCTTCGCCTTCGGCACCACTCGCGGCCCGACTTCCAGGCTCCGTCCATTAATCAGATACCGCTGAAACACCGGCAACACTTCCCCGGCGGTCTCACCCAGCCCTTCAAGAATCGGATAGATATGCCGCCCATCCCAAAACCGGAAAAACACTTCGGTCCCGTCCGGCATCTTCACCTGGGTCAAACTGCGCAGGTGTTCGAAGACTTCGTTGGGCTCCGAGTGGGAGACCGCCAGCCAGCCCCAGTCGAGGGCGTCGGTTTCGGTGATCCAGGGCAGGAAGGCGGAGTTGGCCTTGAGTTCGGCGACGTATGGCATCACCGGTTGCCAGGTGGAGTAGGGCGTTCCGCCCCAGACGGGAATGGCCTGGATGGACGGTTCGCTCTGATACAAGGTCTTTAGCGCGTCGGCATCGCTCGCGGCGCTGATGACCAGATACAGACGTTCGTCTTTCTGCAGCGGCTGTTGTGCCAGCCAATCCTTGGGTGTCAGTCGATTAGATGGCACAGGCACCTGCCTTGCATTTTTCACACTCTTCGCAGAACGGCGCATTACGTTTGAGGGTGTTGATTTGCGCCGGCGTTAGCACGGCGCCAGCCTTGTCGGCATCCGCCTGCTTCAGCACGCCCGGCATCAACGGCGCTGCGCCGGTGCCGCTGCCCGGCCCACCGCCGGAGTTGATGTTGATCGCCGGCCCGCTCATGGTCACGCCGCCGCCATCGATCTTGATGAAGCTGCCACCGCCGACCAGCGTCAGCTCAGCGCCGGCCTCCAGCACCACCTTCATGCCACTGCTCAGGTGAATTTCCTGGCCAGCGTCGATGAATTGCCCGGTGCCGATCTTGATGTGCTGGTTCACGCCCACGGTCAGGTGGTCGTTGGCCCTCGTTTCGACTTTGCGGTCTGCGTAGACGGTGTGGTGTTCTTCGGCCTTGAATTCCGTGTAGCTGTTCTTTTCCACGACGTCGTGGCGTTCGTTGCCGACGCGGATTTTCTGGTCGTGTTCGATGTTCTCGTCCCAGTCGCGCTGGGCGTGCAGGAAGATCTGTTCCTGGCCTTTCTTGTCTTCGATGCGCAGTTCGTTGAAGCCGCCACCGCCCATCGAGCTCAGGGTCTTGAAGGTGGTGCGCGTCTTGTTCGCCGGCAGGGCGTAGGGGACGGTGTTTTCCTTGTGGTACAGGCAGCCGCTAATCAGCGGCTGGTCGGGGTCGCCTTCGAGGAAGGTGACCAGCACTTCCATGCCGATGCGCGGGATGGCGATGCCGCCGTACTGGGCGCCGGCCCAGGCGCTGGAGACGCGCAGCCAGCAGCTGGTCTTGTCGTCGGCGAGGCCATCGCGGTCCCAGTGGAACTGGACTTTGACGCGGCCGTACTCGTCGCAGTGGATTTCTTCGCCTTTAGGGCCGGTGACCACGGCGCTCTGGCTGCCGAGGATGCGCGGTTTCGGGTGGCGCAGGGGCGGGCGGTTCGGCACGTCCCACGGGGTGGCCTGGAAGCGGTTGCGGTAGCCCTGATGGAAATCGTCTTTCAGCGCGGTGGTGTCGCTGGTGACCGACTCTTCCAGAACCTGCGGCTGTTTGCCTTCGTGCAGGACTTCGGTGAGGAGCCACAGGTCGTTCCACTTGGCTTTCGGGTGTTCTTTCAGCGCGAGGAAATGGCCGCTGACCAGCAATGGCTGATCACTCTTGCCTTCGGCGAGCTGGAAGTCGCTGCGATGGCGTTCGAGGGCGCGTTTGGCCAGGTGTTTGCCGCGTTCGCGGTCGACGAAACGGCCCGGGTAGTCGTAGTCCTCGAGGTCGGGCAGGGCGTCGCCGCGGTTTTCGCTTTCGAGGGTGATCCGCGGTTTTTCGAAGTCGTAGTCGCGGCGGGTGGTGCGGCTGGTGCGGGTTTCCAGGCGCAGGTCGAAGCGCTTGATCACCGGGTCGCTGGCGACCATGCCGGAGTCCTGCTGATAGGCCACCGGCGCCAGTTTCTTAAACACCGTCTGGTCATCGCCGAACACCAGCTTGTGCGCCGTCGCGGTGTGCTGGAAGTGGTAGTGAATGCCTTCTTCTTCGCACAGACGCTGGATGAAATGCAGGTCCGATTCGTCGTACTGCACGCAGTAGATGCGATCGGGGTAGATCGAACCGGTCTGGAACTCATAGGCGTTGCCCTGGATACCGTGTTCTTCGAGGACCTTGCCGATGATTTTCGGCACGCTGAGATTCTGGAAGATCCGCTGGTTGATCCGGTGTGCGAGGTACGCCAATTGCGGGCGCAGGGTCACGGAGTAGCGCGTCAGACGCTTGCCGGAATCGCCTTGCGCGGCGCGGTAGATCAGGCCGTGGATGCCACTGCCGTCGGGCGACAGTTGCAGGAAGGCCGGTTTGTGCAGCAGGGTTTCGAGGTCCAGCGACGGCTGCTCACTGACCAGCTCCACCTCGAATACGAAAGGCTGGCTGACGGCTTCCCGACCGGTGAGGGTAAACACCTGGAAATCGGCGGAAAGACCTTCGATGGTCAGGGCAAAGTGGGTTTCATTGGCCGGCGCGAACATCCCTTGTTCCTCGTGCTGTACAGCGGCGTTCGTCGACCGCTGAACGATCGGCGCACGCGAAATTCTGGAGGGCGTAAACAACATCGACCAGCAGAGCTGGCCGATGCTTGAAACGATCAGCCGTAATTAAACGACTGGAGCACGCCAGTCATCGGAACCCGAAGTACCGGATACTTCGTGGGTCCAGGTGATTTTACGGTAGGTGAACTGCACTTCTTCCAGGTGGGTGAAGTGCGAGTTGCCTGGATCCTGGCAGTTGTGCATTTTGTTGTTGATGGCGACGATGATCGCGTCTTCCAGTTTGGTGGTGTAGTAGTGCTCTTGGGTACCTTGAGCCGAAGTGCGGTACCACTGGATAACGATTTCGCTCATGCGCTCGCCGGAGGTCAGAGCAGCTTGCAGCAGTGGCGAAGCCTTGTCGTAGACCTTGGTGATGATCACTGGCTTGTGAACGCGCTGACCGGTTGGCTGACCGGATTGCGGGTCACGAGGGATGATCACGTCGTGGCTGAAAGCCTGAACCATGACCTGGTCTTCGTGACCTTCCTGGTAGGTGTTGCCAACGGAGTCGGCGGTGAAGGCGCCGGCAGTGATCAGGCCTTGTTTTTCGCCGGTAACCGACATGTACGCTGGTGTTGCCATGGGATGCTCTCCTTGCGGATAAAGTTAGGGTGCCCGGGAGGCGAAATCGCCCGGTGGGTGCCTAACTGTTATCAAGGAGCGTGCCAGCTTTTGGCACATGCCCGGGGGCTGGGGACTTCGCCGCTCTGTTTCGCGGGTTTGAGCGTTTTTTGAACAGCGAAGTGGCTGGAAGTGCGCAAGAAGTTGCGCAGTACTGCGCAACTTCTTGCGCACTTGGCTGGAGGCCTTGAAACACATGGCCTCCAGCGGAATCGGTGAGCGTTTTCAGGGAGCAAGTGCGCAACTTCTTGCGCAGTATGGCCAATCGCCGCTTTTCACGCGGAGCGGGTGATTGAAGCGAGGCATTCCTCGATCGAGCGTTGCTGGGTTTCGGCGTACAGGCCCAACTCATCAATGGTCAAACGCCCAAGGGCCGACTCGAACGCCTGTCGGTTGGAATGCTCGCCATAGTGCGTCTGCGCCGCGTCCCCCAGGTTCGACTGAAAAATCCCCGCTGCACTCACCGGCAGGAAATCTTCGTACACCAGCGGTTCGGCTTTCACATAGCCGTCGCGCAACAATGCTTGCAGCGAAACATCAGCGGGACGACTCGCTGCCAGTCCTTTGTCTGTCAGGAAATAACGGAAGTACGCCAGTTCCTGCTCGCGCATGCCATCGAGGCTGTCAGGGAATTCGCTGAAATGCTGGGTCATCAGCGCGTTGTAGCGTGAGGCGTTGGCTTCGTTGGGGAAATCGCCGAGTTCATCGCGCGCCGCGTTCAGCAGGCGGTCGTAAAGCGCGCGGCCCTTGGGTGTCAGCGCCGCGCCGCGTTGTTCGATTTCACCGAAGCGTGCGCTGTGGCTGCCTCGGTTTTGCGTCTGGTCGGTGAAGGCGATCGGCTCGTCCAGCGCCTTGAAACTGGTCTGACGCAACAGGATCGGGTGCTGTCGGCGCGGCGGGCCTTCGATCACCGCTTTGGGCGTGATGCCATGCAGCGGCATCTGCGCCTGGACGATGTCGATGTCCAGCGTGCGCGGGGTCAGGTGGTTGATGTGCGGGCCCTTGAAGGCCACGACATCGGCGATCAAGCGATGCTGAGCACTGAGGGTCTGGTATTGCGCGGCGGTGACGGTGGCGCTGTGGTGCCAGCGAAAAGTCTCCAGCGCTTGCAGGACAAATTCCCCGGCCTCGGATTCATTCAGGCCGCCAGCGGACTCGGCCTGTTCGATCAGCCTTAGCGCCGAAGGTGTAAAGATCGAACGCTTATCCAGCACCAATTCAGCAAAGGCCCGCAGCTCGGGAGCTTCAATCAATTCCAGTCGCAGCAACGAAGTGAACACCCGGAACGGGCTGACCTGCAGCGCATCTTCATGCACCGCGCGAAATGCCGTGGAATGTACCGGCACCCCGGCAGGGGTCAGGTCGTAATAACCCACCGGTTGCATGCCCATCACCGCAAACAGGCGGGCGAGGGTGGCCAGCTCGGTGGCGGTGCCGACGCGGATTGCGCCGTGACGCTCCATGTCCAGCCGTTCGATCTCACCGGTGCTGTGCAGTTGACTGGCGATTTGCGGCTCGCGTGCCAGCACGTCGCGGTTGGTCTGTTCCACCAGTTCCATCAACGCGCCGTACAGCGGCACTTCTTCGCGGTACATGTCGGACATCGCTTTGGAGAAGCGTTGGCGGATCAGGTCGGGGCTGACGAAAGGCTGCACGGTCATGAAAAAAATTCCTGGCACGGTCACGTAAAGGATGTCGGAAAAGATCGCAGCCTTCGCCGACGCGGGCAAACGAAGAATCCTACGAACTTCATTCTGCCAACGACTGACCGTTTACCTGTCCTGACGCGAATTCTCCCCCAGAAACTCCCGATACAGACGTGCCGTGTTCGACGGCTGTTCAACCATCGGCATATGGCCGACCCCGTCCCAGACATCGACCCGCAAATTGCTGATGCCTTTGCTCCAGACCGGCACGCTGCTGACGTCGATCAGCCGGTCCTTGCGGCCCCAGAGCAACAGCGCCGGGCACTTGATGTCCGGCAGTTTCGGCTCCATCGGCGGGCTGGCGCGAAAATCCCGGAAGATCTCTTCCAGTTCGTCGCGGCATTGTTCGTAGCGCTGGGCGATCGCGTCGAGCACCAGACCGGGTACCCACGGTGGCGAGGCCATGGTCATGGCATAGAAACGTCGGAATTCTTCCCGGGAGTTGATCAGAAACGGATTGTGCCCACGGGCCAGGTGGCGCTCCATGTCGCTGGCTTCGGGTGCAGTGACGCCGGCCGGGTCGATCAGCGCTACCGAAGCGATGCGATCCGGGTAAGTCGCCGCCAGCCACGCAGCGATGTAGCCGCCCATGGAGTTGCCGATCACGTGGACTTTCTCGACGCCGCAGACATCGAGCAACTGAATCATGCGCTTGGCCTGCACCGGGATGTCGTAGCCACCGCCGGCCTTGAAGCCGGTTTCGCCGTGGCCGGCGAGGTCCGGGATGATCACCCGGTACTGCCCGACAAAATGCCGGGCGAAGCGCAGCCACAGGTTCTTTTCCGCGCTGTAGCCGTGCAGCATCAAGATGCTGCTCGACGCTTCATAAGGCCCGCCTTGCCAGGTCGATACGGTCATTTCGGCAATCGGCACTTCAATCTTGTGCAACCGGTACAGCCTGGCCTCCAGGGCCGCGCTCAGATCGTAAAGCCAATGGCCGACCGCCGGGTAACTCAACCAGCTCCAGGCCACGAAAACCGCGAGGGCGACAAACAGCAAAAGCATCGTGGGTCTTCCTTGTTCAAGACAGAATGTGGTCGGCCGGTTTCAGCGCCCGGGTCAACCGGTGGTAGCTGAAACTGAAGCCGGGGAACATCGCGATCACATGACCGCTCCTGCTTTGATACCAACTGTGGCAGCCGCCGGTTTTCCAGACCGTGCGCTCCATTTCCCGGTGAATCATCTGAGTGTAGGTACGTTCTGCTTCGGGGCGAACTTCGATGCTGCGCAGACCTTTGGCCTGCAAGGTGCGGATGCAGTCGAGGATGTAGTTCATCTGCGACTCGATGATGAACAGCGCCGAGGTGTGGCCAATGCCGGTGTTCGGCCCGGTGACGATAAACAGGTTGGGAAAGTCCGGCAGGCTGGTACCGAGGTAGGCGCGCGGATATTGCGCCCAGACGTCGCGCAGTTGCACGGCGTTTTTTCCGCTGACCGGGTAGGAAATCACGCCGTCGGTGGCGTCGTAACCGGTCGACCAGACGATCAGATCGACGTCGATGTGCTGGCCGTCCGTGGTGACGATGCCGGTTTCATCGAGGCTGGCGATGCCTTGTTCGCGGCTGTGCAACGTGACGTTGGGCCGGGTCAGCGCCGGGTAATAGGTGCTGGAAAGCAGTACCCGTTTGCAGCCGATGGTGAAGTCCGGTGTCAGTTTTTGCCGCAACTCGGGGTCAGTCACCTGTCGTTTGAGAAACTTCAGGGCCTGGCTCTGCACCATGTGAATCGCCGGTTTCGAGTATTTGAAGGCGATGACCCGGGTTTCGAACTGCCAGTAAATCATCCAGCGCAGCAATTTGTAGGCCGGTTTCAGACCCAGCAGCCAGCGCTGGAACCGACCGAACGTACGGTCGGCGCGGGGCAGCACCCAGTGCGCGGTCCGCTGAAACACGTGCAATCGGGCGACCTTCGGCGCAATCGCCGGAATCACCTGAGCCGCACTGGCACCGCTGCCGACAATCGCTACCCGTTTACCGTGATAGTTGTAGCTGTGATCCCAATTGTTTGTATGAAAGGTCTTGCCCTGAAAGCGATCCTGGCCGGGGAAGTGTGGGATAACCGGTTGGCTCAGTGGCCCGGTGGCATTGATCAGGAACTGCGCATAAAAAATACCTTTGGTGCCGGTGTGTACGGCCCAGCGTTTTTCGGTGTCGTCCCATTCGACGCGTTCGACGTTGGCCTGCAGTTCCACCCGATCACGCAGGCCGAAGCGTTCGACCACATGGTCGGTATAGCGGTGCAGTTCGGCCTGTTCGGCGAACATCTGGGTCCAGCGGTAAGGCGCAAACGACAGCGAATACAGTGGCGACGGTACATCCACCGCTGCGCCGGGGTAGGTGTTCTGGCACCAGGTGCCGCCGAAAAAGTCCCGGCGTTCCAGCAAGCGAAAGTCGTCGATACCGGCCTTGAGCAGATTGACCGCCGCGCACTGGCCGCCAAAACCGCTGCCGATGATCAACACTTGATAGGTCTGCATGGGCCTCCTTCTTATAGTCTTTTTTCCATTTTCCTACTTTCATGTATAGCCAAACATTTGCCTGCCGTGTGGCGGTAATGACGGGGTATTCGGCCCGCTGGCCGGTGATGGCTATTTAACGTCGCCCTGATAGACTCCCAGCACATCCGGTCTGCGGTCTGCGCAGTGCCGTCGAGTGGTCGAGGCCCCTATGGGAAGAACGGGAGGAAAGGGACTTTCACTGGCCAGGAGGCTCTATACATCGCGAACCCTCGGGCTGGTCCTGGGGCTTTTGTGCGTGAGCGTCGCGATGTACCCGCTCGATCCGCCGGCCTGGGTCTGGGCGCTGATGCTGTTCAACGGACTGGTCTGGCCGCACCTCGCCTATCAATGGGCTCGCCGGGCCAAGGTTCCGTACCACGCCGAACACCGCAACCTGTTGATCGACGCTTTCCTCGGTGGCTTCTGGGTCGCCGCCATGCACTTCAATCCCTTGCCCAGCGCCACGACCATTTCGATGATGGCGATGAACAACGTCGCCATCGGCGGCGTGCGTTTTCTGTTGGCCGGGGCGGCGGCGCAGTTGCTCGGCGTCGGCGTTGGACTGGTGGTATTTGCCCCCGCGTTTGTCCCGATGACCACACCGGCGCAACTCTATGCCTGTCTGCCGCTGTTGATGCTGTATCCGCTGGCGCTGGGCTGGATCTGCTTCCGCCAGGCCTACACGCTCGGCCTGCATAAACGTGAATTGCTGGCCCTGAGTCGCACCGACAGCCTCACCGGTCTGCTCAATCACGGCGCCTGGAAGGATCAACTGGAAATCGAATTCGAACGCTGCAAACGTCAGCAGACCGGTGCCGCGATTGCGCTGATCGACATCGACCACTTCAAGGCGATCAACGACACCTACGGGCATGTGGCGGGCGATATCGTCCTGCGCCAGTTAAGCAAGATGCTCAAACAGAACCTGCGCATGGCCGATGTGGCGGGGCGCTACGGCGGCGACGAATTTTGCGTGATCCTGCCGGACTTGCCGCTGTTCAACGCGGCGCAGGCGATGGAAGCGTTGCGTGAGCGTTTTTCCTTTCTGGTGTACGAACAGAACCCGGCGCTGAAAGTCAGCCTGAGCATCGGTCTGGCGGCGCTCGATCCGACTCACAGTGATGCGACACGCTGGCTGGATGACGCCGATCAGGCGCTGTACGAAGCCAAGGCCGGCGGGCGTAACCGGGTGATTTGCTGCAGCGACGACAAGCCACGGCGCGAGGTATTCGATTCGGTTTGAACGGATTGGGTGTCGCATCCGGGATAGAGCCTCGGGGCGATGTCAGGTACGGTTCAGTACCCGACACGAAACAAGGATTGATTCATGACGTTCAAATTCCCTCGTTCCCTGCTGGCCGCCGGTCTCGGCCTGACCCTTTCTTTCGCCACCGCTGGCGCCTTCGCCGAACCGCACAAACAGGTGCTGGCCGACGCCGAGCAATACAAACCCGAAGCCCTGAAACTGCTCGAACGCCTGGTCAATATCGACTCCGGTTCCGGCTATGAATCAGGGCTCAAGCAAGTCAGCGACATCGCCATCGAAGAGCTGAAAAAGCTCGGCGCCACTATCGAGTTGGTGCCCAACACCCCGGAAAAAACCAACCACGTGCTCGCCACGCTCAAAGGCACCGGCAAGGCGAAAATCCTGCTGATGGCGCACATGGACACAGTGTTCAAGGAAGGCTCCGCCGCCGAGCGACCGTTCCACATCAAGGACGGCCGCGCCTACGGGCCGGGCGTGATGGATGACAAGGGCGGGATCGTCGCCGGCATCTACGCGCTGAAAATTCTGAAGAACCTCGATTTCAAGGACTACGCGCAAATCACCTTCCTGCTCGATGCCAGCGAAGAAACCGGCTCGGACGTTGCCACCGACCTGATCAAGAAAACCGCCAAACTCCACGACGTCACTCTCAACCTCGAACCGGGTCGTCCGGCGGATGGTCTGGTGGTGTGGCGCAAGGGCAGCGCGACCGCGCTGGTCGAGGTCAAGGGCAAGGCCGCCCACGCCGGCGTCGCGCCGGAACTGGGGCGCAATGCTGCGATGGAAGCGGCGCATCAGATCCTGCAATTGGGCAAACTCGGCGACGAAGCCAAGAAAACCACGATCAACTTCACCGTGCTCAAGGCCGGCGACCGCACCAACGTGATCCCGGATCAGGCCACGGCCAAGGCTGACGTACGAGCGGCAGTGCCGGAAGAGTTCGACCGGATCGAAAAGGATCTGGCGCGGGTGTCACAGGACAAGCTGATTCCTGACACCGAAGTGAAGACTTCATTGCAACGCGGCTTGCCGCCGATGTCGCAGACGGCGGAGTCGGATCGTTTGATGGCGATGGCCCAGGGGATCTACGGTGAGATTGGCCGCAAGTTGACCGAAGAAGGCAGCGGCGGGGCGGCGGATGCCAGTCTGTCGGCCGGGGTGGGGACGCCGACGCTGGACGGGTTCGGGATTGTCGGCGGCAACATTCATACGCCGGAGGAATACGCGGAGGTGGAGAGCGTGGCACCGCGGATTTATCTGTTGTCGCGGATGATTATGGAGTTGGCTAAGGGGCGGTGAGTGGATGTAGTTGATTCGGCGGGGTGTCAGGCAGGTTTTTCCCTCACCCCAGCCCTCTCCCGGAGGGAGAGGGAGCCGACCGAGGTGTCTTGCGCTATACATCGACCTGAAACACCGAGTCGATTACGGATTCAGAGGCAATCGTTCAAGTCGGCGTATCTCTCAAATTTCCCCCAATCGGTTCCCTCTCCCTCCGGGCGGTCCGACGTTTCGGGAGGGCTAGGGTGAGGGGGCTTTTGTGGGAAATGAGGAAAGCGTGAGCGGCGCACAACTTTCCAAGACCTTTCCTACAACGTACCCTGTTGCCGCGTTTCGGTACCGACCCCTATAGTCTGGGCTCGCGGAAAACTCCGCGAACGATCTTGGCCGGTCGGTAACCTGAAACGTAACAGCGCCATCGCTCAGAGCAGTTTCTGGGCAACGTGTTATGGCGGCTGTGCGCGGGACACCTTAGGGTGTGCCGGATCTTTCAGGTATCTGGTCGGCCAACCCGCTCACAGCTGCCACCTTTATTCGCTTGGCCGCGAACGGTGGTTGTCTTACCTGGAGTTACACCAATGTCGGATCAAGTAATCCCCCGTTACCTCCCCATCGACACCTACGACGCCGAATCCCCGGTGCTCTTCATCAATACTCAAAAAGAACTCAGCGACATGGCCGCGTGTGCGATGCACCGTTTTGTGGTCGTGCGCGATCTGGCGGACACGTTTTCCAGTCTCGACCTCAAGGGCATTTCCGATTGTGATCTGACGCGCATTACCAGCGCGGTGCATCTGCTGATGCGAGAGGGATGCGCCATTCTGAACGTGATTCAGACGCGGGCATTACAGCGGGAGGAGGGCTTCAAGACAGCGGTCTAGCGGTTTCGCGGCGGGCGCCATGCGAGTGGACTCGTGATGGCGTCGGGCCGCTCTGCCTCTTTGTAGCGTGGTGCAGGGTTACTCTTTGACGCTCATGTATTCCTTGGCCCAGAGGATGTATTCCTCAGGCTGGGTGTAGGTGTGGGTCAGTTCGGTGGCGCTCAGGTCGGAAGCCTGGGTGAAGATCTGGCGCTGTTCGCGAAGGCTGTCGTAAGTCGCCTTGATTGCCGCGAAGTAGGCACCGTGGCCGTCGATGGTCACGCGCACACCCAGTTCGGCCAGGCGTTTGTCGTCGCGCAGCGCCGGGTTGCCGTAGGTCACCAGCATCAGCGGGACGGTAAGGTGTTCGGCGATCTGCTCGAGCTGATCGAAGTCCTGGATCCCGACCATGCAGATACCGTCGGCACCGGCGGCCTGGTATTGCTTGGTCCGGCTGATGATTTCCTGGTTTGGCAGGATGCCGGCGTTGGTCCGGGCGATGATTGCCATTTCCGAATCGACCCGGGCTTCCAGTGCCGCGCGGATCTTGCCCACGCCTTCGGCGACGGTGATCAGGTCGGTGGATTTGCGGCCGAATTGAGCTGGCAGCAGGGTGTCTTCGATGGTCAGCGCGGCGACGCCGGCGCGTTCCAGTTCGACGATGGTGCGCATCACGTTGAGGGCGTTGCCGTAGCCGTGGTCGGCGTCGGCGATCACCGGCAATTGGGCGACGCGGCCGATGCGGGTGGCCTGTTCAGCGAATTCGCTGAGGGTGATCAGCGCAAAGTCCGGGGCGCCCAGCACCTGCAACGAGGCGACCGAGCCGCCGAGAATCCCTACTTCAAAACCCAGGTCAGCGGCGATGCGGGCGGACATCGGATCGAACACCGAGGCGGTGTGATAGCAGGTGTCGGAAGCCAGCAGCTGACGGAAGTTACGGCGCAAATCTTGATGAGAAAGCCTGGTCATACGAGTTCCACCAATACAAAGGAATGGAAAGGCTTGAGCAAAGGTGTCAACGCCGAAGGTGAAAAGGCTATCACGCCAATGGGTCAAGGATCATGACGAATTAACGAGGAAGTTAACCAGGAAAATCCTGTTCAGGCTTTCTTGCAGCAGGCAGAGGCGCTCAGGCCGCCACCGCCTGCTGCTGTTGATTGGGCAGCGGCACCGCCCGCACCGAGTTGCCCGGCTGCAATTGCAGGCGTTTGGCGGTGAGGCGGTCGATCACCAGACTGCTGCCGACCCGACGTCCCGGCGCGACGGTGATGCGGCAGTTTTCCAGGCGGCGGTTGTGGATCAGCCACAGCGGCGCCTGATCGTCCGGGGTGCCGATGCTCAGGGTCAGTTCCAGGCTGTCGCGCACGGTGCGGATGCTGCGGATCGGTGCTTCGATCACCGGGCCACCGTCGAAGATGTCGATGTAGCCTTTGTGAGCGAAACCCTCGGACTGAAGGATTTTCAATGCCGGCTCGGTGTTGGGGTGTGCCTGGCCGATCACGGCCTGAGCCTGTTCGGTGAGCAGGCAGGTGTACAGCGGCTGACGCGGCATCAGTTCGGCGATGAACGACTTGTTGCCCAGCCCGGACAGGTGGTCGGCGTGGCTGAAGTCCATCTGGAAGAAGTGCCGGCCCAGACTGTCCCAGAACGGCGAACAGCCTTGCTCGTCGGCACTGCCGCGCAGTTCGGCGATCATCTTTTCGCCGAACAGGTGCGGGAATTCGGCAACAAACAGCAAACGCCCCAGCGATAGCAGACGCCCATTGCTGCCGTGGCGCTGGTCGTGGCGCAGGAACAGCGAGCACAGTTCCGATTGGCCGGTCAGTTCGTTGTTGAGGAACAGCGTCGGGATCTGCCGCTGAATGCCCAGGTCTGGCGCCGAGCTGACGGTCAGCCCGACCCGATAGTTGTACCAGGGCTCGCGCAAGCCGACGGCCCCGGCCAGGGCGCTGACGCCGACCACTCGCTGCTCGTCGTCTTCAAGCACGAACAGGTAATCGGCATCGGCCCGCTCGACCTGTTCGGCGAAGGCGCGTTGCGCCCAGCGTACCCGGTGGGCCAGGCGATCTTCGTTGGCGGGCAGGGTGGTGAACCCCGGCCCGGCCTGTTGCACCAGCGTCATCAACGCTGGCAGGTCGCTGACTTGGACCGGACGGACAATCATGCTGCAACTCCTTTTGCGCGCCTGCTCGGGCACTGTCGTTGGGTAGGGGCGCGGTTCACAGGGCGATCACCCGGATCGTGCCGCCAGCGCGGACGTTGAGCGCCGCGCACAGGGCCGGGTCAAGCGCCAGGGGCTGACCGGGCTGGTAATCCAGCTCGGCGACCACCGCCCGAAAGCCATGCAGAGCATCGTTGCTCACCAGATAGCGACCGCGAGCATCGATCAGGGGTTCCTCCTGAACCGTGGCTGTCTGGCTCTGGGCGATCGAACGGATGTTGGCGGTGCGTGCATACAAGGTCGGGCCGGCATCGAACAGATCGATGTAGCTGTTGGTTTCAAAACCCTCGCGCTCAAGGATGTCGAAGGCTTCCTGACCGTCCGGGTGGATGCGGCCGATGCAGTCCTGCGCCGCTTGCGGCAGCATCGGCACGTAGATCGGGTATTGCGGCATCAGTTCGGCGAGAAACGTTCGGCTCTGCAAGCCGCACAGGCGTTCGGCCTCGACGTAGGGCAGGTCGAAGAAGTGCTTGCCCAGCGCATCCCAGAACGGTGAATGCCCTTGCTCGTCGCTGTAACCGACGATTTCGGTGATCACCGCCTCGGCAAATCGTGGCGCGTGGGCGGCGATGAACAGCAGCCGTGCCCGCGACAGCAATTCGGAAAACGGCGTGCGCACCAGCGCCTCATCGATGTGAAATCCGCGCAACAGCGTATGCCCGCTGAGGTCGTGGCACAGCGACAGCGCCGGCACGCCGTGCTCGATGTTCAGCTCCCGCGAGGCACTGGTGAAGTGGCGGTTGCGCAGGCTGTAGAACGGCTCGTTGAATCCTGCGGTCGCGAGAATTTCCGAGCAGCCGACCAGTCGACTGCTGTCGATATCTTCCAGCACGAAGAAGTAATTCTCCGGGCCCTGAGCCGCGGCATCGCTGTCGAACGAGGCGCAGGACGCGGCGATTTTTTCGCCCAGGCGCTCGCTGTCGTCCGGCAGGGATGTGACGCCCACCAGGCTGTCGCGCGCCAATTGTTGCAATTGAGGCAGGTCGTTTGGCTCGACTGGACGTAAGACCAGCATGGATGCACTCCTGTATCAAAAGGTTCGGCCCATTCGCCGAACCTGACTATCACTGTCGGTTTCCACGCGTTAAAGCGGCGGTCGCCTGATTTGTTGTCAGACGCCGCTCTTTTTCTTGTCAGCCATTGCTCGGGTCAGGCAGCGCGGTACTGGCGCCGAGCTTGTTCAGGAAGAACAGGTACACCAGACCCAGTGCGATCCAGATCAGGCCGAGTTTCTGTGCATCGACGCCCATGTTGTACATGATGGCCGCAACGATGATGAAGCCGATCACCGGGCAGATCAGGTGACGGATCACCTGGCCGGATTTCTGCCTGCGCCAGTAGTAATTGATCACGGTCAGGTGCAGCAGCATGAAGCCGCTCAGGGCACCGAAGTTGACCAGCGAAGTCAGGGTGTCCACCGAATTGATGAACAGGTAGCAGATCACCAGCGACAGCACAGCCACCAGATAGATGCTCAGGTACGGCGTGTTGTGTTTCGGATGCACCTTGGCCAGCACTTTCGGCAGCTTGCCGTCGCGGGCCATGCCGAACAGCAGGCGCGAGACCGCCGCTTGCGAAGTGATCGCCACCGCCACGCCCCAGGCCAGGGCTGTGGCCACGCCGGTCAGGGTCGCCAGCCAGCTGCCGGCAGCGATTTCGGCGATTTCATAGAACGCGGTGTCGGCGGACTTGAAGCCCATGCCCGCTGCCAGATCGGTAGCGATCCAGGTTTGCGCGACGAAAATCACACCCATCACTACCAGAGTGATCAGTGCCGCTTTGCCGACGCTGCGGCCCGGATCGCCCTTGATCTCTTCGGCGAGGGTGGAGATCGCATCGAAGCCGAGGAACGACAGCACCGCAATCGACACCGCTTGCATCAGCAGGGCGAAGTTGAAGGTTTCCGGGTGATACAGCGGCGCGAGGGTCAACTGGCCGTTGCCGCCACCGTTGTGCAGGGCATTCCAGGCGTAGAACAGGAAAATCCCCAGGACAACAAGCTGCGCCAGCAGGAACACAATGTTCATGCGAGCGGTGAAAGTGATACCCCGCAAGTTGACGAACGTCGCGCTGACCAGGAACGCCAGAATGAAACCGACTTTCGGGATGTCCGGGTACAAATGGTTGAGCGCCATCGCCGCATAGACGTAAAGCAGCGGCGGAATCAGCAGGTAATCGAGCAGCATCAGCCAACCGGCGATGAAGCCGACGTGTTGATTCAGGCCCCGTTGCGCGTAGGAATAAACCGATCCGGCAATCGGAAAGGCTCGGGCCATGCTGCCGTAACTCAGCGCGGTGAAGACCATCGCCACCATGCCGATGATGTACGCCAGAGGCACCATCCCCGGTGCCTCGGCGTTGACGTAGCCATACACGCCGAACGGGGCGATGGGGATCATGAAGATCATCCCGTACACCACCAGATCGGTCAGTGTCAGGCTACGTTTCAACTCCTGTTTGTAGCCGAACTCTTCTATTTCCATGAAGCGCAACTCCTTGTCAGCCAATCGGTCGTTTTAGTTGTTATATCGGTCCGTCGTTTACAGCGTCAGCAGTGGTTACAGCAATCCTTACAGCAATGGAGCCAGATAATTCGCCCAGCGGGTCACCGCTTCCGGGCTGCGCAGCAGATCGTTGCGCACTTCGATCAACACCGACTCCAGGCCCCGGGCATCGCCGTGCACCGGCACGGTCATGTCGCCCAGCGGGTCGATCCTGTACGGCTGGTTGCCGGCGACTTTCAGCGGGTGTCGTTCCAGACCGTCGAGCATTCGTTGGGCATAGGCCCTGGCCTGACCGAACAGCACGCCGACTTCCAGCTCGCGCGGCTGGCCGTAGTACACCGGGGTGAAACTGTGAATCCCTACCACCCGTACCGGCCGACCTTCGGCCAGACGTGCATCGATCAGTTGTTGCAGCCGCGTGTGAAACGGCTTGAACAGGCACTGGCGACGGTATTCGCGAGTGGCCTCGTCGAGCTCGCGGTTGCCCGGCACCTGATAGATCTCGCTCTGCGCCGGAATGCTGTCGGGCGCATGCCGGGGGCGGTTGAGGTCGATCAGCAGGCGCGAATAGTTGGCGCTCAACAGCGTGGCGCCCAGTTGCTCCGACAGTTGCTCGGCCAGCGCCAGGGCACCAATGTCCCAGGCAATGTGTTCGCGCGCAGCCACGTCATCCAGGCCCAGATTGTTCAGGGCCTCGGGGATGTAGCGGCTGGCGTGTTCGCACACCAGAATCAGTGGGTGCGTCGAATCTTCACGGCTCAGGTTGTAGACCGGTCGGGTGTACAACCCAAGCTCGGCGGATTCAGTACAGGCGTGCATAGTGCTCACAAAGGTCAGCGGGCGAGAGCTGTTCCGTCAGCGCCAGTTCCTCGGTTTTAAGGGCGAAAAAGGTTTCGAGCAACGCGCTTGGCAGCGCTTCGACCAGCGCTTCACTGCGACGCAGGCAATCCAGTGCCTGGGCCAGAGAGGCGGGCAGGGCAACGATGCCCCGGGCCTTGCGTTGTTCGTCGTTGAGTGAATCGGGGATTTCATCGGTGATCGCGTTCAGCGCCAGACGCTGCTCGATCCCCAGGCGTCCGGCGATCAGCAGCGCGGCCATTGCCAGATGCGGCGAGGCGGTGGCGTCCATGGCGCGGAATTCCAGGTTGTATTGCTTCGCCACGGGCTTGTTGCCCAGGCTCACGGTCGGGCAGATGCGCAGCGCCGCTTCGCGATTCTGCTGGCCGAGGCAGGCGTAGGACGCGCTCCAGTGGTGCGGCTGCAAGCGTTCATACGACACCGGCGTCGGTGCAGTGAACGCGCACAGCGCCGGCAAATAATGCAGCACACCCGCCGCCCAGTGCTGGCCGAGCGTCGACAAACCATTGCTGGTGCCGGCGTCGTAAAGCATTGGCTGACCGGCCAGATCGAGCAGGCTGATGTGCAGGTGTACCCCGTTGCACACCGCGTCGGCGGCGGTCTTCGGCGCAAAGCTCAGATCCAGACCCATCTGCCGCGCGATTTCGCGGGTGATCTCGCGCACGTTGACCGCGCGATCCGCAGCCGCCACGCCAAGGGTCGGGCGGCAGGTGATTTCGTATTGGTGTTTGCCGTATTCGGGCAGGAACATTTCCGGCTCGACACCCCCGGCGCGTAACGCGCTGAGCAGCCAGCCACCGAATTCGGCGCCCTGGCGTTGGGCTTCCAGCGAAAACGCCAGGTGTTCGGCAAACCCGGCGTGCAGATTGAATTCGTGTTCGAACGCGGCGTTGACCTGTAAGCCGAGCTCATCGCGATAGCGCTCGACCTCGTTGCGCAACAGTGTGCGCGGGCACGCCGCCCATGGCCGGCCATCGGTTTCGCGGATATCGCCGTGAATGAAATCCAGTGCTGGTGCTGCGGCGTCCGGGCCATTGCCGACGGTGACGCGGCTGGCCAGATCGGGAATCAGCCGCAGGTCGCCATAAGCGCCCCACGGACTGGTCGAAGCGATGATGTCCTGCGGCGTCAGCGCGCTGTTGGCTGGCACCCAGCCGCAACCGGCGGCCTGATAGTGCTCCAGCTCATCGGTGGGAAACGAACGGCCACGGGTGACACCGATCAGGTCGGTGGTGACGATGGTGGTCATTGGCAACGGCAACAGGCGTTCGCTCATGGCTGCATCTCCTGCAACCGGCCGAGCACGATGTCGGTGTCGGTGATCCAGCAGTAGCCCTTGATCGCGTTCAGGCAGGCGTCGTGGCGTGCTTCGGTGTAGGTCGCGCAGGCGTCCGCCACCAGTGTGACGAGATAGCCACGGTCGGCGGCGTCGCGCACGGCCATGTCCACGCACTGGTCGGTGACGATGCCGGCGATGATCAGATGACGGGTTTCCAGATTGCGCAGCACGTAGTCGATGTTGGTCGAGTTGAAGACCCCGGAGGATGTCTTCGGCAGCACGATTTCGTTTTCCGCCGGGGTCAGTTCAGCGATGACCTGTGCCTGCGGGCTGCCCTTGGGCAGGTGCATGTCCGACAGCTTGTGATCCAGCGAGCGGTCACGGCCGTCGGCGGTCAGGCTTTCGATCAGGGTGTGCAGTACGTTCTGCCGTGCGTCACGGAAAGCGTTGAGCAGGCGAACCTGATTGGGCACCACTTGCGAGAGCGTGCGGTTGAGGAAGTACGCGGCGTCCGGGCCTTCGAGGTGCGGGTCGAACTGCGGCTCGAGCCAGGCGCGCTGCATGTCCACCAGCAACAGGGCGGTGTGGTCGGTGACAAACGGCAGGTCCCGTGGCGAGCGATGGGGAAGGCTGAACATCCTTATTTATCCTCCAGCAAGTGGGTGTCGAAGTCGTTGCGCAGGGCATCGATGCCTTCCAGGCGATCGGCCAGGTCCGGGCTGCGCAGGGTCAGGCAGGCAATCAATGCCTCGACCTGGGCCAGCGCCGGGACCATGGTGTCGAACGGCGAGGCCGACTCCACCGGAGCGCTGATGATCATGTCGGCCAGTTCGCGCAGCGGCGAGGCATAGATATCGGTGAACAGCACGACGCGGGCGTTGCCGTTCTTCGCCGCACTTGCCACGCGCAGGGCCTGGGTCTGGTAGCGGCGATAGTCGAACACCAGCACCACGTCCTGACGTTGCAGGTCGAACAGGCGATCGGGCAGTTGCGCGTTGTCTTCCAGCGCAAAGCAACCGGGACGCAGCAGACGCAAATGATTGAGCAGGTAAGTGGCCATCAGGCTGCTGAAGCGCCCGCCGAAGCAGTAGACCTGATGTCGGGTGTCGAGCAGCCAGTCAGCGAGGATCCGCACGTCTTCGGGCTGGGTCAGGGCCTGGGTTTCGGCCAGCAGGTTGTGGCTGTGAGCCAGGTAATGACTCCAGGCATCGTCCTTGTTCTGATGCGAGCGCGGTTGCAACAGGGTGCGCGGCGAGCGCAGGCGATGGTCCATGTCGCTGAGCAGGGCGTCCTGGAATTCGGCGTAACCACCGAAGCCGAGCTTTTTCACCAGCCGCACGATGGTCGGATCGCTGACACCGGCATGTTCGGCCAGGCGCGCCATCGGGCCAAGCCCGTTGCGTGGATACTGATCGAGCAAGGCGCGAACGACTTTGCGCTCCGACGGCGTCAGGTCAAGGCCGGGGTCGGTGATCAGGTCTCTGAGAGGGGGCATCCGGGCTCCTGCTGGATGGGGTGTTGAATTCGCTTCACAATCCGTTAAAACAGTATTTATGTAACTGACGCTACATGTCTAGCGAATTTTTCGGCGTTTAAACCAGGCCCCAAAATGGGGCGGGATGCCCGTAACGCAAGGGTTACACGGATGTCGATCAGTGTTGTAGTCCATTGCCCATAGTGGTGTCAGACATTGCCGCTTTTACACGCTCGGGTTGCCCAATCGACTTGCCCGGAACCTCCCGGTTTACGGCACAATTGCCGCTCCATCAGCTCTTTCACCGATGACCTTCACCTATTCCGACCGAGTGACCTACCCGTGCAGACCACCCGTTTGACATTGATCTGCCATGCCAGAACCGTCGCACAAAAATTGGCGTGTTTTCCTACGAACGAACCTGTTGAAGAAACGGCGCTGGCGTCCTGCTCGCTGGCTTCGCGTTTCGACACGGCATCCCGTCTGATTTGCGGCCCAGAGCTGCGCACCCGCCAGACGGCGGCATGGTTTGGCCCTGAAGCGCACATCGATCAGGCCCTGCGTGATTGCGATTGGGGACGCTGGCAAGGTCAGTCGATCAAGGACTTGCAACGAAACGAACCCGAGGCATTGCAAGCCTGGCTCGAAGATCCGCACGCCGCCCCCCATGGCGGTGAATCGGTGGCGCAACTGCTTGAACGGGTGGCGGCGTGGCTGGTTGCACTGCAAGCCACGCCGGGCCACGTGGTGGCGGTTACCCATCCGTTCGTGATTCGAGCTGCATTGATGCAGGTCGTGCAGGGCGAGGCGTTTCACAGCCTTGATGTCGAGCCGCTGGCGGCGGTCGATCTGCGGTTTACCGGGCGCTGGCGGCTACGCTTGTCATGCATCAACCTCGAAGGAGCGGAGCAATGAAGCGATTGCTGGTGATCGGCATCGGTGCCGGCAACCCGGACTACATCACGATGCAGGCGGTGAAGGCGCTGAATCGGGTGGACGTGTTTTTCCTGATGGACAAGGGCCAGAGCAAGGACAAGCTGATCGACCTGCGGCGAGAAATCTGCGAGCGCTACATCACCGATCGTACGTATCGTTTCGCCGAAGCCCACAGCCCGGAACGCGAGCGCGGCGATGTGGACTACAGCGCCAGCGTCGATGATCTGAACCGCGCCAAGCAGCAAACCTTCGAACGCCTGATCAATGACGAATTGGCTGACGGGCAGTGCGGCGGTTTTCTGGTGTGGGGGGATCCGGCGTTGTACGACAGCACCATTCGTATTCTGCAGGTGATTTTGGCCTCGGGGCGATGTGAGTTTGAATTCGACGTGATTCCCGGCATCACCAGCGTTCAGGCCCTGGCGGCGCAGCACAAGGTGCCGTTGAACACCATCGGCCGCTCGATTGAAATCACCACTGGCCGACGCCTGGCGGCGGGGCAGGTGAGTGACACGGACAGTCTGGTGGTGATGCTCGATGCCGAAGACTCCTACCACCGAGTGGCGGATCAAGAGACCGAGATTTACTGGGGCGCCTACCTCGGCACGCCGGACGAAATCCTCATCCATGGCAAGCTCGGCGACGTTGCCGATGAGATCGAACGGGTCCGCAAGGCTGCCCGGGCCGAGCATGGCTGGATCATGGACACCTATCTGTTGCGCAAGCCTTGATCTCACGACCAAAGCGCTCGCGATACACCGACGGCGGCACCCCGACCACGCTGCGAAACGCCACACGAAAGCTTTCCACCGAGCGATAGCCACAGCGCAGGGCGATCTGCTCGGTGTTCTGCGGTGTGCTTTCCAGTAGTTCCCGGGCCCGGGCCAGCCGTTCGTGTTGCAGCCAGGCCTTGGGTGACTGGCCGCTGGCTTCGGTAAATTTGCGCAGGAAAGTGCGCTCGCTCATCGCCGCTTCGCTGGCCAGATCGCGCACTTCCAGTGGTTCGTGCAAGCGCTCGCGGGCCCACTGCATCACACGCGACAGGTCGCTGCGCGGCGTCGGGCTGACCGGTGTCGGAATGAATTGCGCCTGGCCGCCGGTGCGTTGCGGCGACATCACCAGCCGTCGCGCCACCGAGTTGGCGATCTGGGTGCCGAAGTCCCGCGCCACCAGATGCAGGCAGGCATCGATCCCGGCCGCGCTGCCGGCCGAAGTAATCAATTGGCCGGAATCGACGTAAAGCACGTCCGGGTCGACATCGATGGCCGGGAATCGCTCGGCCAGCTCCGAGGTGTAGCGCCAGTGAGTGGTGGCGCCGTGTCCGTCGAGCAGGCCGCTGGCGGCCAGCACAAACACGCCCGAGCAGATCGACAGCAACCGGGCGCCGCGTGAATGGGCACCACGCAATGCTTCCAGCAAGGCCTCGGGCACCGGCGCACTGCGGTCGCGCCAGCCGGGAATGATGATGGTGCGCGCATCGGCCAACAATTCCATACCACCGTCCGCCAGCACCTGAATCCCGCCCATGGCGCGCATCGGGCCTTGATCCACCGCTGCAATGCAGTGCTCGTACCACGGAAAATCGAACTCCGGTCGGGCCAGGCCGAAGATCTCCACGGCGATGCCGAACTCGAATGTGCAGAGGCCGTCGTAGGCCAGAATCGCGACCAGTCCAGGTGAATCAGGCATTTGGCGGAAAATTCCCGGTGAGTGTCTTGTGCGCCACTTTAGCGGCAAGCGGCGGCTCGATAAAGTCTGTTCATCCCTTCACAGACGTAGGAGCAACACAACATGCCCAGCCTGGTTCGCGAAATTCCTGCCGCCCCTTCGGCGATTGCCCTGATGCACTTCAGCAACCGTCTGACCTTCGAAACCGATTGTTCCGACGTCTTCAGCAGCCAGGAAGCCGGCGAGATCGATTTCGTGCTGGTGGACGTGCGCGGGCCACTGGCCTTCGAGCGCGGCCATGTGCCGGGGGCGATCAATATTCCCGGGCGTTTGCTGACAGCGGAAGGGCTGGTGGCCTACTCGAAAAACACGCTTTTCGTGGTTTATTGCGCCGGCCCCCACTGCAATGGCGCCAACAAGGCTGCGGTGAAGCTGGCGGCGCTGGGTTATCCGGTCAAGGAGATGATCGGCGGGGTGACCGGGTGGCTGGATGAAGGCTTTCAGTTGAGTATCGCGACACCGCGCGTCGCCACCGCGCCGATCGCTTGCGACTGCTGATAGCTGGAGGGTTGCCGCTTCGGCGGCACCTTTTGTCGGCTTTGTCCTACAACCCTTGCACCGCTCTGGCGCACACTTTTCCCACGTGATGGTACTCGCCGATTTTCTGTAAGTATTTGTCGCTTAAACACAATTTGCCCCGTGCGCGCCGCCATAGACTGCCGGCCACTTCGGTTTCTTTGCGCTACACAGCCCAAGGCCGAACCTGACAATCGAAAGCTGCCAATAAAAGCCTCCGCACACGGGAGTAATAAATGAAAAAGCTGGTTATGTTCGGTGCCCTGGCACTGTCGATGTTGTCCCTGACCGCCGTGGCCGAAGACGCCAAACCGATCCGTATCGGTATCGAAGCCGGTTACCCGCCATTCTCGATGAAAACCCCTGACGGCAAACTGGCCGGTTTCGACGTGGACATCGGCGACGCGCTGTGTGAGCAGATGAAAGTCAAATGCACCTGGGTCGAGCAAGAGTTCGACGGCCTGATCCCGGCGCTGAAAGTGAAGAAGATCGACGCGATCCTGTCCTCGATGACCATCACTGACGACCGCAAGAAAAACGTCGATTTCACCATCAAGTACTACCACACCCCGGCGCGCTTCGTGATGAAGGCAGGCTCCGGCGTGAAAGACCCGCTGGTCGAGCTCAAAGGCAAGAAAGTCGGCGTGCTGCGTGCCAGTACCCACGACCGTTACGCCACCGAAGTGCTGGTACCGGCCGGCATCGAACTGGTGCGTTACGGCTCGCAGCAGGAAGCCAACCTGGACATGGTTTCCGGTCGTATCGACGCGATGCTGGCCGACTCGGTCAACCTGAGCGACGGCTTCCTGAAAACCGACGCCGGCAAAGGCTTCGAATTCGTCGGCCCGACCTACGAAGACGCCAAGTACTTCGGCGGCGGCGCCGGTATCGCAGTGCGTAAAGGCGATACCGAGCTGGCGGAGAAATTCAACACCGCCATCAACGAAATCCGCGCCAACGGCAAGTACAAGCAAGTGCAGGACAAGTACTTCGACTTTGACGTGTACGGCCATTAATACGCCGTAGAAAAAAGTGGCCCCGTTTGCGCGGTGGCCACTTTTTTTTCGCCCGTGATTTATCCTGTCAGCACATTTCCAATGCGGTCACTGCGTTGGCAGCGACCACAGAATTTCCGGAGTTCCCCATGCAACGCATCGACCATCTTCTGCCCTGGAGCCACCTGGGCAGCGAACGTTCCCTGAGCGTGTTCCGTTATGGCGCCGGCCCGCGCAAGGTTTACATCCAGGCCAGCCTGCACGCCGATGAACTGCCGGGCATGCGTACCGCGTGGGAACTGAAAAAACGCCTGGCCGAGCTGGAAAGCAACGGTCAGTTGCAAGGCGTGATCGAACTGGTGCCGGTGGCCAACCCGATCGGCCTCGATCAGCACCTGCAAGGTAGCCACATGGGGCGTTTCGAGCTCGGCAGCGGCAAAAATTTCAACCGCTCCTTCGTCGAACTCAGTGGGCCGGTGGCCGAGCGCATCGGGAGTCAGTTGGGTGGTGATGCCCAAGCCAACATTGCGTTGATTCGCCAGACCATGGGTCAGGTCCTCGACGAACTGCCAGCCCCGGCCTCTCAACTGGAAGCGCTGCACCGCCTGTTGCTGCGCCACGCCTGCGAGGCCGACATCACCCTCGATCTGCATTGCGATTTCGACGCCGCGATTCATATTTACGCACTGCCGCAACACTGGCCGCAGTGGCAATCCCTCGCCGCACGCCTGAAGGCTGGCGTGGCGCTGTTGTGTGAAGATTCCGGCGGCAGTTCGTTCGATGAATCCTGCTCTTCGCCGTGGTTGCGCCTGGCCCGGGCCTTCCCGAACGCGGCGATTCCACCGGCCAACCTCGCCACCACCCTGGAACTGGGCAGCATGGGCGACACCCGCGTCGATCAGGCTCAGGCCAATTGCGAGGCGATCCTGGGCTTCTTGGCTGAGCAGGGTTTCATCAGTGGCGAATGGCCGAAAGCGCCGGAAGAATGCTGCGAAGGCATGCCGTTCGAAGGCACCGAATACCTGTTCGCCCCGCACCACGGCGTGGTGAGTTTCCTGCGCGATGCCGGTGAGTGGGTCGAGCGCGGCGATGCGCTGTTCGAAGTGGTCGATCCGTTGAACGATCGCGTGACCACCGTGCGCGCCGGCACCAGTGGCGTGTTGTTCGCCATTGATCGCGGACGTTACACCCAGCCGGGCATCTGGCAGGCGAAGGTGGCGGGGCGCGAGCCGATTCGAGTCGGGAAGCTGATCAACGACTGATACCCCATCCTCCGGATCACAGTGTTAGGCTCTGCCCCGAACCCTGCACTGTGTGAAGGAAGGCTTATGTTGAAGGTGTTTGCGCTGTTGACGCTGCTGGCGTCCACTGCCGTTCAGGCTCAGACCTCGCTGCAAAACGATCTGCCGCTCAATTACCTGGCCCAGGTGCACCCGGACGCCGAACCGCGTCCGCTGGTGATTTTCCTGCATGGCTATGGCAGCAACGAAGCCGACTTGATCGGTATGAAATTTCAGCTGCCCAAGCAGTACAACTACCTGTCGGTGCAGGCACCGATGGCGTTGGGGGAAGGGCGTTTCCAGTGGTTTCGCAAGAAAGGCGAAGGTGCCTACAACGGCGAGACCGATGATCTGAAGGCCAGCAGCCAGAAACTGCGGGCCTTTATCGCCGCTGCGGCGCAGAAATATCACGCGCAACCGGAGAAGGTGTACCTGATCGGCTTTAGCCAGGGCGCGATGATGACCTACGAGGTCGGGCTGCGGCAGCCGGCGGCGGTGGGTGGCATTGCCGCGTTGAGCGGGCGGGTGTTGCCGGTGCTCAAGAGCGAGCTGAAGTCGGAGCAACAGCATCCGCCGCTGGAGATCTTCATCGGCCACGGCACGGCGGATGACCGGGTGCCGTACAGCGGTGGCACCGAGGCCGATGCTTTATTGCAGAAGTTGTCGTACAAACCGCAATTTCATGCCTATCCCGGCGTCGGCCACAGCATCAGCGCGGCCGAACTTCGGGATCTGAACGACTGGTTGCAGCAACTCAACCCGTGAAGATCACTTTTCCTTGAGAATGGTTTTCACCAATGCTTCGTGACCGCTCTTGTCGCTGGCCCGGGAAATCACCTGGACCAGCGCCATGCGCGTGCCGGAGCCGGCCAGCAACGTGGTGTTGAGGGTCTGGCCGCCGCCCTGGGTGGCGGTGCTGTCGACCTGGCGCAGGCCCAGGCCATTGCCTTTCTGGGTCAGGCTCTTTTCGCTGAGTTTGTTGAAGTCCGGCAGGGCCTTGCGCTGGGCTTCGATGAAATCGGAGACGGTGCCGTCGAGGAACGTGCTGTCGTTGTCCTTGACGTTGTTGCCTTCGGGAATCTGGTTTTCGGCGACGATGACCACCGTCTTGGTGGCGTCGTTGCTGTACATGGTGCCCTTGGCACCGGTCGGACCGGCCGGCAGCGGGTCGCCGACAAAGCCCTTGGGCAGGACAAAACTGAATTTGCCGTCGAGCATCGAGACTTTCTCGGTGACAGCCTTTTCTTTGGCCTTGGCTGCCTGAGCATTGATGGCGCCGAAACCGGCCACCGCCGCCAACAACAGGACGACGGCTTTCTTGCTAAGCAATGACATTCGAATCTCCGAGGGATGGTCGCGCTTGGGCGGCGATCATCCCATGGAGCGTGCATGGCACTCCAGCGCGGTTTGTCCGGTCGGGATCAGTTCGGCGACGGTGCCGGCGCGGGTTTGGCCAGCAACTGCCGGGTGACGCCCAGCATCGCCACCGAAACGGCCACGGCCACGACGAAGCCGCCAAAACCCAGGCTTGGGACTGTCAGCGCCAACACCAGGCAGAACGCCGAAAACGAATACATCCCCGTCGCCGTTGCCCGCAACAACGCAGCGGTGAACGCCGGACCACGGGTCTGCTGGGAAAACACTGCCATCACGCTGCCGAGCACCGGGAACACCGCGAGCAATCCGCTCCAGCGTTCGCCGACGGTGCTGGCCAGCATGGTTACCACCAACGTCAACGCCGCCCCGGCGATCATCCGCCACACCAGTTTGTCCGACTTCGGCGCCGGGCCGCTGACCACCGGTTGCACCTTGGGAAACAGGTATGGCGCGGCAAGAAGGGCAGTTGCAGCGGCGGCAATCGAGAAGGGCAGAGAGGCCGGTATCACCGACAGAATCAACGCCAGCACGGCCCAGACCGATAAGGAAACCAGCAATGCCAGCGGCCAGTTCGTCCGCTGGGCCACCTGCGCATAAGTGACGCAAAACGCGATCATCGCAAACATGGCCGACAGCGCTGCGACCGCCGATTGCGCGGCAAATGCCGGGCCTTGCTCGATGGCGAGGAAAAACAGAATCGGCCCGACCACCACCGGCAACCCCGACAGCCACCCGGCAACGCTGGGGCCCCAACGCTTGCCCGCGAGGGAAATCAGCAGCAGGAAACCGGGAATCAGCAGCAGTTTGAGGATCAGCACGCAGGTGTCTCCGTGGGGGTGAATGAGGGCCACGTTAGCATTGTCGTTCACGGATTGCTGCATATGCATGCAAAACATGTATGCAAAATGCCGGGGGCGATAGCGGACTATGCTCTGAGTATCAGGGTTTACCGGAGTCGATGCCGCGATGAGCAGTACACCGAAGGTGTTGCGTGGATGCTGCGGAATTGGCTTGTGGGCCTTGTTGCTGACACCCACCTGGGCCAGTTGGCAGGACGCGGTGCCCGGCGCACAGATCATCGGCACCGGTGATTTCAGTGTGTTCGGTTTCGACGTCTACAACGCCCGGTTGTGGAGCGCGGCGCGACCGCTGGCCGATGGGCAACCCTTTGCTCTGGAGCTGATCTACCGGCGTTCCATTTCCCGCGATGACCTGGTGAAGGCCAGCGTCGACGAGATCAGGCGCCTGGCCGGTGCCTCCCTCAGCCCGGTGCAACTGGCCGTGTGGCAAACCCAGATGCAGCAATCGTTCGTTGATGTTCAGGCCGGCACGCGGATCACCGGGGTGTATTTGCCGGGGCAGGGCGCGCGGTTCTTTGTCGGCCAACAGTTGCAGCATGAAATCGATGACCCGCAGTTTGCCCGGGCGTTTTTCGACATCTGGCTCGACCCGCGCACGCGCAGTCCCGAGCTGCGCCAGCAACTGCTCGGCAACGGCAAACCCTGAGCGCAGCACATCGGCGCTTGGGCACGTCGACTGAAACGTCTAAGCTGCGTCTTTCGACTTGTTTCTGGATGTGTGCGTGAAATTCAGCTTGCCCAAAATCGCCACCGCGCCGTTCTGCCCGCCGGAAGTGGCCGGCAGTGTTCCGGTCGATCCCAACGCCTCGTTCTTCAAACGCGTGCTGCGCTTTGCCGGCCCCGGTTTGCTGGTGTCGATCGGTTACATGGATCCGGGCAACTGGGCCACCGCGATCGAGGCCGGTTCGCGCTTCGGCTACAGCCTGTTGTTTGTGGTGTTGCTGGCGAGTCTGGCGGGCATGGTCGTGCAATGCCTGTGCTCGCGGCTGGGCATCGCCACCGGGCGCGATCTGGCGCAGCTGTCCCGCGAACGCTACAGCACTCCGACGGCGCGGTTGCAATGGGTGCTGGCGGAAATCTCGATCATTGCCACTGACCTGGCTGAAGTGCTCGGCTGTGCGCTGGCGTTTCACCTGTTGCTGGGCTGTTCGCTGACGTTCGGCATCGCCCTGACCGCATTCGATACGCTGCTGGTGCTGGCCCTGCAAAACCGTGGTTTCCGCCGGCTGGAGGCGATCATGCTGGTGCTGGTGGGCACCATCGGCGCGTGTTTCTTCGTCGAGCTGTTGCTGATCAAACCGTACTGGCCGGACGTCGCCCAAGGCTTCAAACCGTCGCTGTCGGCGATCAGTGATGCCGCGCCGTTGTATCTGGCTATCGGCATCCTCGGCGCCACCGTCATGCCGCACAATCTGTACCTGCATACTTCGATCGTGCAGACGCGGCTGATCGGCAAGGATCTGGCCAGCAAGCAGGACGCGGTAAAACTGGCGCGCATCGACACCATTGGTTCGCTGGCGCTGGCGTTGCTGGTCAACGCGGCGATCCTGATTCTCGCGGCGGCAGCCTTTCATCAGTCCGGGCACACCGACGTGGTCGATATCCAGGATGCCTATCACTTGCTCGACCCACTGGTGGGCGGCGCGCTGGCCAGTGTGCTGTTCGGCGTGGCGTTGCTGGCGTCGGGGCAGAGCTCGACCTTCACCGGCACCATCGCCGGGCAAGTGATCATGGAAGGCTATCTGAACCTGCGAATCCCATGCTGGCAGCGGCGCCTGATCACCCGTGGGCTGGCGCTGATTCCGGCGTTCATCGGCGTGTGGCTGATGGGCGACGGCGCGGTGGGCAAGTTGCTGGTGCTGAGTCAGGTGGTGTTGAGCCTGCAACTGCCGTTTGCGCTGTATCCGCTGATTCGCATGACCAACGACAAACAGCTGATGGGACCGTTTGTGAACCGGTTACCGACCAAGGTGCTGGCGTGGGGATTATTTGTGGTGATCAGCGGCGCGAATGCCTGGCTGATTCTGCAGTTGGCCGCCTAACGGCCGAAGGCATCCACCACAAAATCAATGAACACCCGAGTCTTGGCCGGCAGCAAGGTTCGGCTCGGGTAGTACAGCGATATCGCCCCGGCATCGCACTGCCAGTCGGGCAGCAGCCGCACCAGTTCACCGCGTTCGATCTGGGCGCTGACATCGGGTAGCACCAGCATCGTCACGCCCAGACCCAACAACGCAGCGGTGCGCATGGCCATCGGATCATTCAGCACGATGTTCGGGTTGAGCAGGGCGCTGGCCTGTTCGCCGGCTTCGTTGTGCATCTGCCATTGGCGCAGGCGCCCGGTGCGCAGGCCGCGCATGACGATGCCGTGGTGATCGGCAAGATCAGCCGGATGTCGCGGCAGGGCGCGTCCGACCAGATACGCCGGCGACGCCACCGCCAGCACTTCGGCGGACGACAATGGCCGGGCGACCACGCCGGGCGTCAACTCGAATCCGCCGCCAATCGCCACGTCATAACCCTCGGCGATCAGATCCACCTGACGATTTTCGAAGTGCCATTCCGGGCGAATCAGCGGATAGCGCGCCAGAAACTCCGGCAGCAGCGGCAGCATGTGATCGATGCCGAACGTCGGCGGCAGGCTGATCTTGAGCACACCCGCCGGCTCGCCGCGCTCGGTCGCCACCGTCGCGATCGCGGCCTGCAAGGCGTCGAGGTTGCCGCCGATACTCGCCAGAAAACCTTCACCGGCCTCAGTCAGCGACAGCTTGCGGGTCGAACGCTGAAACAGCCGCACGCCGAGGTTGCGTTCAAGAATCGCCACGTTACGGCTGACCGCCGCCGGAGTCAGCGCCAGCAACCGTGCAGCGGCAGAGAAGCTGCCGGTCTCGGCGCTGCGGACGAAGGATTCAAGATTGGCAAGGGTTTCCATGGGTTCGACCTGATAGCGATGCTTGAAGATCATTCAAGGCATTACCGGCTAATCAAGTGGGAATGGCAAGCGCAAGATTCGTTTCGAGTCTTACCCCACTTTGAGGAAAACATCATGAGCACTATTGGAATCATCGGCGCTGGCGCCATCGGTTCAGCGTTTGCCAAAGCCCTTTCGCGTCAGGGCATCCCGTTGGTCATCGCCAACAGTCGCGGGCCGGACACTTTGTCCGGACTGGTCGCAGAACTCGGCCCGACTGCCCGCGCCGTTACCCGTGAAGAGGCCGCCGCTCAGGACATCGTGCTGGTCGCAGTGAACTGGTCGAAACTGCCGACGGCGCTGGCCGGGTTGCCGGACTTCGGTGGACGGATCGTCATCGATGCCAACAACTCGATTGAAGCGCCATCGTTCAAACCGGTGGATTTGCAGGGGCGGCCGTCCAGCGAAGTGTTCGCCGAATGGGTGCCGGGCGCGCGGGTGGTCAAGGCGTTCAACCATTTGCTGGCGCGTTTGCTGGAAGCGGATCCGGCGTCGGAGGGCGGCAAGCGTGTGCTGTTCCTGTCCGGGGATGATGCGCAGGCCAAGGCTGAAGTCGGCGCGCTGATCGATCAGCTAGGCTTCTTCGGTATCGATCTGGGGGAGTTGAGCGTAGGCGCGCGGCTGGTGCAGTTCCCGGGCGGGCCGTTGCCAGTGCTGAATCTGGTGAAGTTCGCCTGACCTTCAGGCAAAAAAATACCCGGTGCGACGTGAGTCGTACCGGGTTTGTTGCCAACGGGCAGTGGATGTCGTGGATCCGCCGCCCGCTGTTGAACCTCTTTTGCGTTTAAGCGCGTTCCAGCGCCAGAGCCACGCCTTGACCGCCGCCGATGCACAGGGTCGCCAGACCCTTCTTCGCATCACGCTTGATCATTTCGTGCAGCAGGGTCACCAGCACACGGCAGCCGGATGCACCGATCGGGTGACCGAGGGCGATGGCGCCACCGTTGACGTTGACCTTGTCCAGATCCCATTGCAGATCCTTGGCCACCGCCAGCGATTGTGCGGCGAAGGCTTCGTTGGCCTCGATCAGGTCGAGCTGGCCGATGTTCCAGCCAGCCTTGTCCAGGCAGCGGCGGGTGGCCGACACCGGGCCGATGCCCATGATCGCCGGGTCAACGCCCGCGTTGGCGTAAGCAGCGATTTTCGCCAGTACCGGCAGGCCCAGGGCCTTGGCTTTTTCGGCGCTCATCAGAATCACGGCAGCCGCACCGTCGTTCAGCGACGAAGCGTTGCCGGCGGTGACGCTGCCGTCCTTCTTGAAGGCCGGACGCAGTTTGGCCAGGGATTCGGCGGTGGTGTCGCCGCGTGGCTGCTCGTCGACCTTGAACGCCACCGGATCGCCTTTGCGCTGCGGGATCAGGATCGGGGTGATTTCATCGACAAAACGACCGGCCTCGATGGCCGCGGCGGCTTTCTGTTGCGACGCGGCAGCGAAGGCGTCCTGCTGCTCGCGGCTGATCTCGTACTTCTCGACCAGGTTCTCGGCGGTAATGCCCATGTGGTAATCGTTGAATGCATCCCACAGGCCATCGCTGATCATGGTGTCGACGATTTGCGCGTGACCCATGCGCAGACCGGTGCGCGCGCCCGGCATCACATAGTTGGCCAGGCTCATGTTTTCCTGGCCGCCGGCAATGATCACGTCCGCGTCGCCGCAACGGATCGCCTGGGCGCCGAGGTGCAGGGCCTTGAGGCCCGAGCCGCAAACCTTGTTCAGGGTCATGGCCGGTACGGCGTGGGGCAGACCGGCCTTGATCGCCGACTGGCGCGCCGGGTTCTGGCCGGCGCCGGCGGTCAGCACCTGGCCCATGATCACTTCATCGACCTGAGCACCGTCCAGACCGGTCTGCTCAAGCAACTGGCGGATGACCGCTGCGCCCAGATCCACGGCGGAGACGGTGGCCAGCGAACCCTGGAAACTGCCGATCGCGGTACGCGTGGCGGCAACAATGACGACGTCTTGCATTTTCGAATTCCTCACTCGGCAGCGAACTGCATTTCCGGTACGTGATCCGGGACGATCAGTTTACCAGCGGTTTTGGCGACGATTTCCTCGACGCTGACGCCAGGTGCGCGTTCCTTGAGGACAAAAGCGCCATTTTCGATTTCCAGGTAGGCAAGGTCAGTCAGCACGCGCTTGATGCAACCGGCGCCGGTCAGCGGCAGGCTGCACTGGCTCAGCAACTTGGACTCACCGTCCTTGGACGCGTGGGTCATGATGACGATGATGTTGTCGGCGCCGGCCACCAGGTCCATCGCGCCGCCCATGCCCTTGACCAGTTTGCCGGGGATCATCCACGAGGCGATGTTGCCTTGCACGTCCACTTCGAACGCGCCCAGCACGGTCAGGTCGACGTGACCGCCACGGATCATTGCGAAGGATTCGGCCGAGGAAAAGATCGAAGCGCCGATGCGCGCAGTCACGGTTTGCTTGCCGGCGTTGATCATGTCGGCATCGATGGTTTCTTCAGTCGGGAAAGGGCCCATGCCGAGCAGGCCGTTTTCCGATTGCAGCATGACTTCCATGCCTTCGGGGATGTAGTTGGCGACCAGGGTCGGAATGCCGATGCCGAGGTTCACGTAGTAGCCGTCCTGCATTTCGCGGGCGACGCGTTGAGCCATTTGTTCGCGGGTAAGTGCCATGTTCTTGTTCTCCGTCAGCCTGGATTATTTGCGGATGGTGCGTTGTTCGATGCGTTTTTCGAACGTGCCGCAAATGACCCGGTCGACGTAGATGCCGGGCGTGTGGATGTGTGCGGGATCCAGTTCGCCGGGTTCGACGATTTCTTCGACTTCGACCACGGTGATCTTGCCGGCGGTGGCGGCCAGCGGGTTGAAGTTCTGGGCGGTGTGGCGATAGATGACGTTGCCGAAGTGGTCGGCTTTCCAGCCTTTGACGATGGCGAAGTCGCCGGTGATGGATTCTTCCATCAGGTACTTGCGACCGTGGAATTCACGCACTTCCTTGCCTTCGGCGACCGGGGTGCCGACGCCGGTTGCGGTGAAGAACGCCGGGATGCCGGCACCGCCTGCGCGCATTTTTTCGGCGAGGGTGCCTTGCGGGGTCAGGACGACTTCGATGTCGCCTTTGAGCAGTTGCTCTTCGAACAGTTTGTTTTCGCCGACGTAGGAGGCGACCACCTTGCTGATCTGGCGGTCGGTCAGCAGAACGCCGAGGCCGAAGCCATCAACACCGCAGTTGTTGGAGACGACGGTGAGGTCGCGGGTGCCCTTGCGCTTGATCTCGGCGATCAGATTTTCCGGAATGCCACAAAGGCCGAAGCCGCCGGCGATCACGGTCATGCCGTCTTCAAGACCTGCCATGGCTTCCTCGTAGGAATACACGCGCTTGTCGAAACCTGCCATATGCACCTCTTTTATTGTTTGTCGGGCGGCTGGCTAGCCGAATGACTGGAGTGTCGCGCTGAAGGATATATTTGTTAAGTTGATTTTTAAGGTTGATTGATTGATAAAGCTCATTAAATGTCCGCCATGGCTGGCGGGCGGATATTCAGCTTAGCCCTTCAAGTGACACGACCATGACCATCAAGCAGATCCGCGCGTTTCTCGCCGTCGCCCAGAGCCTGAGCTTTGCTGTGGCCTGCGAGCGCCTGCACCTCTCGCAATCGGCGTTGAGCCTGACCATCAAGGCGCTGGAAGAAGGCCTGGGCGGGCGCCTGTTCAGCCGCAACACGCGAAACGTGGCGCTGACTCCGGAAGGCGAATCGCTGCTGCCGCTGGCCCGGCGCCTGATCGCCGACTGGGACAACGCCGAAGACGAAATGCGCCAGCGCTTCAGCCTCCAGCGCGGACGGGTCACGCTGGCGGCGATGCCGTCGTTTGCCGGCAACCTGCTGCCGCCGATCCTCAAGACCTTCCGCGCGCGTTATCCGAACGTCAACGTCACGGTCAACGACGTGATCAATGAGCAAGTGCTGGAGATGGTCCGCGATCGCCAGGTCGAACTCGGCGTGGCCTTCGAGCCGATGCAGAACACCTCGCTGACGTTCACGCCGCTTTACCGGGATCGTTTCGTCGCCGTGGTGCCGCAGGATTCGCCACTGGCCGATCGGAGCGACATTGATTGGCAGACCTTGCTGCAGGAACCGTTCATCACCCTGCAACGACCGTCCACGGTTCGGGTGATGCTGGAAGAACACTTGCAGGCCCGAGGGATGAAGCTGCCGGTGGAGTTTGAAAGCCATCAACTGGCGACGGTGGGGCGGATGGTGGCGAGCGGGCTGGGCGTCAGTGCGGTGCCGGCGTTGTGTGCCGGGCAGATGCGAGAACTGGGCGCGCATTGCCTGACCTTGCACGAGCCGGTGGTGGAGCGGGCGATTGGCGTGCTGACGGATCCGGGGAATGAACTGTCGGCGGCGGCGCAGGCGCTTTTTGACATTCTCAAGGCTGAGGATTTTGAGTGTCAGTGAGTCCGCTACCCTCACCCCAGCCCTCTCCCGGAGGGAGAGGGAGCCGACCGAGTCGTGCTGTTAAATTCATCGACCTGAAACACCGAGTCGATTATGGATTCAGCCTTTCAACTCTTGAGTTCAACTCGGTCCGTTCCCTCTCCCCCAAGAGGGAGAGGGGAAAGGGAGCCGATCTTCATGCCTTCCAAAACCTGAGCTCAACTCGGTAATCCAGGTCGATGTACTTCGAAAGTAAAACACGGTCAGTTCCCTCTCCCTTGGGAGAGGGCTAGGGTGAGGGGTTGGGATCTCAAGCCGGACACCTCCCTCCCGGCATCAACCATTCATCGCTTGAGCCAACAGCGGCAATAACGCCTCACAAGACGCTTCAATCTTCAAATCCAGCAACTCATCCGCCCGCGTTTTCCCTAGGTTGATCGCAATCAGCGGCTTGCCCCGATCCGCAATCACCCGGCACAGGCGAAACGCCGAATACGCCATCAACGACGAACCAACCACCAGCATCCCGGCGGCATTTTCCGCCAGCGCCATGGCCCGCGCCGCCGTTGGCTGCGCCACGTTCTCCCCAAAAAACACCACGTCCGGTTTCATCCGTTCGCCTGCGCAATGCGGGCAGTGCGGCACCTGAAAGCGCGCCTCGAAGGCCGGGTCGAGCAAGGTGTCGCCGTCCGGTGCCTGGACGGCATCGACACCCGCCAGATACGGGTTCTGCGTTTCCATCAATTGCTGAATCGAATCCCGCTCGCTGCGCTGCCCGCAATCCAGACACAGCACCCGGTGCAGGCTGCCGTGAAGTTCGATGACGTCGTGACTGCCGGCCTGATCGTGCAGGGTGTCGACATTCTGGGTGATCAAACCGCCGATCCGGCCGTGGCTTTGCAGACTGGCCAGCGCCTCATGGGCGGCGTTCGGCTGCGCCTGGCGCACGCGCGGCCAGCCGAGCATCGCCCGGGCCCAGTAGCGGCGGCGCGATTCCGGGGCGGCGAGGAATTCCTGGTACATCATCGGCTGCCGGCCACGGCGCACGCCGTCGGTATCGCGGTAGTCCGGAATGCCTGACGGCGTGCTGATGCCGGCGCCGGTCAGCACAATGAAGTCGCCGTCGGCCATGACCTGTTGCAGATAGTCGAGCGGGTCGGGGAGGGGACGGTCGAGCATGATCAGCGCTCCGCAGGCGGTAAGTGCCTTGCAGGTTAGCACCGACGGACGCCTCTTTTCAGAGGCGTCCGCTGCCCGAGGTTACTTGCGTGCCTCCAGAATCAGGTTGAACGGCGTCTGCGTCGCCCGCCGAAAGTGTTTGAAGCCTGCTTCGGTAAACACCTTGCGCAAGCGCGACTCGCCGGCCTGCGCACCGAGGCCGAGTCCCACTTCCTGGGACAGCGAGTTCGGCGTGCAGATGAACGTTGACGCGGCATAGAACAAGCGCCCGACCGGCGTGATGTTTTCGTCCAGGGTGTCATTGGCGAACGGCTCGACCAGCAGCACCGTGCCGTCGTCTTTCAGGGATTCAAACGCATGCTTCGCCGCCCCGACCGGATCGCCCATGTCGTGCAGGCAGTCGAAATAGCAGATCAGGTCATAGTCATCGCCGGGATAGCTTTTCGCCGTGCCCTGGAAGAACCGCGCGCGACTGCTGACGCCGCCTTCTTCGGCCCGTTGGGTGGCCACGGTGATCGAAGGCGCGTGATAGTCGAAGCCGACGAACCGCGAGTTGGGATAGGCCTGGGCCATGATGACCGTGGACGCACCGTGACCGCAGCCGATGTCGGCGACCTTGGCGCCTTCTTCGAGTTTGGCCACCACGCCGTCCAGCGCCGGCAGCCATTCGGCGATCAAATGCCCCTTGTAGCCGGGACGAAAGAAGCGCTCGGTGCCAGTGAACATGCACGGATGGTGATCACCCCAGGGCAGGGCGCCGTTGCCGCGCATGGCTTTGACCAGTTTGTCCTTGTCATGGAAAAACGACGCCACCACGCCGAGCCCGCCGGCCACGTACACCGGCGAGTCCTCCTTGGCCAGGGCCAGCGCCTGTTCTTCCGGCAGACGAAACTTGCCGTCGTGATGTTCCATGTAGCCGGACGCCGCGTGGGCGCTCAGCCATTCGCGCACCAGGCGCGGGTTGCAGGTGGTTTTTGCTGCGAGGGATTCGGCGCTGATCGGCTGGCTGTCGGCCATTGCCCGATACAGGCCGAGTTCTTCGCCGACAATGACATTGGCCAGCATCGCCGCGCCGCCCATGTCGTTGACCAGTTTGCCCATGAATTCGTTGAGTCTGGCCTCGTCCATTTCATGTGCTCCTTTGACAGGATCACAGTCCGGTGGCGTTGGGGGTCGAGGCATTCACCACCGGGCGGTGGTCGTGGAAACGGGCAGGGCGACACTGCTGTCCTGCGTCCCCCTCGACTGGGTACTGATTGAGTCTAGCCGCTGTTGGCGCCGGCGGGAGCGGGCTGTGTGGATTTCGAGGCTGTGAATCGTTGTGTGTCGCGATGGTGCGCTCTTCCACCTTAGCGTGGGCTCCCGAATTTGATTCCGCTAAGAGGCCAAGACAAAGCGCCGGCCCATGTCCGCCTGGAGCAAATGATGGGCGAAAAAAAACCGCCTTGCGGGGCGGTTTTTTAGCAAGCCTCAGATTGCGGCTGAGGCTTAGTGCGTCTCACCGGAAGCACTGGCGTAGAGGTCATGTTATTGAGCTTTGCCTATCCTTGCAACGTAATTTTTACCCGCCATGAGTGGGTGTATTTGAGATCCTGGACCGTGTTTTCAGTGCCTGATGTAGGAGAGCAGTGCTGACAGAAATAACGGTTTACAAAATGCGCGCTTCTTTCATTTAAGAATCACTGGGCCGAGACTTACCACCTGCGATTCTGGGTTAATATGCCCGCGCTCACACCCTGGTGCAGCGGTAGGGTTTGGCTGGTGGCCTAACGGTTTCACGCCCTCTGACACGGTTTTGCACCCGTGCCGGAATGATGATTCGGAGGGATTTCAACCGGCCGCCTCACCGGAAGTACTGGCGTGTTCTTCCGAAGGTACGCGTGATCCGGTAAGTGCGCTGGAGGTTTGGCCCCCAACCTTGGAGGCCAAAACGTATGAAGCTTTTGTTGCGTACGTTGAGCCTCGTATGGAGATTGTTGAAAGCGTTTCGCTTTTACGAGTTCCTGCGAGACCACTTTGACGACCTGAAGTAACTGTCGTTGATGTGGGGGAGAACCCGTGTCAGTTTCGGCTGATACGGGTTTTTTTTTTTGCTTCATTAATCTGTCAAAAATGATAATTCAATCAGCCGGTTCTCGTGTGAGGGTAGGGCATTTCGCCGGCATCTGTAGGTGCCTTCCGTAAGCTCTGGATAAACAGGGTTGTATGTGCAGTTTTTGAGTTGGTTTAAACCGATGAATTCGCCGCTCACGAAGAAGGCAGCGAGTCTGTATCCCATTGTGTACAGGCCTGCCGCCGATACAAAACCCGCCACTTCCTGCGCATTGCCCACACAGCCGCGATACACCCGCCGGTTTAACTGAGCCTGTCAGTCGCCGCACCAGGCGGCTCCTCAGCAGAGACCTTGCCCATGCAGATTCCCCACCCCTCCTTGCAGGCCAGCGTCGGGCTCGGCCTGCGTCGCGGCCTGATGAAAGACCTGCAGGCCGCTCGCACCGGCGATTTCGACTTTCTTGAAGTCGCCCCGGAAAACTGGATCGGCGTCGGCGGTGCCCATGGCGCCGCGCTGCGCGAGCTGGCCGAGCGATATCCGTTGTCCTGCCACGGGCTGTCGTTGTCGCTCGGTGGCTCGGCGCCGCTGGACGTCGGTTTTCTCCGGGAAGTGCGGACCTTTCTCGATCATCACAAAGTGCCGCTGTACAGCGAACACCTGAGTTATTGCAGCGACGACGGCCACCTCTATGACCTGCTGCCGTTGCCGTTCACCGAAGAGGCGGTGCACCACGTCGCCGCGCGGATCCGCCAGGCCCAGGACATTCTCGGCCGGCGGCTGGCGGTGGAAAACGTTTCCTACTACGCCGCGCCCCGGCAGGACATGGACGAAGTGACCTTCACCAACGCCGTGCTGCGCGAGGCCGATTGCGACCTGCTGCTGGACGTCAACAACGTCTACGTCAACTCGATCAACCACGGTTTCGATCCGCAGACATTTCTGGCCGCCATCGAGCCGGGCCGGGTGGTCGGGATGCACGTGGCGGGGCACTTTGATGAGTCCGACACGCTGAAGATCGACACCCATGGCGCCTCGGTCAAACCGGTGGTCTGGGCGTTGCTGGCCGACGCCTATGGCCGATTCGGCGCGCAGCCGACCTTGCTGGAGCGGGATTTCAATTTCCCGGCGTTTTCTGAACTGGTGGCCGAACTGCAAACCATCCGCCGCCTGCAAACCGAAGGAGGCTCGCGTGGATAATCTTCTGCTGCAACAACAGGCGCTGACCCGCTATTTGCGCGATCCAGAACATGAAGCGCCGCCCGCCGACATGAACGCTGCGCGGGTCAATGTCTATCGCGACCTGGTGTTCAACAACGTCACGCAACTGCTGGGTAGCACATTTCCGGTGTTGATCCGGATCATCGGTCAGGAACGCTGGCGCACGTTGATCCGCGGCTTTCTGCGGGACTACCGCGCGCAGACGCCGAAATTCGGTGAGATCGCCGAGGAGTTCGTCGGTTACCTCGCGTCGGAGCCGGCGGTGTTGAATGACGGAAAATGGCCGACGTTTCTGGTGGAGCTGGCGCACTACGAGTGGGTGGAAATGGTGTTGCAGCAGTCCGACGCCGAACCTTTGCCCGCGAGTGATCCGGCGCGGTTGCTGGATCAGCCGTTGCAGGTTTCGGCACTGGCCTGGCCGTTGGCGTACACATGGCCGGTGCAAATTCTCAGCCCTGACCATCAACCGTCTACACCACCGGCCCAGCCAACGTTGTTGCTGGTACGGCGTGCGGTAGATTTCAGTGTGAAGTTTTCCGAGCTGAGCCCGCTGGCCTGGCGGTTGTTGCAGCGCATTGGCGAGTTCCCTGCGCTGAACGGTCGTGAACAATTGGAAGGGCTGGCGATGGAGGCGGGTTTGCCGGTAACGGCATCGTTCATGGACAGTGGTTTGGCGTTGTTGCGGCAGATGCATGAGGACGGTGTGTTAGGCATTACCTGATTTCGCAAACACCGCAAATCCTGTGGGAGCGGGCTTGCCCGCGAAGAGGCCGGTACAGCCAATATATTCATCGACTGAACGGACGCCTTCGCGGGCAAGCCCGCTCCCACAGGGATTTATGTTTTCTTCAGGTGTGCAGGGGCAACTTCAGCTCCGCACACAACCCGCCACCGTCGCGATTGCTCAACGTCAGCGAACCACCCAGCGCCATCGCCAGTTGCTGGGCAATCGCCAGCCCCAACCCGGTGCCGCCGGTGCTGCGGTTGCGCGAGTTTTCCACGCGGTAGAACGGCTCCATCACCTGGGCCAGTTCCTCTTCGGCGATGCCCGGGCCGCGATCCATGACCTTGATCGACAGGCCGCTTTTGTCCCGCTGAATCAGCAACTCGGCAGCCCCGGCGAATTTCAGCGCGTTGTCGGTCAGGTTGACCAGCACCCGGCGCAACGCGTGGGGGCGCGTGTCGATGACCGCCTCACTCTTGCCGCTCAACTGCACCTCCTTGCCCATGTCCTGATAGTCGAACACCAGGCTGTCGAGGAATGAATCCAGGTTGGTGCGCCGGCTTTCTTCGGTCGAGCCGTGGATGCTGCGGGCGTAGGCCACGCCTTCGCGCACCAGATGCTCCATCTCGCCGAGGTCGTTCCACAGTTTGTCTTTCTCGGCCGAATCGTCCATGAACTCTGCCCGCAGTTTCATGCGGGTGATCGGGGTTTGCAGGTCGTGGGAGATCGCCGCCAGCAGTTGCATGCGTTCCTTCAGGTACGCGGCGATGCGCGCCTGCATCGAGTTGAAGGCGCGGGCGGCGTAGGCCACTTCGTTCGGGCCTTTTTCGTCGAGGTTGATCGGGTGGGCGTTGGGGTCGAGGGTTTCCACCGCGTTGGCGAGGCGGGTGAGGGGGCGGATGGCGATGCGCACCGCCAGCCAGGTGCACGCGAGCATCAGCGCCAGTTGCCCGAGCAACACCACCGGCAGCCACGGCGACAGCGGCACCATCGACGGACGCACATCGATGGTCACCGGGCTGCCGTCGCTCAGGCGCAGGTGGCCCTGAAAGTGTTTTTTCGGGCCGGGAATGTCGGTGAAGGTCAGCGGGTACGCTTCGCCGATCGCATCAGTGATCGAGGTCACCGCAATTGGCACTTCACCCGGACCGATCGGGGTGCCCGGTTCGCCTTCGCTCAGCAGGTAACCGTAGTTGTTGCGGGCCAGGCGCTTGAGCCACATCGGGCGCTCTTCGGCGGGCAGGCGGTCGAGGATGGCAATCGAGGTCGAGACGTCGGTTTCGAGGTTGCCGAGCATGGTGTTCTTCGCACTTTCGTAGCGCTCGTAATATTGCGCACCGAACGACAGCGCCTGAGCGAGGATCAGGCCGATCAGGAAAATCAGCGACAACCGGGAGGCAAGGGTGCGCGGCCAGCGCAGGGCGACATTCATGCGGGGGCTCCGAGGACTTCGACCGGCAGCGAGAACACATAGCCTTCGCTGCGCACGGTCTTGATGTAGGCCGGTTCGCGGGCGTCATCCAGCAGGCGCTGGCGCAGACGGCTGACCAGCAGATCGATGGAACGGTCGAACAGATCAGCGTCGCGGCCCTGGGTCAGGTTGAGCAATTGATCGCGGCTCAGCACCCGTTGCGGATGGTCGAGGAACACTCGCAGCAATCGGTATTCCGCGCCACTGAGCGCGACCATGGTGCCGTCCTTGTCCAGCAGATGCCGGGCCGACGTGTCGAGCTGCCAGCGACCGAACGCCAGCAGCCGGCCGCTTTCGGTCACCACCAGATTCGGCGGCAGCATCCGTGTGCGTCGCAGCACGGCATTGATCCGTGCCAGCAGTTCGCGGGCGGCGAACGGTTTGGTCAGGTAGTCGTCGGCGCCCATTTCCAGGCCGAGGATGCGGTCGGTTTCATCATTGCGTGCGGTGAGCATCAGGATCGGCGTCGCCCTGTGTTTGCCCGAGCGCAATTCGCGGCACAGCAGCAGGCCGTCGTCGCCGGGCATCATGATGTCGAGCACGATCAGGTCGACGGTGTTGGCTTCCAGAAAACTGCGCATCTGCCGGCCATCGGCAACTACCGTGGTGCGCAGGCCGTTCTTCTTCAGATAATTGCCGACCAGTTCGCGAATCTCGCGGTCGTCGTCGACGATCAGGATGTGATCGACATGTTCCATGGGGCCAAACCTCAATCAAAGGGGATTGCCGGGCAGTCTATCGAGCCTGCGTGAGGCCGCCTGCCTGCCTTTGTATTGCAGTGTATCCAGCGCTGTGACGGATACACGCCGACGCAAAAAGCGGATTTTTACAGGGTTTTGTATCGCTGTGTATCCCGGGCGCGCGCGGATACGTAGCGATTTATACACGGCATTTGCCGACACATGCGCGATACCTCGCGAGCTTTAAATGAGCTCCATCGAGGCACACACAGAACGCCTCGGCCCACTCAACGATTCAACCATTGAAGCCCCGAGGAAAACGCCATGAACACCAAGACCAAATCGATCGCTGCCGCCTGCCTGTTTGCCGCTTTGAACATCTGCACCCTGTCGGCCCGCGCCGAAGCCGATGTCACTCCGCAAACCTACTCCTACGGCAATCATCTGGACATCCAGAAAGTGGTGTCGCTGAAACAGGACAACTCGATGACCTGCGGCATCGTCGACGCTCGCCTGACCTACCTCGATTCGGCCGGCAAGACCCAGGTGCTCGACTACCGCAAATTCGCCGACGGCTGCAACGAAGACAACTGATTACCCACCTCTATAAAAGGAACATCGCCATGAACAACGTATCGCGCTATCTGACCGCTGTTGCCTTCTCCCTCGCCGGTGTCGCGGCCCACGCCAACGCTGCCGTCGAACAGAACAGCTGTGGCAGCAGCACCTGCTTCCAACTGGCCCCGGTGGCCAAGCCGGGCAGCGACGGCCTGATCGCTGCCGACGGCGCCAGCCGCACACCGCAGGGGCAGAGGGTCGCCGCCGACGGTTCCAGCCATACGCCGCAAGGTCAGATGGTGGCTGAAAACGGTGCCAGCCGTACGCCGCAAAGCCAATGGCTGGACAGCCAGACGGCTTGAGGATTGAAGGGGGCTGCTCGTAACGAGCGGCCCCCGACCCAGTCAACAGACCACCCCTCATTCAAAAGGTGAACCTCATGTTTCTCATCGCTTTCCTGGGCGGTCTGTTGACTGTCCTCAGTCCGTGCATTCTCCCGGTGGTGCCGTTTCTGTTCGCCGGAGCCGACCGTACCCGTTCTTCGATCCTGCTGACCCTCGGCGGCATGGCCCTGACCTTTGCCCTGATCTCCAGCCTGGCGGTGGTCAGCAGCGAGTGGGTGATCGAGGCCAGCAACACCGGTCGCCACATTGCGCTGGCGGTGATGGTGCTGTTTGCGTTGTCGCTGATTTCCGCGCGCATCGGTGACTGGCTGGCCCGGCCCTTCGTGCTGCTGGGCAATCGCCTCGACCCGGACAGTCGGAAAAAGGCCGGCCCGATGGCGTCGATCATGATTGGTGTCGCCACCGGTCTGTTGTGGGCGCCGTGCGCCGGCCCGATCCTCGGCGTGATCCTCACCGGCGCCATGCTGCAAGGCGCCAACGCCCAGACCAGCCTGTTGCTGCTGGCCTACGGCGCGGGCAGTGCGCTGTCGCTGGGGACGCTGATCTTCGCCGGTCGCGGCCTGGTCAACCGGCTGAAACCGTCGATTCCGTTCACCGGCTGGTTCCGCCGCGGTGTGGGTGTCGCGGTGCTGGCGACGGCGGCGGTGATCGCCACCGGTGCCGATAACCTGCTGTTGGCCAACACCTCATCCCAAGGCGTGGCGTCGGTCGAGAAAAGCGTGCTGGAAAACGTGCCGAAGGTGGTGGACTACTTCGTCAGCAAAGTCCGTGCGGACTCGACCGAAGACGAAGCCGGCAAAGGCGCGATGCCGTCGCTGTCCGGCGCGGTGCAATGGCTGAACTCGCCGGAACTGACGGCGCAATCCCTGCGCGGCAAAGTGGTGCTGGTGGACTTCTGGACCTACGACTGCATCAACTGCCAGCACACCCTGCCGTACGTGAAGGAGTGGGAGAAGAAGTACGGCAAGGACGGCCTGGTGGTGATCGGCGTGCACACCCCGGAATACGGCTACGAGCGGATCATCGACAACGTCAAGGATCAGGTGCAGAAGCTCGGCATCACCTACCCGGTGGCCGTCGACAATAACTACGCGATCTGGCGCAACTTCGATAACCAGTACTGGCCGGCGCATTACCTGGTCGACGCCAAGGGGCAGGTGCGTTACACCCACTTCGGCGAAGGCAGTTACCAGGCGCAGGAGCAGATGATTCAGCAACTGCTCAAAGAGGCCAAGGCGCCGGCTGCGTAAACCGCAAAATTCAATGGCTCACAGGTCGCGCACCATGAGCCATTGTTCGTTGCCCCAGGCGTGAAAACGCTCCAGCACCGTCCAGCCGCGTTTGGCGTAATAGTCCTGTTTGCTTTGGGTGTGCAGGTAGAAACGCGGCAGGCCCCGGTGTTTCGCTTCTTCAGCAATTCCCTCGATCAGCCTTTCTGCCAGACCCTGGCCGCGTGACTCAGGGCTGACCAGCACACAGGCCAGCCACGGCCCCAGATCCGGTCGAAGGGCAAGGTCCGCCCGTGCCAATGCCGCACCGCCCAGCAGTCGATCCCCGTCCAGCGCAATCAGGCAATGCCAGTCGCCATTGGTCTGGCCCTCGGCAAATTCGCGCTGCCATTCGGCCAGGGGCTGCTCGGCATATTCGTAATGAAACTGTTGGTGGATCCACGCCGCGTAAGTGTCGCTGTGTTGCATGTGATCGGCGAGCCATTCGATGCGCAAGGACATGATCGAATTCCGTTCCGGGGGAGGGCCTGCATGAGAGCCGATCCTCCGGCGCGTTGGCAACCCCCCGGCAGTGTTTCGGGGCCTTTACAAAATCCCGCCATTCATCGGCCAGCGCCCGGTTTTACGGGCTCTCCGGACGATTGGCAGGGACGCCGCACAGCGCCCGCGCGATAGTGGGCGAGCAGGGCCGCCACGGCTCTGACATCCATAAAAAGAAAGCGAGGTTGCCATGCCGAAGTTCGTGATTGAACGCGAGATTCCAGGAGCCGGAAAGCTATCGGAGCAAGAACTCAAGGCCGTATCGCAAACGTCCTGCAACGTGCTGCGTGAACTGGGGCCGGAGGTGCAGTGGCTGCAGAGTTATGTGACTGCCGACAAGATCTATTGCGTGTACATCGCACCCAACGAAGAGCTGGTGCGCGAACACGCCAAACGTGGGGGATTTCCGGCCAACAGCGTGTCCCGGGTGACGAGCATCATCGACCCGACCACCGCCGATTGACCCCTCTGCCGCGGAGCACCTATTCATGAGTACCCCCATTGATCTCACTGCCCTGAAGGAACGCCAGAAAGTCGCCTGGGCCAGTGGCGACTACGCCGTGATCGGCACCACCTTGCAGATCGTCGGCGAAACCCTCGCTGAAGCCTGCGACCTGCGCTGCGATGAAGAAGTACTGGACGTCGCCGCCGGCAACGGCAATGCCACGCTGGCGGCGGCACGCCGGGGTTGTCTGGTGACGTCCACCGACTATGTCGCGGCGCTGCTGGAGCGCGGCCAGGACCGGGCGCGCGCCGAGCATCTGGACGTGACCTTTCAGGTCGCCGATGCCGAAGCGCTGCCGTTTGCCGACTCCAGTTTCGACGCGGTGCTGTCGACCTTCGGCGTGATGTTCGCCCCGGATCAGGCGAAAGCGGCCAAGGAGCTGGCGCGGGTCTGTCGCCGTGGTGGCCGGATCGGTCTGGCCAACTGGACACCGGAAGGCTTCGTCGGCCAGATGTTCAAGACCCTCGGCCGGCACCTGCCACCGCCACCCGGTGCGCAACCACCCTCGAACTGGGGCGCGGAAGCCTGGCTGCATTCGCACTTCGACGATCGCCAGTTCCAGGTGCAGGTGACTCGCCGCCACTTCAACTTCCGCTATCGCTCGGCGGCGCATTTCATTGATGTGTTTCGCCACTGGTACGGCCCGGTGCACAAGGCGTTCGCGGCCTTGCCGCCGGAGAGCGGGCAGGCGCTGGAAGGGGATTTGACGCAACTGATCGACGGACTGAATCGGGCGGGGGCGGAATCGATGGTGCTGCCGAGTGAGTATCTGGAGGTAGTGATTACCAAACGCTGAAGCCATTGTGGGAGCGAGCCGGCTCGCTCCCACAGGTTTTTCTATTTCAGATGCGCACTGTCAAACCACTCCAGCGCCGTGCGCCAGATGCAGATGCCGAGGAAGTACGCCGACGCCAGCAGCCACAGGCCCATCACCAGCGGGTTGATTACCGGGTGGTTCAGCACCAGCGACAGACTGCACAGCAGCCAGATCGCCGTCACCGCAATGTTGATCGGCATGAACCGGCGTACCCGGAACGGGTGCAGGAATTTCATCCGGGTCACGGTCAGCAGCGCCAGGCCAATCACCGTCAGGAAGGTGATCCACGGCCCCGGATCGATGATGTACAGACACAAGGCAACCACGTTCCACGCGGCAGGGAAGCCGACGAAGTAGTTGTCCTTGCTCTTCATGTTGACGTTGCAGAAGCAGAACAGCGACGACACCAGAATCAGCGACACGGTCAGCAGCAGGGTGTAGTCGGGCAGGGGAATGTAGCGATAGATGAACAGCGCGGGAATGAACACGTAGGTCAGGTAATCGATCACCAGATCGAGGATCGATCCGTCGAAACTCGGCAGCACCGACTGCACGTTGACCTTGCGCGCCAGCGCCCCGTCGAGGCCGTCGACGATCAGCGCCACGCCCAGCCACATCAGGCAGTGGGTCGGCTGGTTTTCCAGCAGGGCAAGGGTGGCCAGAAAGGCGGTGACCACGCCGGTCGCGGTGAAACCATGGGCGCCCCAGGCCTTGAGCCTGGCGATGTGGACGGTCGATATCACGAAGGCGTTCTCCAGAAAGTGCAGCAAGCCGCATAAACCCTTGGGCAGCAAGGGTGGCGACTAACCGGGTCGGGGTTGCAGCTATCGACCGGTCGGGCCGGGTCAAGGTTCACCCATTCTTGAAGATTAGCTGGCCCTGAAAAAAATACCCCGACAGGGCCGGGGCATTTTTATGTGACATCGGTAACCGTCAGAGCGCGGCTTCCGGACTGCGCCCGAACACCCGATTGTATTCAGCCTTGGCGGTCTGCTCGGTGAACTCGCCTGACCACTTCGACACCACCACGGTGGCCACACTGTTGCCGATGGTGTTGCAGGTGGCGATGGCCATCGACATGAAGCGGTAGACGCCGAACAGCAGCGCCAGACCTTCCACCGGCAGTACGCCAATCGCCGTAACGGTCGCGGCGAACACCACGAAGCTGCCACCGGATACCGCCGCCGCGCCTTTTGAGGTCACCAGCATGATCGCGATGGTGCCCAGTTGTTGCTCCCAGCTCATCGGCACCCCGTAGGCATTGGCGATGAACAGCACGCACAGCGACATATAGATGGACGTGCCGTCGAGGTTGAAGGCATAACCGGTAGGCAGCACCAGACCGACGCTCTGTTTCGAGCAACCGAACTTCTCGAGTTTCTGCAGCAGGCGCGGCAGGGCGCTTTCCGACGAAGCAGTGCCGAGCACGATGAAAATCTCATCCTTGATGTACTTGAGGAACCGCCACAGGCTGAACCCGGAAATACGGCAGACCGCACCCAGTACGACAAAGATGAAAAACGCCACGCCGACGTAGAACATCAGCACCAGATTGGCCAGTGACATCAGCACCGCCGAACCGTTGCTGCCAACCGCGTACGCCACCGAACCGAACGCACCGAGCGGAGCGAACTTCATGATCAGGTTGATGAACTCGAAGAAGCACTCCGAGACCCGGCTCAGGCCATCCTCGATCACGCTGCGGCGTTCCGGTTTCAGCGCCAGCAGGGCGAAGCCGAACAGCACCGAAATCACCAACACTTGCAGCAATTGACCACCGGCAAAGGCGCCGACGAAGTTGTCCGGGAAAATCCCGTAGATGAAGTCCAGGGTCGACGCCGGGGCATGGCCCTTGGCGACGGCGGCACTGGCGGCTGCGGCGGTGGCGCTGCTCGGGTGAGCGTCGTGCATGCCGGAGCCGATGTTCAGCAAATTGCCCCAGAGCAGGCCGATGGCCAGGGCGATGGTCGATACCACTTCAAAGTAGATCAACGCACGCAGGCCGACTTTGCCCACGCGTTTGATGTCGCCGGCCGAGGCGATGCCGTGGACCACGGTGAAAAACACCAGCGGCGCGACGGCGGTCTTGATCAGCTTGAGGAATATGTCGCCGAGGATCTTGAAGCTGGCCGCCAGTTCCGGCGCGAGGAAGCCAAAGGCAATCCCCAGCAGCATGGCGGCGATCACCTGAAAGGTCAGGTCCTTGTACAGCGGTTTTTTGTCGGGGGTGGTCATGTCTGCGGTCTCGTTGTTGTTATTGGCGAGCGATGGGCAGAGGGCTCGCGCGCGGCGAGCCCGGTGAGGATCAGCGTTTGACCGAACCCTCACGTGCCAGGGCGATGTCGACCATCTGCGGCGCAAGGCCCAGGTAGTTGGCCGGATCGGTCAGGCGCTTGAGTTCCTCGACATCCAGTTGCGCGGTGGCTTCACCCTGGGCCAGCAGCGCGTCGAGCAGGCTGGTGCCCTGATCGTTGGCCATGCGGCAGGCGGCATAGACCACGTCATGCGCAACCTGACGACCGAGTGCCGGCGCCAGCCCCATCATTACGGCTTCGGCGACGATCAGGCCCTGGGTCATGTCGAGGTTTTTGCGCATGCGCTCGGTGCGCACTTCAAGGCCGGCGAGCATGAACTTCGCCTGACCCAGCGAGGCAGCGCTGAGGGCAAAGGCTTCCGGGATGGCGATCCATTCGGCTTGCCATGGGCCGGTGGAGCGCTCGAAGTCCTGAATCATCGCGTCGAGCATCAGACCCGCCTGCTGGCGTACGCCTTTGGCAGCGGCATACATCAGCTCGCAGGAAATCGGATTGCGCTTTTGCGGCATGGTGCTGCTGGCGCCACGGCCCTTGACGAACGGCTCGTACACTTCGCCCAGTTCGCTGGTCATCATCATCATGACGTCGAGGGCGATCTTGCCCAGCGAGCCGGTGACCAGACCGAGGAAGTTCAGGGTTTCTGCCAGACCATCGCGGGCGACGTGCCAGGTGGCTTGAGGCACGCCCAGGCCCAGTTCGGCCATCAGTGCTTCCTGCACTTCCAGGCCTTTGTCGCCAAGGGAGGCGAGGGTGCCCGCCGCACCGGCGAACTGGCCGAATTCCACTCGTGGACGCAGCTCCACCAGACGTTCGGCGTGGCGGTCGAACATGCTCAGCCACACCGCGCACTTGTAGCCGAAAGTGATCGGCAGTGCGTGCTGCAAATGCGTGCGGCCGGCCATCGGCGTGTCGCGATAGCGCTTGGCAAGGTCGGCGAGCAAGCCGCGTACCGCTTGAATGTCGCGCTCGACGATGGCCAGCGCAGCGCGGACTTGCAGGACGACCGCAGTGTCCATGATGTCCTGGGTGGTCGCGCCCCAGTGCACGTAACGGCCGGCTTCACCGCAGGTTTTCGACAGCTGCTCCACCAGTGGCAGGATCGGGTAGCCGACGATTTCGGTCTCGTGCTGCATCAATGCCAGATCGAGCGAGGCATAGGTCGCCAGCTCGGCAATCTGTTCGGCGGCATCCGCCGGGATCACGCCGCAGCGCGCTTCGGCCCGGGCCAGGGCGACTTCCACTTCAATGTAGCGTTCGATCAGGGCTTGGTCGGAAAACACGCTGCGCATCTCGGCGGTGCCGAACATGTCGCGGAACAGGGCGGAGTCGAAGACAGTGCTGGACATGAGGGAATCCTGAATATGTTTGTTATTGATCGGACATATTTATTATGTCCGTACATAATTCTTGCGCCCTCGCTGATACACTGTCAACTCGCTTAACCATCGGGACTGATGAAAGGTATGAACACGCGCTATGCGGTCGTTGCAAAAGACTTGATGGAGGGCATCTCCAGCGGTCGCTATCCGCTCGGATCGCTGCTGCCGACCGAGTTCGAACTGTGCGAGCTGTACGACGTGAGCCGGCACACCGTGCGGGCGGCCATTACGCAGTTGCAGAATCAGGGGCTGGTCTCGCGGCGCAAGCGGGTCGGCACCCGCGTCGAGTCCGTCTCGCCCAAGGGCGGGTACTCGCAGTCGCTGGCCTCGGTGTCCGACCTGGTGCACCTGGCGGAAACCCAGATGCGCAGCATTCAGAACGTCTCCCGTTTTGTCGCCGACATCGCCCAGGCCCGACGCCTGGGCATGGAGCCGGGGGAGCATTATTTTTGCGTGTCGAGCATTCGCGTCGACGAACAGAACCGGCGGGCGCCGCTGTGCTGGACCGATGTCTACGCGCAGGAAACCTACGCCGAGGTCATCGAACTGGCCGAACAGCATCCGGACGAACTGATCGCCGCCCTGATCGAGCGCCATTTCGGCCGGCACATCGACGTGGTCGACCAACAGGTGCGCGCGGTGTTGCTGAGTCCGGAGATCGCCAAAAGCCTTAACGCCGAAGCCGGGTCGCCGGGGCTGAACATCATTCGCCAGTACCGTGACGAGGACGGCGCCCTGATGGTGGTATCGGAAACCACGCACCCCGAAGACCGCTTCACGCTGGTGACACAGATGCGCCGGGAAAAGAGTCCGGGTTGATGCCCGGTGTCAGCCCAACGGTGCTGGCACATCGCATCAAGAGGACTATCGTTGCCTGACGCAGTCATACCCCTTTGCCTGAGGACGACGTCATGAACACCAGTGATCTACTCGAACAACTGCTGCGAGGCCAGGCCTCGGCGGGACAACAAGGTGGCGCGTCGGCCGGCGGGGGACTGGGCGGGCTGGGTGGATTGCTCGGTGGTCTGCTGGGCGGTGGCGGCACCAGCGGCGGCGGTTCTCCCGCTGGCGGGCTCGGTGGTCTGGGTGGGTTGCTCGGTGGACTGCTCGGCGGTGGCGGGGCGTTGGGCGGCGGGACGCAGAGTCGTTCCGGCGGCACCAATTATGCGGCGCTGGCCTCGCTGGGCATGATGGCGTTCCAGGCGTATCAAGCCTGGCAACGCAGCCAGGCGTCCGCTGCGCCGCAGCAAACCCCGCAAACCGCGGATCTGCTGTCTGGCCCGCAAGTCGAAGAACACAGCCACGCCGTCCTGCGTGCGTTGATCGCGGCGGCCAAGGCTGACGGGCGGATCGACGAGTCGGAAAAGCACCTGATCAGCAGCGAAATCGGCAAGCACACCAATGACCCTAACCTGCAGCAATGGCTCGACGACGAAGTCGCCAAACCGCTGGACCCCACCGAAGTGGCCCAGGCGGCACAGAACGATCCGGCCATGGCTGCTGAAATGTACCTGGCCAGCGTGATGCTGGTGGACGATCAGCAGGACGCCGAGCGCAATTATCTGGATGAACTGGCGGCGGCGTTGCAGATCGACCCCGACTTGCAGGTTCACCTGGAACAGCAGGCCAAGGGCACGGCCTGACCGCAAAACCTCGCAGCCTTCGACCGCTTCTGTTCAAACCAGTGGCGTGCCGAAGGCTCCGTCCGTCCGGGCAAATTTAACGTCGATTGAATTTTCGGCAGGCGCCGCCTCTCTGCTGCAGTAGAGGCGAGTGACTCAGCGTCCTGCCAATCGATCGAGAACATTGCCATGACTGTCCTGACACGCCTGCAAGGTGCATCTGCCCAATCGCAACCGCTCGATTCACTGGGTGAGTGGCGACGTATCCATGAAGCACTTCTGTCCGACGAGCATCCGCAGCCGCTGGCACGCGCCTTTCTGCAACACCATCTCCAGCACGCCGCGCAATTGAAGGAAGAACTGCCGTCAGATCCAGCGCTCTGGCACGCCTGGGTGGCGCAGCACTGTGCCAATGTTGCCCGGCAATATGCCGACTACCTGCAACAACGCAAGGCTGGAGGAGCTCGGCAGTTCTTCAGTTGCAAGGCTCATGCGCTGTATTTCCTGCAAGCGGTGGCGCCCACCAAACTGGTTGATGGCGCCTGGCTTTACGGCTTGCTGGCCCAATGGCGCGATCCGCGATTCAGCAGTCTGATCAGCACTTATCTGGAGGAACTGGGCGAGGGCAATCCGGCGCAGAATCACGTCGTGATCTACCGGCAGCTGCTCGCCGAAAACGGTCTTGAGCCCGGCAGTCCTCTGCCTGACGAGCGCTACCTGCAAGGCGCGCTGCAATTGGCCCTCGGTGCCGGCGGCATGGATTTTTTGCCGGAGGTGATAGGTTACAACCTGGGTTACGAGCAACTGCCGTTGCATCTGTTGATCAGCAGTTACGAACTCAGTGAACTGGGGATCGATCCTTACTATTTCACCCTGCACGTGACCATCGATAACGCCAGCACCGGCCATGCGCAAAAAGCCGTTCAGGCCGTGCTTGATCTGCTGCCTCTGGAGGCTGATCGCAGTGATTTTCTGCGCCGGGTCTCGCTGGGCTATCGACTCAATGATCTGGGGCAGGGCAGCCGCGCAATCATCGAGGGGTTCGATCTGGAGCGCGAATTGTTGGCGATGCTTGAGCGCAAGTGTCCGTTCGCTCAGCACATGCACTCCGACTATTGCCGCTTCGAGGGCAAGACCGTCAATCAATGGCTGGCCGATCCGCAGCAGGTGCCCGGGTTCCTGCAAGCCTTGCAAGACAAGGGCTGGATCAAACGCAACGAAGATCCGCAGGGCAGCCGCTTTTGGCAATTGATCGATGGCGATGGTGCGGCGATGTTCGGCGTGTTCAGCGCCTATGAAAAGCAACTGGTTCACGACTGGATTGCCGGTGACTGGGTTTCTGCAGACAAACCCGTCGCGTTCCGCCGCCGTCCCTCAGTCCCTGCGCCGATCGAAGTGCCCGAACAGGACCCCGATGTGCAGCGCCTGAATGCGGCACTTCAGGAGCAGGACGCTCACACCCAAATCGCAACGTTGATCCCGTGGCTGGCACCGGCACGCCATGCGCATCCGGCCGGACTGCTCGCCACTCGCCGATTCATCCAACTCAAATCCGGCCTGCGCTAAGGAAGTCATCAATGAATCAGGAAGAACAACTGTCCGCCAACGATCGGGTGCTGCTGCAACTGGGGCGGCGCTTGCAGGCCGACGGCTATCGTTTCATCACCCCGACGCCGCTGACCCATCAACGGGTCAACCAGCGCGACGAAGGGCAGACCGCGGATTGTCTGCGGGATGTGTTCGGATGGTCGCGGCCGTTCGAACCGGGCCTGCTGTCTGCCGATGAACAGCGGCAATTGCAGGAAGCTCAGGTGATCGATGAGTTCGACGGGCGCTTGAAGAGCCGGGTGCGCTGGTCGAGCCTGGATGACCTGCTTTTCGTGCATTCCGGATTTCCCACCGACGCATCCGACTCGGTGTTCTTCGGCCCGGACACCTATCGCTTTGCTCAACTGATTCACAGCCATTTGCAGCAGAACTTTGCGCCCATCCAGCGGGCGGTGGACATCGGTTGCGGCGCCGGAGTGGGCGCGATCCTGATTGGCCGTGCCCGGCGAGAAGCGCAAGTGCTGGCGGTGGATATCAATCCCGCCGCGTTGCGCCTGACCACGATCAACGCGGCATTGGCTGAAGTGGCCAATGTCGAAGTGCGCGCCAGTGATGTGCTGCAAGGCGTCGACGGCGAATTCGACCTGATCGTCGCCAACCCGCCCTACATGGCCGATCCGGCCGGGCGAGCTTACCGCCACGGTGGCGGGACGCTGGGGGCGGGCCTGTCGCTGCGGATCGTCGAACAGGCGCTCAATCGCCTGACGCCCGGCGGCTCGTTGCTGCTGTACACCGGTGTGGCGATGGTCGATGGCCGCGATCCCTTCCTCGACACCGTATTGCCACGGCTGGATGAAAAACGCTTCGGCTGGACCTACCGCGAACTCGATCCCGATGTGTTCGGTGAAGAGTTGCTCAATCCAGGCTATCAGCGCGTCGACCGGATTGCCGTGGTCGCACTGGCTGTGACTCGAACAGGCTGAAACAAGGCAGGTGCAGGATGAGCAGGAATCTCGACGACTACAACCGGATGCGCGACTTTTCGGCGACCTCTGAACCGGCGGCTGAACGTCGTCGGGGCAAGAAATCCGCCGGCGACCATGCCCTGCAATTCTGTATTCAAAAGCACGATGCCTCGCACCTGCATTACGACTTTCGCCTGGAACTCGACGGCGCGCTCAAGAGCTGGGCGGTGCCCAAGGGGCCGTCGCTGGATCCCAAGGTCAAGCGGCTGGCCGTGCACGTCGAAGACCATCCGCTGGACTACGCGACGTTCGAGGGCAGCATTCCCGAGGGGCATTACGGCGCCGGCGATGTGATCGTCTGGGATCGCGGTGTGTGGATTCCGCTGGAAGACCCGGAGAAAGCCTACGCCAAGGGCAAACTCAAATTCGAACTGCAAGGCGAGAAGCTCGCCGGGGTGTGGAACCTGGTGCGCACCCACATGCCGGGCAAGAAAGAGCAGTGGTTTCTGATCAAGCATCAGGACAGCGCTGCGCGCCCGCAAAGCGATTACGACGTGCTGGTCGCCGAGCCCGACAGCGTGCTCAGTGAACGCACGATCGTCGACAAACCCAACCTCAGTGCGAAGCAGGTCAAGCCGCTGAAAGCCTCGCCGAAAGCATCTCGCAAGCCAGCCTCGGGAAAACTTGCCGGGGCGCACAAGGCCAGGATTCCCGCGCAGCTCAAACCGCAACTGGCCACCCTGGTGGAGAGTGCGCCGGAAGGGGATTGGCAGTACGAAATCAAGTTCGACGGCTATCGGATCATGGCTCGCATCGATCAGGACGAGGTGCAGTTGTTCACCCGCAATGGTCATGACTGGACGCACAAATTACCGAAACAGGCGCAAGCCCTCGCGGCACTGGGTCTGGAGTCGGCGTGGCTTGACGGTGAGATGGTCGTCGCCGACGCGGACGGCGTGCCGGATTTCCAGGCTCTGCAAAACGCGTTCGATGCGGGCCGCAGCGAAAACATCCTTTATTACCTGTTCGATCTGCCGTATCTCAACGGTGTCGATCTGCGTGAAGTGCCGGTGCAGGAACGGCGCGCTGCGCTGGCCACGGTGCTGAAAGCCCATGAAGATCCGCTGCTGCGCTTTTCCGAAGCGTTCGACGAAACGCCGCAGGCGTTGCTCAACAGCGCCTGCCAGATGCGCATGGAAGGGCTGATCGGCAAACGTCTCGGCTCGCCTTACGTGTCGCGCCGCAGCAGCGACTGGATCAAGCTCAAGTGCAAGCATCGGCAGGAATTCGTGATCGTCGGCTACACCGATCCGAAAGGCGCGCGCAGTTCGTTCGGCGCGTTGCTGCTGGGTTTGCATGATCGTGACAGCGGCGAGTTGCGGTACGCCGGCAAGGTCGGCACCGGGTTCAACGAAACCACCCTCAAGAGCATCCTCGCGCAACTCAAACCGTTGCGTGTGAAGAAACCGGCGGTGGTCAATCCGCCCACGGGGTTCGAGGCCAAGGGTGTGCACTGGCTCAAGCCGAGTCTGCTGGCGGAAGTGGCGTTTGCCGAAATGACCCAGGACGGCTCGGTGCGCCACGCCGTGTTCCATGGCCTGCGCGAGGACAAACCGGCCAAGGACATCACCGAGGAGCGCGCCAAACCGATGAAGACTTCAAAGGCTCAATCTACCGCGCCGTCCCAATCCGATCTGGCCGACGGCAAGGTTCGGATCACTCACCCCGACCGGGTGATCGACGCCAGCAGTGGCACCACCAAAATGCAGCTGGCCGAGTATTACGCCAGCGTCGCCGAATGGATTCTGCCGCAGCTCAAGGATCGCCCGGTGGCGCTGGTGCGTGCGCCAGACGGTATCGCCGGTGATCTGTTCTTCCAGAAGAACGCCGAGAACCTGGCGATCCCCGGCATCCGCACGCTCGACAAGGAGCTGACCGGCCAGCCGGTGATGCTGATCAACAACGCCGAAGCCTTGATCGGCGCGGTGCAGATGGGCACGGTCGAACTGCATACCTGGAACGCCACCACGACGGATCTGGACAAGCCCGACCGCTTTGTCCTCGACCTCGACCCTGATCCCGCGCTGCCCTGGAAAAGCATGGTCGAAGCCACGGCGCTGACCCTGACCGTGCTGGACGAGCTGGGCCTCAAGGCGTTCCTCAAGACCAGCGGCGGCAAGGGCATTCATCTGGTGGTGCCGCTGACCCGCAAGCATGGCTGGGACGAGGTCAAGGATTTCAGCCACGCCATCGTCACTCATATGGCGAAGTTGTTGCCGGAGCGTTTTTCCGCGGTGTCCGGGCCGAAAAATCGGGTGGGGCGGATCTTCATCGATTACCTGCGCAACGGTCTGGGCGCCACCACTATCTGCGCCTACGCAGCGCGCACCCGCGAAGGGTTGCCGGTGTCGGTGCCGCTGTTTCGAGAAGAGGTCGGGGAGATCAAGGGCGCCGATCAATGGAACGTGCGCAACGTTCACGAACGACTGGCGGAAGTGGGCGATAAACCCTGGGCGGACATGAAGAAAACCCGGCAAAGCATCACGGCCGAGATGCGCAAGCGGGTGGGCATGAAGAAATGATCAGGTGCCGCGCAGCAAGTCGTGGGCGTTGAGCAGGTCGAAAGCGACTTGCGGATTGTTTTCCAGGCCACGGCGGATGGCGGCGGGGATGGTTTTGCGGGTTTTGCGGCAAAGTCCCGGCAGGTCCTGGACCTCGATTTCGATACCGCCGCGCACTGTCCGCACTTCACCGAACTTGGGTGCGATCAGCACGCGAATCCCCAGCTGATCGAACATCTTGCCCTGCAGGCGCTCGAGGTCGGCGAGGTCTTTCAGGTTTTCCAGACGCTCAAGCAGACGCTTCTCTTCTTCGCGGGTCAGCAGCAGGATGCGCACGTCCGCGCCGGGTGTATCCAGCAGCGGATCACGCCCGCAGATGCAAAGACCCGGCGGGCAAGGGGAGCGAAGGGAGGCGGAAATCGTCATGGCCTCCATCATAGAGGCCGTTCGACGGTTTTGCCCATGGTCGTTCGCCAGCCGTCCATCGGCAGGGCACAACGGTGGCGAGTCCGTCAGCCACCATCATCGAACGTGCCGTGGTTACTGCGACAGACCTTCGTAGTGAACCAGGATGGCATTGGCCAGCTCTTCATCGCTGGCGTTCAGGCCGGGATTGTCCTGACGCACCTGTTGCAGCACCGATTCCAGATACACGCCACGGATCGTTCCGCCGCTGGCGACGAATGCGGACAAGTCGTCACGGGCCGGAATCACCATTTTGTGATCCTTGAAGGTCGAGTACAGCGAGGCCGAAACCCCCGCCGAAGTGGCGACATCCCCTGCGTCCACGCGGGCAAGGGCCGAGCCGAACGGCAGGCACAGCATGAGAGACGAAACGAGTAATAAACGGCGCATGACGGTGTTCCTCCAGCAGCGTAAAGCGAAAAGGAAGTACCACATAATGTGAGAGGTGCCGGACAGCGCGGGAGTTCCATGCGCCGGGCCGGGCGGTAGCGGGCACAGAACGAGAACCGCCGCACAGTCCTCATTTTTACCGGATGTAACGACACACCCTGCGACGCTCTAAAGCGGCGGATTCACCCAAATAGGCTTAACTGAAGCGTTGAAAGGCGCCGTGTGGCGCGACCAGGGAGGAAATCACGGTGTCGATCAAACTGCGTTTGGTGTTGCTGATTGCGACCAGCCTGCTGACGGCGCTGATCGTGAGCCTGGTCAGTTATGTCGGCAATCAGCGGATGGCTTCGGCGGTCAGTGACAACGCGGTCAGCATGAGCGCGCTGCGCAACCACATGGAAGCCGACATGATGCACGACGCCCTGCGTGCCGATGTGTATTCGGCAATGCTGGTGGGGCTGGGCAAAAGCACGAGTACGGCGGAGGAGGTGCGCAGTTCGGTCGAAGAGCATGCGGCGCATTTTCGCGAGGTGCTGGGTGAAAACCTCAAGCTGCCGGTGAACCCGACGATCCGGTCCGCGCTGGAGCAGATCAAGCCCAGCCTCGACACCTACATCAGCGCCGGCGAGCAGATCGTCGGTCTTGCACTGGAAAACCCGGACAGCGCCCAGCAGCATCTCGGCACCTTCAGCACCGCGTTCAGCCAGCTCGAAGAACAGATGGCCGCCCTCAGCGAGCTGATCGAAACCAATACCCGCCAGACCAGCGAAGGCACCGAGGCGGCGATCCACAACGCCAATGTCGCGCTCGGCATCGTTCTGATCGCCAGCCTGTTCCTGCTGTTGGCTCAGGGTCGCTGGGTGATCCTGAGCATCATGGGGCCGCTGAAATCCGCCAGCCGCATCGCCGAAAGCATCGCCCACGGCAACCTCAGCGAACCGATCGCCGAACCATCCGGCAAGGACGAAGCCAGTGCGCTGATCCGCACGCTGGCCACCATGCAGCGCGACCTGCGGGACATGATCGACGTGGTGCGACGCAACGCCCATGGCGTCAGCGGCATGAGCGAACAACTGAGCCACGGCTGCCATCAGGTGGCCGACAGCAGCCAGCAGCAAAGCACCGCCGCCGGGACCATGGCTGCCGCTGCGAGCCAGATGACCGCGAGCATCGAGGAAATCACCCGTCACGCCGAGCGCGCGCTGAACATGGCCAGCCAGGCCGAGTCACTGGCGAAAAATGGCGGGCAGGTGATCCATCAAGTGGTCAGCGACATGGACGATATCGCCCGTTCCGCCCAGCAATCGGCGCAGGTGATCCGCACCCTCGATCAGGAATCCGAAGGCATCTTCAACATCATTCAGGTGATCAAGAGCATCGCCGACCAGACCAACCTGCTGGCGCTCAACGCGGCCATCGAGGCAGCCCGGGCGGGCGAGCAGGGCAGGGGCTTTGCGGTGGTGGCCGATGAGGTGCGCAGTCTGGCTGCGCGCACCAGCGCCTCGACCCAGGAAATCGCCGCGATGGTCGCGCGCATCCAGAACAGCACCCGCGAGGCCGTCAGCAGCATGGAGGCCGGTGTCGCCCAGGTCGACAAGGGCATGGCGGTCACCGCCGACGTCGAACGCGCCATCCGCGAAATCCTCGACGCCACCCTCAGCACCACGCAACTGGTCAACGACATCACCCGTACCATCGGCGAACAGAGCCAGGCGAGCAACGAGATTGCCCATCAGGTAGAGATGATCGCGGGCATGTCGGAGGGCAACAGCAAGGTGATCGGTCAGACGGCCAATACCACGGACGAACTGTCGAGTCTGGCGGGGCGGCTGGCGCAGTCGGTGGATCGGTTTCGGTTGTGAGAGCAGGCTCTGCCGCCGCATTGGCGGCAGAGCTCATGCATCAGAACTTGTACGCCTGACGCCCCACCAGCAGCCACTTGCCAGCCTGCTTCTGCCAGATCTGGAAATTCTCGATTTCAGTCGGCACGACTTCGGTGCCTTTGATGGCCTGTCCCGAAAAGTGATGGCGTACCAGCGCGGTGTCTCCGGACAGGGTGATGGTCTGGTTTTGCATTTCCAGGGTCTTGAACGCGCTCTTGCCGGTTTCGATATCGGCAATGAAGGCTTTCTTGTCCTGGATCTTGCCGCTGGAGTGACCGTAGGTGAGGTTGTCGGCGGTCAGGGCGTTCAGTTCGGCGACGTCCTTGTGCAGCATCGCCTGGGTCAGGTGGTCGACGGCCTGGGCGACGTCCTTTTCCGCCGGGGCGGCGGCGACGTAGCCGCTGAAGAGGCAGACGAGACTGAGTAGAATTCTGTTTTTGTTCATGGGTATTCCTTGTTGTTGTAGGTAATGAGCACGACTGGATAATTTGTCAGTCGTCGTACAACTTAACAGGAAAGCGTTGGCGTTAGAAAGCGCCTGAGGAACCTATTGAAAACTATCCGGTCGCGAACAGACGCGCGGGTTTGCCATGACGTGATATTCTTCGCCCCACTTGGTTTGACCTAATTCAGTCTGGCGCGCTTTTCGGCGGGCCAGACAGAACCCCTGTCGCTCAAGTAGCTGAAGCCAATAATGATAAGAAGTCAGTTCAGAAGGGACATATAACTGAGGTCGACGCAGCCTGTCGGCCTTGTGTGCCCACCCGTCAAAATTGAAGTGTGCCGGAACCCGCGATGCTGGCCTGAGTGTCGCGCAAAAGGGGACCTCATACGTACAACAGCGGCGGGCGGAAGGCGTTTTATCATAGGTGCAACAGATGTTTAAAAAAGTGAACACAGCCTTGCTGGGGCTGGCTTTGGCGATGGGGATGTCGTCTGCCAATGCCGAAGAAGCAAAGAAAGTCGACGTCCTGCTGATCGGCGGCGGCATCATGAGCACCACCCTCGGTGTGTGGATCAATGAGCTGGAACCGACCTGGTCGATGGAAATGGTCGAGCGCCTCGACGGCGTCGCCCTCGAAAGCTCCAACGGCTGGAACAACGCCGGTACCGGTCACTCCGCCCTGGCCGAGCTGAACTACACCCCGGAAGACGACAAGGGCAACGTCACGATCCCGAAAGCGGTCGAGATCAACGAAGCGTTCCAGGTCTCCCGTCAATTCTGGGCCTGGCAGGTTCGTCAAGGCGTCCTGAAGGACCCTCGTTCGTTCATCAACACCACTCCGCACATGAGCTTCGTGTGGGGCGATGACAACATCAAGTTCCTGAAAAAGCGCTACGAAGCCCTGCAAGCGAGCCCGCTGTTCGCCGGCATGCAGTACTCCGAAGACCCGGCTGTGATCAAGAAGTGGGTTCCGCTGATGATGGAAGGGCGTGACCCGAACCAGAAAATCGCGGCCACCTGGAGCCCGCTGGGTACCGACATGAACTTCGGCGAAATCACCCGCCAGTTCGCCGGTTACCTGCAGACCAAGCCTAACTTCAGCATGAAGTTGTCCAGCGAAGTACAGGACATCACCAAGAATGCCGATGGCACCTGGCGCGTCAGCTACAAGAACCTGAAAGACGGCACCAAGACTGAAACCGACGCCAAGTTCGTGTTCATCGGCGCCGGCGGCGGTGCACTGCACCTGCTGCAGAAGTCCGGTATCGAAGAAGCCAAGGAATACGCTGGCTTCCCGGTAGGCGGCTCGTTCCTGGTGACCGATAACCCGGCCATCGCCGAACAGCACCTGGCCAAGGCCTACGGTAAAGCTTCGGTTGGCGCGCCTCCGATGTCCGTTCCGCACCTGGACACCCGTGTCCTGGACGGCAAGCGCGTCATCCTGTTTGGCCCGTTCGCGACTTTCAGCACCAAGTTCCTGAAAGAAGGTTCGTACCTGGACCTGCTGACCAGCACCACCACCCACAACATCTGGCCTATGACCAAGGTCGGCATCAAGGAATACCCGCTGGTCGAGTACCTGGCCGGTCAACTGATGCTGTCGGATGAAGACCGTCTGAACGCGCTGAAGGAATACTTCCCGAACGCCAAGGCCGAAGACTGGCGTCTGTGGCAAGCCGGCCAGCGCGTGCAAATCATCAAGCGTGATGAAGCCGCTGGCGGCGTGCTGAAACTGGGCACCGAAATCGTTGCTTCCAAGGACGGCTCCATCGCCGGTCTGCTGGGCGCATCCCCAGGTGCGTCGACCGCTGCACCGATCATGCTGAGCGTGCTGCAGAAAGTCTTCAAAGACAAAGTCGCCAGCCCTGAGTGGCAAGCCAAGCTGCACCAGATCGTTCCAAGCTACGGCACCCAGCTGAACAACGATCCAGCCAAAGTGGCTGAAGAGTGGGCCTACACCGCCAAGATCCTGCAACTGCCAACCCCTCCGGTGATTGGCCAGGCTGCAGCTCCGGCGGCGGACGCCTCGGCTGAAAAAGCCCCGGCTCCGAAAGAAAGCGCTGCACGTGACATGGCTCTGTAACCAGACGCCTGACACACGAAGCCCACTGAACCGGTGACGGTCAGTGGGCTTTTTTGTGTCCGGATTTCAGGCCTTGGCGGCAGCCAGATAAGCCCCCAGCCGCCGGCCCATTTCCTCGCCCAGCGCCTGCAACCCGCTCAACGGCCGCACCATCACCTCGAACTCGACGATCTTGCCCTGTTCATCGAAGCGGATCATGTCGATGCCCTTGAGCTCTTTCGTTCCGACTTTGGCGCTGAATTCCAGCACCACATTCAAGCCATCGGCCGTCGCCAGTTCACGGTGATATTTGAAATCTTCAAACACCTCGAACACGGTATTCAGGATCATCGAGACCACCGGTGCGCCGGGATAAGGCGTATGGGCCATCGGCGAGCGGAAAACCGCTTTGGAATCGAGCAGCTCGGGCAGGGCCTTGAGGTTGCCGGTGCGGATCATCTCGTGCCAGCGGTTCAGGGATTCGGCGGCGTTGGGGTGCAGCTTCAGGTCGGACATGGTTTTACTCCTGTATTTTTTGTTGTTCTTTGCGCGGCGCCCATGACTCTAGATCAAAGCGGCGCAATGGAAACCATCTGTACCGATCTGAATATCGACCCATGCGCCAGCCCGATCCATCTGATCCGCTTTTTCCTGTCGAATCTGCATCTGTAACCATCTCAGCCACGGGCCCAAAATACCCCTGCCGTTCGGCCATACGCGACGCGCTTCATTCCGGAGCGCCCGGTGCGCCGGACATTCAGTATTCAGGAGGCCTTCATGGCTAAGATGGCGATTTTCCTCGGCGGCTTTCTTGTGTTGACCATCATGATTGGCGTCCTTGCCACGATTTCTCCGGTCTGAGATCAACTGCAGCGCGATCCCTGTGGGGTGTGATCTAATCGCCGGCCTTTTTTCCAGCAAACGGATTTCACCCCATGGCCGAGCAGCGTATCCGCGCACTTGCACTGTGTGTCTTTCACCATCAGGGCAAGATTCTGGTTAACCGGTTCCACGACCCGGTCGCAGACAAATCCTTCTATCGGCCTATCGGTGGCGGTATCGAATTTGGCGAAAACAGCCGCGAGGCGATCGTGCGCGAAGTGCAGGAAGAGCTGGGGCTTTCAATGAAGGATCTGCGCCTGCTCGGTACGCTTGAAAGCCTCTTCGTCTACAACGGCAAGCCGGGGCATGAAATTGTCCAGGTGTATGACGCCCGTTTCGAAGACGCGCAGGTGTACGAGCAACTGCAGATCGACGGCCACGAAAGCGACGGTGCTCCGTTCACCGTGAGCTGGCAGGACAGTTCAAGCTTCACGGAGCAGTCGCCGCTGGTGCCGGTGGGTTTGCAGGCGCTGCTCAAGAGCGCTGCGATCCTCGACTGAGCGTGCGAAGTAACACGACCCACCAGACAAAACCGCATTCGGTATTAGACTCCACTCACGTTCTGATACCGGAATGCCTTGCATGTCGGACTTCCCATGGACTCGCTGATCAACGCCGCCGGCCGCGCACTGGCGGTGGGGGATCCGTTGGCGGCGCTGAATTTCGTTGCCCTGCGCGAAGACCCTCCAGCGCTGGCCCTGCGTGGGATCGCGATGGCGCAGCTCGGCGACATGACGCGGGCCAAGACGTTGTTGCAACGGGCAGTAAAGGCGTTCGGTGCCAACGAGCCTCTGTCCCGGGCGCGCTGCGTGGTGGCCGAGGCCGAGGTGGCGCTGGCGGCGCGGGATCTGGGCTGGCCGGTGGAAGCGCTGGAAGCGGCGCGACAAGTCTTGCAGGATCATGGCGACGGCGTAAATGCAGCCCACGCACGCTGTTTGCAGATCCGTCGGCTACTTCTGATCGGCCAGTTGGAAAAGGCGGAAGATCTGCTCGGTGAACTTGATCCTGCACCGTTACCCCCGGCCCTGCACACCGTCCATGAATTGATGACCGCCGGAATCGCCTTGCGCCGGGTGCAGGCACACAAGGCGCAGGCGGCGTTGGAACGCGCGCAACGGGCGGCGCAGCAGGCTGCCATTCCATCGCTGTCGGCAGAGGTCGCTCACGCCCTGCAATTTCTTCATGAGCCGGCAGCCCGATTGATCGTTGCGGGCCAGGAGAAAGCGGTCACGCTCGCACAAGTGGAAGCGTTGTTCGCCTCGCCGACGCTGGTGGTTGATGCCTGTCGTTACAGCCTGCGCGGTGCTGGAATGACCGTGGCGCTGGCCACGCGGCCGGTGTTGTTCAACCTCGCTCGGCGGCTTGCCGAAGCCTGGCCCGAAGAGGTGTTCCGAGAGACGCTGATCGCCGAAGCCTTTCGCTTGAAACTCGATGATGAATCCCACCGCGTCCGATTGCGGGTCGAGATCGGTCGGTTGCGTGCGGCGCTGCGCCCGCTGGCCGGAATCATCGCAACCCCTCGCGGCTATGCGCTGGTTGCACAGGACGTCGCGCTGCTCACGCTACCAAACGAGGACAGACACGCCGGGTTGCTGGCCCTGTTGTCCGATGGCGAGGCATGGTCGAGTTCAGCACTGGCGCTTGCGTCGGGAAGCAGCCAGCGGCAAGTCCAGCGAGCGCTGGAAACACTGGCGGCACAAGACAAGGTCCAGGCGTTCGGTGGTGGCCGTGCACGGCGTTGGCTGACGCCGCCGGTGCCGGGTTTCGCGACGATCTTGTTACTCCCGGTGTCGTTGGGCAATGGCTAGGCTGGACTCACCCACTCAACGAGGAAACCAGCATGAAACAGGCAAACGCAGAAATCCTTCGGGAATACGGCCCGTTTGAAGGTGTCGACGGTATTCACGGCGTGACCTTCGATGGCCGGCAAGTCTGGTTCGCCAGCGATGGTCAGCTCAATGCACTCGACCCGGCCAGCGGCGAAACCGTGCGTACGATCAAGGTTGGCGCCGATGGCGGGACCGCGTTCGATGGCCAGCACCTGTACCAGATTGCCGACCGCCGAATTCACAAGATCGACCCCGCCACCGGGCGCGTACTCCATACCATTCCCGCTCCGGGCGACGGCGGCGACTCGGGCATGGCCTGGGCCGAGGGCTCGTTGTGGGTGGGGCAATACCGCGACCGCAAGATTCACCAGATCGATCCGGACACCGGGAAAATCCTCCGCACCCTCGAATCCAATCGTTTTGTCACCGGCGTCACCTGGGTCGACGGCGCGTTGTGGCATGGCACCTGGGAAGGCGATGAAAGCGAGATTCGGCGAGTCGACCCGAGCAACGGCGAGGTTCTGGAAAGCCTGGCGTTGCCCAGCGGAGTCGGCGTCTCCGGACTGGAGGCCGATGGCGCTGAGCGCTTCTATTGTGGCGGCGGGAACAGCGGCAGGGTGCGGGCGGTGCGCCGGCCGAAATGAGCGCTCAAGGCGCCCCGAACAGCATCGTCCAGTAAACCCCTTCATCACTGCGCGCCTCACTGGCATACCCGGCGCCGACCTGGGTGAACATCGGGTTCATCAGGTTGGCGCAGTGTCCGGGGCTGGCCAGCCAGCCGGCCATGGCCTTGCCCGGTGAGCTTTGCCCGGCAGCGATGTTTTCGCCGATCTGCCGGCCACGGTAGCCGGCCGCCCGGGCGCGATCTGCCGGGCCGTCGCCGTCCGGGTCGCGGTGGGCGAAATAGTTGCCGTAGGCCATGTCCTTGCTGTGCCCCTGGGCGGCGGCGCCGAGTGCCGGGTTCCAGCTCAAGGGGCGGGCGGCGGCGAAGCGCTGGCGACCGCACATGCGCGGTCGGGCGCGGGCGGCGTTGACCTCGGCCAGCAAGGCCTTGCCGACACTGCGGTTGTCGCCGACGCGGCTGTCGAGCACTGGCCGCGCCAGCACCACTTGCCATTCGCTGCGGGCGCGGCTGATGCCGATGTCGGCGTATTGACCGTCGAGCAACGCGCCGCAGTAATCGCTTTGCAGCAGATCGAACGCCTCTTCGGCGTCCTGTGCGCCGACGATCCGGATGCTGCGCACCGCCACGGCCGCGTAGCCGGAGTCTTTCAATCGTTCGCGCAACCCACCGCCGTAGCCATAGCCGACCGGCAACGCCAGGTTCGACTTCAGCGTCAGCGGCGCCAGCCGTTGGGCCGGGCGCCGGTCACAACGTTGCGGATGGGCGCGGTAGTCGTTGATGGCGGCCACCAGTTGCCGCTCGGCACCGGCGTGGGCAGTGGGAGAAAGCAGGGGAGAAAGGATCAACAGGCACAGCGAAACGAAGCGAGACGAACGAACGGCGTGGCGCATGGGACGCAAAGCTCTGAAAAAGGACAACACAGAAGGGGAGTGAACCGCAGAACGCGGCGCGGGTAGGACTGGCCTTTTTGCACTTGGTTCACGAAGCAGCGCCGGGTTTTAACGGCCGCCGACGAAGTGCTCAGCGATTCAACACATCCTCGATCCATTGCAGGTATTGCGGCCGTTCGGAAATCGAATTGTGTGCCGAGTCCTTCACCACTTTGAGCGTGGCCACTCCGTCGGGAAAACTGTGCAGCAAGCGTTCGGTGCTGGCCCGAGGAATCACCTCGTCATCGCTCGCCGCCAGCAGCAGCGTCGGCACGCGGATATGCGCCGCGTACTGGCCGGAACGGAAGCGATCCTTGAGTAACCACTGCACCGGCACCCACGGGTATTGGCGGGCGGCGATTTCTTCGAGGCTGTTGTAGGGCGTGACCAGAATCAGCCGCTCCACCGGCCGCTGGCTGGCCAGCCGCACCGCGACCCCGGAACCGAGGCTGCGCCCCAGCAGCGCGACCTGCGGATGACTGGCATACACCTGATCGAACAGCGCCAGCGCATCCTCGGCGATCGCCTCTTCGGAGGGCGAGCCACCGCTGCCGCCAAAACCCCGGTAATGCAGCAAATACAACGAATAGTCAGGAAACGCCTCGGAAAACTCCGGCAGATTGCGCGAAACGTCCTCGGCATTGCCGCCGAAATAGATCAGCGCCCTGGGCCCGGCGCGCTCGCGCACCGATACGCGGATCTCGGCGTCGGGCATGGCCAGCGTCAACCGAGACTCCGGTGAATCAAGGCTGGCGGGCTGGGGGAAATAGATCAGCGCGCGCTGAAACACGAACAGCGCCGCGCACAGGATCAGGTACACGGCGACGATCAATGCGACGAGTGACAACAGGGTTCTGGACATTCGACTAACTTTAACCGGGCGCGCAGGTTGGCTGTCGCAGTGTAGTCCAACGGTTTTGCGGGCTGCGTCAAAACACAAGGTGCAACAGATCCACAGGGCAAGGGCGCCAGCATGAACCACACTGAGGGATATTCCCGCCGCCGGTTTCTGACGCTGGCAACCGGGGTGTCAGCGGTTTTCACCTTTGACCGGGCGCTGGCCGCCATTACGTCGCCGAACGCCACAGGAGCCCAGACCATGCAGACCCGCGCCATCCCTTCGAGCTCCGAGCCACTGCCGCTGGTGGGGTTGGGCACTTATCGCGGTTTCGACGTCGCCCCCGGCGATCCGGTCTACAAACAATTGCCGGCGGTGCTCGGCGAGCTGTTCAAGAAGGGCGGAACGGTAATCGACAGCTCGCCCATGTACGGCCGCGCCGAGGAAACCACCGGTGAATTACTGTCGATCCACGAACCGCGCTCACCGGCGTTTCTGGCGACCAAGGTCTGGACCCGTGGCCGCGAGGAGGGAATCGCGCAGATGGAGCAGTCGTTCAGCCTGCTGCGCACCGAGCGCATCGATCTGATGCAGATCCACAACCTGTTGGACTGGCAAACTCATCTGCCGACCATTCGCGACTGGAAAGAGCAGGGCCGCATCCGCTACATCGGCATCACACACTACACGCCGTCGGCCTATGAGGAGGTGGAAGCGGTGCTCAAAGCCGAGCCGCTGGACTTCCTGCAAATCAACTACGCCCTGGATGATCGCGGGGTCGAGAAGCGCATCCTCCCGCTGTGCCGCGAGCGTGGGGTGGCAGTGATCTGCAACCGGCCGTTCGGTGGCGGCGACCTGCTCGCGCGGCTCAAGGGCAAACCGCTGCCGGGCTGGGCCGCGCAAGTCGGGGCCAAGAGCTGGCCGCAACTGGCGCTGAAATTCCTGCTGGCGCACCCGGCGGTGACCTGCGTGATTCCCGGCACCAGCAATCCGCTGTACATGGCCAATAACGCCGGGGCCGGGTTCGGGCTGATGCTGACCGATGCACAGCGTCAGCAGTTGATTGCGCTGGTGAGTTAGTCATCTCCCGGTGTGAGTCGCGCACCAGCACCCCCATGCTGGGGGCTGAAGCGACCTAACTACCTGTTTTACAAGAATATAGGCCCATTCAAGGCCTAGCAAAACATCCGTTTTTTTATGCTTATGCAAACGGAAACACGCGGCCCCCAGGGAAGGTTTTGCGCACAACTATCAGCGCGCGTGCGCAGCTAGTCCCGCTTACAAAACAACGCCTATGCTTGTTAGCCAGATCGGTCAAAACAAGAAAAGGAAAAAATCATGAAATTAGTCGCAGGTTTTCTTTTTACCGCTTTAAGTATGGGCATCGCTCACGCTGAGACGGTGGTGGTGCGAGCTCAGGATTTTGTAAGCAATCAGAATGTCGAATCTGGCGGACCGTATGGCTATGGTGATTGCATTGTCACTAGGAGACCGGGAAATATACCCACATCAGCCGAGTACAGATTTAGTGTGAAGGACGGCGGCCAGTATCAATTGACGATTAGCTATGCAGCTTTGGATCCGCGACCAATATCCATCACCGTAAACGGGCAAAATATTTCGAGCAATGCTGCAGCCGCCTCAACGGGAGGCTGGTTTGAAGGCAATCGTATTGACTCTAATGAGGGGATGATTTCGCTGAAACCAGGAGAAAATCGAATCTTAGTTTCACGCAGTTCCGACATTCCCCATATCCACACACTGACCGTTAAGGGCCCCTAGCACCTTGCCTGTGAGAGCGATTCGCGATGGCTCATGAGTCTGCGATTGTCGGCGCGCAGACCTCAATGAGCACCACCATGTCAAGGTGACCATTAAATAGGTGCAAGATATTGATTTTAAAGGGAAAAATAGCAAAATCTGCATGATAGAAAATAGGTATTACTGCCTATAAGAATCAACAATTTAGCGCTGGATTTTCCTACGGTGCCTTGCCCCTACCCGGCGTTCTGCCGATTGAGCACCAGTCTAAACTCCTACACCTCGTCGTCTCACTCTCGCCGCTCCCCGGGGTCTCGATTACTGTGTATATAAGCAGTATTGAGCAAGGCGCTCCTCGTGGATCCCCTCTATATAGAAGAAACCGACGACTGGCTCGGATGCCCGACACCGCTTGAAAGCTTCCGGCAACAGCTCAGGCTCTACGAAAATGAATTCGAGGAATTGAACCGGCAACTGCGCGAAGAGCGGGAGTGAATATTCAAGCTGGTCACGCGATTGTTCTTTTGGGTCCATACACACAACCAGCGTCCGGCCATTTCTTCCCTGAAGGGTGCAGTTCGCAGTCTTCCCCAGCAAAAGCGCCAAGAAAGCATCCGAAGGCGTTCCCTTTGTCGCTGAGGATACCGGGGAAGTTTTCGCAGACGACAACGCAAGCGGGTTTTCGCTGGCCGGCGCGAACATAGTCAACTGCATCTGCAAGCTCCACGTATTTGATTGTGAGGGAGCCGCGCGGGTCGGTGAGGCCTTCGCGCATTCCGACTACGCTGAACGCCTGGCATGGGGTGCCGCCGACGAGGATGTCCGGTGCGGCGATCTTGCCGGCCAGCACCTGGGCACCGACTTTGGTCATGTCGCCGAGGTTCGGCGTATTCGGGGAGTGGTGGGCCAGTACCGCGCTGGGAAGGCTTCGATCTCGGCGAACCAGGTCGCCCGCATGCCTAGCGGCTTCTATGCAAGTGTTGCCGCCTCGATGCGGGCGCAGACCGAGCCGTAAGTGATGGCCATATGTTGTATCCTTCGCCAAAAGGGAGGCGTGATGGAAATATTTGATAAATTCGAGCTAGACGCAAAGGGGTTAAGCTTTAGCGGCCATCGCTTAATCGATGATCATAAGGTTGAAGCTCAATTCGGATCAAAAGAGCAGCCACTTTACGTATTCACTCAATCCGATACCGATTGGGCAACCGTTTCACCTTCAATTGCTGGTGTAGTGGTTGCAATAATTGTTGCTTGGCTCACAGTAAGAGTGCAGAAGAATCAGATTAAAGCGAACCTCAGTGGCTTTAGAAATCAATGGATGAGCGAGCTACGAGCGTGCGGATCAGAATATCTGATGGCGATGCTTGATATGGCACTAAAGACTGAAATGGATCCGAAGTTTTATAATTCAGGAGAGCGCTTTCAGGCTTATCGGCAAGTAAATTCGTTAGGTTTAAAGTTTGAGTTGCTTCTTACAAGAGATGATAAGGATGCAACAAAAATTAGAGATTTGGATGAAGTGACTGCGAAAATTCTTTTTGCTATGAAGCTTGGCGATGACAGTCAGCCTGTGATTGATAATATTAATAAATTAAAGTCACTTCTTAGGGTTGAGCTTGAAGATGCATGGACTGACATTAAGAGAGATGTCGGTAAGATTAGATAAACATCGTCGAATATTTCTCCAGTCAGGCGTCGCCCTCCGTGACTGGTGGTGGCAATTTGGTTTGGGTTGGGGTATTACGGGTGACCGGCATGGGGCCGGCTCAAGGAGGTAGCAGATGTTCGAACCATATGGTCAAGACGGTCCCACTAACGCCTTTCGGTATCGAAGTGTCCCGGTCCGCTTTACTTATCTTTTAGATGCTGGCGCGGATCATGTAGCCCAGGTCGATATCGACGGGGTTCTTCCGGAAGACACGGAAGAAACAAGATTCCATCGTCTGCGCGGTCCTTGGAAAACACGAGAGGAAGCCTTGGCGGCTGCTCAAGACTGGGCAAAAACTTGGCTCGACATCGTGCTAGGGAAGGGTGCTAAAGAGGTGTAACTACCTCGTCGTCAGGCTCTGGCGGATCGTCGGCGAGCAACTTCATGCCTGCGGCCCGAATCATGCGCGACACCTTTTCAGTAACAACAGAAGGTGTCGTGACACACTTTAGCATCTTGGCCTTGGTTTCGAAGTCGGCCACGATCAGGTTCCGCAGCAAGTTCTGATACGCCTGCTGCTGGTTGTTGAAGCCGTGGGCGGCCATGACCCGCTTGAGGTCTGGCTTGAACACGCCGGTGACCTCAACCGTAAACTTCTCGATGCCCAATGCAGCGTCCTTCGCAGCTGCCTTCTCGCGCTTCTTGCGCTGCTTGATGGCTTCCGCTGTCAGTTCCAGCTCTTCGGCCATGGTCTACTTCTTAATTCCGCTGGCCGGCAAGTTGTCAACTGATGTATTTATCTTTCAACTCACACTGGCAGGAGGCCGACATGAGGTTGCAAAGCGGTGTGGATGCGCTAGCGGTTATCGAATACGACGCTAAAGCTATGCTGAAACGGATATGGCTACCGGACGACGCATTGAAGCTGGAGATGGCCGTGTTCCTTCGGGAGGTCATCGACCTAGCCGGCTACATGGAGTCGTGGCATCGAATCGTTGAGCCGCCGAGCTTTGCCTGAGCTGGCGCAACGCCGGTATTTGCGGTATTCGTGTTCGGCTCGGCATGGAGTCGGAAGAGGAGATTCAGATGGCGGATTCGCCTTGGGATATGTGGTCGGCTATCGGCACCTTGGCCGCGGTTGCTGTTGCCTTGGGCGTTTCTGGGCACGCGGCATACGTAAGCCGACGGGCGGACAAGGATCGCGCCGAACTGGTCGCTGCTAGGATGCTGAGTCCGATCACGGCACTGGAGCAAAAAGCTTCTTACCTATTCGCCTGGTTTTGCTTCAATGACGAGGAGCCAGCTGACGGACATATGAATGTCCTGCGGGGCATACAAGAGCTTGATGTCATGGCCAACGCCATTTCGATTGACGATCTGTATCCGTTACTACTTTTGAAAGGTCACGCCGCCAAAAGATCAGCGCGAGCGCTAGGGCTAATCCAAAGTTTTTCCGCCGATGCAGTTGCGACAATTTCACACCATTCGTGGAGCGATATCGGGCGGCGAAAGGTTCACTATGAAAGGTGGGTCGTGACGCTTTCTGAGATTAAAGATCATCTTGCTATCGCCGCGCTTGCTTGTGAGTCGGCGGCCTCTACTGGCGCACCACGACCAACCGCAGAAGAAATACAAGGGTGACCGCCGCCCTCCGTGACCGGTCGTGGTAATTTGGTTTTATTGGTAATACGTTTATAAAAACCTATCAAGGAAATTGAATTGAATAAACCTTCTGGTGTTGGATTCTTAATACTTATTGCTGTTCTAGCCATTTTGGGGCTGTACGGATGTTATTACTATTTTTTAGTTCAAGGGTTTTCTGAAGCAAACCAGCAAGGATTAGTTGGAGTGAGAGCGGGTACATTCGGTGATGCTTTCGGTACATTAAATGCGCTTTTTTCCGCGCTTGCCTGTTGTGGCGTCGTGGCAACACTTCTGCTGCAGAGGCGTGATCTGAAGCAGACACACGAAAAAGCAGACCGGCAGCAATTTGAATCTCATTTTTATAGCAGGCTATCTTTGCAGCAAAATATTGTGGATCGACTGGATTTGGTAAACAAAGAGTCGAAACAAACTGTAGCGACTGGTAGGGATTGCTTGAAACAAATTTATAAAAGCATGTCGGAAAGATGTTTAGGTGACACGAAAAGGACTGATCAAAAGACCAAGATCGACTATTGGTATGACTGGGTCTGGGTTAATTTTCATAGTGATCTTGGCTTGTATTTTAGATCCCTATATAGTCTTTTGAAATTTTTATCTGAAAGTGAGTATCAGGATAAGGCAAAGTTGGGAGTTGTGGTTAGGTCGCTGTTGTCCGATTACGAGTTGGCTATAATTTTTTATAATTGCATGAGCTCTCGGGGGGAAAATTTCAAAAAATATGCAGAAGAGTACGCATTGTTTGATAATTTGGATGTCAACATATTGATTGATCAAAAAGATTTGCTAAGAGTGTCTAGAGTGTCATTCGGCAAAAATAAAGTAGCTCTGGATATATTTGATAGACATTGCCTTGATGAAAAAACCTCTCTTAGCTAAGTGAACAAGAGCCTCCCGCAGAACCTGTACTTCGATTCGCGGCGCTCGACCTATCGCTACCGCCGGCCTACCGACGGTAAGTGGTTCCAGTTCGGATTCGATCGAATCAAAGCGATCGATGCTGGAAGCAGTTGAACCTGGAGTTCATGCGCGGCGCTGACCTGATCGGCGCCGTAATGGGCAGCACATCCGAATCGTTCGCCGGCTTCCTGGACACATACGAGCGCGAAGTACTGCCGCTGCGCGAACTGGCCAAGGGCACGCTCGGGCTTTACGCCTCCCACTTCCGCCGTTTCCGAAAGCAGTTCGAAGGCAAGCGGTCGACCAGATCACTATCCGCATGATCGCCGAGATGCTGGACGCCCTCACGCCGCGCACTGCCAACCAGTGCCGCGCCCTGCTAATCGACATCTTCAACCACGCAGCGGCCGAAGGCCTTTTTCCGGTTAACCCGGCGGCCAGCACCATCAACCGAATTGATAAGAAGCAGCGCAAGCGGCACACCATCAAAGGCCTGAAAGCCATTCGGGAAAAGTCGCCGTTCAGGCTGCAGAACGCGATCGATCTGGCGTTGATCACCGCACAGCGGCGCACCGACATTCTCAACATGCGATTCGACGGGGTTCGGGAAGGGTTTCTGTATGTGGTGCAGCAGAAGACGACCAAGGCCAGCGATGCAGCGTGGATCCGGTTCAAGGTGACCGAAGAACTCTAGGCCGTGATAGCCGGTGCTGGGATGACATCGTTTCGCCTTACCTGATTCACCGCCGGCCCGATCGCAAAAAGCAAAAGCAGGCGCAGACGAAGGATCACTGGACACAGGTCGAAGAACGATATTTGACGCGGGCCTTCAAAGAGGCCCGGGAAGCGGCGGGTTGTTACAAGGGATGGAAAGAAGAGGAAATGCCGGGCTTTCACGAAGTGCGTGCTCTATCGCTGCACTTATACCAGAAGGCCGGAAAAGACGGTCAGAAGGTCGCCGGCCACGCCAGCGAAACCATGACCAAAAACTACCACAAGAACCACGCCGAAATGGTCTGCTCAGAGGCAATTTCAGACCTGAATATCAGCGAAATTATCGGGTAGTTTTGCGCAAATTTTGCGCAGGAACAAAAAAGCCGATTCAGTTGATCGGCTTAACTGTATGATTTTAATCAGGAATAATGGTCGGGGCGGAGTGATTCGAACACTCGACCCCTAGCACCCCATTCTAGTGCGCTACCGATTTCAGATCATCGGCGGCAATGCATCGAGAATCTTGTCCAAGGTAATCGGATACTCCCGCACCCGCGCACCCGTGGCGTTGTAGATCGCATTCGCTACCGCCGCACTCACGCCGCAAATCCCCAGCTCACCGACCCCCTTGGCTTTCATCGGCGATGAAATCGGGTCGGTTTCATCAAGGAAGATCACTTCCTGATGCGGGATGTCGGCATGCACCGGCACTTCGTAGCCCGCCAGGTCATGGTTAACGAAAAAGCCCTGGCGCTCGTCAACCGCGAGTTCTTCCATCAGTGCCGCGCCGACGCCCATGGTCATCGCGCCGATCACCTGGCTGCGGGCCGATTTCGGATTGAGAATCCGCCCGGCGGCGCAGACTGCGAGCATGCGCCGCACGCGGACTTCGCCGGTGGCGGCATCGACGGCGACTTCGACGAAGTGCGCGCCGAAGGTCGATTGCTGGTACTGCTTGGCGAGGTCGGCGAATTCGATGCTGTCCTCGACTTCGATTGCGGCGTGTTGCGCGGCCTCACGTAACGGCACGTGCTTGCTGCCCAGCCGCACGTGGCCGTCGGCAAACTGCGCTTCACCTGCGCTCATGCCGAGTTTGGCCGTGACCGCTTCGCGCAGTTTCATGCACGCCGCGTAGACCCCGGCGGTCGAGCAGTTGGCGCCGAACTGGCCGCCGGAGCCGGACGACACCGGAAAATTCGAATCGCCCAAATGCACAACCACATCGTCGAGACGCACGCCCATCACTTCGGCGGCGGTCTGGGCAATGATCGTGTAGCTGCCGGTGCCGATGTCCGTCATGTCGGTTTCAACGGTGATCTTGCCGTCGCGCTCCAGCCGCACTCGCGCACCGGACTTCACCAGCAGGTTGTTGCGAATCGCCGCCGCGACGCCCATGCCGATCAGCCAGCGACCTTCGCGACGGCTGCCAGGAGTTGCATTGCGCTTGTCCCAGCCAAAGCGCTCGGCGCCGGTTTGCAGGCATTCGACCAGACGCCGCTGGGAGAACGGCCGCTCGGTTTTCACCGGATCGACCTGGGTGTCGTTGAGGATGCGGAACTGGATCGGATCGAGTTTGAGCTGTTCCGCCATCTCGTCCATGGCGATCTCCAGCGCCATCAACCCCGGCGTTTCACCTGGCGCGCGCATGGCGTTGCCTTCCGGCAGATCCAGCGGTGCCAGGCGCATGCTCACCAGGCGATTTTCTGCGGCGTAGAGCAACTGGCTCGGCTGCGCCGCGACTTCGACCTTGCCGTCGGCGAGGTTGCCCGACCAGCCTTCATGGGCGATGGCGGTGAGTTTGCCGTCCGCCGTGGCGCCCATGCGGATGCGCTGGACGGTGGCGGGGCGGTGGGTGGTGTTGTTGGCGATCTGCGGGCGCGCGAGGGCGACCTTCACTGGCCGGTTCGCCAAGCGTGCGCCAAGGGCGGCGAGGATCGCGTCGGCGCGAATGAACAGCTTGCCGCCGAATCCGCCGCCAATGTACGGCGAGATCAACCGTACGTTTTCCTTGGGCAGGCCGAGGGTGGCGGCGATGTCGCCGACGCTCCAGGCGATCATCTGGTTGGAGGTCCAGAGCGTCACGTGATCACCTTTCCAGGCGGCGAGTGTTGCGTGGGGCTCCATCATCGCGTGGGACTGATCCGGCGTGGTGTAGGTCTGGTCGAACTGCACGGGCGCGGCGGCAAAAGCGCTGGCGAAATCGCCGTGGGTGACGTCCGGCAGTTCGTCTTTGGGCTCCACACCCTGGTCGCGCACGCTGGCCAGATCAAACTGACCTTTGTCGGCCGCGTATTCGACGTTGACCAATTGCGCGGCGGCCCGTGCCTGTTCGAAGGTTTCGGCGACCACCAGCGCCACGGCCTGGTGATAGTGCTGCACTTGCGGCCCGGCCAGCAGGTGCGCGGCGTTGTATTTGCCTTTGCCGAGCTTGCCGGCATTGGCGGCGGTGACGATGGTCAGCACCCCCGGCGCGGCGCGGGCGGCATCCAGATCGATGCGGGTGATGCGGCCCTTGGCGATGGCCGAACCGACCATCACGCCGTAGGCCTGATTCTTCACGGCTTCATGTTGCTCGTAGGCGTAAGGCGCCTGGCCGCTGGTCTTCAGCGGGCCTTCGATGCGGTCGGTGGGTTTGCCGATGACGTTCAGCTGATCAATCGGGTTGGTCGTGGCGGGCGTGTCGAATTTCATGCTTCGTCCCTCGCTTGGGCCAGCACCGAGGCAATCGTGCGCTCGACCAGCGTCACTTTGAACTGGTTGTCCGGGGTCGGCGTGGCGCCGTCGAGCAGGCGCGCGCTGACAGCTTTCGCGCCTTGCGGCAACAGCGCTTCCGCCGCTTCGACCCGCCAGGGTTTCGGCGCGATGCCACCGACGGCGAGGCGACCGCTGCCATCCTTCTGCAGGATCAGACCTACGGAAACCAGGGCGAAGGCGTACGACGAGCGGTCGCGCACCTTGTGATAGACATGGGTGCCGCCCACCGGCGAGGGCAGGGTGACGGCGGTAATCAGTTCGCCGGGCGTCAGATTGGTTTCGACATTCGGCGTGGTGCCGGGCAATTGATGGAAATCCACCATGGCGATGCGCCGGGTGCTGCCATCGGCCTTGATCGTTTCGACCTGCGCATCCAGCGCACGCATCGCAATCGCCATGTCACTCGGATGGGTCGCAATGCAGGCGTCGCTGACGCCGATGATCCCGAGTTGTCGACTGACGCCGCCAATCGCCGCGCAACCACTGCCGGGACTGCGTTTATTGCAGGCCTGATTGGTGTCGTAGAAATACGGGCAGCGGGTGCGCTGGAGCAGATTGCCGGCGGTGGTCGCCATATTGCGCAACTGGCCCGATGCGCCGGCAAGCAAGGCGCGAGCGAGCAGCGCGTAGTCTTTCCGGACGCGGTTGTCCGCTGCCAGATCGGTGTTGCGCACCAGTGCGCCGATGCGCAAGCCGCCGTCGTCGGTGGCTTCGATCTGGTCGAGGCCCAGGTGGTTGACGTCAATCAGCTGCTGCGGCGTTTCGATGTCGAGTTTCATCAAGTCCAGCAAGTTGGTGCCGCCGGCGATGAAACGCGCACCTTCGATTTGCGCAGCTTGGGCAGCGGCTGCGGCAGGGGAGTCAGCGCGGCTGTAATTGAACGCTCTCATGCTGGCACCTCCGCGACTTCGCTGATGGCTTCGATGATGTTCGAGTAGGCGCCGCAGCGGCAGATGTTGCCGCTCATGCGTTCCTGCAATTCACTGGCGATCAGTTGCGGCGGTTCGGTGAGGCTGGCGCTGGCGTGGCTGGGGATGCCGTCGCGGATTTCCTGAAGCACCGCCACCGCCGAACAGATCTGCCCCGGCGTGCAGTAGCCGCACTGGTAACCGTCATGCTTGATGAACGCCGCCTGCATCGGATGCAGGTGGTCCGGCATGCCGAGGCCTTCGATGGTGGTGACGTTGGCGCCGTCCTGCATCACCGCCAGGGTCAGGCACGAATTGATTCGCCGGCCATCGACGATCACCGTGCAGGCGCCGCACTGGCCGTGGTCGCAGCCCTTTTTGCTGCCGGTCAGGTGCAGGTGTTCGCGCAGGGCGTCGAGCAGGGTGGTGCGGGTGTCGATCTCCAGCGTCTGCGGCTTGCCGTTGACTTCAAGGGTCACTTTGGCCATGGCCGGTTGCTCCAGAGTGGCCGCGTAGGCCTTGAGGCTGATGAAGGGCGGCATTGCGAACGCAGTCGCGGTCACGGCCCCGAGAATCAGGAAACGGCGTCGGGAAATCGCCAACGGCGGATGGTCGTTCATGGCTGGGCTTCCTCTGATCAGGTCGGCAGGCTGCAAATGACCCGCCAGGGCACGCCGGCGTGGTTGCCAGTCTTGGTCTGTTCTAGGAGTGACCGCAGGGGGGAGGAAAAGGTTTTGTCGGATTTCGCCCCACTCAAAGCCATCAAACGGCCACTGGATGGACAGGAAGGGCGCGGCAAACAGGGCGATGAACGGTCGTTGATGGCCACTGAATCAAAGCCTTTTTCCCCGGTCGTATCTGCGCCAGCGCGCACCCGCGCTGACAGTTTCCGTCGTCAAGACCTTGGTTTTAGGGAAAATCTGAATGATGCGTGCAACAAGCCTGCTGCTGACTGTTTCCGCCGCCGTATTGCTGGGCGGCTGTGTGGCGGATTTCGATGATGACCATCGCCATGGCCGGCATTACGACCGCGATCATGGCCGTTATTACGATCACGACCGACGCTGGGACGACCGCGACGACGACCGCCGCGACGGGCGTCGTTATCACCGCGACCGGGATGATGACTGATTGAAACGAAGAGGGCGTTCCCCGACGGGAACGCCCTCTGGCATTAAAAATGAGCGCTCGCCCGGACGCTGGATCGCGCAGGCACGGAGGCCTCGATGTCCAGCAAATGGGTGGCGAGAATGTCGCTCAGAAAACGGAACTGATCGTTGAGGCCGACCACTTCATTGCTGAAATGATTGCTGGCGGCGGGCATCAACAGATCTTCGAAGGCTTCGTCGAACACCAGCGCCTGAGTCTTGCGCGACACGGCGTGCTGATCGTAATAGTTGCTGCCGAAGACCGGGAAACTCACGGCGAGGGTGACGTTGCTGATCATGATGTGAACTCCTCGTGCTGTGTGTTTCGGATGGGTTAATCGTGCCTTTGGCGAGCGGTCGGCGGAAGGCAATCGTCGCAATGGTGAATATCGACGCCATTGATGGTTGGACGGATGCAGCCCTGACCAGCGGATAAACGGCGCACCGCACGCACCTATACTCATGTCATCTCCCCCGGATTCTTCAGGTTCCCGCCCGAAGAACAGATAAGGACCGCCACCGTGAACCTGCGTGCGCTGCTCGTCGCCGCACTGGTGTTGCTGGCCGGCTGCGCCACCACGGCGCGGGCCCCGGTGAGCGCGCCGGCAGTGGTGGTCTCGCCGGCCACCTGGCAGCAGATCGACCGGGAAATCGTCAGCGCCTCGAAGCAGGCCACCGAGCAGGTCAAGCTGTTCGCCCGTGGCTCGATGGAACATTGGCGCATTCGGGTCTATGAGCAAACTGAAGAAAATTTCATCCCGTGGTTCAGCAGTTACTGGACCCAGGAATGGCTGTCGATGAAGGTCAGCTGGTACACGATCAGTGCCAGCGGCGAGCAGGATGCCTCGGCCAAACGTCTGGCGGCCTATCTGCTGGAGCAATATCAGGAACGGGTGCTGGCGCCAGTGGCGGTGGAGATCGACCCGGACGCGATCCTCGGCCAGTCCACCGCGTTCTACGCGCAACTGATGGCGCAGCAGATGCCGGTCATCGCCCAGCGTCACGGCGTGCCTATCGCCCAGCTCAACGGGCGGTTGCAGAAAATCCCCGCCATCGCCCTTGGGCCGCCGCCGGCCCGGGACGCTTCGCTGTACCAGATCGTCAGCACTGAACCGTTGAACACGCTGCCGGCCTACGCCGCGTTGATCGACAAGATCCACACCGACGGCGGCTCGAAAGGCGTGGCCTCGACCGATACGGCGATGGCGCCGGTGGCCAAACGCGCCAGCCAGCGCATGGAGGCGGAAATGGCCCCGCGCGGTGCTGCCAGCGCGGTGGCGGCAGCGGCAGGCAAACTGGCCGGGGCGCTGATTTCGGTCGGTGTGGCGGGCATCCGCGCGATCATTCAGGCCAACGACCGCCCTGACAGCGAAGCCCTGATCCGCAGCAGCCTGGGCAACACCTTCGACAAGGCCTGGGTGAAACTGGTGCAGAACCCGACCACCGGCGTGATGGCCGGCACGCTGCACATGGCGGCGCAGGTCGAGGGCAATCTGGGCGGGCGGGACGAGCCGTCGGTCGGGTTGGGCGTCAACCGTGTCGAATGGCGGCCCCCCGAGTCGACTACTCAGCAGATCGAACCCACCCTGCAAGGAGAATGATCATGGCTTACATCGATGTTTTCGTGGCGCCCGTGCCGAATGCCAATCGTGAGCAGTACAAAAAACACTGCGAAATTGCCGCCAAACTGTTCAAGGAATACGGCGCGCTGGAGGTGATTCAGGGCTGGGGCGATGACGTGCCGGACGGCAAGGTCACCTCATTCCCGATGGCGGTGAAACTAAAGGAAGGCGAAACCGTATCGGCGGGCTGGCTGGTCTGGCCAGACAAGGCCACCCGCGACGCCGGCATGGCGAAAATGATGGAAGACCCGCGCATGCAGCCGGACGTGAATCCGATGCCGTTCGATGGGCAGCGGATGATCTTCGGTGGCTTCAAGGACATTCTCGAGCCTTGATGCCTCGTTGCCGGGTCACTCCGCCGACGGGGTGATCCGGCAGCCTTTGCGGTTGCGGATCTGCTCGTCCGTCGGCCGCTCGCGGACGAATTCGAAACGCGGCTCACCTTCGCTGTAATGCACCAGCCAGCCCCATTCCAGTTCGCCTTCATCCTGTCCGGGATTCGGCGGTCGGGCCCACCAGGGTTCTTTGCTGAGGATCTCGCGCATGACGTCCTCCGGTTGATGGCAATCGTTGAACTATAAACCCCATGCCGAGAGTCGCCAGAAAACGGGCGTGTAGAATCCACGGATCTCGACGAACGAAGGAGCGTAGCCATGACGGACGAAGCGCGCGGGGATCAACCGTTCAAGCGGCTGTTCTTCGCCCTGGACTGCCCGCCGGCGCAGCGCAAGGCGATTGCTCAGTGGCGCAGCGAACTGGGTTTGCGCACCTGCAAACCGGTGCCAGCGGACAACTTTCACCTGACGCTGCTGTTTCTCGGTGCGGTGCCGTTGGCGCAGATTGGCGAAGTCTGTGAGGCGGCGGCGAAAGTGCGCACGCCGGGCGAGGCGCTGAGGATTTCACTGGATCGGTTGCAGGTCTGGCGGCGCGCCGGGGTGTTGTCGCTGGCGCCGGAGCAGGCGCCGCAAGGATTGCTGCGGTTGGTGTATGCGCTGGAGCAGGCGATGTTGCCGTTCGGGTTTGAAGAGGCGACGCGTGAGTATCGCCCGCACCTGACATTGGCCCGGGACTATCGCGCGCCGGAGCCGGAATCCGCCACGCCGCCGGAGTTTTTCCTGCGGGCTGAACGCTTTGCGCTGTTCGAATCCCACAAGGGCCGCTACCGCTCGCTGGCCGACTGGCCACTGATCTGAGCCCACAAAAAAAGGCGCCCGAGGGCGCCTGAATTCACCTGAACCGAGGAAGCCAGGTGAGGCCGTTCAGAGCAGGGGGCAGCGGTGGTAAGGCGCTGCATGAACGGAAATTTGTAACTGTGATCGTCTGACTCTGATCGTTCCCACGCGGAGCGTGGGAACGATCGCGGTGAGGTTATTTGCCGAGTTTCACCCGGGTCCAGCCCCGGGTCATGATCCGTTGCGTGGCAATCGGCTGATCCGGCACCGCATACAGCGTGGCCATCACCGCTTGCGGCGGGTACGAGCCCGGATCGTTGCGGATCGCTTCATCCACCAGCGGCGTCGCGGCTTCGTTGGCGTTGCTGTAACCGATGCTGTTGGTGACTTCGGCGATGATGTCCGGGCGCATCAGGAAGTTCATGAACAGGTAGGCGTTCTCGACGTTGGCGGCATCGCGCGGGATCGCGACCATGTCATAGAAACTGCCGGCGCCTTCCTTGGGAATGCTGTAGTCGATCTCGACCTTGTTACCCGATTCCACCGCGCGGGCCTTGGCCTGCAACACGTCGCCCGAGTAACCGACTGCCACGCAGATGTTGCCGTTGGCCAGATCGGAGATGTACTTGGACGAATGGAAGTACGCCACCGACGGCCGGATCTTCATGAACAGCGCTTCGGCTTCGGCGATGTGCTTCACGTCCTTGTCGTTCACCGGGTAGCCCAGGTAGTGCAGGGCGGCCGGGAGCATTTCGGTCGGCGAATCGAGGAAGCTGATGCCGCAGGCCTTCAGCTTCTCGGCGTTCTCCGGTTTGAACAGCAGGTCCCAGGAATTGGTCGGCGCATTCTTGCCGAGCACTTCGCGGACCTTGTCCGGGTTGAAGCCGATGCCGATCGAGCCCCACATGTACGGGAACGCGTGGGCGTTGTCCGGATCACTGGCGGAGGCGTTTTTCAGCAGCACCGGGTTGAGGTTTTTCCAGTTTGGCAGCTTCGATTTGTCCAGGGTCTGATAGACCCCGGCCTTGATCTGCTTGGCCAGGAAACTGTTGGACGGCACCACGATGTCGTAGCCGGATTTACCCGCGAGCAAACGTGCTTCGAGGGTCTCATTGCTGTCGAACACATCGTAGGTCACGCGAATGCCGGTCTCGTCCTCGAACTTCTTGACGGTGTCCGGGGCGATGTAATCCGACCAGTTGTAAACGCGCAGCACCTTGTCGTTGGCCTGGGCGCCCGTGGCGATTGCGCCCAATAAGGACAGTGTCAGCAGAGTCCTGCCAAACATTTTCATCGGTGAAACTCCATTCTTTTTATTCAAAAGCTTTTAAGCAAAAGCGCAAAGCCGTAAAACGCGACGGCCCTAGGCCGTCGCTGCCACTCGTTGAGGTTGCGGTTGCTGCCACGATTCGTTGGCGGTCTGATCCATCGCTTCCTGAATCGCACGCTTGCGGTTGGCTTCTGCCTTGCGGCCGAAGTACCAGACCAGGAAAGTCACCAGCGACACTGCCAGCAGAATCAGGCTGGCCACGGCGTTGATCTCGGGCTTAACGCCCAGACGCACGGCCGAGAACACTTCCATCGGCAGGGTGGTGGAACCCGGGCCGGATACGAAGCTCGCGAGCACCAGATCGTCCAGCGACAGGGCGAACGACATCATGCCGCCCGCCGCCAGCGACGGCGCGATCATCGGGATGGTGATCAGGAAAAACACCTTGAACGGTTTCGCGCCCAGATCCATCGCCGCTTCTTCGATCGACAGGTCCAGCTCGCGCAAGCGGGCGGAGACTACCACCGCCACATAAGCGGCACAAAACGTGGTGTGAGCGATCCAGATCGTGACGATGCCACGCTCCTGCGGCCAGCCGATCAGTTGCGCCATCGCCACGAACAGCAGCAACAGCGACAGACCGGTGATCACCTCAGGCATCACCAGCGGCGCGGTGACCAGACCACCGAACAACGTGCGACCTTTGAAGCGTGTTACGCGGGTCAGCACGAACGCGGCGAGGGTGCCCAGCGCCACGGCGGCAATCGCGGTGTAGCAGGCGATTTCCAGCGAGCGCACCACCGAGCCCATCAGTTGGGTGTTGTCGAGCAGGCCGACGTACCACTTCACCGACCAGCCGCCCCAGACCGTTACCAGTTTCGAGGCGTTGAACGAGTAGATCACCAGAATCAGCATCGGCAGATAAATGAACGTCAGGCCGAAGATCAACATGAACTTTGCAAAACCGAAGCGTTTCATCCCCGTGCCTCCATCTCTTTGGCCTGGCTGCGGTTGAACAGCAGAATCGGCACAATCAGGATCAACAGCATCACCACCGCCAGAGCAGACGCCACCGGCCAGTCGCGGTTATTGAAGAACTCTTGCCACAGCACGCGACCGATCATCAGGGTCTCCGGGCCGCCCAGCAGTTCCGGAATCACGAACTCGCCCACCACCGGAATGAACACAAGCATGCAGCCGGCGATGATGCCGTTCTTGGCCAGCGGCACAGTGATTTTCCAAAAGTTGTTGAAGTTGCTCGAACCCAGATCCTGCGCGGCTTCCAGCAGGCTGCCGTCGTGCTTCACCAGGTTGGCGTAGAGCGGCAGCACCATGAATGGCAGATAGGCATACACGACCCCAATGTAGACCGCCGTGTTGGTGTTGAGGATCTCGATCGGGTGATCGGTGAGCCCGGTCCACATCAGGAACGCGTTGAGCAGGCCGTTGTTGCTGAGGATGCCCATCCACGCGTAAACGCGGATCAGGATTGCAGTCCAGGTCGGCATCATGATCAACAGCAGCAGGACGTTTTGCGTTTCCTTGCCGGTTTTGGTGATCGCGTAGGCCATCGGGAAACCGATCACCAGGCACATCAGCGTACTGAGCAGCGCCACCTTCAGCGAACCGAGGTAGGCCGACAGGTACAGCTCGTCTTCGCCGAGCATGGTGTAGTTGCCGATGTTCAGGAACAGCTGGAATTTCTGTTCGGCGTAGGTGTAGATCTCCGAGTACGGCGGGATCGACAGCGCGGCTTCCGAGAAGCTGATCTTCATCACCAGAAAGAACGGCAGCATGAAGAACAGGAACAGCCAGATGAACGGGATGCCGATGACGAACTTTCGCCCGCTGGGCACCAGGCGCAGGAATTGCTGATTGAAGGTTCTCATGAGCGCAGTACCACGCCGCTGTCGTCTTCCCACCAGACGTAGACCTTGTCGTCCCAGGTCGGACGCGCGCCACGGCGTTCGGCGTTGGCCATGAACGACTGGACGATCTTGCCGCTCGGCAATTCGACGTAGAACACCGAGTGACCGCCGAGGTAGGCGATGTCATGCACCTTGCCTTCGGACCAGTTGTAGCGGGTCTCTGGCTTGATCGTGCTGACGAGCATTTTTTCCGGGCGGATCGCGTAGGTGATCGACTTGTCCTGCACCGAAGTGCTGACGCCATGACCGACGTAGATCTTTTGCTGCAAGTCCGGGCTGTGAATGATCGCGTGACCTTCGAGGTCCTCGACCACGGTGCCGTCGAAGGCGTTCACGTTGCCGATGAATTCGCAGACCATGCGGCTGACCGGCGCTTCATAAATGTCGACCGGGCTGCCGATCTGGGCGATCCAGCCCAGGTGCATGATCGCGATGCGCTCGGCCATGGTCATGGCCTCTTCCTGGTCGTGGGTCACCATCACGCAGGTCACGCCGACGCGTTCGATGATTTCCACCAGTTCCAGCTGCATCTGCGAGCGCAGCTTTTTATCCAGTGCGCCCATCGGTTCGTCGAGCAGCAACAGCTTCGGACGTTTGGCCAGGGAGCGGGCGAGGGCCACGCGCTGCCGCTGGCCGCCGGACAGTTGATGGGGGCGGCGCTTGGCGTATTGGGTCATGTGGACGAGGCGCAGCATTTCTTCGACGCGGGCGTCGATTTCGCTGGCCGGCAAACGGTCCTGCTTGAGGCCGAAGGCGATGTTCTGCGCCACGGTCATGTGCGGGAACAGGGCGTAGGACTGGAACATCATGTTGATCGGCCGCTCGTACGGCGGCATGTCGGTGATGTCGACACCGTCGAGCAGAATGCGTCCTTCAGTCGGCCGTTCGAAACCGGCGAGCATGCGCAGCAGGGTCGATTTACCCGAGCCGGAGCCGCCGAGCAGGGCGAAGATTTCGCCCTGATGGATCTCCAGGGACACATCGTCCACCGCAGTGGTTTCGTCGAACTTCTTGGTGACTCGATCGACCTTCACCAGAACCTTTTTCGGTTGCTGATGACCTTCAAGAGCCTTCCTGTAAGTGCTGGAGGCGTTTGCCATGTGAAACTCCCAACAGGTTTCAGTCGCCGGGCCAACGCGGCCTGGCTTAAGAGTGGATTGCAGACCCGCACCGTGCGGGTTGTTCGGCGCCGCCGTCCTGGCTGCCGGGTGGTGCTTTTTGTTTTCGCGGTGTGTTGCTGATCGCGGATGACGGATGCGCAAACGCGCAGCCGCCGACCCCGCGGGGGCAGTAAATGGTTTTGCAATCGTTGGGTGGCGTCAGCGCTGGTTGCGTCGCGCCGCACGCTGGCGGCAGGCCTCGCCGAACGCCTGGAAAATCCGCAGGTAGTTCGGGTTGTCCAGCACTTGCCATTCGGGGTGCCATTGCACGCCGAGGGCGAAGGTCGGGCTGTGCTCCACCGAGACCGCCTCGATCAGGCCGTCCGGCGCCACGGCTTCGGCGCGCAGGCCGGGAGCGAGGCGGTCGATGCCCTGACTGTGAATCGAGTTGACCTGGAATTCACCCGGCAGCTCCAGCGCTTCGAACACGCCGCCGGCCAGCACCGTCACGGCATGGGCCGGGGCGTACTGCACGGCGACATCCGGGCTGTCGGCTTCGCGGTGATCGAGCATGCCCGGCAGCTCATGCACCTTCTGGTGCAGGCTGCCGCCGAACGCCACGTTCATTTCCTGGAAACCCCGGCAGATGCCGAGTACCGGAACGCCCGCCGCGATGGCTGCACGCAATAGAGGAAGGGTAGTGGCATCCCGCGCCGGATCGTGATCCGTGCCGGGAGCGCTGTCCGGGCCCTGATAGTGGAAAGGTTCCACGTTGGACGGCGAGCCGGTCAGCAACAGACCGTCGAGTTGACCGAGCAGGTCTTCGATTTCAGTCAGTTTGCCAAGGGAAGGAATGACGACGGGCAACCCCAGCGCCGCAACGCTGACAGCGCGAACGTACTTGTCGCCGCTGATGTGATAGGGGTGCAGGCCAATCTGTTTGACGCACGCAGTAACGCCGATCAATGGCTTGAATGCCATTTTTATTCACCTCGAAGTTTGACACTTGAACGAGCTTTTCCGGAGCTTAGCCTCGTTGATTTTAATTAACAACTCCCATGTAAAAAATTCTAAACGCCGTTCATCAAATCTTCATCAAGACCGGGGCTCTGGCGCCTGCTTTGGCATGAGAGTGTTAAAAAAAGCCCGAAAAATAAACGCTGAGCGGCCCTATGTTCGCTATTGACTTCACTTTGCCGTTCGGGTTGACTGGCTCGGCGAAACAGCAGTGAACATAATAATTAACAGCTAAATAGGTGCATCATGTCGGTCCCTCTGCGTGCCGTTCAACTCAACGAAGCAAACGCATTCCTTAAGAAACATCCTGAGGTTTTGTACGTCGACCTTCTGATTGCAGACATGAACGGTGTGGTGCGCGGCAAGCGCATCGAGCGCACCAGTCTTCATAAGGTTTACGAGAAAGGCATCAACTTGCCGGCCTCGCTCTTTGCCCTCGACATCAATGGCTCCACGGTGGAAAGCACCGGTCTGGGCCTGGACATCGGCGACTCCGACCGTATCTGTTACCCGATCCCCGGCACCCTGAGCATCGAGCCCTGGCAGAAGCGCCCGACCGCACAACTGCTGATGACCATGCACGAACTGGAAGGCGAGCCGTTCTTCGCCGACCCGCGTGAAGTGCTGGCCAACGTGGTGCGCAAGTTCGACGAAATGGGCCTGACCATCTGCGCCGCGTTCGAACTCGAGTTCTACCTGATCGACCAGGACAACGTGAACGGCCGTCCGCAATCGCCGCGTTCGCCGGTTTCGGGCAAGCGTCCGGTGTCGACCCAGGTCTACCTGATCGACGATCTCGACGAATACGTCGACTGCCTGCAAGACATCCTTGAAGGCGCGAAAGAGCAGGGCATTCCTGCCGACGCCATCGTCAAGGAAAGCGCCCCGGCGCAGTTCGAAGTCAACCTGCACCACGTCTCCGATCCGATCAAGGCGTGCGACTACGCCGTCCTGCTCAAGCGTCTGGTGAAGAACATCGCCTACGACCACGAGATGGACACCACCTTCATGGCCAAGCCGTATCCGGGCCAGGCGGGCAACGGTCTGCACGTGCACATTTCGATTCTGGACAAAGAAGGCAACAACATCTTCGCCAGCGAGGATCCCGAGCAGAACGCTGCGCTACGCCACGCGATCGGCGGTGTGCTGGAGACCCTGCCTGCGCAAATGGCTTTCCTGTGCCCGAACGTCAACTCGTACCGCCGCTTCGGCGCGCAGTTCTACGTGCCGAACTCGCCGAGCTGGGGCATCGACAACCGTACCGTGGCCGTCCGCGTGCCGACCGGTTCGCCGGACGCCGTGCGCATCGAGCACCGTGTCGCCGGTGCCGACGCCAACCCGTACCTGCTGATGGCTTCCGTGCTGGCCGGTATTCACCACGGCCTGACCAACGAAATCGAGCCGGGCGCCCCGGTCGAAGGCAACAGCTACGAGCAGAACGAACAGAGCCTGCCGAACAACCTGCGCGACGCCCTGCGTGAGCTGGACGACAGCGAAGTCATGGCCCGCTACATCGACCCGATGTACATCGACGTGTTTGTCGCGTGCAAGGAAAGCGAGCTGGCCGAGTTCGAAAACTCGATCTCTGACCTTGAGTACAACTGGTATCTGCATACCGTCTGACGCTCAAGCGCTCACCTCACAAGCATCGCCGCTCCCATGTGAGCGGCGGTCACCTCTTTCTCTGTGTGAGTCACCCCCATGACCATGACCCGCAACGACTGGGAACAACGCTTCCAGTCCCTGACCCTCGAATCCCGTGCCTTCATCAACGGCGAATACCGCCCGGCCATCAGCGGCGAAACCTTCGAATGTCTGAGCCCCGTCGACGGCCGTTTCCTGGCCTCCGTCGCCAGCACCGATGAAGCCGACGCCAACCTCGCCGTCGAAGCCGCGCGCCAATCCTTCAACTCCGGCGTGTGGGCCAACAAAGCCCCGGCCGAGCGCAAGCGCATCCTGATCCGCTTCGCCGACCTGATCCTGCAACACCAGGAAGAACTGGCGCTGCTCGAAACCCTCGACATGGGCAAGCCGATCAGCGACTCGATGAGCATCGACATCCCCGCGACCGCCAACGCGATCCGCTGGAGTGCCGAAGCCATCGACAAGATCTACGACGAAGTCGCCGCCACTCCGCACGACCAGCTCGGTCTGGTCACCCGCGAGCCGTCCGGCGTAGTTGCTGCGATCGTGCCGTGGAACTTCCCGCTGATCATGGCCAGCTGGAAATTCGCCCCGGCGCTGGCGGCGGGTAACTCGTTCATCCTCAAACCTTCGGAAAAATCGCCGCTGACCGCGATCCGCATCGCTCAGCTGGCGCTGGACGCGGGCATTCCGAAAGGCGTGTTCAACGTCCTGCCAGGCTTCGGCCACACCGTCGGCAAGGCGCTGGCGCTGCACATGGACGTTGACGTGCTGGCCTTCACCGGCTCCACGGCGATTGCCAAGCAACTGATGATTTATGCCGGCCAAAGCAACATGAAACGCGTCTGGCTCGAAGCAGGGGGCAAGAGCCCGAACGTGGTGTTTGCCGACGCACCGGACTTGCGCGCGGCAGCACAAGCGGCGGCCGGCGCCATTGCGTTCAACCAGGGCGAAGTCTGCACCGCCGGTTCGCGCCTGCTGGTGGAGCGTTCGATCCGCGAGCAGTTCATCCCGCTGCTGGTGGAAGCGCTGCAAGCGTGGAAACCGGGTCACGCCCTGGATCCGGCGACCACCGTCGGCGCCGTGGTCGATCAGCGTCAACTGGACAACGTGCTGCGTTACATCAGCATCGGCCGCGAGCAGGGTGCCGAGCTGATCGCCGGCGGTCAGCGCACCCTCGAAGAAACCGGCGGCACCTACATCGAGCCGACGATTTTCGACGGCGTGACCAACGCGATGACCATCGCCAAGGAAGAAATCTTCGGCCCGGTGCTGTCGCTGATCACCTTCGACACCGTTGAAGAAGCACTGCACATCGCCAACGACAGCATCTTCGGCCTCGCCGCCGGGGTCTGGACCAGCAACCTGAGCAAGGCTCACACCTTCGCCCGTGGCCTGCGCGCCGGCAGCGTGTGGGTCAACCAGTACGACGGCGGCGACATGACCGCGCCGTTCGGTGGCTTCAAACAGTCGGGCAACGGTCGCGACAAATCGCTGCACGCGTTCGACAAGTACACCGAGCTGAAAGCGACCTGGATCAAGCTCTGACTCTTTTACAGCGGTGGTCGCCTGCAACCGGCGACCCTCGGAGAATAAAAAAATGAAACAACAACACGTGAACAGCTACTACGCCGCCACCCGCAACGAAGTGATCGATTTCCCGGTCCTCGAAGAGTCGGTGGAGTGCGATGTCTGCATCATCGGCGCCGGCTACACCGGCCTGTCTTCGGCACTGTTCCTGAGCGAAGCCGGCTACAAGGTGACGGTGCTGGAAGCGGCGAAAGTCGGCTACGGCGCCAGCGGTCGCAACGGCGGTCAACTGGTCAACTCCTACAGCCGCGACGTCGACGTGATCGAAGCGCGCTACGGCGACAAGACTGCCGAAATCCTCGGCAGCATGATCTTCGAAGGCGCCGACATCATCCGTTCGCGCATCAAGGAATACGACATTAAATGCGACTACCGCCCGGGCGGCATTTTCGCAGCGATGAACAACAAACAGCTCAAGGGACTCGCCGAACAAAAACGTAGCTGGGAACGTTACGGCAATAAAAACCTGAAGATGCTCGACGCTGCGGACATCCGCCGCGAAGTCGGTTCCGACGCCTACGTCGGCGGTCTGTTGGACATGCAGGGCGGCCACATCCACCCGCTGAACCTGGCCCTCGGCGAAGCCGCGGCCATCGTGCGTCTGGGCGGCAAGATCTACGAGCAATCCGCCGCCGTGGAAATCAAATACGGCGAGCCCAACGTCGTGCGCACCGCCAAAGGCCAGGTCCGCGCCAAGTACCTGCTGATCGCCGGCAACGCCTACTTGCCGCAAGGCCTCGACAACCGCGTGACGGCCAAGAGCATGCCGTGCGGTTCGCAGATCTGCGTCACCGAACCGTTGACCGAGAAACAGGCCCGCAGCCTGATCACCAACAACTACTGCGTCGAGGACTGCAACTACCTGCTCGACTACTACCGCCTCACCGCCGACAACCGTCTGCTCTACGGCGGCGGCGTGGTCTACGGCGCCCGTGAACCGGACGACATCGAAACCCTGATCCGCCCGAAGATCCTCAAGACCTTCCCGCAGCTCAAGGACGTGAAAATCGACTACCGCTGGACCGGCAACTTCCTGCTGACCATGTCACGCATGCCGCAATTCGGCCGCATCGAGAAAAACGCCTACTACATGCAGGGCTACAGCGGCCACGGCGTCACCTGCTCGCACCTGGCCGGCAAACTGATCTCGGAAATGATCCGCGGCGACGCCGAACGCTTCGACGCCTTCGCCTCCCTGCCACACATGCCGATGCTCGGCGGCCGCACCTTCTCCGCGCCACTGACCGCCCTCGGCGCCGTGTACTACTCGCTGCGCGACCGTTTCGGCATCTGATTAACCTCGCCGGCGACGCCCCCAAAAAGGGCGCCGCCGGCTTTTTCATGTGCCGTCCATCGAACCTGCTGAGCAACACCAACAAACGTGATTTAATAGCCGCCTTTCACGGTTCCGGGACACGGGAGCAACGTGATCCGCGCGACCTGCGCGGCACCCGCCACCCACCCCCATTGCCCTTAAGTCGTTCTCACATAAGGCTGTCATGGATACGGGTTCTCGACTCAAACTAGTACGCGAAAGCTACAAACTCTCCCAGCGCGAGCTGGCCCGGCGTAGCGGCGTGACCAATGCCACCATCTCCCTGATCGAACAGAATCGTGTCAGTCCTTCCGTCAGCTCACTGAAAAAGCTGCTCGAAGGCATCCCGATGTCCCTGGCCGACTTCTTCACCTTCGACCAGCCCCCCCGCGAACACCAATACGTCTTCCGCGCCAACGAACAACCCGACCTCGGCCGCCACGGCCTGCGCCTGCTGCTGATCGGCGCCTCGGTCCCCAGCCGCCAGATGCGCTTGCTGCGCGAGCAATACGCGCCGGGCGCGAGTTCGGGGGAAGAGCCGATTGTTCACTCGGAAGGTGAGGAGTGTGGGTTGGTGACGCGTGGGACTGTGGAGTTGACGGTGGATGGGCAGGTGAGTGTGTTGAGTGCGGGGGATGGTTATTACTTTCCGACGACGCTGCCGCACAAGTTCCGGAATATTGGAGCGGATGAGGCGGAGATTATTAGTGCGAATACGCCGGCGAATTTTTGAGTTCGGATTTTATCAGTCCGTAGTGCATGTAATAAGTACTCTAGAGAAACCGCAAAAGTGCGGTTTCTCTTTTTCGTCTATCGTTATTTTTGAGTACATTTTCCGTCGATTTTGTCCTCTTCTGCGCATTGCTCTGCATAAATCACTTTTTGCTCTTTCACAGACAACTCGGTGCTTGCAAGGCTAGCCAATGCTGTGCCTGCGTAGCCGATACCACTCATTGCGAAGAAAAGTGAGGGAAGGATGATAGATTTTTTATTGATTTTCATAATTTTTCCTTAATTAGAATTATCCTGCTTTTTGCGAAGTGATCTTGTTATTCGCCAATATAGAGTCGATGAAGTTGGTAGAGATGGCACCTGTTGGAACTGACAGGTTTTTAGAGTTTTTTATAATTAAAGAGTAATTTTTAAGATGTTAATTGACGTTGTGACGTGCGCTCGTATTTCAAGAGGGCTGTTTCAATAGAAAACTTTCTTGAAACGTTGTGAGTTAAATGTCAAATCCGCCTTCGCTCAATCACCCCAAAAACATCCTTCACTTCTTGCACAATGATTCTTGCGAGGGTGGTGACGGTGTTGATGTCTTGTTCGGCATGGTCTTGGAGTTGAATGCACAACCATGATTTGCGCGCTCGGCTTGAATCCAAACGCAAAAGGGACACCCAACGGTGTCCCTTTTTTGTGGCCGACTGAAACGGATTTCCCGGACTACCCAGTCAAACCTTTCACTTGTCACAACCCGGCTCATCACCAAAGGTTCCCCCCATCGGCACCACGTCGTAGACTGCGAAACAAGTTGTAACGCCTCTCCCACGGACGGAACCGCGCATGATTCACATCGGCAGCCGCAACAACGCCCCCACGCCGCAGCACAAAACCCAGGACATCTACATCTTCAGCATCGATCTGTCCCGCCCGGCGACGCCGTTCTGCTTCGAGCAATCGATTGGCGGCGGGCATGTCGAGCAGGGCGGTGCGCGGTGGTTGGCGCTGGATGAGCTGGATGGCTGGCCGGGCGAGTGGCGGGAGCATTTGAAGAAGGCTGGATGCGCCTGGGTGGCCGAGTTGATGGACGCGCATTCGGGAGAGAGTCAGGCTGATCTGGTCTCGCTGATCCTCCAGCGCTATGCCGAGCCGGCGCAGCCAGCCGGGCGTTTGCAGGCGATTGGGCGCTGGTTCAAGCGTCACTTCTACATTGGCGGCCGGTACGGCGTCTGACCCGAGGAATCCCCCCATGACTCAGACTCTGGAACGCGCCATCGCGATTGCCGCCACGGCCCACGCGGGGCAGGTGGACAAGGGCGGCGCGCCGTATATTTTGCATCCGCTGAAGGTCATGTTGCGCATGAGTAGCCTGGAAGAGCGCATCGTCGCGGTGTTGCACGATGTGGTCGAGGACTGCGGCATCAGCCTTGAGGATTTGCGCAAGGAAGGCTTCAGCGAGGAAGTCTTGTCAGCCATCGAGTCGGTGACCAAAGTGCCGGGTGAATCCTACGAGGACTTCGTCGAGCGCGCGGCGCAGAACCCGATCGGGCGGGTGGTGAAGCTGGCGGATCTGGAAGAGAACAGCGACCTGTCGCGGATTGCCTCGCCGAGTTGGGAGGATCTGGAGCGGATCGAAAAATACCGGCGGGCGATCGGACGGCTGCGCGCCTGACTTAACTGAAAAGCACCTTGAATAGCCAGGAAGGCGACCATGAAATCGATTCTGTGTTTGTTGATTGCTGCCGGCTTCGGCGCACTGTTGCAGTTCGAAGGCGTGCCCCACGGTTTGCTGTTGGGCTCGATTCTTGTGACGGCACTGGTCGTCACCAAATTCAAATTCGCGCCAGCGACGCCCTATGGCCTGGGCTACATCCAGGTAACGCTGGGCATCGCCACCGGGTTGATGTTCGAAGCCTGGGACAGCGCGACGGTCTCGACGATGTTGCCGAGCCTCGGCGTGTTGCTGCTGTGTCTGGCAGTGCAAGTGGCGCTGGCCGCGTGGTGGCTGTCGCGCGGGGCGGGGTGGAATCGCACGGATGCCTTGCTGGCGGTGTATCCGGGCGCGCTGGCGGCGGTGTTTGATTTGCTGGAATCGCATCAGGCGTCGAGCAAGGTGATCATCGTGCACTTGATGCGGCTGCTGCTGATCACGGTGCTGGTGAGTTTGCTGATTCCCGGAACGGCACCGGTTGCGGCGGCCGAAGTTGGTCCGCTGTCGACGGGCATGGCGTTGACCGTGCTGTCGGTGATCGGTTTGAGCGTGGTGGTCGGGCGTTTGCTGCTGGCCGTTGGCGTGCCGGCGCCGTTCATGTTGACGGCAATCATCATCACCGCCGTGTTCGTGAAATCGGGATGGCTTCAGGGTTTTCACATGCCGGACTGGAGTTTGAATCTGGCGGCGCTGATTCTCGGAGTACGGATCGGCTCGCGATTCCAGGGATTGGGTCTCGCGGAACTGGGACGTCATGGCCGCACGGCATTGGTGTCGGTGGGTTTGATGATTCTGGTCGCGGCGGTTTTTGCATTGGCGGCGGCACGGTTGCTGGGCAGCGATGCGTTGTCGCTGTGGCTCGCCTACATGCCGGGGGCCATCGAAACCATCGCAATCGTGGCGTTCGCCGGCGGGCTGAATGTGGTGTTTATCCTGACTCACCATCTGGCACGAATGGTGGTGCTGCACTTTGCGCCGGCGTTGCTGGTGCAGGTGCGGCGGGTGCGGGAGGACGCTTGAACACGGGCATTGCGCCCCGTGAACTACACTCCCAGATTACCCCGCCCCACAGGCAACCCCGCCGCGTCGGAGGTCATCATGTTCCGCCATTCACTGTTCATCGCAGCTTGCCTGTGCGCCACACAGGCCAGCGCCGAATCCGTCGTCCCGCTCAAGGGCCAGACTTCCCAGCAAACCCAGATCGACATCAATGACTGCCACTCCATCGCGTCCACCTCAACCACGTCGACACCTCAGGCCGGCGGTCGGTTGAAGGGCGCTGCTGTGGGTGCGGCTGCCGGCGCCACCGCCGCGGAAGTGCGCGGTCGTCAGCACGACGAGTTCTACGAAGCTGTGGACGATGACCGCAAGCAGGATTACCGCCAGAACCGAGCCAAAGAGACGGCTGCCGCCGGTGCGGTAGTCGGCGGTGCGCGGCAGCGACAGGATCGGCGCGAGCAGCGCCGGAACGATGCTTCAGCCAGTTCAAGCGCCTACACCGGTTGCCTGCAAGGGCGGGGTTATCAGGTCACGCCCTGACGGCTTTCCCGGTGCGCGACGAGCAGGTGCATCATCACGCCGCTGTAGAGCGTCACCAGAATGAACAACCCCATGCGCACCGCGAAGGCGGTGTAGACGTCCTTGCCCGCCGCGCTGTCCTCAACGGATTGGCCGAGCAGGATGATCATGGTGATCAGGGTGTTGAGCCAGAACCCCGGCGTCAGTTGCGTCGGGTGCAGCCGATAGAGTTTGCGCGCTACAAACAGCCCGAACAGCAGCATCCACAGAAAGAACATCCACAGGTGCACGAACAGGCTCAACGCACACCAGAACAACACCGCCAGCAGTCCGCCCAATAAAGTCGAGCCGAGCAATTCGCGCCCGGCGTGATGGGTGCGGGTGGTGGTACTTTGCTGGCCGAGGCTGACGGCTTTGAGAATGATCGGCAGGTAGCTCGCCGGGTCGATCAGCACCAGCAGGAAGGTTGGCAGCACGATCAATGTTGCGCGCATCGCTACGCGGGGCACGTCTTCGGCGGGCAGGGCGGGAGCGGATGGTGGCGCGGGGCTGTTGGCCGGTTCCGGGAACAGGACGTGGCTCAGGCCGACGATGACGACGGCCAGCAACAGGCCTTTGACCAGCGCGCCGATCACCGCCATCGCCAGCTCGAATGAGGCGTAGCCCGCGGCGGAGATCATGGTCATGCCGATCACCAGAAACGTCATGATCAGCACGTTGCCGCCGCGCAAGCCGTAGGTAAACACCAGAAACAGCCCGACACCGATCAGCAGCACGCCGCACACCGGGTAATAACGCAGCAACGGCACCAGCAACAGGCCGAGACTGGTGGTAAACGCGGCGACCAATGTCAGCACCAGCGCCATTTTGACTGGCAACGGTCGAGGCATGCTGGCCAGCAGCAACAACGCTAACACCGGCGATAGAAACGACAGCGGCAGAGCGAGGCCGTAACTGGCGGCGGTGCACAACGCCGTGCCGCAGGCCAGGCGCAAGGCCCGTTGCGCCGGGATTCTGCGTTCAATAGGCATACGACAGCCAGCTCATCAGCCAGACAAACACCCGCCCCAGCGGATTGAGCAGATTGCCCTCACTGGGAAACGCCATGACTTCCGCCTGCCCGCCGGCACGAATCGAACGGCTCTCGAACAGGCGCTTTTTCGCCTCTTCGCTGAACTCGATGATCACCGGAAAACGCTGGGCCGGACGCAACCAGTCGCGGCTGTTCTGGATCGTCGGCAGGGTGCCGGGCGGCGGCGTCTGGCCGACGCTGACGCCATACCCGACGCTGCGCACCCGGCCGTCGAGCACTTCGCCGGGCAGGGCGTCGAGGATGATCGACACCGGCGTGCCGGGCTTGATCCGGCCAAGATTGTTTTCGGTGAGGTCGGCGCTGACCCACACGTCCTGGATCGTGATCAGCGTCATCACCGGACTGCCGACAGCGGCGAACTGGCCGACGTCGGTGCGCAGGTCGGTGATCAGGCCCGCCGAACGCGCGCCGATGCGAGTGTTGGCCAGATCCAGTTCGGCCTTGGCCAGCGTGGCGGCGGCGCTGAGCAGTTTGGCGTTGGTGTCGGTATTGCCGCCTTCCTGCTCCTGCGCACGCAGCACTTCGGCCCGGGCGGCGGCGACCTTGCTGACCGCCGCTTCGTGGTTGGCCCGGGAGACTTCCAAAAGCCTTACAGACACCGTGCCCGGATCCTCTTTGTACAGGCCCTCAAGCCGTCGATTGTCCTGGCGCGCCTTGAGTTCATTGGCTTGCGCGGCCCGCAAGGACGCCTGGGCCGACGCGATGCCGGCGGTGCTGGCGCCGACCGTACGCCGGGTGTTTTCCAGATCGGCGCGAGCCCGGTCGACGGCGATTTGCAGCGGCTGTGGATCGAGCTCGAAGAGGATATCGCCGGCCTGCACGTCCTGATTGTTGCGCACGTTGACCTTGATCACCCGGCCCGCGACTTCCGCCGCCACCGGGATCACGAATGCGCCGACCCGCGCCTGCTGGGTGTAGGGCGTAAAGCGGTCGGCCAGCAGATACCAGACCAGGCTCAGCACTATCACCAACAGCACCCAGCGGATGCCTTTTTTCGCCGGATCCGGCGGCGCTTCATCACTCATGGCGGTCTACCTGCGAGGGAATCGGATAGGTCGGTTTCGGCGGCGGGGCGCTCAACAGATCACCCCAGTCGGTGCGTTGCTGCATCTGCTGCCGGGTCGCTGGATCGATCTGCGGCCCGGCGCTTTGCCAGCCGCCACCGACGGCGCGGTACAAAGCGATCAGATTGCTCACGGCGTTGCTGCGGCTGACCAGATAGTTGTCCTGTAGCTCCAGCAACGCACGCTGGGCGTCGAGCACCCGCTGAAAGTCTGAATAACCTTCGCGATATTGGGTGTTGGCCAGCACCAGCGAACGCCGCGCCGCGCCTTCGGCCTCGCCGAGAATGCGTTCGCGTTCCAGCGCTTTGGTCAGGCCGCTGGCGGCGTCGTCGGCCTCGCGGGCAGCCTGGCGAACCTTGTCGCGATAGGCCTCGATCAGTTGCTGCAAGCGCGCGTCCTGCACGCGGATGTTGTTGTGGATGCGGCCGTAATCGAACAGGTTCCAGCGCAGGCTCGGGCCGCCGATCAGGTCGAGGCTGCGCGGGGTGGCGCCGAGGGTGTCGCTGGACCAGACGATGCTGCCGAGCAAGGTCAGCGAGGGGTACAGGTCGGTTTCGGCCACGCCGACCAGCGCCGATTGCGCGGCAACGTTCAGCTCCGCGGCGCGCACATCGGGACGGCGCAGCAGCAGGTTGGCCGGAACGTCCTGCAACACGGCGCGATCCACCAGCGGAATCAGCCCCGGTTGTTCGGCCAGAAACGCCGCACCACCGGGCGGCTGGCCGACCAGCACCGCCAGCGCATTGCGGGTGCGCAGCAATTGGTCTTCGAACGCCGGAATGCTGCTCAGGGTGCCGAGGTATTGGGTTCTGGCCTGTTGCAGGTCGAGTTCGGCGGTCTGGCCGCTGCGGAAGAGTTTTTCGGTGATCTCGAAATTGCGTTTTTGCTGGGCGGCGTTTTCCCGGGCGACCCGCAGCCGGGCTTCTGTGGTGCGCAAGGCAAAGTAGGTGTCGGCCACTTGGGCGCGCAGCAGCACGAGGGCGTCTTCGTAGTTGGCCTGGGCGGCGAAGTAGCTGGCGTCGGCGGATTCGATGGCGCGGCTGAAACGGCCCCAGAAATCCAGTTCCCAGCCGACATCGAACGCGGCGCTGTGCTGCCAGAAGTGCAAGTCCTGCGGGTTGTTGCCGCCGGACTGATGGCGGTCGATGTACAGGCTGTCGGCGCTGGCCTGTTGCAGTTGCGGGTAGCGACCGCTGTCGGCGATGCCCAGTTGCGCGCGGGCTTCGAGGACCCGCAGGCCGGCGATTTTCAGGCTGCTGTTGCGGGCTTCGGCGTCGCTGATCAAGCGGTCGAGCACCGGATCGGCAAACACCTGCCACCATTGGCGCAGGTCCGGCAGCGTGCCGCGTTCGCTGGCCTGCTCCAGTGCCGGACTTTGCCATTGCTTGCTCCAGTCCTCGGCCGGCGGCTGGAAATCCGGGCCCAGCCGCAGGCAGCCGCCAAGGCTCAGCACACCGAGCAGCAGCAGGTGGCCGGGACGGATCAGCAGGGCTGGCGTTGCAGGCATACCGGGAGGCCCCAGCGGGAAATGTCACTGGAGCATAGACCGCAGATTGCGGGTTGATCGAAGCAATCAGCTGCTACGCTTTTTCAGGCGAACTCCCCTGAACCGCCCCCGACGAAAAGGTAGGAAGCCATGGACACTGCTCAAGAACCGCTTGCCCCCACCAGCGCCAGCTGGCGTTTCAAGGTCGGCGTGGCAATCATCTGCCTGATGCTCGGTTCGTGGCTGATGGTGCCGATTGCCGCCGCCCTCGATGTGCCGGGCTCGAAAGTCGCGGCGCTGACCGGGGTGTTGTTCATCAGCAATAAAGTGCTGTTGCTGCTGGTAATCGCGGTGATGGGCAAGGCCGGGTTCGCCGAGCTCAAGCGCACGATCGGCCACTATATTTCCGGCGTGATTCCGACCCCGGTGGCCGAAGTCAGCCCGATGCGCCACAAGATCGGCGTGGTGATGTTCTGCCTGCCGCTGCTGTCGTCCTTCCTGGAACCGTATTTCGACAACTTCTTCCCGGGCGTGCGGCCCAACCTCTGGCAGATGCAGGCGCTGGGCGACCTGATGTTCGTCGGCAGCTTTTTCGTGCTGGGCGGCAATTTCTGGGACAAGGTGCATGCGCTGTTCGTGCGCAAGGCGCGGGTGGTGGTGGAATAAAAAAAACAGGGGGCCATGCCCCCTGCTTTTTTGAGGGGAGCGGCTATTTCAGGTGGGCGGCGAAGCCTTCGCTGCCCGGCGCAATATCGTCCTTCAAGGTCAGCGCCGGAATCTTGTAATCCCCGGCATTCTGCCGCCGAAATCCGATCGGCCGCGTACTCCACAACTCATCCAGCCGCGCGCCCAGTTCTTCGCACGTCTGGGCAAACCGCACCTCATCCATCTTCCCGGTGCGATACACCACGAACGGCGGCAGCACCTCGAAGCCCGGGTAATACAGAATCCCGTGATGAATCGGGAACAGCAGATCATCGATCGGGCCGTTGATTCCGCGCGGGCTGTAGTGCGATTCCCAGCCGCCGGCGGTCACCATCAGCATCGCCCGTTTGCCTTTCAAGGTGCCTTCGCCGTAGCGGTCGCCCCAACGAGAATCGGAGTGTTCGCCGACACCGTAGGCAAATCCGTAGGCGTACACGCGCTCGACCCAGCCCTTGAGGATCGCCGGCATGGAAAACCACCACAGCGGGAACTGCAGGATCAGGGTGTCGGCCCACAGCAGTTTGGCCTGCTCGGCGATGATGTCGGCGGCTTGCCGGCCTTGCTCGAAGGCGAGTTTCGAATCGAGGGACGCGTCGAACGGGCGAGTGCTGTCGCGACCCGGGCTGTCATCGGCGTCGAGGCTGGCTTTCCAGTTCATGGCGTAGAGATCGGAAACCTGCAAGGTGTGGCCGGCGGCTTCCAGGCGCTGGACGGTGAAGTCCTTGAGCGCGCCGTTGAGCGATTGCGGTTCGGGGTGGGCGTAGACCAGTAGCACATTCATGGTGAGACTCCGTTGCTGAGTGACAGCAGGATCGGCGCCCGGCAGGTATATTGGAAATGAATGTCTGATATGTCTGGTATAGCCATGAATAATTTGAGACGGCTGGATATCAACCTGCTGCTGACCCTCGATGTGCTGCTGTCCGAGCACAACGTCACCCGCGCCGCGCAACGGCTGCACCTGTCGCAGCCCTCGGTGAGCGTGCATCTGGCCCGGTTACGGGAGATTTTTGGCGATCCACTGTTGCTGCCGGGCCCCCGTGGCATGCGCCCGACGGCGCGGGCCGATGAATTGCGCGAACCGTTGCGCGAGGCGCTGGAAGCGTTGGAGCGGGCGGTGGCGCCGGCCAGTCCGTTCGATCCGGCGCAGGCGACCCATACCTGGAAAGTCGCAGCCTCGGATTACGGCGAGTCGACCATTCTGCTGCCGGCCCTCGGCGGGCTGCGCACCCAGGCGCCGGGCACGCGGCTGGCGGTGCTCGATCTGTCGCCCCGGCAATTGGTCAAGCAGGCGGAGCAGGGTGTGATCGATCTGGCGCTGCACACCAGCGAGGACGCGCCGCTGGAACTGCACCGGCGTGCACTATTCACCGAACGCTATGTGCTGGCCGGTCGCGCCGGGCACCCGAAACTGCAACGCAAGCCAACCCGCGCGCAATTCTGCGAGCTGGAGCATGTGCTGGTGTCGCCGGAGGGCGGAGGTTTTTTCGGGGTGACGGACAAGGCGCTGGCGGAGGTGGGGCTTACGCGAAAAGTGGTGCTGTCGGTGCCGCACTTTCTGTTGCTGATGTCGGTGCTGGCCAGCACCGATCTGGTGGCGATGCTGCCGTCACGGCTGGCGCGCGGCAATGCCGCGCTGCAAGTGGTCGAGCCGCCGCTGGAAGTGCCGGGCTACGAAATGGCCATGCTCTGGGCCGAGCGTTCGCACCGCGACCCGGCGCACAAATGGTTTCGCGAGCATCTGGCGGCGTCGGTCTGATCAGGCATGCCCGAGCGCGATGGCAAACGACACGACGACCATGCAGGCGAAAGCGAAATTGAGGTTCATGGGGTGTTCATCCTGGTCCTTTTGAAAGTGGGGCCATTCTGCCGGGGGCGGGTCAAAAGAAAAAATTCGGCTTCGTGATTCCAATGATCGAAGCCATTGATACCGGCATTGTGTTTGCAGGTTTGCTTGGCTAAGCTCGCGCAAACCTGCAATTAAAAGCACAAACAGGCAAAACCATGCACGACCATTCCGCTTCCGAGCTTCCTTCCTTGCGCCGGCAGAAAATCCTGCTGATCCTTGAACGTGACGGCAAGGTCATGGCGTCCGAGTTGAGCCAGCATTTTGCGGTGTCGGAAGACACCATCCGCCGCGATCTGGCCGAGCTGGACAGCGCCGGACTGGTGCAGCGGGTGCACGGCGGCGCGCTGCCGAGGCCCAAGGACACCGGCAAGGATTACTTCACCCGGCTGGACGAGATCGACGAGGTGAAGATTCGTCTGGCGCAGTTGGCGGCGCAGCAGATTCGGAATGGGCAAACGGTGATGTTCGACTCCGGTTCCACTTCGTTGCAGGTGGCGCGCTCGTTGCCCAGGGACATCAGCCTAACGGCGGTCACGGCCTCACCGATGACGGCGATCGCGTTGTCCGAATATCCGGGCATCAAGGTGATTCTGGCGGGCGGGCAGTTGAACCCGAAAACCATGTCGGCTGGCGGTCATGAGGCGTTGCGGCTGCTGTCGGGGATCAAGGCGGATCTGGCGATCACCGGGGTCTGCGCGATTCATCCGGAGGTGGGCATCACCTCGCTGCATTTCGATGAGGTGCCGGTCAAGCAGGCGCTGCTCGACTGTGCGGCGCGGGTGATTGCCGTGACCACGGCGGACAAGCTCGGGGCGGTGGAGCCGTTTGTGGTGGCGCCGTGCGAGCGCTTGCACACGCTGATCACCGAACGGCATGTGGCGTCGGGGAGTGTCGAGGATTATCGGCGGTTGGGGATTGAGGTGGAGCAGTTGCCTGACTGAGGTTTTGCGGCAAAAAAAGGGCCCCATCACTGGAGATGGGGCCTGTTCGATCAGCGCAGTTTTTCGAGCATCTGGTAGTACCACATGCCCGCCGCCAGCATTGGATTCCCCAGCAGATCGCCCATCGGCACGCGAATGTGCGAGCACGCGGCGAACGTGTCGAACTGCTGCATCTGCCCGGTGATCGCCCGACTCATGATTTCACCCATGATGTGGGTCGTGGCGATGCCGTGGCCCGAGTAGCCCTGGCAATACCAGACGTTGTCCGAGAGCTTGCCCAGTTGCGGGATGCGGTTGATGACGATGCCCATCGCGCAGCTCCACTGGTAATCGATCTTCACCCCTTTGAGCGCCGGGAAAGTCTGTTCGATGCATGGCCGCAGTTCGCCGGCGATGTCCCGTGAGTCCTTGCCGCTGTAGTTGGCGCCGCCGCCGAACAGCAGGCGGCCGTCGGCGGTGAGGCGGTAGTAGTCGAGGACGAAGCGGCAGTCGTAAACGGCCAGGTCTTCAGGGTTGATCTGCTTGGCTAGATCCCCCAGCGGTTCGGTGGTGACGATGCCGCCCATGGCCGGGAAGATCTTGCCCTTGAGCTGGCCCGGTTCGAGCTTGTGGTAGACGTCGCCGGCCAGCAGCACCTGATTGGCGTCGATCCGGCCGTGAGCGGTGCGCACGCCGGGGCTGTCGCCATGAATGATCTCCAGCACTTCGCTGTTTTCGAAGATCAGCGCGCCGAGACTTTCCGCCGCCCGCGCCTCGCCGATGCACAGGTTGAGCGGGTGCAGGTGCATGTTGCGGGTGTTCTTGATTGCGCCGTGATAGAGCTCGCTTTGCAGCAGATCGCGCACCTGGCTGCGGTCGAGCAGGCTGACTTCATCACCCATGCCGCGACGCACGGCTTCGTCGTAATCGCTGCGCAAACCGGCCATGTGGCTCGGCTTGTACGCGGCGTGCAAGTGGCCGTGCTTGAGGTCGCAATCGATGGCGTATTTCTCGACCCGCTGCTTGATGATTTCGTGGCCGCGCCAGCGCAGGTGCCAGATGAAATCGTCGACCTCATCGCCCAAGGTGTTGCGCATCTGTTTGCGCATCGCACCGTCGCCGGACAGGCTGCCGGTGACCTGCCCACCATTGCGCCCGGTGGCGCCCCAGCCGATCTTGTGGCTTTCGACGATGGCGACTTTCAGGCCTTTTTCGGCCAACTCGACGGCTGTGGCGACGCCGGTGAAACCGCCGCCGATGATCACCACATCGACCTTGTGCCGGCCTTGCAGGGTCGGGTAGTCGGTGTCGCGGTTGAGGGTCGCGGTGTAGTAGGAATTGCTGCGTTCAGTCATGTCGGTATCCAGGGCAAAAAGAGGAAAAAAGGATCAGGCTTCGGTCAGATACCAGCGCCAGTCCTGCTCACCCACTTCGGCCATGAACTGCCGGTATTCCGCACGTTTCACCGCCAGATACACGCCGAGGAATTCCTGCCCCAGCGCGTCCCGTGCCCACACCGAATTTTCCAGTGCTGTGAGCGAAGTCAGCCAGTCGGTCGGCAGCAATTCTTTCGCCTGCGCGTAACCGTTGCCTTCCACCGGTTCACCCGGATCGATGTCTTCTATTATCCCGCGATGAATGCCCGCCAGGATCGCCGCCGCTGCCAGATACGGGTTGGCATCGGCGCCGCAGATGCGGTGTTCGATATGCCGGGTGTTGGCCGGGCCGCCGGGCACGCGCAGGCTGACAGTACGGTTGTCGACGCCCCAGGTCGGCGCCAGTGGCGCATAGCTGTTGGCCTGGAAGCGGCGGTAGGAGTTGGCGTTCGGGCAGAACAACAGCAGCGAATCGAGCAACGAGGCGAGCATCCCGCCAATCGCCGTGCGCAGCAGCGGGGTGCCGGCCGGGTCTTCGGAGGCAAACAGATTGCGTCCCTCGGCATCGGCGAGGCTGACGTGCATGTGCATGCCGGTGCCGGCCAGGTGATCGAACGGCTTGGCCATGAACGTCGCCTGCATCCCGTGCTTGTGCGCCACGGCTTTGACCAGCCGTTTGTAGCGCACAGCCTGGTCCATCGCCTCCAGTGCATCGCCGTGTTCGAGGGTGATTTCCACCTGGCCCGGCGCGTATTCCGAGATCGCCGTGCGTGCCGGAATGCCGTGCAGTTTGCAGGCGCTATAAAGATCGGCGAGGAACGGTTCGATCTGTTCCAGCTCGCGCAAACCGTAGACCTGCGTGTGTCTCGGTCGACCACCGTCGGCATCCAGAGCCGGTTGCGGGCGACCGTTGTGATCGCGTTTGGCGTCGAGCAGATAGAACTCCAGCTCGCAGGCCATTACCGGGTGGTAACCCTCGGCTTTCAAGCGGTCGATGACCTTGATCAACAGGTGACGCGGGTCGGCAATGCTCGCCGGCATGCCTTGTTCCGGGTGCATGCTGACCTGCACCGCAGCGGTCGGAATCTGCCGCCACGGCAGGCGCACCAGACTGCCTTCCAGCGGATAGGCGCGGCAGTCGATGTCGCCGACGTCCCAGACCAGACCGGAGTTTTCCACGTCTTCGCCATGCACGGTCAGGCCGAGAATCGTGCTTGGCAGCGGGCGACCGCTTTCGTACACGGCGAGCAGTTCTTCGCGGTGCAACAGCTTGCCGCGCGGCACGCCGTTGGCGTCGAGGATGAACAGCTCGATCATGTCGATGTCGGGGTTCTGCTCGAGAAAGCGACGGGCGTCTTCAATGGCTGCGAATTTCATAATCAATCACTCACGATGGCGCCGCACAGGCGCGCAGATTCGGGCCGGACGCAGCTCGGCAAAAGGCGCGGGCGTCCTGGCAGGGATATCGAAAAAAAGGGGGAGCTGTCGCGGTTTTTAACGGCGCGATCAGACGGGCAGGCAGATATCCGGCGGGCGTGCGGAGTGACGCAGCTTGGAGCGGCTCAGGGCCATGGGGAGATTGACGATGCGATTCATGCGCGGCCCCTGTGAAGGAGGGCGCACAGTGCAGAGACGTTCAACGATTCTGATTGTTGTAGTGACGTGCTCATGACGCGTGTTTCCGTTGGCGGAAAACGTCGGCGGCGGGAGAGTCCCGCCATGCCGGTGTGGCTGGATAGTAAGGGGGAATCCCCGGATAAGTAAACGCCTGATTCCGCGAGCGGTGGCATGCCCCCCGGTTCAGCGCAGCAGGTAAAACCCCAGCCCGACGAGGGCGCAAACGATCAACACCTCGATCACACCGCGCTTGAAAAAGAACAGGGCGAGGGCGGCCACGAGGGCCAGTACGATCGAGAAAACATCGGGCTGACCGGCAAAACCGACGGGCCAGAACACGTGATAAGCAAAGAAACACGCCAGATTGAGGATCACCCCGACCACCGCTGCGGTGATCGCGGTCAGTGGCGCAGTGAATTTCAGTTCGTTGTGCGTCGACTCCACCAACGGCCCGCCGGCGAGGATGAACAGGAACGAGGGCAGGAAGGTGAACCAGGTCACCAGCGTCGCGGCCAGCGCGCCGGCGGCGAACGCGTGTTCCGGGCCGAATGTCGGTTGCACGTAAGCGCCGACAAACCCGACAAACGCCACCACCATGATCAACGGCCCCGGCGTGGTTTCGCCCAGCGCCAGGCCGTCGATCATCTGCGTCGGCGTCAGCCAGCCGTAATGCCCGACCGCACCTTGATACACGTAGGGCAGGACAGCGTAAGCGCCGCCGAAGGTGAGCAGCGCCGCTTTGGTGAAGAACCAGCCCATCTGCGTGAAGGTGCCGTCCCAACCGAACAATATTGTCAGCAACGCCATCGGCAGGCACCACAGCAACGCGCCGATCAGCACCAGACGCAGCAGCCTCGGCAGGCTGAACCGTGCATGTTCGGGTGGCGGGGTGTCGTCATCGATCAGGGCCGGGCCGAAGGACTTTTCGCTGCCACGATGACCGCCGTTGCTGAACCGCTGCGGTGCCCAACGTCCACCGAAATAGCCGATCAATGCCGCGCCGAGGACGATCAGCGGGAACGGCACGTTGAAAGCAAAGATCGCCACGAACGCGGCCCCGGCAATTGCCCACAGCCAGTTGTTCTTCAAGGCTCGCGAACCGATGCGATGGGCCGCGTGCAACACGATTGCGGTCACCGCCGGTTTGATCCCGTAAAACACACCGGCCACCGCTGGCAGGTCGCCAAGCGCAATATAAATCCAGGAAAGAGCGATCAGGATCAGCAGCGACGGCAACACAAACAGCGCCCCGGCCAGCACGCCGCCACGGGTGCGGTGCAGCAGCCAGCCGATGTAGGTCGCCAGTTGCTGGGCCTCGGGACCGGGCAGCAACATGCAGTAGTTGAGCGCATGCAGGAAACGCCGCTCGGAGATCCAGCGCCGGCGCTCCACCAGTTCCTGATGCATGATCGCGATCTGCCCTGCGGGGCCGCCGAAGCCGATGCAGCCGAGTTTCAGCCAGAAGGGCCAGGCCTGGCGCAGGGTGATGGGTTGAGGGCGGGGCAAGTCCTTTGGCGTTTCGCTCAAGTGCGGCTCCACGTTCGAATCGGCGGGAGTCGCTATCTAATCAGGCTTTTGTTGCATTCGACAGTACCCGGTCAGGCATGCGCCAGACTCCAGCGAAACGCCGCATTCTGATCACTCTCCCGCGCCTCGACCCAATGCGAACCCTCCTGCGTAGTCTCACGCTTCCAGAACGGCGCCCGCGTCTTCAGCACATCCATGATGAACGCACAGGCCTCGAACGCTGCATGCCGATGCTTGCTGCTGACGCCAACAAACACGATCGGCTCGGTCACCGACAGCGCGCCGACCCGATGCACAATCTCCACCGCCAATAGCGGCCACCGCTCGCGAGCCTGCTCGGCAATCTGCTCCAAAGCCTTCTCGGTCATGCCCGGATAGTGCTCCAGAAACAGCTCGGTCACCGACTGCCCGACGTTCAGATCCCGCACATAGCCAATGAAATTCACCACCGCGCCGACCCGTGGATTGCGCGCATGCAGGTCGGCAATCAACTGACCGGCATCGAAGCCTTTACGCTGGACTCGAACACCCATGCCTCAACCCCCCGTAACTGGCGGGAAAAACGCAATCTCGTCGAAATCCTCGATCGCCTGATCCGGCTGACACAGCTCCTGATTCACCGCGCACATCAGGTTGCCGGCGCCGAGCACTTCACGCCAGACATCGCCGCGCTGCATCAGCATCTGCCGCACGTCCTCGACACAAGCGAGGGTGCCGCTGGCCGGAATCTTTTCACCGCCCAGGTTGAGCCGGTCACGGTAGCTGGCGAAGTAGTTGATCAGAATCATTGCGGGTTCTCCCATTGAAAGTGGCCGGAGCGGCCGCCCTGTTTGCTCAGCAGGCGGATGTCGCCGATGACCATCGCCCGGTCCACCGCTTTGCACATGTCGTAGATGGTCAGCGCGGCGACGCTGGCGGCGGTCAGGGCTTCGAGTTCGACGCCGGTCTGGCCGGTGAGGCGGCAGGTGCTGGTGATCTGCACGCGGTCCGGTTCGCAGGCCTTGAGCTCGACGTGGATCGAACTGAGCAGCAGCGCGTGACACAGCGGAATCAACTCGTGGGTACGCTTGGCGGCCTGAATCCCGGCGATCCGCGCGACGGCGAACACATCGCCCTTGGGGTGGCCGTTGGACTGGATCATTTGCAGGGTTTCCGGGCGCATCTGCACCCAGGCCTGCGCAGTGGCTTCGCGGCGGGTCGCGGCTTTGTCGCTGACGTCGACCATGTTGGCTCGGCCCTGATCGTCGAGGTGGGTGAGGGTGTTGCTCATGCGGTGGGCTCCTGGATCGGACTGTAGATTCGGGGGGCATTGCGGTGCGGGACGTGGATCAGGTTCAAGCGGTGTTTGAGCGCCCAGCGCACGGTCAACGCGGTGGGGGCGGACAGGCTGACGAGGGTGCCGAGGCGGGCGCGCACGGCTTTGTGGATCAGTTCGAGGCTGCAACGGCTGGTGACCACGACGAAGCCCTGACGCGCATCGAGGCCTTCGAATTGCAGGGCGCCGATCAGTTTGTCGAGGGCGTTGTGGCGGCCGATGTCTTCGCGGCACAGCAACGCTTCGCCGTCGGCATCGAAGTACAACGCCGCGTGCAGGGCGCCGCTGCTGCGGGCCAGTTGCTGGGCCTGTTCGATGCGCTGGCGGATGCCCTCGAAATGCGCGGCCGGTGGCAGCAGCGTCGGGTTCAGAATCTCCAGTTGCGGCAGCGCCTGCTCAAGGGCTTCCACGCCGCAGAGGCCGCAACCGCTGGTGCCCGCCATCTGCCGTCGGTGATCTTTCAGAGCCCAGAACGCACGGCTGGAAATCTGCACGTCGGCCTGGCAGGCCTGGTCGAAATGGGTCAGGCGAATGTCGTGGATATCGTCGAGTCGGTCGACGATGGCGTTGCTGAGGCTGAAGCCGCGAATGAAGTCCTCGATGTTGCCTGGCGAGACCATCATCACGGCCTGATTCAGGCCGTTGTAGCTGATGGCCAAAGCGATTTCGGCCGCCAGCGCCGCGTGGGACACCGGCGCATCGTCGAGGTATTCGCGGTAGGCCACTTGCGCCGGTTGTGGCGCGGGGGCGTTGGCGTCGCCCGGTTCGATGAGTTGTTCAACTTGGCACAGCATCTTGAAAAGTCCCCGAAGCGCTGAAGTGGGTTCAGGCTACGGGGCAGGGAAAAGTGCGTCCAATCGCTTGTTCCGATGCAGTGATTGGATTGGTCGATGACCGCAGGCGAACCTGAAGACGCTGCACCGAAGTGCAACGTTTCAGGCAACGTGGGGAGGGTTAAACGGCAGGCGCCTCGATCCCGAACATCTTGCGCGCCTCGGCAAAACACTTCTCGGCAATCGCCGAACGCGGTTCGGTCTTGCGCATCACCAGCCCCAGCGGCGCAAGTACGCTGGCATCCGGCAGGTTGATAAAGGCCAGATGTTCGATTGGTTCTTCCAGACCGCTGTCCAGCGGCATGATCGAGCAGCAGAAGCCTTGGTGAATCGCCTGCAGCAATTGATAGGTCGAATCGCTTTCCATGATCGGCTGCGGATTCAGTCCGCGGCTGCGGAAACTCAGGTCGATGGACTTTCGGTAGTGCATGCCGGTGGTGATCATCCCCAGCGGCAGTTCGGCGGCGTCTTCCCAGCTCATTTCCGGGCCTTCGAAATGAAAGTGGCGGGTGTCGTAGAGCAGGCCGACGCGGGTCTCGCCGATCTCGAAGAACTCGAAATAGTTCGGGTTGACGTGGTCCAGATAACACACGCCCAGGTCCAGCTGATTGTTGCCCAGGCCTTCGATGATTTCGTCCGAACTCAGCGACGACAGGCTGTATTTCAGTTCCGGATAAGTCCCGGACAAACCCTGAATGTAATTCACCGGATTGAAGTTGCTCAGCGGCACCAGCCCCAGGCGCAGGCTACCGACCAGTTGCCCCCGGCAGGCCGCGGCTTCGGCAAACAACCCGTCGTGGGCCGCCAGCAGGGTGCGGGCCCAGGCCAGTACGCGCTCGCCGGCCTGGGTGAACCCTTCGAAGCGCTGGCCGCGATTGACCAGCACCAGATCCAGCTCGTCTTCCAGATTGCGCAGGCGCATCGACAGGGTCGGCTGGGTGATGTGGCAGCGCGCGGCGGCCTGGCCGAAGTGGCGGGTTTCGTCCAGCGCGATCAGGAACTTGAGTTGTTTGATGTCCACGACGGCACCTGCTCGATAAGGAATTTTGATTGAGTATTGACGCAGATGCGTACGGCGCACGTAAAGCGCAGGGAGCGACGATCCCATTGAGGGCTTTTTTCGTCCAATCGGCAGTGTTTAAGAGCTTATCGAGGGTTTCGATGACGCCCGGTTTCATTGGGCCGGACAGCGGTCGAGGGACTGAAAAAATTCACCGATAGAGCAGGTCGATAGTGTGGTTGGCCAGAGTGATTAGACAGCCCTCACAAGCGGCACTTAGGCTCGTCACCCATTGAATTGACGACGGCCGGAGAGTGCCATGAGTGTTAAATCGGATGCCTTGTTCGTTCCCCTGAATATTGCCGTGCTGACGGTCAGCGATACCCGCGATTACGCCAGCGACACCTCCGGCCAGTTGCTGGTCAGCCGTCTGCTGGAAGCCGGCCACACCTTGAGCGAACGCAACCTGCTCAAGGATGATCTGTACAAGATCCGCGCCCAGGTCGCGCAGTGGATCGCCGACGACAACATTCAAGTGGTGCTGATCACCGGCGGCACCGGTTTCACCGGGCGCGACAGCACCCCGGAAGCCGTGGCCTGCCTGCTGGACAAGCAGATCGACGGCTTTGGCGAGCTGTTCCGCGCCATCTCGATTCTCGACATCGGCACCTCGACCGTGCAAAGCCGCGCGCTGGCCGGCCTGTCCAACGGCACACTGGTGTGCTGCCTGCCGGGTTCCACCGGCGCCTGCCGCACCGCGTGGGAAGGCATCCTCGCCGAACAACTGGATAACCGCCATCGCCCGTGCAACTTCGTCCCGCACCTCAAACCGGTGCAAGCCTGCGGGCCGCGCGGATGAGCAAGCCGGGTTTGATGCCGGTCGAGGACGCCCTCGACCAACTGTTGGCGATGGCCGATGAGCAACGTCTGCCGGACAGTGAATCGATGCCGCTCAATGAAGCGCGTGGACGCGTGCTGGCCAGCGATCTGGTCGCCACCCTCGACCTGCCGCCGTGGCCGAACAGCGCCATGGACGGTTACGCCCTGAACCTCGCTGACCTGCATCGCCAGCCATTGAGCGTTTCACAACGGGTCTACGCCGGGCTGGCGCCGGATGCGTTGCTGCCCGGCACCTGTGCACGAATCTTCACCGGCGCGCCGTTGCCCACCGGCGCCAATTGCGTGGAGATGCAGGAAAACGTCGAGGTGCTCGAAGACGGCCGCGTCCGTTTCCTGCAACCGCTGAAAGTCGGCCAGAACATCCGCGCCCAGGGCCAGGAAAATCGCGTCGGCGACACCTTGCTGCGCGCCGGCAAACGCCTCGGCCCGTTCGAACTGGCCGTCGCCGCAGGGCAGGGGATGACCCATTTGCCGGTGGTGCGTCGCCCGCGCGTGGCGTTGCTGTCGACTGGTGATGAACTGGTGGAACCAGGGCAACCGCTGCGCCCCGGCAGCATCTACAACAGCAATCGCACCTTGCTCGACCACTGGTTACGCGAATTGGGTTGCGAAGTGATCGACGCCGGGATCCTTCCCGATCGTCCGGCGCAGACCCGGCTCAAACTCGAGCAACTGCAGGTCGCGGCCGACTTGATTCTGACTACGGGAGGCGTGTCTGCCGGTGATGCCGATTGCCTCGGTCAGGTGCTGCGTGACAATGGCAAACCGCTGCTGTGGAAACTCGCGATCAAACCCGGCAAACCGCTGACGGTCGGCCATTTCGGCACGGTGCCGGTGATCGGTCTGCCGGGCAATCCGACCTCGGCACTGGTGACCTTCGGCCTGCTGGCGCGCCCGTACCTGCTGCGGATTCAAGGCGTGGAAGAGGTGATGCCGCTGAGCTTCATGGTCAACGCCGGCTTCGACTGGCCGAAACCCGGCAGCCGTCGCGAATACCTGCGCGTGCGTCTGGAGGGCGGGCAGGCGGCGCTGTATCCGAATCAGAGTTCCGGGGTTCTGCTCGGCGCGACCTGGGCCGACGGGCTGGTGGAAATCCCCGAGAACAGCACCTTGCAGATTGGCGATCCGCTGCGTTTCATCCCGTTCAGCGAGCTGTTCTGAGCACGATCAAAAGGTGTAGACCACTTGCCCGGCGAGTGAGGTCTGCAAGCGGCGCTCGACAATCGGGCTGTCGGCCGCTTCGTGGCTCAGGTACTGCACCGCCAGAACGGTCGACACGCTCCATTGTTCATCCAGCGGCAACGACCAGGTCAGATCCGCACCGCGACTGACCAACCCGGCCCGGGCCTTGTACGCGTGGAACTGGCTGCGCGTGGCCTGGGCGTCGCTGACGCCGTACCAGGTGCGCATGTAGTTGCTGTCGCCGAACTGGCTGTTGAGGCCGCCGGTAACCTTGCCGTAACGCCCTTCGTAGAACGGCGCGCTGATGCTCAGCTTGAGGCGATTCCACGACGATCCGGTGTCGTGGTCATCGTCGTCCTTTTCCAGCGCATGTTCGAAGCTCGCGCCGAGGATTATCGGGCCCATGTGATAGGTGCCGTCGAGCCCGATCACCGGACGCGACTTGATCGAACCCATGCCGTTGAGCTCGTCCGAGCCTTTGAATCCGGTCTTGCGATCCTTGCGCACGTCGCTGGCGCCGACGTATACGCTGAGGCCGAAATCCTCTTCGTCGAAGCCCCAGCCAAGGCCTCGACTGCTGTCGAGAAACACGCCGTAAGGGCTGACGATTTCGACCCCCACCAACGGCGCTACCACCCGCTCATCACTGCCGCTGTAACGCGGCGCACTGGCCGCACCGGCGCGCAGGGTCGCGTGCCAGTCTTCGGCGCGCAGCGAATCGCCCGGCAGCAGCAGGCAAAGGGAGGTCAGGGACAGCGAAAATGTGCGTAACGAAACCGGCATGGGGCACCCGAGGGGGAGGTTGGATGCGCCCATGCTAGTGAGGTGGCGGCCGGCAATCTTTGGCAGCTTTGTCGGGAAACTGTCAAAGACTGTGAAGCCGCCGTTGGCGCGGAATCAGAAGTCCCATTTGGTGGTGAGCATCAGGTTGCGCGGCTCGCCGTAGAACGTGGTGTCGAAGTTGCCAAGGCCCGTCAGGTACTTCTTGTCGAACACGTTGTTGGCGTTGACGGTGAAGCTCAGGTGCTCGTTGTACTGATAGCGGGTCATCAGGTCGACCAGGGTGTAGCCGCCCTGTTTGATGCGCGTGTAGTCACCGGCCGGAGCGCTGTAGATCTTGCCGTAGAATGCGCTCTGCCAGCTGATGCCGCCACCGACGGTGACCTTGTCGAGCATGCCCGGCAGGCGATAGGTGGTGAAGGTGCGCACCACGTGTTCCGGTTTGGTGGTGGATAGCGGGTAGCCGTAGATCCGCTGTTCGTCGGCATCGCGGGTGCGGGCGTAGGTGTAGCCGGCGGAGACGTTCCAGCCGTCGGCCAGTTCGCCGGCCAGTTCCATCTCCACGCCTTTGGTGGTGGCGCCGTCGATGGCTTTGTAGATGCCTTCGTTGGTGACGGCGTTGGTGCCGATCGACTCGGCGACACCGTCCTGTTCGATACGGAAAAACGCCAGGCTGGCGTTCAGGCGACCGTCGAAGTACGCGGCTTTCAGACCGGCTTCATAGCTGTCGCCTTCCACCGGGGCCAGGGTCGAGCCGTTGATGTCCTTGTAGGTCTGCGGCTGGTAGATGCGGGTGTAGCTGGTGTACACGGAGTAGGTGTCGTCGAGGTCATAGACCAGCCCCGCGTACGGCGTGACCACGCCGTGTTCCTTGTAGCTGGCATGCGTGTCGCTCAGGCCGGCACCGGCGTTGTAGCGGTAGTCTTCGTTGTATTTAAAGGTGCTCAGGCGGCTGCCGAGGATCACCGACAAATCGTCGGTCGGGTGCAGGCGGGTGGCCAGGTAAACGCCGTTCTGGCTCTGGGTGCGTTCGTATTTGCCGTTCTTCGGGAAGTCCTGTTTCGGCAGGTCGCCGTTCCAGTCGTAGATGCTGCCCGGTACTTGTGAGAAGGCACTGGTGTCGTAGGTCGAACCGGTCTGGCGCGAGTGCGAGGTCATCACGCCGGCGATCAGCTCATGCTCGCGGCCGCCGAGGGTGAACGGGCCGGAGACATTGACGTCAGCGGTGTTCTGCACCCGATGACCTTCCCAGCGGCCCCAGTACAGGAACATGCCTTCGCCGGTGGTGCGATCCGGGTTGCCGCCACTGGCAGACGCCAGTCGAGTGTCGTGGTCGGTGGTTTTCTGGTCGAGGCTGACCTTGAATTTCCAGTCGTTGGCCAGCGCCTGCTCCAGCGAGGCGAAGTAGGTGATGTTGTCGAAATCGCGACGGCTCCAGTCGGCGCCGTTGTTGAAGTGGCGCGGGAAATCGGTGCGGCCGCCGTCGGCGAAGTACACCGGGTTGCCGGTCCACGAGGTGCCGCGTGGGGTGGTGCTGGACTTGTCGATGCCGAAGGTCAGCAGGGTGTCGTCGGTCAGGTCGGCTTCGAGGATGCCGTAGAACAGATCCTTCTTCTGGCTGTAGTGATCGAGGTAGGAATTCTTGTCCGAATACGCGCCGACAAAACGCCCGCGCACATTGCCCGAATCGGTCAGCGAACCGGAAATATCGCCGACGGTGCGATAGGCATCCCACGAACCGACGGTGCCACTGATCGAGGCCTTGAACTCTTTGGTCGGCTTCTTGCGGATCAAATTGACCGTGGCCGACGGATCGCCCGAACCGGTCATCAGGCCGGTGGCGCCCTTGATCACTTCCACACGGTCGATGCTGGAGGCGTCGTCGCCGTTGTTCGGGTTCTCGCCGTAGACGCCGTCGTAGGGCAGGTTGACGCCGTCGTACTGGAAGTTGGTGATGGCAAAACCGCGAGCGGAAAACTCGGTGCGGTCGCTGTCGTATTTCTGGGTCGAAATGCCCGGTGTGTTGCGCAGCGCATCGCCGACGCTCTGTACGCCACGGTCGTCCATTTGCTGGCGGGTGATCACCGTCACCGATTGCGGGGTTTCGCGCAGCGACAGCGGTAGGCCGGTGGCCGAGGACGTCGCGCCGGTGGTGTAAGACTGCGTGCCTTCGGTGGTGGCACCCAGCCCCTGGGCGGAAATATTGGTCGCGCCCAGTTGCAGGGTTTCTTTTTTGGCCGGGACTTCAGCGGCGTTGGCGGTGGCGGCAAAACTCACAACGGCCAGCGCCAGCGGGCGCAAGGCAAAACGGAAACGGACGTGCGACATGGAGATCCCTTTGCATCGAATCGATCGGTGTTGAAGTGCTTCTGGTGGGTTAACCGAACGAGCGATGCAAAAGGGAACCCGGGTGTGGAATTATTCGCAGTCTGGCCTACAAGAAGAGGATCAACCCCGATGCGCCGACTACCTTCCCTGGCCGCCCTGCGAACCTTCGAATGCGCCGCCCGTCACGCGCACTTCGGCCGGGCCGCCGCCGAGCTGTGCGTCACCGACAGCGCCGTCAGCCATCAGATCCGCCAGCTCGAAGAGCAACTGGGCGTGCCGCTGTTCATCCGCGAGGGCCGGCAGATTCGCCCGACCATCGCCGCCGGGCGCTTGATGCAGAGCCTGCAACAGGCCTTCGAACTGATCGGCGATGCCTGCGACGAGTTGCGTGATCCGTCTTCGCTCGCGGTGTTGCGGCTGGCGGTGACGGCGGAGCTGGCGCAGAAGTGGCTGATGAACCGTCTCACCGATTTCTACGCGCGTTATCCGCACATCACCTTGCACCTCTACGAACAACCGATCGACGCCACCGCGCCCGGCGAAGACATCGATCTGGCGATCACCTACGGCACCGGCCCGGTGGACAGCAGTGCGTATTTCGTTCGCCCGTTGCCGGCGTTGCAGTTTTTCCCGGTGTGCAGCCCCGGCCTGTTCAACCAGGGCAACCTGAAAACCCCCAAGGATCTGGCCCGGCACTGTCTGCTGCACGACGATCAGGACGGCAAGACCTGGACCGCGTGGCTCACCAGCCATGCCGGCGACCTGCGCCCGGAACGCCAGTTGTATTTCGCCCACGCCGGTCTGGCGCTGGAAGCGGCGGCACAAGGGCAGGGCGTTGCCATGGGCGACAACCTCACCGCGCAGGAAGATTTGCAGAACGGGCGTCTGGTGCGGCCGTTCACCTCCAGCATGACCGCGCTGGGCCAATACGCACTGGTCTGTGAGCGGGTGCGGCTGGAGCGCCCGGCGGTGACGCAGATGCTGGAATGGTTCAACGATCAGCTGGCGGATTGATGAGTTGAATTCAACTGTTCCGAAATAATCATCGTTGGCGGCGCGACCGCCCGCGACCGTAGCCTGAGGTCATTCCCATCCCGATGACGAGGTTTGACCATGGCACGTTTGCTCGACACCACCCCGAAACAGGACGGCTTTCGTCTGCCCGGCGAATTCGAAGCCAAGTCCGGCTGCTGGCTCGGCTGGCCGGAGCGCACCGACGTCTGGCGCAACGGCGCCAAGCCTGCGCAGAAAGTCTGGGTGCAGATCGTCACCGCGATCTCCCACAGCGAACCGGTGACGGTCTGCGCTTCGGCCTCCCAGTTCGCCACCGCCCGCCGTCAGTTGCCGCCGCAAGTGCGGGTGGTGGAGATGACCTGCAACGACACCTGGTTCCGCGACAGCGGCCCGTGCTTTGTGGTCAACGACCAGAGCGGTGAAGTGCGTGGCGTCGATTTTGAGTTCAACGCCTACGGCGGCCTCGATGGCGGGCTCTACTACCCGTGGGACAAGGACGATCAGATCGCCAGCAAGATCCTCGAAATCGAGCGTTTCGACCGCTATCGCGCGCCATTGATTGCCGAACTCGGCGGCATCCAGAGTGACGGCCAAGGCAGCATCCTCACCACCGAACAATGCCTGCTCAACCGCAATCGCAACCAGCACCTGGGCAAGGACGAAGTCACCCGCCGGCTGACCGATTACCTCGGTGCCGAGCAAGTGATCTGGCTGCCACGCGGTTGCAAGTTCGACGAAACCGACGGCCATGTCGACGACCTCGCGTGCTTCGTGCGCCCCGGCGAAGTGGTGCTGCAATGGACCGACAACCGCGACGATCCGCAGTGGGAAATCTATCAAGAGGCCTACGACATCCTGCGCAGCACCCGCGACAGCCGTGGCCGCGAACTGATCGTGCACAAACTGCCGCAACCGGACGTGCTGGAGTGGACCGCCGAAGAAGCCGAAGGCCTCGATCAGCAGGACAGCACTCACACCCGCCAGGCCGGCACCAAAATCTGTGCCTCGTACATCAACTACTACGCCGGCAACAGCTCGATCGTGGTGCCGCTGTTCGGTGATCGCAACGATCAGGTGGCGCTGGCGACCCTCGCCGAACTGTTCCCGCAGCACAAGATCGTCGGCATCGAAAACTCCCGGGAAATCCTGCTCGGTGGCGGCAACGTCGCGTGCATCACCATGCCGCAATACGCCGGCCAGAAAAAAGGAGCCTGACCATGGGCCTGCACAAACTGAGTAAAGCGTTATTGCTGGTGCTTGCACCCCTGTGTGTGCAGGCTGCCGAAACGGCGAAACCGGTGGTCAACCTGTACATCTGGGGCGAGTATCTGGCCCCGGATACCCTGAAGAATTTCGAGGCGAAAACCGGGATCCGGGTGGTCGCCGATCACTTCGATTCGCTGGAAACCGTCGAGACCAAACTGCTCACCGGCCGCAGCGGCTACGACCTGGTGCTGACCGCCGGCCAGCACCTGTCGCGGGCCATCGAGAGCGGCGCGATCCAGACGTTGAACAAGCAGCAGCTCCCGCATTTTGCCGGGGTTGGTGACGAGTTCCGTCAGCATATGGCGGTGTTCGATCCGGGCAACCGCTACGCCGGGATCTACGCCTGGGGTACCACCGGCGTCGGCTATCAGGAGGAGGCCGTGAAGCAGCGCCTGCCGGACGCGCCACGGGACAGTTGGGCGATGCTGTTCGATCCGGCGGTGGTGTCGAAATTCGCCGATTGCGGGGTGAGCCTGCTCAACGATCCGAACGAAGTGTTCGCGGCGGTCATGAAGTACATGGGTCTGGACATCAACCGCCAGAGCCTCGACGACCTGAAACTCGCCGAGCAGCAGCTGGCGAAGATCCGCCCGTACATCCGCTACTTCGACAATGACCTGAACATCAGCGACCTGGCCAACGGCAACACCTGTGTGGCGATGTCGTGGAACGGCAACGTTGCCATCGCGGTCGGTCAGGCTGAAGCGGCGAAAAAGCCGTTCAAGTTGAACTACCGGATCCCGAAGGAGGGCACGCTGATCTGGTTCGATGCCATGGTCATTCCCAAGGATGCACCGCATCCCGAGGCCGGGCTGGCATTGATGGATTATTTGATGACGCCTGAAGTGATTGCACCGATCACTGACACCATTCACTACGCCAACGCGATTACGGCGGCGGACGGGTTGATTGATCCGGCGATTCGTAATGATCCGGGGACCTATCCACCGCAGGCGGTGAGGGCTTCGCTGTACAGCAAGAACGACAATGGCAAGGCGTTCAACCGGGCGTTGATTCGGGCATTCAGCCGGTTGAAGTCAGGGTTGTGAGCGGGCGCCGGGAATCATCTTGAAGCGGTTTGTGCGTGGGCGTGTGGGGGCGAGTCTGGTAGTTTTTTCGCCATGAATCTGCACCGGCAATGACGCCGGATGCCATCTCGGCTCCTGATTGTTCAGGATCCGGGACGGCCACTTTTCAAGGAAGAAAAACATGCCAATCAAACCACCGGTCAAGGGCACAGGCCCGGGCGATGTTCATTTGAAACCTTCCACCGACGGCTCTGTGTCGGGGCCGGTGATTCGACCGGATGTTCACATCACTCTGCCAGAGCCGCACGCATTTCCCGGTGGCGTGCGGACGCCCCATCACAGCGGCGCAGAGGTCCTCAGCCCTCCGTCATCGATCACCTTGCGCGACGCACTGCCGGTGCTGGAGGTCGCGCCCACCGTCGGGCAACCGCCGCTGGAGGCGTATCACGTCCCGGCGGCGAGCCGGCTGACCGACATCGACGCCGACGGCTTCAGATCGTTCAAGGGGCGTCAGTTCGCCGAATTGCCCAATCAGGGCATCGTTCAGGTCGGCGCCGACCCGCAAACCGGTTTGTACCGGGCCAGACTGGCCAGCGAACTCAATCCTTCCGGCCCGGTGCTGGAGCGCGACAGCGACGGCAAGCTTTGGCACCCGCTGGAAGAATTTGCCACCGACCGTTTTCGCACCCCCGACCCGCGTAGCGAAGCCGCCTCGACACTGGAGGCCATGCCGCATCCGGAGGGCGACGAAGGACGGGCTCGTGCGGACGACGCCGACGACGAATTCGAGCTTGCCTCCGAATCAATGCCGGTCAAGCCCTACACCGACCAGGAACTGGCGACCATGCGCGAAGAAGTGCGCTATTCCTTCCGGGGCAATCGCCTGGGCACCTACGACCGTGCCAACAACGGCAAATACCCGCTGCGCGACACCCTGGGCAGACCCGTGCGGATCCGCAAGCTGGAGACATTGGTCACCCTGACCACCGGGGAGCGATTCCGCTCGGAGCCGATCAAGCCCTACATCAAGTTCGAAGGCTATGAGGACGTCGCCAGGCTTTACGAAGAAAAACTCGAATTGCGCACCTTTACCGAGGCCGACATGAGGGTGCCGGGCGAGAAAGCGCTGATCGGACAGCTCATGGTGGTCGCCAACAAGCGAATAGCCAAAGGCGAGGCTCTGGGCCTCTACGGCGGGACGCTGAGCCCGGTGCGTCTGGTGCGGCGCGAAGAGCAGACGTTCACCATGCTCGCCGGGGCCTACCTGCATTACGGCCCGGGAAAACTGATTGAAGAGCCGGTGGTGGTCATCGGCGACAACATCATTTCGCGGATCAACTCGAACTTCGAATACGACGCCACCGGCAAACCGATCCATCAATCACCGGACGGCTATAACGTGCAGATCATCGGGTTCAAAGTCGAAGCGGACATGCTGATCGGCGACCGGCTGGTCAACCGGCCCTATATGTTGAACGCGTTGTTTGCCTCGGAGGATATTGCGGCGGGAACCGAGTTGCGCTGGAACTACAACTATTCGGACAGAGAGATGAAGATGATCTTCCCGTAAGGGGCCAAAGCCCTCTCCCGAAGGGTGAGGGCTACAGCGAGGGGCTTTTCGGCACCCGCCACAAATACCAGGCCGCCACCGTCCGAAACGGCTTCCAGTCCAACCCGATCTCAATCATCTGCTTGCGCGCAGGCTGCACCTCCAGCCCCTTCAACCGCCGATACCCCTCGCGCACCCCAAAGTCATCGGCCGGCAGAATATCCGGTCGCTCCAGACTGTAGATCAGCAACATTTCGACCGTCCAACGCCCGACCCCGCGCAGGCTGACCAGCCGCTCAATCAGCGCCTCATCCTCCATCGCCAGCGCGGTGGCGTAATCCGGCACCACACCGTCCAGAGTCGCCTGGGCAATCCCCTGAATCGTCGCAATCTTGCCCGCCGAAAACCCGCAACCGCGCAATTGATCGAAGTCCGTCGCCAGAACCTGCTCCGGACGCGGAAACGACTGCCCGGGAAACAACCCCACCAACCGCCCGACAATCGCATCGCCCGCCTTGGCATGCAGTTGCTGATAGGCAATCGCCCGCACCAGCGACTCATAAGGATCGCGCGCCGGGTGCGGCTGATGCAGGCAAGGACCGACCGCAGCAATGTGGCGCTGCCAGTCGGCGTCGAGGCTGGCCAGAAATTCGCTGGCCGGTTGGTAGGGATCAGGCATGGCTTACTTCAGCAGACCGTTGACTTCGCCATAGGTGAAGGCCTTGAGGTCATGGGTATCGAGCTTGCCGCTGGCGAGAAAGCTTTTCACCAGCGAACCCATGGCGCCGTACATGAATTCGGCGATCCCGGAACCGGCGCTCAAGCGGCGCACGCCGAGGGCTATCAGTTCTTCGGGGGAGGGCAGGCAAGCAAAACCAAGGACGTTGACCGGCAACGTCGTGCCCTTGCAGATCGCTTCGATTTCGTAGGCCGACGTCACCCCGGCAGCGAACAATCCATCCGCCCCGGCTGCCTGATACAGCGCGGCACGACGCAGGGTTTCGGCGACACGATCCTCGGCCGGCACCAGACCTTTGAGGTAAACGTCGGTTCGGGCGTTGATGAACAGCTTCACATTGCGCTTGTCGGCCAGTTGTCGCGCGACTTCGATCTTGCGCACCAGCAGTTCCGGCGCGCCGCTGCCGTCTTCGATATTGATCCCGACCGCACCCGCTGCGATCACGGCATCGATCACTTCAGCAACCCGGTCGAGGTCATCGGAATAACCGGCCTCGATGTCCACGCTCAACGGCACCTCGATGACTCGGGCAATCGATTCCACGGTGCTGATCAAACGCTCCAGCGGCAGGGTGTTGCCATCCGGATAACCGTGGGCCCAGGCGACAGCGGCGCTGCTGGTGGCGACGGCTTTGCCACCCAGTTGCTCGACCAGTCGCGCACCGGTGGCGTCGGCGACGTTGGTCAGGATCAGCAGGCCATCGTGGTGCAACTGGTGAAACTGAGTGTCGAGCGCGTTCATCGAGATCCCTTCTTGTCGGTTGTTCAGAAAGCCAGTGGTTGCGTCAGCTGCACGGCGGCGTTTTCCAGCCGGAGCAAGAACGCCTTGCGCGGTTGCCCACCACCATAGCCGGTCAATGAGCCGTCCGCACCGATCACCCGATGGCACGGCACCACGATCGACAGCCGATTGTGCCCGTTGGCCAGCCCCACCGCGCGACTGGCGCCGGGTTTGCCCAGCCGCGCGGCGATGGCGCCGTAAGTGCTGGTGTGGCCGTAGGGGATTTGCCGCAGTTCGCTCCAGACCTGCCGGGCAAACTCGCTGCCGGGCAGGTGCAGCGGCACGCTGAATTCGCTCAGCTTGCCGGCGAAGTACAGCGCCAGTTCGTTTTCGATCTGCTGCAAATGCGCGTTGTGCCCCGGTGCGACCACGTAGCCGTAGCGGTTCTGCAGTTCTTCAACTTCGCGGGTCAGCGCCGGACGGTCGAGAAATTCCAGCAATACCAGTCCGCGTCGCTCGGCCATGGCGATCATCGGCCCCAGCGGCGTGGTCAAGCGGGTGAACAGCAGCGGCTCGCTGGCTGCCGCGCGTCCCGGCGTGATGTGGAACGACTTCTGGAACGCATCGCGAAAACCGCTGAGGGATTCATAACCGGAATCGAACGCCGCGTGGTCGATGGACGTGCCTTGCTTGATCCCGCCCAACGCCATCCCGAGCCGGCGGGTGCGCAGCCAGGCATGGAAGGTCATGCCGAAATGCTGCTTGAACCAGCGCCGCAATTTCAGCGGTTCGATGCCCTCGGCGAGCAACTGCGCATCGCTCCAGCGCAACTCGGGATCGGCGTCGACGGCTTTGAGCAGCCGCTGCACCCAGTCCGGGGCGATGGCCGCAGCGTCCAGCGGTTTGCAGCGCAAACAGGCGCGGTAGCCGGCGGACAGACAGTCGTCAGCGTGGGCGAAGAACTCGACGTTTTCCGGTTTCGGCTTGCGCGCCGTGCAGGTAGGGCGGCAAAAGATCCCGGTGGTTTTCACGGCCGTGAAGAACACGCCTTCATAGGCAGTGTCGCTTGCGAGCATGGCGCGAACCATTTCGGCGTGGGGCGGCAGGACAGCGGTCTGTATGTTCATGGGCCGAGGATAAAACCAGTTATTCGATGGCTCCACCGAAAAATCGACAGTGAATTTTCGGGCCGCTGCACTACAGTGATCGGGTCGCTACAACTCGGGAAATGAAGGTATGCCACCGTTCACGATTCAACACATCGATCACATCGTGCTGCGCGTTGCCGATCTGCAACGCAGCATTGATTTCTACGACCGGGTCTTCGGTGCCGAAGTGGTCAAGCGCAACGAAAAGTTCGGTCTGGTGCACCTGCGCGCCGGCACGTCGATGATCGATCTGGTCGACCTTGAAGGCGAAATCGGCCGCAAGGGCGGCGCGGCTGCCGGCAGCGAGCGGCGCAACGTCGATCACTTCTGCCTGCGCATCGAGCCGTTCGATGAGGCGGCACTGGTCAGCCACCTGCAAGCCTGCGGCCTGACCGTCGAAAAAGCCGCCACCCGTTTTGGCGCCGAGGGCTACGGCCTGTCGCTGTACTGCTTCGACCCGGACGGCAATCAGGTCGAACTCAAAGGCCCGTCCGAAGCTTAGGCCCGTTTGGCCATCAGCAACACCGAAGCCGCCGCCGACAGCAGCCCCGCGCAGCAACGGTTGAAAATCCGCTTGCCGCGCGGCTCGGCGAACCAGCGGCGCATGTGCAGGCCCATGTAGGCGTAGGCGCTGATGGCGATCCACTCCAGCAGCAGGAACAGCACGCCCAGCAGCATGAACTGCGGGGTGATGGCGCGGGCCGGGTCGACGAATTGCGGCAGGAAGGCGGTGAAGATCAGTATTGCTTTGGGATTGCCCGCTGCCACCAGGAATTCCTGACGCGCCAGGGCCAAAAGCCCGTTTGCCGGCGCTGCAACGGCGTCTTCGGCGGCAGGATTGGCCCGCCACAGCTGCCACGCCAGATACAGCAGATACCCCGCGCCGACAATCTTGATCCCATAGAACAACAGCTCGGACGTTTGCAGCACCACCGCCAGCCCCGCCGCCGCGAGGGCGATCATCCCGGCGAACGCCAGCAAGCGTCCGATCCCGGCAACGCAGGCGCGACGATAGCCGTAACGGGTGGCGTTGCTGACCGACAGCAGGTTGTTCGGCCCCGGCGCCATGTTCAAGGCAAAGCAGGCGGGCAGAAACAGGGAGAGGGTGGCGAGATCCATGGCTCAGGGCTCCGGTGACGGGAGCGGAATTTTTATCATGCGGGTGTGCGGCCCTGAACCGTACAGTCACGCAGCAGTGTCGCGGTACAGCGATGATCGGGCGTAAATCCGTTCGAACTTTCTGCCGTCCCGTCAACTCTGAAACCGTCACAGGGTGATGAATCCGCCAGAAAAAACCATCTGTCGGGTCAGAAAGGACAATTGCCGTGTAAGCTTTCGCGCAATGCTTTTCCATTCCCCCATGGCCGCAGGCGGCCCACTGTACGAGCGACCTACATGCAAGCAAAGGCCCGCGAGGTTCATGTACCACCGGTGTTGCAGGATCTGCGCGCCGGCACGGCCGAACTGCACATTGCACTGGAAAAACGCCTTCCTTTCTTCTCCGACACCCTTGATCTGCAGGCTTTCGAACGACTGATGCGCGCCTATTACGGCTTCTATCAGCCACTGGAAAGCGCATTGCAGGACAGCGGCGAGATACCGGCCGATTTCGATCTGGTTTCGCGCCTCAAGGCGCCGACCCTGCAACGCGATCTGCAAGCGCTGGGCGCGAATGGCGGAGCGTTTTCGCTCTGCCGCCAGTTGCCCGCCATCGACTCCGCCGCCGCCTGCCTGGGCGTGCTGTACGTGCTGGAAGGCGCAACCCTCGGCGGACAGATCCTGCGCCGGGAGATCGCCGCACGCCTGAGCCTGGACGCGGACAACGGCGCCGCGTTTCTGGATATCTACGGCGCTGCCACCGGCCGCCGCTGGCGCGATTTCATCGAATACCTGGGCAGTCGCCCGATGGACGCCGACGAGCGTGAAGCCGTCGTGGCGGCCGCCCACACTACATTCAGCTGTTTCGAGCGCTGGCTCGAAAGCCAGGAGGTTCTGGTATGACCCCGCAAGACAAAGAAGCCTTTGAAGAGTTGCTGGCCAACTGCGCCGACGAGCCGATCCGCTTTCCCGGCGCGATCCAGCCGCACGGTTTGCTGCTGACCCTGAGCGAGCCGGACCTTTCGATCATCCAGATCAGTGCCAACGTCGAGACCTTGCTCGCACGCCCGGCACAAGAGCTGATCGGCCAGCCACTGCAAAGCCTGATCGGCGATGCCCATGCCGCGCAGGTTCGCGAGGCCTTGCAGCAACCGGCCTTGTCCGATGCGCCGCCGCTGCACTTTCGCCTGAATGGCACGGCGTTCGAAGGCTTGCTGCACCGGCATCAGGATGTGCTGATTCTGGAACTGGAAATCCACGTCGAGAACTTCCAGCCGCGCAACGTTGCCGGCACCGAAACCCACCTGGGGCGGATGCTCGCGCGCCTGCAAAAGGCCCAGAGCCTGCAAGCGCTGTACGACATCAGCGTCAAGGAAATCCAGGCCATGACCGGTTACGACCGGGTGCTGATCTATCGCTTCGAGGAGGAGGGCCACGGTCAGGTCATCGCCGAAGCGTCCGATCCGTCGATGGAAGTCTTCAACGGTCTGTTTTTCCCGGCCTCCGACATCCCCGAGCAGGCCCGCGAGCTGTACCGCACCAACTGGCTGCGGATCATCCCGAATGCCGACTACCAACCGGTGCCGCTGGTGCCCAAGTTGCGCCCGGACACCCAGACCCCGCTGGACCTGAGTTTCGCGACGTTGCGCAGCGTGTCGCCGATCCACTGCCAGTACATGAAGAACATGGGCGTGCTGTCCTCGATGAGCATTTCCCTGCTCAAGGGCGACCGGCTCTGGGGCCTGATCAGTTGCGGCAACCGCCAGCCGCTGCACGTGCCGCACGAGTTGCGCACCGCATGCCAGACCATCGGCCAGGTGCTGTCGTTGCAGATCAGCGCGATGGAAGCACTGGAAGTCAGTCGCCAACGCGAGGAAAAGGTCGAGGCGCTGGCGCTGCTCAATCAGGCGATGATCGATTCGCCACAGAACGTCTTCGATGGCCTGGCCAACCAGCCGCAAGTCCTGATGGCGCTGGCCAATGCCGGCGGCATCGCGATCATCGAAGACAAGCAATTGCACCGCTACGGCAACTGCCCGGAGCCGGAAGAGATTCGCGCCCTGCACAAGTGGTTGCAGGAGCGTGGCGAGCCGGTCTTTGCCAGTCATCACCTCGCCAGCGTTTATCCGCCGGCCGCGCAGTATCAGCAGGTCGCCAGCGGCGTGCTCGCCATGAGCCTGCCGAAACCGGTGGACAATGGCGTGCTGTGGTTCCGCCCGGAAGTCAAAGAGAACATCAACTGGAGCGGCGACCCGCGCAAGCCGCTGGACCTGGAAAACTCCGACGCCGGCCTGCGCCTGCGGCCGCGTACTTCGTTCGAAATCTGGAAGGTCGAGATGGCCGGGATTTCCACCAAGTGGAGCCACGGCGATCTGTTTGCCGCCAACGACCTGCGTCGCTCGGCGCTGGAAAATGATCTGGCCCGTCAGGTGCGCCGCGAACAGGAAGCGGTGCGCGCCCGTGATGAATTGGTGGCGGTGGTCTCCCACGATCTGCGCAACCCGATGACCGTGATCTCGATGCTGTGCGGCATGATGCAGAAGGCTTTCAGCTCGGACGGGCCGCACACTTCGCGGCGCATCTCCACCGCCATCGACACCATGCAGCAAGCCGCCGGACGCATGAACACGCTGCTGGAGGACTTGCTCGACACTTCGAAAATCGACGCCGGGCGCTACACCATCGCGCCGCAGAAACTCGATGTCGCGCAGATGTTCGAAGAGGCGCAGTCACTGCTCGCGCCGCTGGCGCTGGACAAGGACATCAGCATCTCGTTTGAGGCCGATCCCGACCTGAGCATCCACGCCGACCCGGAGCGGTTGTTTCAGGTGCTGTCGAATCTGGTCGGCAATGCGATCAAGTTCACTCCGCGCCTGGGCACGGTCGATGTGTATGCCAAATCGGTCGGTGACGACATTGTCTTTACGGTACGTGACAGCGGCGAAGGCATTCCCAAGGATCACTTGCCGCACGTGTTCGACCGCTACTGGACGGTGAAGGAAGGCAATCCGACCGGCACCGGGCTGGGGCTGTACATCACGCAAGGCATCGTCGAGGCCCACGGCGGGCGGATCGTTGCCGAGAGTGAGCCGGGGCAGGGCAGCGAGTTTCGCTTCACTGTGCCGCGTCAGGACTGAAAAAGCCGATCAGCGCTGGGGGGCCTGCAACATGGCCACCCATTCTGCGGCGAATCGATGGCAATCGCCGGGCCAGCGCGCTGTCAGCAGTTGGCCGTCGCGCACCACAAATCCCGTTTGAAGTTTATTCGCGCCATCGCGTTTGGCAATCAGCGGCCCGCGTTTGAAGTCGGCTTTGCTGGCCAGCGCGGTCTTCACTTCCGCCTCGACGGTCTGCTTGTAGGTGCGGTAGTAGCGCCCCAGCCAGGCAGCTGTCATCAGCCACGCCGGCAATTCCATGGTTGCCGCGAGCAACGCCGTCACCTTGCGCCCGAACAACACGGAACGCCCGGTATCGGGATCAAGCGTTCGGGCCAGCAACAGCACGCCATGACACACCGCCGCCACGGGTTTCTCTGTCTTGAAAAATTGCAGGGCGATCTGCTGAGCCTGTGTGGATTCCAACAGCGTGCGCATCCCCTTGGCATGACCACCGGGGATCAGGAGACCGTCAAATTGGTTCGTGTTGACATCGGCATACGCCAGCGGCTGCCTGAACGCTTCGGACTTGATCATCTGCGTGTAGCTGTCCAGATCGGCCTTGCGCGTCATCAGCATCGAACTCAACAGGCCGAAGCCTACATCCACCAATCGTGGATCGGCATGGGCAGGCAAACCTTGCGGCGTGGCAAAACGTACTTCGATCCCCGCATCGCAAAGCGCCTTCCAGGGCACGCTGCTTTCGGTGGGGTCGTAATCGGCAGATGGCAGCAGAATCAGAATCATCGAGGGCAGACTTCCTGGTCAAAAGTGGTCGCATAGCCAGAGCGTAGTGGGTCTGCGCGAGCGGGGGTAATTTCCTTCAATACCGCCTGCCGGGTGCCGGCTACCGTGAGCGCCTTGTTCCTCGATTTGAAGCAGGTGTGCGATGAGTCTGATTGTGTCGATGGCGGCGTTTGCCCTGGCCGCGTCCATAACCCCGGGACCGGTGAATATCGTGGCGTTGAGCTCGGGGGCGCAGTTCGGCTTTCGCGCCAGTCAACGGCATGTAGCCGGGGCGACGCTGGGGTTTGTGTTGTTGCTGGTGTTGATGGGGTTGGGGCTGCATGAAGTGTTGAAGCTGTGGCCCTCGCTGACCCGTGTGGTGCAACTGACCGGGGTGGCGTTTCTGCTGTTCATGGCCTGGAAACTGGCTACCGATGACGGCCGGTTGAATGCGGGAGAATCGGGCAGGGCGCCGTCGATGCTCTACGGCGCGGTGATGCAATGGCTCAATCCCAAGGCCTGGCTTGCCTGCGTGGCGGGGATGGGCGCGTTTGTCGCCGATGGCGAGGCGCGGCTGGTGTGGCAGTTTGCGGCGGTGTATCTGGTGATCTGTTATCTGTCGGTCGGGTGCTGGGTGTATGCCGGGACGTTTTTGCGCGGCTATCTGCATAATCCGGCGGGGATGCGCTTGTTCAACCGGGTGATGGCGTTGCTGTTGGCGGTGAGTGCGGGGTATTTGCTGCTGCCCTGATCCGTACTCCGGCAGGCGGAGTACGGAGGTGTTGCAGTCAGTTCAACCGGGCATCGTCAGAAAATACCGTTGAGCTCCCTGAATACATGGGGTGGCATGGCCGTGAACTGGTTGTTGCGCAACTGGCTGATCGAGTACAGCGCACTGGCGGTACGGCCATTGCCATCACCGAAACCCTGGAAACCGACCACGGCCCCCAGCACCTGCTTGTCAAAGTGCGGATGGCTTGGATCGAGCTTCTTCAAATGCTGCTCCAGTAACGCGAACCCGGTCGGGCTGCTGCCATATTGGGTCGGGGCGCCGGCGTCGCGCACTTTGTCGACGGCTTCCGGTACCAGTTTGCGATGGATGTCCCGGATCACGTTCGGATCGGTCAGGGAGGCCTTGTTCGCGGTGTACTCGTGCAACACGCCAAGGATGTTATCGAAATCGTTGCCGTTGGACGTCGAGCCTTTCAACATCCAGGCGGTCGCTCGTTGTGCGGGATCGGTAAAGCCCGAGGGATTGAACAGTGAATCGGGCATCACGTCGTTGTAAGGCGGTTTACCCAGATCCAGTTTCAGAATGTCTTGCTGATAGCCCTTCATGTATCGGGCTTTCTTGCTTTCCAGTTCGTACAGCACTGCCAGTGTTTCGCTGTAACCCTGCGCCGTGCTGCGCGCATCGTTGAGTTGGACGGGGTGACCTTTGATGAATGCTTCCGTCAGCTCCTCCATGGCTCCTCGCCCGATCAGCGACTCCAGATCGCCGGCCTGTTTTGACTGGTACGCGGTTTCCTTCACAGCATTGTTCGCAAGATGCCGTAATTCTGTTTCGGAAACCCCTTTGGGCAATTTGAAGTGTTTGTCGCTCAAGTGAGTGACGATGTGTTGAGCGTTTTCGATGGCATCGCTTTTCAGCAGCGCCCGCGCATGGGAAACCGTGTCCAGTGACATCCGCACCTGTGCCGCAGAGCCTGTGTGATCAATGACTTTGAACAGGTCGTAGCTGTTTGCGCCGGTCAGGAACCTGAGTTGCTGTTTCGCCTGATGCACCAGTGAGAGCGCCCCTCCGCTCAGTTTCGTAACACCTCGACCGAGCAGTTTGCCACCCGCCTTGAGCAGTTGCGGCAAGCCCGATAACGGGTTGAACAAGCTCAGGGCCGTCTTTGCCAGAACCCGCGAAGCGGACAGCAGTTTGCCGGCGATAGTCGCGGCTTTGCTGGCGGCGGCAGCGATCGCCACGGGCGCGGCGAAAATAGTCATCGCCAGTACAGCGGCATCGACAATGCAGTCGAAGATTGCGCCGCCGTGCTTCTTCGGATCCCCGGAGGTCAATCCTTCCACGCAACCCTTGAAGGGAATGATCAGGTTGAGAATCATGTTGAAGATGGCATCGGTCTTTTCAATCGCCTTTTCCCGTACGGTTTGCTGCAGGCCCAACTGGTGAATCTCTTGTTCGGTGATGTACGGATTTTTCCTGGCGACCAGCCAACCCAGTGTCTCCATGCGAGAGGATCGATAAAGGGGGATTTGATTATCCCGGTCGCTGTGGTCGGCGGGTGCTTCAAGGACACCGATCCTGCGGACCTGGATTCTGGACTGGACGCCGGTTTTGGGCGGCACGTTTTGCAGGTAGGCCTGTAGATCGATGGGGACCTTCTCAAGTTGTTTCTCGTCGGCGAAACGAGTGTCGAGCTGGTAGAAGTTTCCGGATACCAGCGGCTCGAAGAACGCTTCGAGATCCGGGTTGTAGCGACACTCCATCCTGAGTGGAAGCAGCTCAAAGCACTTGACGGCGTAACCGTGCTTCACACAGAGAATGACACCGTAACGACCGGTCTCTCCCGGAAGGTACGTAGCTGGACTGATGCCGCCGCGGCCGTTGGTCCGCGCGGGTCTGTAGTTCATTTTCTGAACGCAATAGACCCCGATCGCACCGTATTCGAGGGACGCTGCATCTTCCGGGAGCACCTGTGAAATGGCGATCTGGATATTGCGCGCCAGCCCCCCGAGCACAGCGTCGAAATGACGGGTGGTCGCCGACTCGTAAAGCTCGGCAACGGGATAGAGATAGGGCAGCTCCGGGAAGGATTTGTAGATACTGGTGCCTCTGATGCGATCCCAGTCCTGGGTGTGCAGTTCGTCACCCATGTAGAGATCCAGCACCGACACTTTGCGACCGGCGCCACCGCCCGAGCCGCGATGTTTGACCAACAGCTCATCGGGGTCGCAATCGCGTTCCTGGGTCTTCAGCTCTTTCAATGCGAGCTGTCTGCGATCGGGAAACGGCCTGGAAAAGTGTTCGGCGGCTTCGAGCGTCAAGCCAATGTAATGATCGTATTCGCGCATGGCGCGCTCGATCTCTTGCGCGCCGAGTTCACCTTGCGCATCTCGCGTGATGAAGCCGTTCATCCAGGCCCAGGTCACCACCGGGTCCACTGAGCCTTCAGCCTGCAGTGCTGCCAGTGGCGCGAGCGCTTTTGTCGACTGGCTGAACCCCATCAAATGTTGATAAGTCATTTTGCGGCTGGCGCCAGGCGCCAACGCTTCGACCAGATGCACGGCCTGCGTGGCGATCACCCAGGCCGGCGTCCCCATCAACAGGCTGAACGGCCAATCGCTAAAGAGATATTCCGGTGCCATCCCCGCCAGAACCATCTGCGATACCAGAGGGGCGAGCGAGGGTTCGACGTACAGGTTCTTGATCAGATGCGCTTCCAGGTCTGCCCGAACCCGGGAAGGATGTTGTTTGAAGTAACGTCTGGAATACAGATCGAAACCGGCGAAGTGGGTATTGGCGATATCGAGCGCGGGGTCGAGGTCAAGCAAGATCACGGCAACCGCCAGTTGCTCCATGAGCTCCGTCGATTGTTTTGTTTCTGCTTGTTCATTAAGCCAGCCCAATCTGGACAGGTAATATTGCCCGTGCCGGGACGCAGCACTTTCGATCAATTGCTGCAGGCGATAGTCCGTGCTGGTTATAGCGCCGTCACCCGATGTGCTTTCAATCAGCAAACGTCTGCCGAGGACATTGACAATGGCTTCAAAATCCAGGGTGCAACTTTGTATCAGATCAAGAATTAATGCCCGGTTATTTCCCTCAAGCTTGAACGGTGACTCGTCGGAAGCGTCCAGAAGTTGCCAATAGTTTCCGTACTTCGGCGGCGCGGGCAATGTCGAGAAGTTCAACAGATCAAGCAGGTTGCGGGTGTCCTGTTCGTTGTCCGGCACTTGCAGCCCGTTGAAACGCAGCCACTGACCGACCGTAACTTCGTCTCCCGTAATGATCCAGCCACCACTGGCGGCGGCGACCTTGGCCAATAGCGGAAGGTTGTCGGCGAAGTCAGCCAGACCTGCTATATCAGCGGTGATCTCTCGCAGAGAAACAAACGGGGTAGCGGGCCGGCCTCCGCTGGAGACCATGTTTCGATAGCTGGAATAGAGTCGAGCATTCTCATCCAGCAGAAAAACAGCGTTGTCCGAAATCTTGCGGCGAGCGCGTATAAAGTGAAAATCGTCGTGGCGCAGAAGTATGGCAAGCGAGATTTTGCCGCTGCGATGAATTCGGTCGAATGTGCTGTCCTCCACGCACGGAACCAGAATTTCATCCCATTTCCAGCCAAGGCGTTCAATGGCGTATTCATCGCTGATAAAGTTTGTAATGGTCTGGCTTACTGCCTTTTTCTGAAGTGTGTTTGTGGAGTCGTAAACATAGTTGTCCATTGGCTTCATGATTCGGAATCCATTCTCTAATAGCGAAATAAATGAGGTGTGGTGGTTGTTTATTGATTGTCGTGTTTGTGCGGTAGACAGGTTTTTAGAGTAAAGATCCAGGGCGAAAAGTTGATGTGGATTAATGTTCGAAGTGTTTCTTTGGTTTGGCGTGAATGAGAGGGGAGGCTGTTTTTAAAGGCCTGAAGCTTTGTTGGCGATAAATATGTATATCTTTCCGGGTATGTAGACTTATGAAAGTGACCGGGTGTAACCAGTTGATCGTTCTGAATACAGATTTTATATGGCACGAAAAGTGTGAGGGAGTAATCAGCTGTGTCGAAACGAAGGGGGGGCTGGGGCGGTTTAAAGGTGTTCAAGAATACTTCCGGCAAACCACAACACCTTGCGCCGTTGCCTACGCATCCGCCAGAATCCGCTGGCTTGTGCGCCTTGGGGGCGGGTTCTATCGTGTGTCGGTCGCTGACGAATCAGCGATCGGGTTTAGCGACTCGAATCATAAATAGGTGCATCAGCGCTCCATGCTTTGTCGCAGACTCAATGTCTGAAACTCCGCTATGGTGGCTGTATGCGGGAGACCCTCGGGTCTGCCGGGTGCCTATAACCGGTTCGCTAACCTGCGTACAGCCGCCTCCTTCCTGTTTAGCGACAGTTCCGGGCGGCTCCACTCTTATAGGAGCTTCACGATGATCAAGCCAACACCCAACCCACCCGAAACCGACACTACCTCGCCCTACGAAACCCTCGACTCCAAGAAATTCCACGAAGCCGCCGAACGCGCCCTCGACCACTACCTCAATCCGCTGCTCCCCAGAAAACCGCTGCTCAAACCCAACACCCGCTACCTCATCGCCCCGGGCATCGACAGCGAAGAACTGCTGGCCGATGCCTGCGAAACCCTGACCTCGGCCAAAATCATGGCCACCGACTTCGCCGGCCTGTTGGACGGCTCGCATCGGCATGTGCTGCTGGGCATTGCGCAATTGATCATGCTGGGGGAACTGGCGGTGAATCGAGCGCTGGATAATCTGGAATTGAAGGCTGAGGCAGCCCAGTAACCTGATCGCTTGATCTGATCGTTCCCACGCTCTGCGTGGGAATGCAGCCCGGGTCGCTCCGCGTCCCTTCCGGAGCTGGAACGCAGAGCGTCCGTTAAAGCATTCCCATGCGGACGGTTCAACGCCTCGATGTGGGAACGATCCAAATCCAAACGGCCCATTGCGGGCCGTTTTTGCTTTTAGCCGCGATACTGCCCCGGCGTAGCCGCCAGATGCTGTTTAAACGCCCGCTGAAAATGCGCCTGATCGGCAAACCCGGCCTCTAGCGCCACATCCGCAATCAACTGCCCGCGCCGCAGACACTCGCGGGCAAACTGAATACGCTGGTTGACCACAAACGCATGGGGCGTCATGCCGAAGTGTTGTTTGAAGGCGCGGATCAAATAGGACGGTGACAGTTCGGCAGCGGCGCAGATGTCGTCAAGGCTGAGCAGGTCAGTGCAATGCTGGCGGATATAGTCGGCGGCGCGTTCGAGTTTAAAGTTCGGCTCGCGCAACGGTTGTTCGATGGGATTCAGGCGCAGTTGCAAGTCACTGAAAAACTCCACCGCCGCGCTCTGTTTGCGCAGCACGTCTTGCTGCTCGTCGACCAGTACCGCGTACAACGCATTCAAGTCGCGAAACAGGCGGGCGTCATTCAAATGGGTATCGGAAAACCGCCGAAACTCAAGTTCCGCACTGAACCCCAGCTGATGCTGCAGATCCGTCAGCCACGGCGTTTCCACATACAACATCAAATACGACCACGGCTGATCATCGATCGGGTTACACGCATGCACGTCCCCCGGGTTCATCAGCACCACGGTGCCGGCCGCCACTTCGAACGAGGATTGTTCATGCACGTAAGTGCTGCGCCCGGCGGTGATTGCGCCGATGGAAAAGTGCGCGTGGGAGTGCCGTGAATAGCAGACCTCACGCCCGTCGGCGATGGCCCGCGCCTCGATGAAGGGCAGGGCGTCGTCGCGCCAGAAGCGCGGGGCTTGTTCAGGGTTCTTGGCGGCAGTGTGTTTCATTGTTGGGTTCTCGGCAGGCCAGTGCCCGAGTGTATTAGCTCTGCCCGGCGAAGGCTCGTTCCAGTTCGGCGATGTCGAGTTTTTTCATCCCGAACATGGCCTGCATCGCCCGCTGGGCCTTGGTCTGGTCGGGGTCGGTCATCATGTGCATGAACGCCACCGGCACGATCTGCCACGACACGCCGAACTTGTCCTTGAGCCAGCCGCATTGCTGCGCTTCCACCGGCCCGCCGGCGCTCAGGTTGCCCCAGAAATGGTCGACCTCTTCCTGGTTCTGGCAATTGACCTGAAACGAAATCGCCTCATTGAACGTGAACACCGGCCCGCCATTGAGCCCGGTGAAGGTATGGCCGTCGAGTTCGAAGCTGACGGTCATCACCGAGCCTTCCGGGCGGCCGTGAAACTCCTGGCCGACCTTGCTGTAGTGGGTGAGGGCGGTGATTTTCGAATGATCGAAGATCGAGCAGTAAAACTTCGCCGCAGCTTCCGCCTGATCGTCGAACCACAGGCACGGAGTCAGCTTTTGAAAACGTTGCATGGCAGTCATCCTCGGCAGGTTAGACACGCTGGATAACAGCGTAGTCAGTCTGCCGGTGACAGGGGCTGCCGTAGATCGGCCAGTGGCCGGAAATCAGAAATCCCAGCGGGTGCTCAGTTGCAGGCTGCGCGGTTCGCCATAGAAGCCGGTACCGAAGTTGCCGAGGCCGGTGTAGTAGGTCTTGTCGAACAGGTTCTTGATATTGAACGTGGTGCTCAGATGTTCGTTGAAACGGTAGCGGGCCATGGCGTCCACCAGGTAGTAGCTGCCCTGGGTGATGCGTACGTTCTGGCCGCTGCCGGTCGGGTCGGGTTGGAACACGTTGCCGAAGAACTCGCTTTGCCAGCTCACGCCGCCGCCCACGGTGAGGTTTTGCAGGGTGCCCGGCAGGCGATAGCTGCTGAACACTCGCACGATCTGTTCGGGCGCAGTGGTTTGCAGGATCGCGCCGTAGACCGGATCGCCTTTGGCGTCGCGGGTGTGGTTGAAGGCGTAACCGGCGGAGAGGTTCCAGCCTTCGCGCAGTTCGCCGGCCAGTTCGAATTCGAAACCTTCGGTGGTTGCGCCTTGCACGGTGCGGTAGACGGACTGGCTGTCGAAACCGCTGACGTATTCGGCGATGTTGTCCTGTTCGATGCGGAACACCGCGAAACTGGCGTTGAGCCGACCGTCGAAGAACCCGGCTTTCACTCCCGCTTCCAGGCTGTTGCCCTGCACCGGGTCGAGCACGTGGCGCGAGGCGTCCTTGCTGGTTTGCGGCTGGTAGATGCGGGTGTAGCTGGAATACAAAGACCAGGTTTCATCGAGGTCATAGACCACGCCGGCGTAGGGTGTGACGACGCCGGTCTGTCGGTAGCCGTCGCGTACGTCCGGGGTGTTCGGGTCGCTGTAATCGAGGTGATCGCTGGCAGTGAAATCGCTGACCCGGCCACCGAGAATCAGTGCGAGATCGTCGGTGGGTTTGAGGCGGGTGGCGAGGTAGGCGCCGGTCTGGCGTTGTTCGATGTGGTCACGGCCGACCTGCGGAATGTCCGGTTTGGGAAACTCGCCGCGCCAGTCGAAGATGCTGCCGTTCAGCGCCGGGTAGACCGAGCCGTAGACCGGAATGTCCTGGCGGGTGTTCATCAACATGAAACCGGCGATCAACTGGTGTTCGCGGCCCAGCAGGCTGAAGGGGCCGCTGAGGTTGAGGTCGATGTTGTCCTGAACCTCGTCGCCCTTGAATTTGCCCATGTACAGGAACATACCGTCGCCGCTCACCGGGTCGGGATTGCCGCCGCTGGCGGAGCCGAGGAGTGTGTCGTGCTGGCGGTGTTTGCGGTCGTAGCTGAGCTTCAGCGTCCAGTCGTTGGCGAGTTGCCGGTTGAGGGAAGCGAACAGCGTCTGGTTGGTGAAATCGCGGCGGCTCCAGTCTGTGGCCGGGTTGAACGAGCGCGCGAAATTCGTTCGCGAACCGTCGCTGTAGAACATCGGGAAACCGGTCCAGCTGGCGCCGCGCGAGCGGGTGTTCTGCTGGTCGAAACCGAGGGTCAGCAAGGTGTCCGGCGTGAGGTCTGCTTCGAGGATGCCGTAGGCGATGTCCCGGGTGTTTTGATAATGGTCGGCATGGGCGCGGCGCTGTTGATGGACGCCGACGAAGCGCCCGCGCAGATTGCCGCTGTCGGTCAGCGGCCCGGCGATATCGGCTTCGCTGCGGTAGTTGTCCCATGAGCCGACGGTGCCGCTGAGCGAGGCCTTGAATGCCGGGGTCGGACGTTTGCGGATCAGGTTGACCGTGGCCGAAGGGTCGCCGGAACCGGTCATCAACCCGGTGGCGCCCTTGATGATTTCGATCCGGTCGTAGGGCGCCATGTCGGTGCTGGTGGTGCCGTAATCGTAGACGCCGTCGTAGTCGGTGTTGACCCCGTCGTACTGGAAGTTGGTGATCGGCGCGCCTCGGGCGGAGAACTCCCAGCGCTCGCTGTCGTAGTTCTGCACGCTGATGCCGGGCGCGCGGCGCAGGATGTCGGCGATGCCGGTGGCGCCCTGATCGTCGAGTTGCTGGCGGGTGATGACAGTGACCGACTGCGGGGTTTCGCGCAGAGATAGCGGCAGGCCGGTGGCCGATGCGGTCGAGCCGGTGGTGTAGGTGCCGGTGTCTTCGGTGATGGCGCCGAGCTGTCGGCCGGAAACGGTGGTGGCGTCCAGCTCCAGCGGACCTTGCCCGGCCGGCGCGGCCCGCAACACGTAACCGCCCGCGCTCTGCGCCTGGGCCTGCAGGCCGCTGCCTTGCAACAGGCGTTGCAGGGCTTGTTGTTCGGTGAAGTCGCCGGTCAGGCCGGGGCTGCGCTTGTCGGCGGCGAGGTCATTGTGGCCGGCGAGGAACACGCCACTTTGTTCGGCAAAACGGTTGAGGACGCTGACCAACGGGCCGGGGGCGATGTTGTAGCGATGGGTTGCTGCGTGCAGGGCTTCGGCCACGGCATTCGGCGCGCACAGCCCCGGCGTGGCGAACGCCAGGGCCAGGGTGAAGCGGGTGCGGGCAAGCGTGGAGCGCAGCATGGAGTTCCCGAAGGCAGAAAAGGGGCTACTGAGAATCAACCGAACGAGACGGCCAAAAGGGAACCGTGAAATGAAAAATAATCAGCCTCTGGGTCCGACGTTGACCCACCAGCTCAATGTCTTGTCGACCCGGATCGGCAACGCCGCCTCGAGCAATCGCAGCGCCTGATCGGTGTCCTTGAGCGGGAACGAACCCATCACCGGCAACCGCGCAACGGCCGGATCGCAATGCAGATGCCCCGGTCGATAGCGGCTGAGTTCTTCGATCAGTTCGCCCAGCGGCAGGTTGTCCGCCAGCAGCAGGCCCTGACGCCAGGCTTCGCGGGATGGATTGGCCGGGGTTGTGGCGTGCAGTTGCTCAGCGTTGAACGCCAGTTGCCGTCCGGCCTGCACCACTTCGATCTGGTCGTTGTGATTGCGCACTTCCACCGCGCCTTCGAACACGTTGAGCACCGTTTGCTGATCGCTCTGACGGACGCTGAATCGCGTGCCGAGGGCGCGCATCCGGCCATGAACGGTGTCCACCAGAAACGCTCGGTCGGGATCTTTCGCGGTGTCGATCAGCACTTCACCGGCGCGCAGTTGCAGCCGCCGTTGCGTGGCATCGAAACGTACGTTGACGGCGCTGAGGGCGTTGAGCCAGATCCGACTGCCGTCGGCGAGCGTGGTTTCAAGGGTATCCCCGGTGCCGGTGGACAGGTCGGCGCTCAGGCGTTCGAAGGTGCCCGGCAACGGCGTGCCGCGCCATACGGCCCAGCCGCTGAGTCCGGTGGCGGCGAGGATCAACAAGCCCTTGAGCGACTGACGACGGCTGATCGAAGCGCGCGGGCTGCTGCGCAAAGTGTGGCTGACGGCAAGGGCATCGTTCTCGCCCTGCAGCGGCGCGAAACGCTGGCCGACCCGTTCCACGTAGCGCCACGCTTCCTGATGCTCGGCGCTTTGCGCCAGCCAGGCTTTCCAGCGTTGGCGTTCGTGGTCGGCGACGTGTTCGTCGTGCAGTTGCACGTACCACTGCGCGGCCTGTTCGAGGCTGGCGTGACTGAGTCGGTTCATGACCTTACTCAATCAGCAGGCCGTCGAGTTCGGCTTCGAGCATTGCGCAATGCATCATCGCCTGGGCCAGGTATTTCTTGATCATCCGTTCGCTGACGCCGATCTGTTCGGCGATCAATCGGTAAGGCATGTCGTGCAGTTGCGCGAGGATGAACGCCTCGCTGACTCGTTGCGGCAGACGCGCGAGCATGGCGTCCACTTCGTGCAGGGTCTCGACGATGATCGCCTGTTGTTCCGGCGACGGTTGCAGGGCAGGCGGGCGGTTGGCCAGGGTTTCCAGCCAGGTCTGCTCCAGTTGCCGGCGGCGCCAGTGATCCACGCACAGGCCACGGGCGATGGTCGCCAGGTGCGAGCGTTCATGCACTTCGCCGTTGAACGCCTGTGGACGTTTGAGTACCCGGATGAACGTGTCGTGCGCCAGATCGGCAGCATCCATCGCGTTGTTCAGGCGCCGACGCAATAGCTCGTGCAGCCAGCGGTGATGGCTGACGTAGAGGTTTTGCACGAGAGAGGTGTCGGCGACCGTCATTCTGAGCAAGCGTCCAGGGCGACCGTTGTCAGCGGTCCAAATAAGAATGGGTCGCGATTAAAGCAAATGGGTCGAAGCTGCGCAAATGATATTGGTTTGCTTTTGGGAGGGGTGTCGGGTGGTGGCGTTTATTTGTAGTCAATTGGACTTCGTTGTTGGTCGTTATGACTAATCTTGCGTGATGTCTGATTGACTACGTAGCTATCAACCTGCTGATTCTGTTGGGTTAAAAATCTGGCACGAGAGTTGATACATCCAAAGTACCCACTGAACCGATCAGGAGTACGCCACCATGTTCGCTTTCTTCGAAAGTCCGCTGAACGTTCTGCACCTGTCGAGCAAGATCCTCGTCGCCGGTCTGGTGATGCTGCTGGCAGGCATCTACGGCGCCTACCTTTACCAGGGCCACATGCCGATTGCGCTGCTGGTAGCGATGCACGCCATGACCATCATCGGCCCGACCCTGCTGAAAATCGTCTATGTGATGCGGCTCCTGTCTCAATATCGGCTGGGCCCACATCACGCCGCCGTGGTGGCTTGACCATGCGCAGACTCGTCGATGCGCCGCTGTTCAGCCTGGGCTTCCGGCCGCTGTTTCTGGCCGGGGCCGGATTCGCCGCGCTGGCGATCCTGATCTGGGGCCTGTGGCTTTACGGCCATTGGTTCGATCTGCAACCGGCGGGCGGCATGCTTGCCTGGCACCGGCATGAAATGCCCTTCGGTTTCGCGGCGGCAATCGTTGCCGGGTTCCTGCTGACGGCGGTGCCCAACTGGACCGGGATTCCAGGCGTGCGCGGCGGGGCGTTGATTGCCCTGGTGTCGGTCTGGCTGCTCGGGCGTGTGGCCTGGTGGCTGCCGTTGCCGACCGGGCTGATTCTGGCGCTGCAATGGGGTTTTCTGCCGCTGCTGGCGGTGATGCTGGGACGCGATCTGGTCGCCGCCCGCAAGCGCGACAACTATCCGATTGTGTTGGTGCTTGGGTTGATGGCGGGTTGTCAGGCGCTGACTTTGATCGGCCTGTACAACGACGACGCCGGCCTGCAACGCCAGGGTGTGCTGGGCGCGTTGTGGCTGGTGGCGGCGCTGATGACCGTGATTGGCGGGCGGGTGATTCCGTTCTTTATCCAGCGCGGCTTGAACCGTCCGCCCGCACCCGTCGCCAATCCACTGCCAACCCGCTTGCTGTTGATCGGCAGCCTGCTGACCGCTGTCACTTTTGCAGCAGGCCTCAATGATTCGCCCCGGCTATGGCTGGCAAGCCTGTTCGTGCTGACCGGCAGTTTGCAGTTGATGCGGCTGATCCGCTGGCATGATCGCGGGATGTGGCGGGCGCCGCTGCTGTGGTCGTTGTACCTGGCTTACGGCTGGATGGCGCTGGCAACCTGGGCCATGGCGCTGTGGCATCTGGGCTTGATCGGCCAGCAGAGCCTGGCGACCCATGCATTGGCGGTCGGCGGGGTGGGCGGGTTGATCCTGGCGATGATCGCGCGGGTCAGCCTTGGGCACACCGGCCGGTTGTTGCAGCCCTCGAAAGGCATGGTGCTGGGCTTTGCGCTGGTGCTGTTCGCGGCAGGTTGCCGGGTGTTGCTGGTGCCGTTTTCCAGTCTGGGACTGGGGTTGTCCGTGGTGCTCTGGTGCGCGGGGTTCGCGCTGTTTTTGCGGCACTACACCGGGTTTCTGCTCAAGCCGAGGCTGTAGCGTTTTAACTGCGACGCTCGGCAATCATCAGCAACGATTGCGGCACCGGGCTTTGCGGATGCTGCGGCTCGCGCAGGCCGGTCAACTGCAGGCCGGCCATGTCCAGCGCATTCAGCCAACTGGACAGGGTGCGGAAATACCACGGCATCGGCTGCCACTCGCCCTGAAACCCGTCGAAGGTTTCCTCCCGCCAGCCATCCTGATAATCACCGGCGGCCACCGACCATGGATGCAGCGTCTGGATTATCAGCGCACCGCCGGGCACGAGCAGGGCATTCATCGCCGCGAGCAGCGGGATGATGTCCTGATGCAGCAGGGAAAAGTTGGCGCAGATCAGGTCGTAATCACGGCCGATGTCGACTTTCGCTTCAACCAAATCTTCGTAGCTGGCGACATGCACGGGCGATGAACCGGCCACCCGCGCGGCCTCGACCAGCGTCGCATCGCCGTCCACGCCGACTATCTCGAATCCTCGCTCGGCCAGTGCCCGCAACAGCCAGCCTTCGCCGCATCCCAGATCGAGCACGCGCTCCGGCTGACGCCCCATCACCGCCAGCAGAATGGCCTGATCGGTCACCTGCCGGCGACTCTCGATGGCGCCGCTGCGCACGGCTTCGGTCCAGGCCCGGGCGTTGTGGTGCCAGCTCTGGAGGAGGATGGATTCAGGCGAGGACATGACGGGCTCCGGGATCGCGGGATGCAGGCAAGGATAGGTCAGGTGTAGTCGGCCAGTTGAATCCGGTTGCGACCGCCGCGCTTGGATTCGTAGAGCGCGCTGTCACCTTGCTCGATCAATGCCGCGAGGCTGGTCGGCGGTTGATCGAACACCTTGGCGCCGATGCTCAGGGTGACGGCCTGCGGGGTGGTGTAGGTCTGGGAAGTCATCTGCTGAAACTGTTCACGCAGCGCACTGCCCAGCACCATGATCTGTGCGTGGGACGCATCGCCCAGCAACATCACGAACTCGTCGCCGCCCAGCCGTGCCGCCAGTGCACCTTTGGGCAGCGCTGCGCGGATCATTTCGCTGAGGGCGATGAGCAAGCGGTCGCCGGCGGTGTGGCCGTACAGGTCGTTGATCAGTTTGAAGTTGTCGATGTCGATCAGCAGCAGGGCGCCGGGGCGGGCGCTGGAGACTTCATCGAGCAGACGCGGTGCGCGGACTTCGAGGGCGCGGCGGTTGTACAGCGCGGTCAACGGGGCTCGGGCGGCCAGTTCGGCAATCTGCTTTTCCCGGCGATAGCGCTCGGTGCCGGTCATCGACAGCGCGATCAGCATGATCGCCATCGCGCCTTCGACCAGGGAAATCTGAATGATCTCGCCGCGCAACGACGCCAGATCGATCAGCGTGCCCGGAATCACCGCGATGATCGCCTTGGCGAAATAGAACGCGCCGTGGATCAGCAACACATAACGCAATTGCACCGCGCCGACGCTCAACGATTTGCCGTGCGGGCGCAGCAACAGGCTGGCCCGCAGCATCAGCGCGGCCACCAGCAGCGAGTTGGCCATCAGCATGATCTTCGACCACGACGGATCTTCCGGTAACAGCAGCAACGAAAGCCAGAGCAGGAACATCAAGTACCAGGCCCGCGACAACCGCTGCTGGGTAAACCGCGCGACCCCCAGCAGAAACAGCCAGTGCGCAACCACCAGCAAGCCGTTGGCGAACCAGATGCCGATCAGCGGATAACCATTGGCGCGCAACAGGGCCAGGCTCGAGCCGACGGTGATGGTGGCGAAACCGGCGCTCCAGAACAGCAGGGAAGGTTCGCGGATGCTGCGCCATTCGACCGCCAGATACAGGGCGGCCGCCGCGGCCAGGGCGGTGGAAATGGTGAGCATCGTGAGAGGATCGAGCGCCATGAAAGAACGGTTCTGCCTGAATAGTATTAATGGGCCACGATTGTAAGCGTTCCCCCAGTGGGCTGCTATTTTCACTCACCGGATATTCCATTTTCAGACGAGGTGTCCCATGGACCGATTGACCGGCGGTTGTCTGTGCGGCGAAGTGCGGATCGAGGCGTCAGGGCGACCCTACAGGGTTGGCGTTTGCCATTGTCTGGATTGCCGCAAACACCATGGCGCGCTGTTTGCCGCGTCGGCGATCTTTCCCGAGGACGCGGTGACGATCAGCGGCGAAACCCATGACTATGCGGGGCGACATTTCTGTCCGCGCTGTGGCTCGTCGGTGTTCGGCCGCAGTGGCGATGAAGTCGAGGTCAATCTCGGCGCGCTGGATGCACCGGATCAATGCCAGCCCACTTACGAGCTGTGGACGGTGCGTCGCGAGTTGTGGCTGCCGGACTTCCCCTTGGCCCGACATTACGCGCGTGATCGCGAGGGAACGGGGCGAACCGAAGAGTAGTCGGGGTCAGGCAGGGCGCCTGACCCCGACTAATATCAGTCGCGAATGAACGCCAGCAGATCCGCGTTGATCGTCGGCGCCTCGGTGGTCGGCATCCCATGGGGGAAGCCCGGATAGATCTTCAGCGTGCTGTTTTTCAGCAGTTTGGCCGACAGCACACCGGCGTTTTCATACGGCACGATCTGGTCGTCGTCGCCGTGCATCACCAGCACCGGGATCGAGATGCTTTTCAGGTCGGCGGTGAAGTCGGTCTGCGAGAAAGCAACGATCCCGTCGTAGTGCGCCTTGGCGCCGCCCATCATGCCCTGACGCCACCAGTTCAGGACCACGGCCTCTGAAGGCTTCGCCCCCGGCCGGTTGTAACCGTAGAACGGGCCGGCCGGCACGTCGTGATAGAACTGCGAGCGATTGGCCGCCAGTTGCGCCTGAAGATCGTCGAACACCGACTTCGGCAGACCGCCCGGATTGCTCTCGGTTTTCACCATCAGCGGCGGCACGGCGCTGATGATCGCGGCTTTCGACACCCGATCCTCGCCATGCCGGGCGATGTAATGAATCACTTCGCCGCCACCGGTGGAGTGACCGACATGCACGGCTTTCTGCGTTCCCAGATGATTGACCACCGCCGCCACATCGTCGGCGTAATGATCCATGTCGTGGCCGTCCCAGACCTGGCTCGAACGCCCGTGACCCCGTCGGTCATGGGCCACGACCCGGAAGCCCTGGGCGAGGAAGAACAGCATCTGTGCATCCCAGTCGTCCGCGCTGAGCGGCCAGCCGTGGTGGAAGTGGATCACCGGAGCGTCTTTCGGGCCCCAGTCCTTGTAGAAGATCTCGACGCCGTCTTTCGTTGTGACATATCCCATGTTCGCGACTCCTGGAAAATGCGGAACGTGACCCCGAAGGGAGTGATGACAAGCGTTATCAACTCTAGGATTGAAGTGCACTTCAAGGTCAAGCAAGTTCCGAACGGTCATCGCTGGCGTGAATGGTGGGTCATAGGCGTTGTGCGCTTGACCTTAAAGTTTGGTTGAACCTTAGAGTCGTGTTCACCGGCCATCCGCCGGGTCAATCAGCGAGAAGGTCAGCGAACATGAACAAGCGCTTTACAGAGGTGGAATTCGGAACGCACAAGGTCGAGGTGCTGGAGGGCGGCTACTACGACCGATTCCGGATGAACCCCAACCTCGACGAAGTGGCCCGGGACAAGGCAGCAGGCAACATCGACTTCTTCCGGCGCATTCCCAAGCAACAGGTCGCGTCGAGAGTCGGGCCGACCTGGGCGCCGAACTTCTATTACCGTTCCGGCAGCGTGCAGTTGCTGTTCCTGGCGCCGCTCGACCGACTGCGCGCCACCTTGCCTGCGCCGCTTGAACCGCTGCGGGCGTTTCCCGGTTACGGACTGGTGGCGCTGACGTTTTTCTCCTACTCGGTTTGCGACAACGACCCGTACGACGAAATCTCCGTGGCGATTGTCGTGCGTCGCCCCGGCGCCCGTGGCTCCCACGCGCGGGAACTGATGGACGCCATGCGTCGACGCAGTTTCACCGCCCATGTGCTGGCGCTGCCGGTGAACACCGAAATCGCCCGGGTGCGCGGCGTGCACGGCTATCAACTGCCCAAGTGGCGCGCCGACATCAACGTGAACATCGGCACCAGCGTCAGTGCCCGCATCGACGGGCCCAAGGGCTTGCCGGACCTGGTGCTGAAAGCGCCGCTGCCGACCCTGAAAAACGTCACGCCGCAATCGCGCATGAGCACCGCCACCATGATTCATCAGGTCGATGGCCTGTGGCATCAGAGCGTGGTGCAGAGCAACACACTATCCTTTGCCCAGCGCCTGTTTCCCCGCGATGTGCAGCTGGATCGCAACGGCGGCCCGCTGAGTCAGTTGCTCGATGGCCTCGGGGCTACGCGGATCCTGCGCCTGGACGTGATCAAGGACGCGCAGATCGTGCTGAACCTGCCGGTGCCGCTCACCAAACAGCCATGACCGGTGGTCGCAGCGGCTGGTCGTCGGGTCAAAATGCGCTTAGCTGAAAGGGATAAGCCGAGGCGCGCACGGCCATCGAGAGCCGTAGCAGCGCCCTTCAGAACACCGTGAGTCTGAGGAAGTCCCCGATGCTGACCTTGAACATCAATGGCAAGGATCAGGAGCTCGATGTCCCCGCGGACATGCCGTTGCTCTGGGTCCTGCGCGATATCGCGCACCTGACCGGTACCAAATTCGGTTGCGGCATGGCCCAGTGCGGTGCCTGCACCGTGCACGTCGATGGCGCACCGTTGCGCTCGTGTATCACGCCGGCCACGGCCGTCGCCCATGGCCAGAAAATCCTCACCATCGAAGGCCTGTCGAGCGACGGCTCGCACCCGGTGCAGCAGGCCTGGGCCGAGCTGGACGTGGTGCAATGTGGTTATTGCCAGTCCGGGCAGATCATGTCCGCTGCCGCGTTACTGGCGAAAATCCCCAAACCCAACGACAGCGATATCGATCAGGCGCTCTCCGGCAACATCTGCCGCTGCGGCACGTATCCAAGAATCCGCGCGGCGGTCAAACGTGCCGCCGACATCGGCTGAGCGAGGGGAGGTGAGTGATGAACAGTCCTGTATCCCGTCGCGGATTTCTCAAGGGCAGCGCCGTGCTTGGCGGTGGTCTGGTGGTGGCGTTCGTGGTGCCCGGCGGCAACCGGTTTGCCATGGCAGCCGAGAATGAAGGCAAGGTGTTTGCGCCGAACGCGTTCCTGCGGATTGCGGCGGACAACAGCGTCACCGTGCTGCTCGGCCATTCGGAAATGGGCCAGGGCATCTGGACCGGCCTGACCATGTTGATCGCCGAAGAACTCGACGCTGACTGGTCGAAGATTCGCGTCGAGCACTCGCCAGCCTCGGCGGCCGATTACGGCATGCCAGGTTTTGGCGGGATGCAGATTACCGGCGGCTCCACTTCAACCTGGATGGAGTTCGACCGCTACCGCCTCGCCGGCGCCACGGCGCGGCAGATGTTGATCGAGGCGGCGGCCAAGCGTTTCAACGTGGCGCCGTCGACGATCCGCACCGAATCCGGCGTGGTGATTGCCGGCGACAACCGCGCCACCTACGGCGAACTGGCGGACGCCGCCGGGCAACTGCCGGTGCCGGATCCGAAGTCGATCACCTTTAAAGAAGCCAAGGACTGGAAAGTCATCGGCAAACCCACCAAGCGCCTCGACACTCCTGAAAAAATCACCGGCCGGGCCAAGTTCGGCATGGACGTGCAGTTCGACGGGCTGATGACGGCAATGGTCGCGCGCGCCCCGGCGTTTGGCGCCACGGTGAAATCCTTCGAAGGCGCAGAAGCCCTGGCGATTCCCGGCGTGCACAAAGTGGTGCAGGTGCCGACCGGTGTGGCGGTGGTCGCCGAGCATTACTGGGCGGCGAAGCTCGGGCGCGATGCGCTGAAGGTCGATTGGGACCTGGGGCCGAACGCTGATCTGAGCAGTGAAAAGCTGTTGGCAAGTTTCCGCAAACTGGCGGCCACGCCGGGCACTTCGGCGGCGCAGGCCGGCGATGCCAAGGGCAACTTCGGCAAGGCTGCGAAGAAAATCGAAGTCGAATACAGCGTGCCGTATCTGGCCCATGCGCCGATGGAACCGCTGAACTGCACGGTGAAGATCAGCGCCGACAAGTGCGAGATCTGGACCGGCACCCAGTTCCAGACGCTGGACCAGATGGTCGCCGGCAAGATCACCGGGCTCAAACCGGAGCAGGTGGAGATCCACACCGAATTCCTCGGTGGTGGTTTCGGTCGTCGGGCCAATCCGACCTCGGACTTTGTCGCCGAGGCGGTGCAAGTGGCCAAGGCTGCCGCGATGCCGGTGAAAACCGTGTGGTCGCGCGAAGACGATATTCGCGGCGGTTACTACCGCTCGATGTTCCTGCATCAGGCGAAGATCGGACTCGGCACCGACGGCATGCCGCTGGCCTGGCAGCATGTGCTGGTCGGGCAATCGATCATGGCCGGCACCATGCTCGAGAAAACCATGGTCAAGAACGGCGTCGACCAGACGTCGGTCGAAGGCGTTTCGGACAGCCCGTACATCAAGGGACTGGCCCATCATCAGGTCGATCTGCACTCGCCGACCACCGGGATCAACGTGCTCTGGCTGCGTTCGGTGGGTCATAGCCACACGGCGTTTGTCATGGAGTCGCTGATCGATGAAATGGCCACCGCGGCGGGCAAGGATCCGGTGGAGTACCGACGAACGCTGCTCAAGGATCATGCCCGGCATCTCGGCGTGCTGAACCTGGCGGTGGAGAAGGCCAACTGGAAAGCCCCGCTGCCGGACGGCCATGCGCTGGGCGTGGCGGTGCACGAATCGTTCGGCAGTTACGTGGCGCAGGTGGCCGAGGTGTCCCAGGACAATCTGGCGATCCGCGTGCATCGGGTGGTGTGCGCGGTGGACTGCGGGATTGCAGTCAACCCGCAGAGCATCGCGGCGCAGATGGAGTCGTGTATCACCTTTGGCCTGGGCATGGCGCTGCACAGCAAACTGACCCTCAAGGACGGCCATGTCGTGCAGTCCAACTATCACGATTATCAGGTGTTGCGGCTCAATGAAATGCCGGTGGTCGAGGTGCACATCGTGCCGAGCAGCGACAAACCCGGCGGTATCGGCGAGGCCGGTGTGCCGCCCACGGCGCCGGCAGTGGCCAACGCGGTGTTTGCCCTGACCGGGCAACGACTGCGGGAACTGCCGCTGCTATTGTCGGGGGTGTGAGATGAAACGACATCTGTTGTTGGGCACGGTGATTCTGCTTGGGCTGGGCGGTTACGCGTCGGATCTGTTCGCTGACGATCAGGAAGCTTTGAAGGCCTTCGACACGGTGCAGAAAGTCTTCCAGAGCCCTCGCTGCCAGAACTGCCACATTCCCGGCGATTCGCCGTTGCAGTTCGATGCCGGCATTCCCCACGCCATGAGCGTGGTACGCGGCATGGATGGCAAGGGCGCGGCCGGTTTGCCCTGTGCCACCTGCCACGCCGAAAGCAATCCGCCGGCCAGTTACGGCCCTCACGCGCCACCGGGGGCGCCGCACTGGAGCCTGCCGCCAGCCGCGCACAAAATGGCCTGGATCGGCCTGCCGCCGGATCGCTTGTGCGCGATGATCAAGGACCGCGCCAGCAACGGTGACCGGGACTTTGCCGCGCTGATCAAACACGTCAACGAGGACAAACTGGTGCTCTGGGGCTGGAATCCCGGGGCCGGGCGCGCGCCGGTGCCGGTGCCGCACGACATCTTCGTGACCCAGTTCAAACTGTGGGCCGATGCAGGCGGGCCGTGTCCGGTGGCCGGCGGATGAGAAGTTGAGTCATTGCTGATTCGGTCTACGCTCAAGTGCATCGACGACAAAGGAGTGTGTGATGCTGGTACCCGGCAAACCCGCCAATGAAGCTGTGCGCATTCAAGCGCTGCAGGACCTGAAGCTGCTCGACACCGCACCGGAGGAGCGTTTCGACCGGCTGACGCGACTGGCCAAACGTCTGTTCAACGTGCCGATCGCACTGGTCACGCTGGTGGACAAGGATCGGCAGTGGTTCAAGTCCTGCGTGGGTCTGGACGCCACCGAAACCCCACGAGACGTTTCGTTCTGCGGCCACGCGATTCTCAAGGACGAACTGCTGCTGGTGCGCGATGCCCGCGAGGACGAGCGCTTTCACGACAATCCGCTGGTGATCGGCGATCCGAACATCCGCTTCTACGCCGGTTATCCGCTGACCGTGCCCAACGGCAACAAGATGGGCACCTTGTGCCTGATCGACACCAAACCCCGCGAACTCGACGACGAAGAACGGGACCTGTTGCGCGATCTCGCCGGCATGGCCGAACAGGAATTGATGGCCGTGCAGATGGCGAGCATGGACGAGCTGACGCTGCTGTCCAACCGGCGCGGCTTCAAGATGCTCGCCCAGCACGCGCTCGACGCCTGCGCACGCCTGGAAAAACCGGCGACGCTGCTGTTTTTCGACCTCAATGACTTCAAGCAGATCAACGACCTTTATGGGCATGCCGAGGGCGACAGCGCGCTGAAGAACTTCGCCGATGTGCTGCGCATCGCTTTCCGCGAGAGCGATGTGGTCGGGCGGTTGGGCGGCGATGAGTTCGTGGCGCTGCTGACTGGCTCAAGCCACGTTGAAACCACGGCGATCATGGCGCGCCTCAAGGAAATCCTCGAAGAACGCAATGCCACGTTGCACCGCGGTTACGCGATTCGCTTCAGCGTCGGCCAGATCGAATACAACCCGCAGCGCCATGACACCGTGGACAAGCTGCTGGCGGATGCGGATGGGGCGATGTATGCCCACAAGCAAGCCCTGAAGCGAATCTGACGCTTATTTGGCAAACAACTGCCCGATGTCCTTGAACGCCTTGAACTCCAGGGCGTTACCGCAGGGGTCGAACAAAAACATCGTGGCCTGTTCGCCCACCAGTCCCTGAAAGCGAATCCCCGGTTCGATCACAAACCGCGTGCCCAGTGATTTCAGGCGATCGGCCAGTGCGTGCCATTCCTCCATCCCCAGCACCACACCGAAATGCGGCACCGGCACGTCATGCCCGTCCACGGCGTTGGTGTGCGCGGCTTCCTGTGAGGCGTTTTTCGGCGCCAGGTGAATCACCAGTTGATGGCCGAAGAAATTGAAGTCGACCCAGTGATCGCTGGAACGACCCTCTTCGAGTCCGAACACTTCACGGTAAAAATGCCGGGCGGCGGCGAGGTCGTACACCGGAATGGCCAGGTGGAAAGGACTGAGTGACATAGGCGCGGTCTCTATCAACGGTTGGGATGAACTGAGTCTAGCGCTGTGCTTTTCGATTGAAAGACGATAGTTTTTGCGCCGAGCTCAAATTATTTCGATCAGTCGAGGCGCCCATGCTGCGTGAACTGAAAACCTTTCTGGCGGTGGCGCGGCATGGCACGTTTGCCGCCGCCGGTCTGCATATCGGCCTGACGCAATCGGCGGTCAGCGCGCAGATTCGCAATCTGGAGCAGGCTTTGGGCGTGCGACTGTTCGATCGCACCGGGCGACAGGCGATCCTTAATCCGGCCGGGCAGCGCGCAGTGCCGATGGCGCAGGAAATGCTCGCCACCTTCAGCCGCATGGCGGTCAGCGAAGATGTCAGCGAGTTTCGCGGTGAGCTGAAAATCGGCGCTGTGGCGACCGCCCAAACCGGGTTGTTGCCTCAGGCCTTGTTGCGCTTGCGGCAACAGGCGCCGGGCGTGGAGCCGAAGCTGGTGCCGGGTGTGTCGCTGAACCTGCTGAGCCAGGTGGATGCCGGGGAAGTCGATCTGGCGATCATGATCAGGCCACCGTTCGAATTGCCCAAGGAGCTGTCGTCGCAGGTGATCCGTCGCGAGCCGTTTGTGCTGATCGTGCCGACAACGGTCGAGGGCGATGATCCGCTGCAACTGCTGGCCGAGCATCCTCACGTGCGTTATGACCGCAACTCGTTTGGTGGCCGGCTGGTGACGCAGTTTCTGCGCGAGCAGCGCATTGATGTCCACGTAGCGCTTGAGCTGGATGAGCTCGAAGCGATCGTGAAGATGGTCGAGTGCGGGCTCGGGGTTTCGTTGTTGCCCAGGGCCGGGCTATGGCTGGAGCATCCGCTGAAGGTGAGGGTGATCGAACTGGGAGAACTGACGTTCTATCGGGAAATGGTGGTGCTGCAGCGCTACAGCCAGCGTTCTCAACCGATTCAACAATTGTTCACCCGTTGCCTGGAATCGCAGGCATGAAAAAGCCCGCCTGAATAGGCGGGCTTTTTATCGGCAGCGCGAAGATTACTCTTCGATGTTGCCCATGGCGGTGGTGTTGAAGCCGCCGTCCACGTACATGATTTCACCGCTGATGCCCGACGCCAGGTCGGAGCACAGGAAGGCGCCGGCGTTGCCGACTTCTTCGATGGTGACGTTGCGACGCAGTGGGGTTTGCGCTTCGTTGGCCGCCAGCATCTTGCGGAAGTTCTTGATGCCCGACGCTGCCAGGGTGCGGATCGGACCGGCCGATACGCAGTTGACGCGGGTGCCGTCCGGGCCCAGGGAACCGGCCAGGTAACGTACGCCGGCTTCCAGCGAAGCCTTGGCCATGCCCATCACGTTGTAGTTAGGCATGGTGCGCTCGGCGCCCAGGTACGACAGGGTCAGCAGGCTGCCGTTGCGGCCTTTCATCATTTCGCGGCCAGCTTTGGCCAGGGCCACGAAGCTGTAGGCGCTGATGTCGTGAGCGATGCGGAAACCGTCACGGGTGGTGGCTTCGGTGAAGTCGCCGTCCAGTTGGTCGCCCGGGGCGAAGCCGACGGAGTGCACGATGCAGTCCAGGCCGTCCCACTTCTTGCTCAGTTCTTCGAAGACCTTGGCGATTTCTTCATCGCTGGCCACGTCGCACGGGAAGCACAGCTCAGGGCTCGAACCCCAGCCCTGTGCGAACTCTTCCACGCGACCTTTCAGTTTGTCGTTCTGATAAGTGAAGGCAAGCTCAGCGCCCTCGCGATGCATGGCGGCAGCGATGCCGGATGCGATGGACAGCTTGCTGGCGACACCGACGATCAGTACGCGCTTACCGGCGAGAAAACCCATGTGTTGCTCCTCTTTCAGGTTATTGCGCAGTGGCTGGTGCCAGAAAAGCGGCCTCCAGCAACTGCTGTGTATACGGATGTTGGGGGGCGGCAAAGATACTTTGCGCGTCTCCCTGTTCGACCACGTGGCCATGCTTGACCACCATCAGCTGGTGGCTCAGCGCTTTCACAACAGCCAGGTCATGGCTGATGAACAAATACGTCAGGTTGTACTTGGCTTGCAGTGAACGCAACAGCTCCACCACTTGCCGCTGCACCGTCCGGTCGAGCGCCGAAGTCGGCTCGTCCAGCAGGATCAGCGCCGGTTTGAGCACCAAAGCCCGGGCTATGGCAATTCGCTGCCGTTGCCCACCGGAAAATTCGTGGGGGTAGCGGTGCCGGGTTTCCGGATCCAGACCTACCTCCTTCAATGCCGCAATAATCGCCGCTTCCTGCTCGGCGGCGGTGCCCATCTTGTGGATCCGCAGGCCTTCGCCAACGATGTCATTCACGCACATCCGCGGGCTCAGGCTGCCAAACGGATCCTGAAACACCACCTGCATCTCCCGACGCAACGGCCGGACTTCGCTTTGCGTCAGGCAGTCTAGCTGCTTGCCTTCAAAACGGATCGCACCTTTGCTGCCGATCAACCGCAGGATCGCCAGACCCAGGGTGGATTTACCGGAACCGCTTTCCCCCACGATCCCGAGAGTCTGACCCTGAGGCAGGCTGAAATTGATGCCGTCCACTGCCTTGACGTGATCCACCGTGCGTTTGAGCAGGCCTTTCTTGATCGGGAACCAGACTTTCAGATCCTCGACTTCAAGCAGCGGCGCGCCGATTTTATTGCTCGCCGGGCCTCCGCTGGGCTCCGCGCCAAGCAGTTCCCGAGTGTACGGATGCTGTGGCGAACGGAACAGCTCTTCGCACGATGCCTGTTCGACGATGCAACCGCGCTGCATGACACATACTCGATGCGCAATTCTTCGCACGAGGTTCAAATCGTGACTGATCAGTAACAGCGCCATGCCCAATCGGGCCTGCAATTCCTTGAGCAGGTCGAGGATTTTCAGCTGAACGGTCACGTCCAGCGCGGTGGTCGGTTCGTCGGCAATCAGCAGTTCCGGCTCGTTGGCCAGGGCCATGGCGATCATCACGCGCTGGCGCTGGCCGCCGGACAATTCGTGGGGCAGGGCCTTGAGGCGCTTGTGCGGCTCGGGGATGCCGACCATCTCCAGCAGCTCCAGCGTGCGCTTGGTCGCGACCTTGCCGGTCAGGCCCTTGTGGATGCCCAGCACTTCGTTGATCTGCTTCTCGATCGAGTGCAGCGGGTTGAGCGAAGTCATCGGCTCCTGAAAGATCATCGCGATCCGGTTGCCGCGAATGTGACGGATGGTCTTTTCGCCCAGTTCCAGCAGGTTTTGCCCGGAATAATTGATGCTGCCGGCCGGATGCCGCGCCAGCGGGTAGGGCAGCAGGCGCAGGATCGAATGCGCCGTCACCGACTTGCCCGAGCCTGACTCGCCCACCAGCGCCAGGGTTTCGCCGCGCTTGATGTCGAAACTCACGCCTTCGACCACCCGTTGCACGCGATCACCGATGCCGAATTCGACGGCCAGGTCGCGGATTTCGATCAGATTGTCCTGATTCATGTCACTTCCTCGGGTCGAAGGCATCGCGAGCGGACTCGCCGATGAACACCAGCAAACTCAACATCAGCGCCAGCACCGCAAACGCGCTCATGCCCAGCCACGGCGCCTGCAGGTTGGATTTGCCCTGAGCCACCAGCTCGCCCAGCGACGGACTGCCGGCCGGCAAGCCGAAACCGAGGAAGTCCAGCGCAGTGAGGGTGCCGATGGCGCCGGTCAGGATGAACGGCATGAAGGTCATGGTCGAAACCATCGCGTTGGGCAGAATGTGGCGGAACATGATCGCGCCGTTCTGCATGCCCAGCGCCCGGGCTGCGCGCACGTATTCGAGGTTGCGCCCGCGCAGGAACTCGGCGCGCACCACGTCCACCAGGCTCATCCACGAGAACAGCAGCATGATCCCCAGCAGCCACCAGAAATTCGGCTGGACGAAGCTGGCGAGGATGATCAGCAGGTACAGCACCGGCAGGCCCGACCAGATCTCCAGAAAGCGCTGGCCGGCCAGATCGACCCAGCCGCCATAGAAGCCCTGCAAGGCGCCGGCGATCACGCCGATGATCGAGCTGAGGACGGTCAGGGTCAGGGCGAACAGCACCGACACCCGAAAGCCGTAGATGACCCGTGCCAGCACATCGCGGCCCTGATCGTCGGTGCCCAGCAGGTTGTCCGCCGACGGCGGGGCGGGGGCCGGGACTTTCAGGTCGTAGTTGATGCTCTGGTAGCTGAACGGAATCGGCGCCCACAGCACCCACGCGTCCTTGGCCTTGAGCAGTTCGCGGATGTACGGGCTCTTGTAGTTGGCTTCCAGCGGGAATTCGCCGCCGAAGGTGGTTTCCGGGTAACGCTTGATCGCCGGGAAGTACCAGTTGTTGTCGTAGTGCACCACCAGCGGTTTGTCGTTGGCGATCAGCTCGGCACCGAGGCTCAGGCCGAACAGGATCAGGAACAGCCACAGCGACCACCAGCCACGCTTGTTGGCCTTGAACAGTTCGAAGCGCCGGCGGTTGAGAGGGGACAGGTTCATCTCAATGCTCCCGGCTGGCAAAGTCGATACGCGGATCGACAAGGGTGTAGGTGAGGTCGCCGATCAGTTTCACCACCAGCCCCAGCAGGGTGAAGATGAACAGGGTGCCGAACACCACCGGGTAATCGCGGTTGATCGCCGCTTCGAAACTCATCAGACCAAGGCCGTCGAGGGAGAAGATCACTTCCACCAGCAACGAACCGGTAAAGAAGATGCCGATGAATGCCGAGGGGAAACCTGCGATCACCAGCAGCATCGCATTGCGGAACACATGGCCGTAGAGCACACGGTGGCGGGTCAGGCCCTTGGCCTTGGCGGTGACCACGTACTGCTTGTTGATTTCGTCGAGGAAGCTGTTTTTGGTCAGCAGGGTCATGGTCGCGAAGTTGCCGATCACCAGCGCCGTCACCGGCAGCGCCAGGTGCCAGAAGTAATCGAGAACCTTGCCGCCCAGGCTCAGCTCATCGAAGTTGTTCGAGGTCAGTCCGCGTAACGGAAACCAGTCCAGATAACTGCCGCCGGCAAACACCACGATCAGCAGAATCGCAAACAGGAACGCCGGGATCGCATAGCCGACAATGATCGCCGAACTGGTCCAGACGTCGAAATGACTGCCGTGCCGCGTGGCCTTGGCGATCCCCAGCGGGATCGACACCAGATACATGATCAGCGTGCTCCACAGCCCGAGGGAGATCGACACCGGCATCTTTTCCTTGATCAGGTCGATGACCTTGGCGTCGCGGAAGAAGCTGTCGCCGAAATCCAGCCGGGCGTAGTTCTTGACCATGATCCACAGACGTTCCGGGGCCGACTTGTCGAACCCGTACATCTTCTCGATTTCCTTGATCAGCGCCGGGTCCAGGCCCTGCGCTCCGCGATAGGAAGAGCCGGCCACCGACACCTCGGAACCACCGCCGGCAATGCGGCTGGTGGCGCCTTCGAAACCTTCGAGCTTGGCGATCATCTGTTCCACCGGCCCGCCGGGCGCGGCCTGGATGATCACGAAGTTGATCAGCAGAATGCCGAACAGGGTCGGGATGATCAGCAGCAGTCGCCGAAAAATGTACGCCAGCATCTGATTACTCCGTGCCCGCAGGGTCGGCTTGCAGTTGGGTTTCGACTTCTACCGCAGGTGGAGTATCGGGTTTGACCCACCAGGTGTTAATGCCGATGTCGTATTTGGGGGAGACTTTCGGGTGGCCGATGTGGTTCCAGTACGCCACGCGCCAGGTCTTGATGTGCCAGTTCGGGACCACGTAGTAACCCCATTGCAGCACACGGTCGAGGGCGCGGGCGTGGGCCACCAGGCTTTTGCGCGAATCGGCGTTGATCAGGTTTTCCACCAGATGATCGACCACCGGGTCCTTGAGCCCGATCGAATTGCGGCTGCTGGACTTGTCGGCGGCGGCGCTCATCCAGAATTCGCGCTGCTCGTTGCCTGGCGAGTTGGACTGCGGAAAGCTGCCGACCATCATGTCGAAGTCTCGCGAGCGCACGCGATTGACGTATTGCGAGACGTCGACGCGGCGAATCACCAGATCGATGCCGAGGTCGCTGAGGTTGCGTTTGAACGGCAACAACACGCGTTCGAATTCGGTCTGCGCCAGGAGGAACTCGATGACCACCGGTTTGCCGGTCGCGTCGACCATTTTGTCGTCGACGATCTTCCAGCCAGCCTCTTGCAGCAACTGATACGCCTCGCGCTGTTGCGTGCGGATCATGCCGCTGGCGTCGGTTTTCGGATTCTCGAAGGCTTCGCTGAACACCTGCGCCGGCAGCTTGCTGCGGAACGGATCGAGGATCGCCACCTGCTCTGCATCAGGCAGGCCGGTAGCGGCCATTTCCGAGTTTTCGAAGTAACTGCGGGTGCGCGCATAAGCGCCGTTGAACAATTGCTTGTTGGTCCATTCGAAGTCGAACAGCAGGCCGAGGGCCTGGCGTACTCGCACGTCCTGAAACACCGGGCGGCGCAAATTGAAGACGAAGCCCTGCATGCCGGTCGGGTTGCTGTTGACAATCTGTTCCTTGATCAGCCGCCCTTCAGTCACTGCCGGCACGTTGTAGGCGTTGGCCCAGTTTTTCGCGGCCATTTCCAGCCAGTAATCGAACTGCCCGGCTTTCAAGGCTTCCAGTGCGACGGTGTTGTCGCGGTAATAGTCGGTGGTCATCACGTCGAAGTTGTAAAAGCCGCGATTGACCGGCAAATCCTTGCCCCAGTAATCCTTGACCCGCTCATAACGCACGGAGCGTCCGGCCTTCACTTCGGTGACCTTGTACGGGCCGCTGCCCAGCGGGATTTCCAGGTTGCCCTTGTTGAAATCACGCTCGGCCCACCAGTGTTTCGGCAGCACCGGCAATTGGCCGAGAATCAGCGGCAGTTCGCGGTTGTTGGTGTGCTTGAACTTGAAGAGCACCTTGAGCGGATCTTCGGCGATCACTTCTTCAACGTCGGCGTAGTAGCCGCGATACATCGGTGCGCCTTCCTTGGTCAGGGTCTGGAAGCTGAACACCACGTCATCGGCGCGTACCGGGTGGCCGTCGTGAAACTTCGCTTCGGGACGCAGGTAGAAGCGCACCCAGCTGTTGTCCGGGGCTTTTTCGATCTTGCTGGCGATCAGGCCGTATTCGGTGAACGGCTCGTCCAGACCCTGTTTGGCCAGGGTGTCGTAGATCAGGCCGATATCGTCCGCCGGCACGCCTTTGCTGATGAACGGGTTGAGGCTGTCGAAGCCGCCGAAACCGGCCTGGCGGAAGATCCCGCCCTTGGGTGCGTCGGGGTTCACGTAATCGAAGTGCTTGAAGTCGGCGGGGTATTTCGGCGGCTCGTTGTACAGGGTCACGGCGTGTTGCGGGGCGGCAAAGGCCAGCCCGGCGAACAGCAGACCGCTGGCCTGCACGAGCAGGGCGCGGATAGGCTTCATCGATCTTTCTCCGAAGATTTCAGCCACCACGCGCTCAGGCCCAGGGTGTAGGGCGGCGTGGTGACGAAGGCGAACCGGTTGCGGTACGCCAGACGGTGATAATTGAGGTACCAGTTGGGAATGCTGTAGTGCTGCCAGAGCAGCACGCGGTCCAGTGCCTTGCCGGCGGCGACCTGTTCATCGCGGGTGCGGGCGGCGAGCAGTTGCTCGAGCAGGTGATCGACCACCGGGTTGGCGATGCCCGCGTAATTCTTGCTGCCCTTGACCCCGACCTGGCTGGAGTGGAAGTACTGCCACTGTTCCAGCCCCGGGCTGAGAGTCTGGTTGAGGGTCATCAGGATCATGTCGAAATCGAACTGGTCCAGACGCTGTTTGTACTGGGCGCGATCCACCGTGCGCAGGCGCGCGTCGATGCCGATGCTGTTGAGGTTCTCGATGTACGGCTGGAGGATTCGCTCAAGGTTCGGATTGACCAGCAGCAACTCGAAACGCAGCGGCTGGCCGGCGGCGTCCTGCAGACGCTGGCCGTTGAGCTTCCAGCCGGCCTCGGCCAGCAGCGCCAGGGCCTTGCGCATGGTTTCCCGGGGAATGCCGCGCCCATCGGTCTGCGGCAGCGTGAACGGTTCGGTGAAGAGGCGCGCCGGCAGTTGATCCTTGTACGGTTTGAGCATCAGCCATTCATGGCCGACCGGCAGGCCGACGGCGCTGAATTCGCTGTTGGGGTAGTAGCTGGTGGTGCGTTTGTAGGCGTCGCTGAACAGCGCGCGATTGGTCCATTCGAAGTCGAACATCAGGCCCAGGGCTTCGCGCACCTTGATATCGGCAAAGGCCGGGCGCCGGGTGTTCGTGAACAGACCCTGGCTCTGGGTCGGGATCTGGTGCGGGATCTGCGCCTTGATCACGTCGCCGCGACGGATTGCCGGGAAGTTGTAGCCGTTGGCCCAGTTCTTCGCCTGGTGCTCGATATAGATGTCGAACTCGCCGGCCTTGAAGGCTTCGAAGGCCACATCGCTGTCGCGGTAGAACTCGACTTCCATGCGGTCGACGTTGTACTTGCCGCGATTGACCGGCAGGTCCTTGCCCCAGTAGTCCTTGACCCGCTCGAAAATCAACTGCCGCCCCGGCGTGACCGAGGTGATGCGGTACGGCCCGCTGCCCAGCGGCGGCTCGAAGGTGGTCGCCTTGAAGTCGCGGCCCTTCCAGTAATGCTGGGGCAGCACCGGCAACTCGCCAAGGCGCAGGATGAGCAGCGGATTGCCGCTGCGCTTGAGCACAAACCGGATGCGCTGCGGGTTGAGGATATCGACGCGGAGCACTTCCTGAAGGGCGGTGCGATACAGCGGATGACCTTCCTTGAGCAGCAGGCGATAGGAGAACGCCACGTCGTACGCGGTGATCGGCGTGCCGTCGTGGAAGCGCGCTTGCGGGCGCAGATTGAACACCACCCAGCTGCGATCTTCGCTGTACTCCACCGATTGGGCGATCAGGCCGTAACTGGAGGCCGGCTCGTCCCCGGACGGCGAATACTGCCCGGTGCCGACCATCAACGGCTCGTTCAGCTCGTTGATGCCGTACTGCAGGAAATTGGGGGTGGTAACCGGGCTGGTGCCCTTGAAGGTATAGGGATTGAGCGTATCGAAGGTGCCAAACGCCATCACCCGCAAGGTGCCGCCCTTGGGCGCTTGCGGGTTGACCCAGTCGAAGTGGGTAAATCTGGCCGGGTACTTGAGCGTGCCGAACTGCGCATAACCGTGGCTTTCGGTGATCGTCGCGCTGACGGGGGAGCTCAAGGCCAGGCTGATCAGGAGCAGGAGGAGGGGACGCTTCAAGTCAGATCCGATCCAGGCGGCTTGGGCTTTGTGGGCCGTACAGTAACAGCTTGTATGGACAGGAAAAAGACAGGGACTTAATGCGCGGTTAATTGTGGGAGCTGTCTGTGCCGATCTACGGAAATATCAAAAAATGACAGGCGAAAAAAAGCCCCTGAAGTTCAGGGGCTCTTTGTCAGTGCGGCTGGTAGACCGTGAGCATCTGCCCAGGCTTGAGCGCCTTGCCAGCGCCGGGGTTCCAGCGCTTGAGGTGCTGCATCTCGACGTTGAAGCGCTTGGCCACCACGTACAGCGTGTCGCCACGTTTGACCTTGTACTGGGTCTGCTGCTTGGTGTCGTCCTTGTCTTTGGCCTTGCTGCTGGTCTTGCTGTTGGCAGCGACGACCGTATTGATGCGTCCGCTACTCTTGCGGGTAGGCGTGGGCTGTGTGGTGTCGCGCATGACCAGGGTCTGGCCGACCTTGAGGTTCTTGCCGGTCAGCTTGTTCCAGCGTTGCAGGTCCTTGACCTCGACCTTGTTGGCCTTGGCGATGGAGCCGAGGTTGTCGCCACGCTTGACCCGATAGGCGCGCTTGGCCTGGGCGATCTCGCTCGGATCGGCGCCTTCGAACACCGGTTTCAGCGAACGCGGGCTGATCAGCTCTTCAGGACGCATGGTCTGCAGGCTGGCGGTCAGCAGTTGCGCCTTCGACGTCGGCACCAGCAGGTGCTGCGGGCCGTCGATGGTGGTGCGCTGCTTGAATGCCGGGTTGAGCTGGAACAGCTCGTCTTCGTCGATGTTGGCCACCGCCGCGACCTTGGACAGGTCCATGCGCTGGTTGATTTCGACGACCTGGAAATACGGTTCGTTGGCGATCGGGTTGAGGTTCACGCCATAGGCTTCAGGCGTCAGCACCACTTGCGAGAGCGCCAGCAGTTTCGGCACGTAAGCCTGGGTTTCCGCCGGCAGCGGCAGGTTCCAGTAGTCGGTCGGCAGGCCGAGCTTTTCGTTGCGCTCGATGGCGCGGCTGACCGTGCCTTCACCGGCGTTGTACGCGGCCAGGGCCAGCAGCCAGTCACCGTTGAACATGTCGTGCAGGCGGGTCAGGTAGTCCATCGCTGCCGTGGTCGACGCGGTAATGTCGCGACGGCCATCGTAGAAACGGGTCTGACGCAGGTTGAAGTAACGCCCGGTGGATGGGATGAACTGCCAGAGGCCCACCGCGTCGGCCCGGGAATAGGCCATCGGGTTGTAGGCGCTTTCGATGACCGGCAGCAGCGCCAGTTCCAGCGGCATGTTGCGTTCTTCGAGGCGCTCGACGATGTAATGAATGTAGAGGCTGCCGCGTTCGCCGGCGTTCTCGAGGAAGGAAGGGTTACTGGCGAACCACAGGCGCTGTTGCTCGATGCGCGGGTTCACGCCCAGACCTTCCTGCAGCTGGAAACCGCCGCGCATGCGCTCCCAGATGTCCTGAGGCACCTGCGGGCTGGGCTTTTCCGACAACCAGATAGGCTTCTGCTTGGCTCGCGCAGCAATGTTCGGCGTATGTGTCGCTTCAGTCTGCGGAGCATGGCTGGAACAGCCCGCCAGTGTGGCGGACACAGCCACCGCGATGGCTTGCGCCAGGCGGGTCAATGCATCTGAATTGACGGACTTACGTATGGATGACGACATTGGCTGGAAGTAAGTTCCGGGCAAAAATGTCGGGCGATTCTAGAAAGCGCACCCCCTGCGGTCAACCATTCAGAATTTTTGTACCAAGCAGTAAGCCACTTAGAACGTATCTTTCCATGCCCGCAGGGCCGCAAAAACCTCACTCGGCGCCCGGTTTTGAGGACCGTTCCGTTCGTCCACTTTTTGTGTAACTAATATTTCACCGGTGCGCAAAAAGGGGTTTGTGAGCTTTTCCAGCGCCAGGGTCGAGGGCAGGGTCATCACGCCGCTGGCTCGTTGCTGGCTGACTTTTTCCAGACGGGCGGCGATGTCTCGGTTGCCCGGCTCCACGGCGGCGGCGAATTTCAGGTTGCTCAGGGTGTATTCGTGGGTGCAGTAGACCAGCGTGTCTTCCGGCAGCGCTGCCAGACGGCTCAACGACTGGTGCATCTGTTGCGGCGTGCCTTCGAACAGGCGGCCGCAGCCGGCAGCGAACAGGGTGTCGCCACAGAACAGCAGGCCGTGATGGTAGTAGGCGATGTGTCCCAGGGTGTGGCCGGGCACGGCATAGACGTCGAAGTCCCAGCCGAGCACGCGCACTGTGTCGTTGTCCTTGAGGGCCACGTCGCGCCCCGGAATGCTTTCGCTGGCCGGTCCGTAGACCGTGGCGCCGGTGGCCTTTTTCAGCGTCTCGACGCCGCCGACATGGTCGTGGTGATGGTGAGTGATGAGGATGTCGCCGAGCACCCAGCCCGGATGCGCGTCGAGCCACGCCTGCACGGGGGCGGCATCCCCCGGATCGACCACCGCGCAACGCTGGGTGGCATGATCCTGTAACAACCAGATGTAGTTGTCGGTGAAGGCGGGCAGGGCACTGATCTGTATCATCGTCGAATTCGCCAAGCGGGTAACATTGGCGCATCTTAGAGGTTCCTGGCGTGTTGGAGAATGCAATGATCGATAAAGCGTTCGCTCAGGCCGATCCTGACTGGCTCGCGCTGATCGGTGCAGCCCGTGAATGGCTGTCCGGCCCCCTCGGGCAATTTCTGCTGGACGAAGAACGGCGCATGCTCGAAGACGAGCTGGGGCGGTTCTTCGGCGGCTATCTGGTGCATTACGGCCCGTCCGCCGAAACACCGCCGTCGGCGCCGCAGGTGCAGCGCAATGTGCGGCTCGGTGCGCCGTTGCCGGGCGTGGAGATCGTCTGCGAAGAACAGGCCTGGCCGTTGAGCGAGCACGCCGCCGATGTGGTGGTGTTGCAGCATGGCCTGGATTTCTGCCTGTCGCCCCACGGCTTGCTGCGTGAAGCGGCCAGCAGCGTGCGCCCCGGCGGGCATCTGCTGATCGTCGGCATCAACCCCTGGAGCACCTGGGGGCTGCGCCATGTGTTCGCCCACGATGCGTTGCGTCAGGCGCGCTGCATCTCGCCGTCACGGGTGGCCGACTGGCTCAACCTGCTGGGCTTCGCGCTGGAGAAACGCCGCTTCGGGTGCTATCGTCCGCCGCTCGCGTCACCCAAGTGGCAGGCCCGTCTGGCCGGCTGGGAACGCAAGGCCGGCGACTGGCAACTGTCGGGCGGCGGCTTCTATCTGCTGGTCGCGCGCAAGATCGTGGTCGGCCTGCGTCCGGTGCGTCAGGAACGCCGCGAGCCGATGGGCAAGCTGATTCCGCTGCCGATGGCCAAGGTCAACCGCCGGCGCATCGAACCGTAAACCTTCTTTTATTGATGGCCGGGTGTATCCCGGCCTCGGCCATTGTCGATCCGTGATCGGCGAGGCCACGCATTTTTCTGGATAGACTGGCATGAGCGAAAGCGTCGATAGCGTAGAACTGTTCACAGACGGCGCCTGCAAGGGCAACCCCGGCCCGGGCGGCTGGGGCGCCTTGCTGGTATGCAAGGGCGTCGAAAAGGAACTGTGGGGCGGCGAAGCCAATACCACCAACAACCGCATGGAGCTGCTCGGCGCGATTCGCGGCCTGGAAGCCCTCAAGCGTCCGTGCGAAGTGCTACTGGTGACCGACTCGCAATACGTGATGAAAGGCATCAACGAGTGGATGGCCAACTGGAAGAAGCGCGGCTGGAAAACCGCTGCCAAGGAACCAGTGAAAAACGCCGATCTGTGGAAAGAGCTCGACGAGCAGGTCAATCGCCACAAGGTCACCTGGAAATGGGTCCGCGGCCACGTCGGCCACCACGGCAACGAACGCGCCGACCAGTTGGCCAACCGCGGTGTGGATGAGATTCGCGGCTACAAGCAGGACTGATCACAACATCAGGATGGCCGTGGCCAGTTGCAGGTCGGTATACGACTGACCTGGCAGCAGGCTGCGGATTCGCGTCAGCGCCGCTTCCATTTGCGCACCGCGAATGTCCCCGTTGCTGGCTACGAATGCCGCTGCATCATCCTTGGCCGCCAGCACGATCTTGTCGTCCTTGAACGAACCGCTGGTGCCTTTGCTGGAGCTGAGCGTGAGGCTCATGGTGATGTCGGTGCTGATGACAAAACTGGTGGCGTGCGCCTCGGCCGCCAGCAGGCAGCCGCCGAGCAGTAAAACGTATGGAGTCTTCATGACGCGTTCAAATCCGCTGGAAACAAGCCGCGCACGCTAACAAGGCCGTTTGCCGCTGACTTTATGAACATTGCTAATGATTGTTAAAAACTGCATGAGCGCCGGTCACCTGACGGCGCGCGACGCGTACCGCGAGCGTGTTAACATCGCCGCTTTTGCACGATTGACCCCGTTGAGAGCTGAACACTGATGGCCACCAGATCCGTTGTACTCGATACCGAAACCACCGGCATGCCGGTGACCGACGGCCACCGGATTATCGAAATCGGTTGTGTCGAGCTGATCGGTCGACGCCTGACGGGCCGGCACTTTCACGTTTACCTGCAACCGGATCGCGAGAGTGACGAGGGCGCGATCGGCGTTCACGGCATCACCAACGAATTCCTGGTCGGCAAGCCGCGTTTCGCCGAAGTGGCCGACGAATTCTTCGAGTTCATCAACGGCGCGCAGCTGATCATCCATAACGCGGCGTTCGACGTTGGCTTCATCAACAACGAATTCGCCCTGATGGGCCAACAGGATCGCGCGGACATCACGCAGCACTGCACGATCCTCGACACCCTGATGATGGCCCGGGAACGTCACCCGGGTCAGCGCAACAGCCTCGATGCCTTGTGCAAACGCTACGGCGTCGACAACTCCGGCCGTGAGCTGCACGGCGCATTGCTCGACTCGGAGATTCTCGCCGACGTCTACCTGACCATGACCGGTGGCCAGACCAGCCTGTCGCTGGCCGGCAACGCCTCCGACGGCAATGGCACGGGAGAGGGCGCGGACAACTCCGCCACCGAAATCCGTCGTCTGCCGGCAGATCGTCAGCCGGGGCGAATCATTCGCGCCACCGAAGCCGAGCTGGCCGAACATCAGGTGCGTCTGGAAATCATCGCCAAGTCGGCCGGCGCCCCGGCGCTGTGGACTCAGCTGCTGGAAGCCGAAGCCCAGGCGTAATACAAAAAAGGATCGTCCAGACACCCACGCCGTGTCCGGACGATCCTTTGTTTTTGGCAGTACTGACAACTGGCCACCCTCGCCACATTTGCTCCGACCCTCTACCCTGAGGACATTGGCAGATCACTCTCCGCCGCCTCAGGACACTGAGCCCCATGTACAAAGATCTGAAGTTCCCGGTATTGATCGTCCACCGCGACATCAAGGCCGACACGGTTGCCGGTGACCGCATCCGCGGAATCGCCCGAGAGCTGGAGCTGGAAGGTTTCAGTATCGTTTCGGCCACAGACTACACCGAAGGCCGGCTGGTGGCGTCGACCCACCATGGTCTGGCGTGCATGCTGATCGCCGCCGAAGACGCCAGCACCAATTCCCACCTGTTGCAGAACATGGCCGAACTGATCGGTCTGGCCCGGGTGCGGGCGCCGGATCTGCCGATCTTCGCCCTCGGCGAGCAAGTCACCCTGGAAAACGCCCCGGCCGATGCCATGGCCGAGCTCAATCAGTTGCGCGGCATTCTCTACCTGTTCGAAGACACCGTGCCGTTTCTCGCCCGGCAAGTGGCGCGGGCGGCGCGTAAATATCTGGACGGCCTGTTGCCGCCATTCTTCAAGGCGCTGGTGCAGCACACCGCTGATTCCAACTATTCCTGGCACACTCCCGGCCACGGCGGCGGGGTGGCTTATCACAAGAGCCCGGTGGGGCAGGCGTTTCACCAGTTCTTCGGAGAAAACACCCTGCGCTCGGACTTGTCGGTGTCGGTGCCGGAGCTGGGTTCCTTGCTCGACCACACCGGGCCACTCGCCGAGGCGGAAGCGCGAGCCGCGCGCAATTTCGGCGCCGATCACACCTTTTTCGTGATCAATGGCACCTCGACCGCCAACAAGATCGTCTGGCACTCGATGGTCGGGCGCGATGATCTGGTTCTGGTGGATCGCAACTGTCACAAGTCGGTGTTGCACGCGATCATCATGACCGGTGCGATTCCACTGTACCTGTGCCCGGAGCGCAATGAGCTGGGGATCATCGGCCCGATTCCGCTCAGTGAATTCAGTCGCGAATCGATCCAGGCCAAGATCGACGCCAGTCCGCTGACCAAGGGCCGCGAGCCGAAAGTCAAACTGGCGGTGATCACCAACTCGACCTACGACGGCCTCTGCTACAACGCCGAGCTGATCAAGCAGAGTCTGGGCAATAGCGTCGAAGTCCTGCATTTCGACGAAGCCTGGTACGCCTATGCGGCGTTTCACGAATTCTTCGCCGGCCGATACGGCATGGCCACCTCGCGCAGCGAGGACAGTCCGCTGGTGTTCACCACCCATTCCACCCACAAGCTGCTGGCGGCGTTCAGTCAGGCGTCGATGATTCATGTGCAGGACGGCGGCGCGCGGCAACTGGATCGCGACCGGTTCAACGAAGCGTTCATGATGCACATCTCGACGTCGCCGCAGTACAGCATCATCGCCTCGCTGGACGTGGCGTCGGCGATGATGGAAGGACCGGCTGGGCGCTCGCTGTTGCAGGAAACCTTCGACGAAGCCCTGAGCTTTCGCCGGGCCCTGGCCAATCTGCGCCAGCACATCGCCGCTGACGATTGGTGGTTCTCGATCTGGCAGCCGCCGGGCGTCGAGGGTATCGACCGGGTACAGACCGAGGACTGGCTGCTGAAGCCCGATGCGGACTGGCACGGGTTCGGCGAGGTCAGCGATGACTACGTACTGCTCGACCCGATCAAGGTCACTCTGGTCATGCCGGGCCTGACCGCTGGCGGCGCTTTGAGCGACAAGGGCATCCCGGCGGCAGTGGTCAGCCGCTTCCTCTGGGAGCGCGGGCTGGTGGTGGAGAAAACCGGTCTGTATTCGTTTCTGGTGCTGTTCTCCATGGGCATCACCAAGGGCAAGTGGAGCACGCTGCTGACCGAACTGTTGGAGTTCAAGCGCAGCTACGACGCCAACGTCAGCCTCGACACCTGCCTCAAGTGTGTCGCCCAGGAAGATCCTGTGCGCTATCGCGGCATGGGCCTGCGCGATCTGTGCGATCAGCTTCACGCCTGCTATCGCAGCAACGCCACCGCCAAACACCTCAAGCGCATGTACACCGTGCTACCGGAAATCGCCATGAAACCGGCCCACGCTTACGATCAACTGGTGCGCGGTGAAGTCGAGGCGGTGCCGATCGATGAGTTGGAAGGCCGGGTGGCGGCGGTGATGCTGGTGCCGTACCCGCCGGGGATTCCGCTGATCATGCCCGGCGAACGTTTTACCGAATCCACGCGCTCGATCATTGAATACCTCAGGTTTGCCCGCACGTTCGACGCAACGTTTCCGGGGTTCGTGGTCGATGTGCACGGTCTGCAACACGAAGATGAGGGCAATGGGCGGCAATACACCGTCGATTGCGTCAAGGAATGAGGGCTTTTCCGAGTATGCAACCGGTCATGAATCCGAAATACCCAGGGCTGTCGGTGCGGGTCGCCGACGAGGGTTTTGCCGAATATATCTGGGGCAGCGATTTCAGCTTCGAGGTGGCCGCCTACGGCGCGGCCGAAATCGGCAAGCCCGTGGCGCAATGGGCCGTGACGTCCATCGTGCCGTATCGCAAGTGCTACGGCATCGATCCGGAGGAGTTCAGCAGTTTTCGCGATGCCGCCGACAGCGCGATCTTTATGGCGTATCTGGAGGACGAACCGGTCGGTCATCTGGTGATCAGCACCAACTGGAACGGCTTCGCCCATATCGATGAACTGGCGGTGCACGCTCCGGCGCGGCGCCATGGTGTGGCCAAGGCTTTGCTCGACGTGGCGCAGTTCTGGAGCCGCAAGAAGAAGCTGCCGGGGATCATGCTGGAAACCCAGAACAACAACCTCGGCGCCTGCCGCCTGTATGAGCGTTGCGGGTATGTGATCGGCGGCATCGACCACCTGCGATATCGCGGCATCGATCCGAACACCGCCGAAGTGGCGTTGTTCTGGTATCGATTGTTCGATAACCCGCTGGAAAATCCGATCAGTTCGCCAGCATCGCCTCGGCTTGTTCCGTGACGATCCCGAGCAGCGTCTGAATCGCCGCTGACGGCGTGGCGTGTTTGAAGGTCAGGGCATAGAGGCTGATCGGTACCGCCGGCGACAGCGGGCAGACATCGAGACCGCCCGCCCGTGCGCCGAGGGCGGTGAACGGGTCGACGATCGCCAGCCCTTCGCCGGCCTCGACCATGCTGCGCATCATCTGGTGGGTTTGCACCCGGGTCTGGATGGTCGGCGCCGGGCGCAGGGCCTGGAGCTTGTTTTCCAGGGCCGGGCTCAGCGGGTCCTGGCCTTCGAGGCCGACCATCGCCTGGCCGGCCAGATCCTGCAGGGAAATGTACTTCTGCTTCGGTTGCAGCCAGCCATGGGGTGCGAGCAACTGCAATTTGCCCTGGGCCAGTGGCTGGCAATCAATGTCGGGATGTTGTGGATCGTGCAGGCTCAGGCCCAGATCGCTGTCGCGCAGCAGCAGGTGGCGGACGATGTCGCGGGTCGGTTCGCTGAGCAGGGTGCAGGGCACGTCGGGCAAGCGACGGCGCAGGGCGGCAAGGCTTTGTGGCAGCAGTTGCTGGGCCAGCGGCGGGGTGCCGATGATCCGCAGGGGTGGGGCGAGGTATTGCTTGAGGCTGCTGGCCAGCCGTTGCACCGGCTCCAGTGCTTCATAGATGTGGCCGATCTCGACTTGCAGCGCCCGGGCCTCCGGGGTTGGCTGAAGTCGTCCGCGTACGCTGGCGAACAGCATGAACCCGAGCTGACTCTCGGCTTCGCGCAAACGCTCCTCGACCTCGGGCGCCGGAAGTTGCAGCCATTCGGCGGCGGTGCCCACGTGACCGGTCTGCAATAGCGCCTGAATCACTTCGATATGACGTAAACGCATGCGTGAAGTCCATGTCCGGCCGTTGGGGTCAGTGGCTGAATCCTACCCCAACTCGGCGCGGATGACTTCTGCTCATAACGATCGGTTATGAAGCGACCGATGGCTCGGGTTCGCGGATCAGGGTGATGCCCGACTGAACCAGCAAAAACTCGTTGTCGTCGATCTTGTTGACGCGGTCGCCAATCGCCAGTTTGTAGGTGGTAACGGGCTCCGTGCCGGTGAAACCGTCTGCCGACGGGTTGGATTCCTGGAACTCATGCACGGAATAAACGCGGCCTTCCGCATCTCTTGCATGGAACTGACCGACGAGTACTGCTGCCATCTGCTTAGAACCTCTGGAGATAAAACGCTTGATTTGCGGCTTGGTAGACCGTCATCGAGCTTGGTAAGTTTTCCTACAGGAAAAAAATATTCCAGACGCGGGAAATAACGTTCGGCGTCTGGTGGAATCGTCGTCGGATCATCTATAACTACTGGCTCCTCCCACGGACAGTCGAGAGTCTTCCAATGAGCAATGTCTATAACGTCGCCGTAGTGGTCGGCAGCCTGCGCAAGGCGTCCATCAACCGCAAGGTCGCCCTGGCGCTGGCGGAACTGGCACCGGCCAATCTCAAGCTGAACATTGTCGAAATTGGCGATCTGCCACTCTACAACGAAGACATCGACGGCGATTCACCGCCGGCAGCCTACAGCACTTTCCGGCAAAAAGTGGGTTCATCCGACGCTCTGCTGTTTGTCACCCCGGAGTACAACCGCTCGGTGCCGGCGCCTTTGAAGAACGCGATCGACGTCGGTTCGCGGCCTTACGGCAAGAGTGTCTGGAGCGGCAAGCCGGGTGCGGTGATCAGCGTTTCGCCGGGTGCCATCGGCGGTTTCGGCGCCAACCAGCATCTGCGTCAGTCCTTTGTTTTCCTCAACGTGCCGTGCATGCAGCAGCCGGAAGCCTACCTGGGCGGCGCGGGCACGGCGTTCGATGAGGCGGGCAAGCTGAACGAGTCGGTGAAGCCGTTCCTGCAAAGTTTCATCAATGCCTTTGGTGAGTGGGTGGCGCAGCACAAGAAGTGATCTGGCAATATTTCTGACACGATAACGAACCTGTGGGGGCTGGCTTCCACAGGTTTTTTTGTGTGGTCTGATTCTTTCCCTTTTATTTAAGGCTGTCGCGAATGCTCGCTGCGTCACTGATTTTCCTGCTGACCATTACCCTGGTGATCTGGCAACCCAAAGGCCTCGGGGTCGGCTGGAGTGCAACGTTCGGCGCCATCATCGCGCTGATTTTCGGTGTGGTGCACCTGAGCGACATCCCGCTGGTGTGGCAGATCATCTGGAACGCCACCGGCACGTTTGTAGCGCTGATCATCATCAGTCTGCTGCTCGACGAAGCCGGGTTTTTCGCCTGGGCCGCGTTGCACGTAGCACGTTGGGGGCGGGGCAGCGGGCGCAAGCTGTTTGCCTTCATGGTGCTGCTCGGCGCGCTGGTGTCGGCGCTGTTCGCCAATGACGGCGCCGCGCTGATCCTCACGCCGATCGTGATTTCGATGCTGCTGGCTTTGCGCTTTTCCCCGGCGGCGACCCTGGCGTTCGTCATGGGCGCGGGGTTCATTGCCGACACCGCGAGCCTGCCGCTGGTGGTGTCGAACCTGGTGAACATCGTCTCGGCCGACTTTTTCCACATCGGTTTCAACCGCTATGCGGCGGTGATGGTGCCGGTCAACTTCGTCAGCGTCGCGGCCACGCTGGGCATGTTGCTGTGGTTCTTCCGCCGTGACATTCCCAAGAGTTACGACCCGGAACAGCTTGAGCACCCGGAAACCGCCATTCACGACAAGGCCACGTTCTATGCCGGGTGGGTGGTGTTGCTGATTCTGTTGATCGGCTGTTTCGCGCTGGAACCGCTGGGGATTCCGATCAGCGCGATCTCGGCGGTGTGCGCGGCGTTGTTGCTGGCGATTGCCGCGCGCGGGCACAAGATCTCCACGCGCAAGGTGATGAAAGAGGCGCCGTGGCAGATCGTGATTTTCTCGCTGGGCATGTACCTGGTGGTCTACGGTCTGCGCAATGCCGGGCTCACCGATTATCTGGCCGGGTGGCTCGATGTGTTTGCCGGTCACGGCGTGTGGGGCGCGGCGATGGGCACCGGGGTGCTGACGGCCTTGCTGTCATCGATCATGAACAACTTGCCGACGGTGCTGGTCGGGTTGCTGTCGATCGATGCCAGCCAGGCCAGCGGTGTGGTGAAGGAAGCGATGATCTACGCCAACGTGATCGGCAGCGACCTGGGGCCGAAAATTACCCCGATCGGCAGTCTCGCGACCTTGCTCTGGCTGCATGTGCTGGAGCGCAAGAACATCAAGATCGGCTGGGGGTATTACTTCAAGGTCGGGATCGTGTTGACGGTGCCGGTGTTGCTGGTGACGCTGGCCGCACTGGCGGTGCGGCTGTCGGTTTAATTCTGCCCCGGCACGTTTGGCCACAGATCCGACACCAGAAACAGCCGCTCGGCTTCTTCCCACTCGCCCCTGGCATTTTCAGTCAGGCGCACCATCAGTTGCGCCGGGGCCAGCGGTTCGAGTTCATCGAGCCATGCCTGCAAGTGTCCGTTGCTCCAGGTCTGGTCCGCTGGATAGTGCGCCGGCGCCAGCCAGGCGTGGCGGGGCAGGGGTTGCCAGCGTCCGTCCGGGCGCTGGGCGACAAACGCCGGCCAGTCTTTCTGATGCAGCCAGCTGCCGCGCAAATGCTGCGGGTGGGCGCCGCTGGGCGGCACGGACTGACCGGGCCACGGATACAACAGATACCCGCCAAGCCACAATTGCGCACTGAACGACCCGACATCCAGCGCCGCCAGCACTTCGCGGCTTTCCGGGCGCGCGGAGATTGGCAGTTGATGCTCGCTCAAATGCGCCAGTTTGCGATCCAGCCGATCATGACAACCCGGTCCCAGCCATGAGGCCGGATCATGACCGTCGCCGTTCTGCGGGCCGAGGTAGAGCTTGATCGCCAGTTCCAGGTGATGCACGCCGTCGCGGTCGCGCAGCAGCATGTCCAGCTCGCCGAGGGTGTGGCCTTCGCGACGGATCGGCAGGTTGGCGGCGATCAGTTCGATGCCCGGCGCGTGCTCCACCGCAAATTGCCACAACCGCTCGTAATACAGGCCCAGGCGCCGGGTGCGGGCCTGGGACAGCCAGTGCAGCAGGCCGTAACTGTCGCGGTCGAGCTGGCGCAGCCAATGTTCCAGGCGCTCGGGGTCACTGACCCAGTCGCTGCCCGCCAGTGGATGGCGCTGCGGCCACGGGGTAGCGGCAAGCATCGGCGGGGCGAGGATCACCCACGCCAGATCGCGCACCTCGGGGTGGCGTAACTGGTGGGGCAACTGCAGCAAATCGGGAAATAGGATCATCTTGCGAGCATAGCCTCAAACACCGGTGCATCCTCGGGGCTGAAAGGGTTTTGTCTATCCGGCGCTTTCGCCCATAATCGTGCTTTTCGCCGTCTCAGTCCCCCGCAGGAGTCCCATGGAGCAATTTCGTAATATCGGCATCATCGGTCGCCTGGGCAGCTCCCAGGTGCTGGATACCGTCCGCCGACTGAAACGCTTCCTGCTCGATCGTCACCTGCATGTGATTCTCGAAGACACCATCGCCGAAGTTCTGCCGGGCCATGGCCTGCAAACCTCGTCGCGCAAGATGCTCGGCGAAGTCTGCGACATGGTCATCGTGGTCGGCGGTGACGGCAGCCTGCTCGGCGCGGCACGGGCACTGGCCAAACACAATATTCCGGTGCTCGGGATCAACCGTGGCAGCCTCGGCTTTCTCACCGACATCCGCCCCGACGAGCTGGAAATCAAGGTCGCCGAAGTGCTCGACGGCCATTATCTGGTGGAAAACCGCTTCCTGCTGCAAGCCGAAGTCCGCCGCCACGCCGAGGCCATCGGCCAGGGCGATGCGCTGAACGACGTGGTGCTGCACCCGGGCAAATCGACGCGGATGATCGAGTTCGAGCTGTACATCGACGGCCAGTTCGTCTGCAGCCAGAAGGCCGACGGCCTGATCGTGTCGACCCCGACCGGTTCCACCGCGTACGCACTGTCCGCCGGCGGCCCGATCATGCATCCCAAGCTTGACGCTATTGTGATTGTGCCGATGTACCCCCATACCTTGTCGGGCAGACCGATCGTGGTCGATGGCAACAGTGAGCTGAAAATCGTCGTGTCCAAAGATATGCAGATCTACCCGCAAGTCTCCTGCGACGGGCAGAACCATTTCACCTGCGCGCCGGGCGACACCATTACCGTCAGCAAGAAAGCGCAGAAGCTGCGGCTGATCCATCCGCTCGACCACAACTACTACGAAGTCTGCCGCACCAAGCTCGGCTGGGGCAGCAAGTTGGGTGGTGGAGGCGACTGATGCTCGATCCCGCGCGCAGTTATGACCTGATTGGTGACGTGCACGGATGCGCCCTGACCCTGGAACACCTGCTGGACCGTCTCGGTTACCACAAGCAGGGCGGGGTCTGGCGGCATCCATCGCGCATGGCCGTGTTTGTCGGCGACATCATCGACCGTGGCCCGCGGATTCGCGAGGCGCTGCACATCGTCCACGACATGGTCGAGGCCGGTCAGGCGTTGTGCATCATGGGCAACCACGAATTCAACGCCCTCGGCTGGAGCACTCCGGCGCCTCCGGGCAGCGGCAAGCAGTTCGTCCGTGAACACACGCCGCGCCATGCCCGTCTGCTGCATGAAACCCTGACCCAGTTCGAAGACCATCCCGGCGACTGGCACGACTTCCAGCAATGGTTCTACCAACTGCCGCTGTTCGTCGATGCCGGACGTTTCCGCGTGGTGCATGCCTGCTGGGATGCCGGCCTGATCGAGCCGCTGCGCGCGCTGTTCCCCGATGGCTGCATCGACGAACACTTCCTCCAGGCCTCGGCGGTGCCGGGCAGTTTCGCCTGCACCGTGTTCGATCGCCTGCTGCGCGGCACCGACATGCGCCTGCCGGATGGCCTGACCATGACCAGCGGCGACGGCCTGGTGCGTTCGTTTTTCCGCACCAAGTTCTGGGAGGACGATCCGCAAACCTACGGCGACATCGTGTTCCAGCCCGATGCATTGCCGGAACCGGTGGCACAAAAGCCGCTGACCTCCAGCGAAAAGAATTCCCTGCTGCGCTACGGCGTCGATGAGCCCTTGCTGTTCGTCGGCCACTATTGGCGCAGCGGCAAACCGGCACCGATCCGGCCGAACCTCGCGTGCCTGGATTACAGCGCGGTGCTGTACGGAAAACTGGTGGCCTATCGTCTGGATCAGGAAACCCGCCTCGATCCGCATAAATTTGTCTGGGTCGACGTCGAGCGGCCGGAGGTGCTGCGATGAGTGCCATAGCCGTCTTGCGTGTGCCGTTGGCGGCGGACCTGAGTGGTTTCGTCAAACTGCTGCAACGCATGCAAGTGCCTCATCGGGTCAGTGAAGAGGCGGGCGAGCAGGTGTTGTGGGTGCCCTCGGAAATCAGCGACGACGTACGTTCGCTGTACGAGCGTTTCCCGGCGGGCGACCCGGATCAGCAACTGGAAATTCCGGCGGCGCCGACATTCAAGCGCCCGAGCTTTGCCGAGCAACTGAAACATGCCAAAGCCACCGGGTTCATTCTGCTGCTGAGCCTGATCGTCGGCGGGTTGACCTTTCTCGGCGATAACCTCGAGACGATGCGCTGGCTGACCTTCCTCGATTTCCGCGTGGTTGGCGACTACATCCACTTCACACCGCTGGCCGACAGCCTGGCGGCGGGGCAGTGGTGGCGCCTGTTTACGCCGATGCTGATTCACTTCGGCATCCTGCACCTGGCCATGAACGGCATGTGGTACTGGGAGCTGGGGCGGCGCATCGAGTCGCGCCAGGGCAGCGTCAACCTGATCGGCCTGACGCTGCTGTTCGGCCTCGTTTCCAATTATGCGCAGTTCGCGTGGGGCGGCCCGAGCCTGTTCGGCGGCCTGTCCGGCGTACTTTACGGATTGCTCGGTCACTGCTGGATTTTCCAGCTGCTGGCGCCGAACCCGGCCTATCGCCTGCCGCGCGGCGTGCTGGTGATGATGCTGGTGTGGTTGCTGGTGTGCATGTCCGGGCTGATCTCGATGATCGGTTTCGGCGAAATCGCCAACGCCGCCCACGTCGGCGGGTTACTCATCGGATGCTTCACCGGTTTGTTGGGCGGTTTGTACAACCGCCGTAAACTGGCCGCCTGAATTTTTTGAATAAAGAGCACGGAGACCCTGATGTCCTCTTTTAACGATTTGATCAAGAACATCACCCCGGATATCTACCAGAGCCTGAAACTGGCCGTAGAGATCGGCAAATGGTCGGACGGTGGCAAACTCACCGCCGAACAGCGTGAACTGTCGTTGCAGGCGATGATCGCCTGGGAAATGCAGAACCTGCCCGAGGAAGAGCGCACCGGTTACATGGGCCCGCAGGAGTGTGCGTCGAAGTCGATCGAAGTGCCGAACATCCTGTTCAAGTCGGACGCCATCCATTGATCGAGATCGGCCGCGGTGCAATCAGCAAAATGTCGGCGCGCCTGGACGGGCCGAACGTGCAGTACGCGTTTCGTCTGGATGACGTCGAGGTGCCGGTCAACCCGTTGATCGGCACGACGGTGCGTCTGGAATACCTGGGGGCGATTCACTGCATCCATTGCGGGCGCAAGACCAAGACCAGTTTCAGTCAGGGTTATTGCTACCCGTGCATGACCAAACTGGCCCAGTGCGACATCTGCATCATGAGCCCGGAGCGCTGCCACTTCGAGGCCGGCACCTGCCGGGAGCCTGAGTGGGGCGAGAAATTCTGCATGACCGACCACGTCGTTTACCTGGCCAATTCGTCGGGGATCAAGGTCGGCATCACCCGCGCCACCCAGTTACCGACCCGCTGGCTCGATCAGGGCGCCAGTCAGGCGTTGCCGATCATGCGCGTTTCCACGCGGCAGCAATCGGGGTTCGTCGAAGACCTGTTCCGCAGTCAGGTGGCCGACAAGACCAACTGGCGCGCCTTGCTCAAGGGCGATGCGGCGGCGGTGGATCTGGCGCAGGTGCGCGATCAGTTGTTCGACAGCTGCGCCGAAGGCCTGCAAGGCTTGCAGGAACGTTTCGGTCTGCAGGCGATTCAGCCGGTCACCGACGTCGAGCCGCTGGAAATCCGTTACCCGGTCGAGCAGTACCCGGCCAAGATCGTCAGCTTCAACCTGGACAAGAACCCGATTGCCGAAGGCACGCTGCTGGGGATCAAGGGCCAGTACCTGATCTTCGACACCGGCGTGATCAACATTCGCAAGTACACGGCCTATCAGCTCGCCGTGCATCAATAAGGACTTCAGCATGCGCACCGAACAACCGAAGATGATTTACCTGAAGGACTATCAGGCGCCCGAGTACCTGATCGATGAAACACACCTGACCTTCGAGTTGTTCGAGGACCACAGTCTGGTCCACGCGCAACTGGTGATGCGCCGCAACCCGGCCCGTGGCCCGGGCCTGCCGCCGCTGGTGCTCGATGGCCAGCAGCTGGAATTGCTCTCGGTGACCCTGGCAGACCAGGAACTGAGCGCTGACGACTACCAGCTCACTGAAAACCACCTGACCCTGCAACCGGCCAGCGAAACCTTCACGGTCGACACCAGCGTCAAGATCCACCCGGAAACCAACACCGCACTGGAAGGCCTGTACAAGTCCGGCACGATGTTCTGCACCCAGTGCGAGGCCGAAGGCTTCCGCAAGATCACCTATTACCTCGACCGCCCGGACGTGATGAGCAAATTCACCACCACCGTGGTCGCCGAGCAGCACAGCTATCCGGTGTTGCTGTCCAACGGCAACCCGATCGCCAGCGGCCCCGGCGAAGACGGCCGGCACTGGGCGACCTGGGAAGACCCGTTCATGAAACCGGCCTATCTGTTTGCGCTGGTGGCCGGTGACTTGTGGTGCGTTGAAGACTCTTTCACCACCATGACCGATCGCAACGTGGCGCTGCGCATTTACGTCGAGCCGGAAAACATCGACAAGTGCCAGCACGCCATGAACAGCCTGAAGAAGTCGATGCGCTGGGACGAAGAGGTCTACGGTCGCGAGTACGATCTGGACATCTTCATGATCGTCGCCGTGAACGACTTCAACATGGGCGCCATGGAGAACAAGGGCCTCAACATCTTCAACTCCAGCGCCGTGCTGGCCCGCGCCGAAACCGCCACCGACGCCGCACACCAGCGCGTTGAAGCGATCGTCGCTCACGAATACTTCCACAACTGGTCGGGCAACCGCGTGACCTGCCGTGACTGGTTCCAGCTGTCGCTCAAAGAAGGCTTCACCGTCTTCCGCGATTCCGGCTTCTCCGCCGACATGAACTCGGCCACGGTCAAGCGCATTCAGGACGTGGCGTATCTGCGTACCCACCAGTTCGCCGAAGATGCCGGCCCGATGGCCCACGCGGTGCGCCCGGACAGCTTCATCGAAATTTCCAACTTCTACACCCTGACCGTGTACGAAAAGGGCTCGGAAGTGGTCGGCATGATCCACACCCTGCTGGGCGCCGAAGGTTTCCGCAAGGGCAGCGACCTGTACTTTGAACGTCATGACGGCCAGGCCGTGACCTGCGACGATTTCATCAAGGCCATGGAAGATGCCAACGGCGTCGATCTGACCCAGTTCAAGCGCTGGTACAGCCAGGCCGGCACACCGCGTCTGGCGGTGAGCGAGTCTTACGACGCCGCAGCGAAAACCTACAGCCTGACCTTCCGTCAGAGCTGCCCGGAAACCCCGGACAAGGTTGAAAAGCTGCCGTTCGTGATACCGGTGGAGCTGGGCCTGCTCGACCGCCAGGGCAACGAGATCGCCCTGCGTCTGGCCGGCGAAGCCTCGGCCCAGGGCACCACCCGAGTGATCTCGGTGACCGAAGCCGAGCAGACTTTCACCTTCGTCGATATCGCCGAACAACCGCTGCCATCCTTGCTGCGTGGCTTCTCGGCGCCGGTGAAACTGAGCTTCCCGTACAACCGCGATCAGTTGATGTTCCTGATGCAGCACGACAGCGACGGTTTCAACCGCTGGGATGCCGGCCAGCAACTGTCGGTGCAGGTGCTTCAGGAATTGATCGGCCAGCAGCAGAAGGGCGAAAGCCTGGTGCTCGACTCACGTCTGGTTTCCGCGCTGAGCACCGTGCTGTCGGATGAGTCGCTGGATCAGGCGATGGTCGCGGAAATGCTTTCGCTGCCAAGCGAAGCGTACCTGACCGAAATCAGCGAAGTCGCCGACGTCGACGCGATCCACACCGCCCGCGAGTTCGCCCGTCAGCAACTGGCGGACAACCTGTTCGAGGCGCTGTGGCTGCGTTATCAGGCCAACCGCGACCTGTCGAAAAAGACTCCGTACGTGGCCGAGGCCGAGCACTTCGCCCGTCGCGCGTTGCAGAACATCGCGCTGTCGTACCTGATGCTCAGCGGCAAGCCGGAAGTGCTGGCGGCAACGCTGGAACAGTTCGACAGCTGCGACAACATGACCGAACGCCTGACCGCGCTGGCGGTGCTGGTCAACTCGCCGTTCGACGAGCAGAAAGCGACCGCGCTGGCCAGTTTCGCCGAGCACTTCAAGGACAATCCGCTGGTCATGGATCAGTGGTTCAGCGTGCAGGCCGGCAGCACGTTGCCGGGCGGTCTGGAACGCGTGAAAGCGCTGATGCAGCACCCGGCGTTCAACATCAAGAACCCGAACAAGGTGCGCGCGCTGGTCGGTGCTTTTGCCGGGCAGAACCTGATCAACTTCCATGCGGCGGATGGTTCGGGTTATCGCTTCCTCGCGGATCTGGTGATCGAGCTGAACGGCTTCAACCCGCAGATCGCTTCGCGTCAATTGGCGCCGCTGACGCGCTGGCGCAAGTATGACGGCGCTCGTCAGGCGCTGATGAAGGCGGAGCTGGAGCGGATTCTGGCTTCGGGGCAGCTGTCCAGTGATGTGTATGAAGTAGTCAGCAAAAGCCTTGCCTGACTCTGTCTCAGGGCAATGAAAAACGCCGCTCAATGAGCGGCGTTTTTTGTGGGTGGATGAAAAAGGCTTATTGGCGCAAATCAAATCGATCCAGATCCATCACCTTCGCCCACGCAGCAACGAAGTCGGTGACGAACTGTTCCTTCGCATCGGAGCTGGCATACACCTCGGCCAGCGCCCGCAGTACCGCGTTGGAACCGAACACCAGATCGACCCGGGTCGCCGTCCATTTCACGCTGCCCGTCTTGCGGTCGCGACCTTCGAACTCGGTTTTGGACGTCGGTTTCCATTCCACGCCCATGTCCAGCAGGTTGCGGAAGAAGTCGTTGGTCAGTGAACCGGGTTTGTCGGTAAACACCCCGTGCTTTGTCTTGCCGACGTTGGTGTCCAGCACCCGCAGGCCGCCGATCAACACGGTCAATTCCGGTGCCGAAAGGGTCAGCAGTTGCGCCTTGTCGATCAGCAACGCCTCCGCCGGTACGCGATAGGTGCTGGCGGCGTAGTTGCGGAAGCCGTCGGTGTGCGGTTCAAGGAAACCGAACGACTCGACGTCGGTTTGCTCCTGAGTGGCGTCCGTGCGCCCTGGATTGAACGGCACTGTCACCGTGTGCCCGGCGTTTTTCGCCGCTTGTTCGACCCCGGCATTACCGGCCAGCACGATCAGGTCCGCCAGCGAGACTTGCTTGCCTGCCGCCCCGGCGTTGAACTCGTTCTGAATGCCTTCGAGGACTTTCAGCACCTTGTCCAGTTGCTCCGGCTGGTTGGCCTGCCAGAACTTTTGCGGTGCCAGACGCAGACGCCCGCCATTGGCGCCGCCACGTTTGTCCGAACCGCGGAAGGTCGATGCGGCCGCCCACGCAGTGGAGACCAGTTCCGAAACGGACAGCCCCGACGCGAGTACTTTGCCTTTCAGCGCCCTGATATCGCTGTCGTCCACCAGTGGATGCTTGGCCTCGGGAATCGGGTCTTGCCACAGCAGTTCTTCCTGGGGCAATTCCGGGCCGAGATAACGTGACAGCGGGCCCATGTCGCGGTGAATCAGTTTGTACCAGGCGCGAGCGAAGGCGTCCGCCAGTTGATCGGGATTTGCCAGGAAGCGCCGCGAAATCTTCTCGTAGGCCGGGTCGAAACGCAGGGCCAGGTCGGAGGTGAGCATGGTCGGGTCGATGCGTTTGTTCGGGTCGTGGGCGTGGGGAATGGTGCCGGCCCCGGCGCCGTTTTTCGGTTTCCACTGATGGGCACCGGCCGGGCTCTTGGTCAGTTCCCACTCGAAGCCGAACAGGTTTTCCAGGTAGTTGTTGCTCCACTTGGTCGGGGTGGTGGTCCAGGTCACTTCCAGGCCGCTGGTGATGGTATCGGCGCCCTTGCCGGTGCCGAAGGTGCTTTTCCAGCCCAGGCCTTGTTCTTCGAGGCCGGCGGCTTCCGGTTCCGGGCCGACGTTATCGGCGGGGCCTGCGCCGTGGGTCTTGCCGAAGGCGTGGCCGCCGGCGATCAGGGCGACGGTTTCCTCGTCGTTCATGGCCATGCGGCCGAAGGTTTCGCGGATGTCCTTGGCCGAGGCCACCGGGTCGGGATTGCCTTCCGGACCTTCCGGGTTCACGTAGATCAGGCCCATCTGCACGGCGGCGAGCGGGTTCTCGAGGTTGCGTTCGCCCTGGTTGGTGCGGCTTTCCTCATTACCGTGTTCGGCGGGTTCCGCGACCAGTGTGCCTTCGCCTGGCGGCTGCATGGATTCCGGATCCTTGCCGTAGCGGTTGTCGCCGCCCAGCCATTTGTTTTCCGAGCCCCAGTACACGTCTTCATCCGGCTCCCAGACGTCCGCGCGGCCACCGGAGAAACCGAAGGTCTTGAAGCCCATCGACTCCAGCGCGACGTTGCCGGTGAGAACGATCAGGTCGGCCCAGGAAATGTTGCGGCCATATTTCTGCTTGATCGGCCACAGCAGGCGGCGGGCCTTGTCGAGGCTGACGTTGTCCGGCCAGCTGTTGAGCGGGGCGAAGCGTTGCTGGCCGGAGCCGGCGCCGCCACGGCCATCAGCGGTGCGATAGGTGCCGGCGCTGTGCCAGGCCATGCGGATGAAGAGCGGGCCGTAGTGGCCGAAGTCCGCTGGCCACCACTCCTGGGAGTCGGTCATCAGCGCCGTCAGATCGCGTTTGAGGGCCTGGAAATCCAGGCTTTTGAAAGCCTTGGCGTAGTCGAAGTCCTTGCCCAGCGGATCGGATGCGGGCGAGTGCTGACTCAGGATTTTCAGGTTCAGTTGATTCGGCCACCAATCGCGGTTCGTCGTGCCACCGCCGGCGGCGTGATTGAACGGGCATTTCGATTCATTTGCCATGTTCGGGTCCTTATCAGGTCTTCTGCGGCCGGCTCGTGCCGACTTCGGAGTAGTAAGGCTAGACCCGACTCGACGAGTCAGCTAATAGGCCGACTATTGGTGCGTGATAGGCGCAGTCTCTTACGCGACGGGCCGGGAGCGTATGCCGGGAAGGGCGCTGAAATGCCCGTGCTTGAGCGATGGTTTGCAATTTTGTGGAAGAAACGTGATGGCCATTGGAAATGTTATTGTATAACATAAAAATGATTTCATCTGATCGATGCCGGCAACACACCCTCTGTAGCGCCGGCATCGATCCTCACTTTTCTGCCTGACGGATTTCTGAAATGCCTTCCCGTTTCCACACCTTCCAACCCCGCCTGACGCTCATGGCCTCGGCGCTGCTGATCGCCTCGCCCGCATTCGCCGCCCACCCGCTGGAGCTGCAACCGCAAGTCATCACCGGCAATCCGCTGGGCATTCAGACCCTGGCCTCGCCCTCGACCGTGTTGAGCGGCGATGACCTGACGCTGCAGCAAAAGGGCAGCCTCGGCGAAACCCTGAACAAGCAGCCGGGCGTGTCGTCGTCCTACTTCGGCCCGGGTGCCAGTCGCCCGATCATTCGCGGGCAGGACGGCGATCGCATTCGCATCCTGCGCAACGGCGTCGGCGCGCTGGACGCCTCGTCGCTGTCCTACGATCACGCGGTGCCGCTGGACCCGGTCAACGTCGAACGCATCGAAATCGTCCGTGGTCCGGCGGCCTTGCTGTACGGCGGCAGCGCCATCGGCGGGGTGGTCAACACTTTCGACAACCGCATCCCGACCGAAGCCATCGAAGGCATTCACGGTGCCGGTGAGTTGCGCTACGGCGGCGCCGACACCACCCGCAGCAGCGCCGGCAAACTCGAAGCCGGTAACGGTCAGTTCGCCTTGCACCTGGACGCCAGCGCCCGCGAATTTAATGACCTGAAGATTCCCGGCTACGCCAAGACCGGTCGTGAACGGGCGAACGACGATGGCGATTCGAAGAAACATCGGCTGGCCAACAGCGACGGTCGCCAGGACGGCGGTGCGGTGGGCGGGTCGTACACCTGGGATGACGGTTACGCGGGGCTCTCGTACAGCAATTACGACTCCAACTACGGCTCGCCGGCCGAAGACGATGTGCGCATCCGCATGGAGCAGGAGCACTACGCGTTCGCCTCGGAAATCCGCAACCTCGACGGCCCGTTCAGCTCGGTCAAATTCGATGCCGGCTACACCGATTACCAGCACCGGGAAATCGAGGGCGGCGAGGTCGGCACCACGTTCAAGAACAAGGGCTACGAGGCGCGGGTCGAGGCCCGGCATCAGCCGCTGGGGCCGTTCAACGGGGTGATTGGCGCGCAAGTCAGTCGCAACGAATTCTCGGCGCTGGGTGAAGAAGCCTTCGTGCCGCACACCGATACCGACGCCGGTGCACTGTTCATTCTCGAAGAGCTGCAAGCCACGGATCGTCTGCTGTTCACCCTCGGCGGACGCCTGGAACACACCACCGTCGACCCGGACGCCAAAGGCAATGAGCGTTTCGCCAATGCCGATCGCTCCAGCAGTTTCACCGCCGGCAGCCTCTCGTCCGGTGCGGTGTACACGCTGACGCCGGTCTGGTCGATCGCCGCCACGCTCGGATACACGGAACGCGCGCCGACGTTCTATGAGCTTTACGCCAACGGCGCCCACGTTGCCACCGGCACTTATGAAGTCGGGGATGCGGGGCTGTCGAAAGAGAAAGCCGTCTCCAGCGACCTGGCCCTGCGTTTCGACAACGGTACGCACAAGGGCAGCGTCGGCGTCTTCTATAGCCATTTCTCCAACTACATCGGCCTGCTCGGGACAGGGCGCACGCTGAATGACGAAGGGGAGGAGGACGCCGACGGCATCCCCGAATACACCTACTCCGGCGTGCGGGCGCGCTTCAGCGGTATCGAAGCGCAGGATCGCTGGACGCTGGGCGAAAACGCCTACGGCAAGTTTGCGCTGGAGCTGTCGGGGGATTACACCCGCGCCAAAAACCTCGACAACGGCCAGGACCTGCCGCGCATCGCACCGCTGCGGTTGAACACCGGTCTGTTGTGGGAGCTGGATCGCTGGCAGGCGCGCATCGATGTGGAACACGCCAGTTCCCAGCACCGGGTGCCGGACAACGAAAGCAGCACCGACGGCTACACCATGCTGGGGGCGAATGTGGGTTATCACTTTGATGTTGGCCAGAGCAAATGGCTGGCCTTCGTCAACGCGGAAAACCTGACCAACCAGACCGTGCGTTATGCCAGCTCGATCCTGCGGGATATTGCGCCGGCAGAAGGGCGCAGCATTCAGGTCGGTCTGCGCACCACGTTCTGATCGTTCACACCGGACGGGCGCCAGCGTCGTTGCGACGCTGGCGTTGATCTCAACTCGATTGAGCGGTGTCTTCTTCCGGGATCTCGTCCAGCAGATCCTGTTGCCCCGGCAGTTCGGTGATCACGCTGAAATCACTGACTTCCACGGCGCCCAGGCCATACCCCAACAAGTGAAACGAGAACGCCTTGCGCGGTTGCGGGTTGTCGAAACTGAAATCCATCTCCAGCGGCTGATCCGCCGTGGCGACCATCTCGGTCGGCAGGCCCAACTGCACGTCTTGCTCGAACTCCTTGGCCTTGAGCTGAATGTACGCCGCCTGCTGCGGATCGACCGAGCGCACGGTCAGGCGTACGCGGGTGTGGGAGCCTTTTGGCATCTCCAGGTATTGCGCGCCGATCAGGTTGTCGGCCCAGTCGTCCTTGATCTGCGCTTGCAGCGGGATGACGTTGGCGCTGCCGAACTGATAGCGCTGGTTCAGCGGGGTGCGCAGCAGCGACAGATCCAGGGCGGAGGCGCGGGCGGCGATGTCCCGGGCATTCTGGCCGCTGGCGTTGCCCTTGAACGTGGCGCTTTCGGCAATGAAGCCTTCGCTGGCGTAATTGCGGCATCGGCGCGGCATGTCGCATTCGGTCAGTAGGCCGCGACCGTCGTGATAGCGCAGCTTGCCGTTGGTGAACGACATGATTTCGCGGCCCGAATCGTAATCGCGAAACAGCGAGCGACCGCTGAGGGCGGAGGGCACCGGAAAGTCGAAGTAATCCAGAATCGACGCGCTCAGATCGACGTGACCGTAGACCCCGGCGTTCAGGCGCGGCAGTTGCGCCTGCTCCGGCGCGAGGGTCAGGTTGAAGCCCCAGGACGACGCGAGGCGGACACCGTCGATGCCGTGGGATTCGTCCGAGGTGATCACCACCAGCGTGTCCTTCAGCACGCCCTGGCGTTCGAGGCCGCTGAGAAACTGTTCCAGCGCATCGTCCAGATAACCGACGGCGGCCTGCTTCGGCGTGTCGTAGCGTTGCAGGTAGTCCTCGGGCGCGGAGTAGGGCTGGTGAGTGCCGACGGTCAGCAGCGTGAGCATCCACGGCTGTTTCTGCTTTTTCAGGTCGCCGACGTATTTCAGCGCGCCTTCAAAGAACGCCTTGTCATCCTTGCCCCACGGGAATTCAAGGTAGTTGGCGTTGGTGAACCACTCCAGGCCATGGGTCGCATCGAAACCGATGTGCGGCATGATCTTGTCTTTGGCCATGAACCGCAGCCCTGCGCCTTGCAGGTAATGCGTGGCAAAACCGTGCTGACGCAATTGCGCCGGCAGACAGGCCTGATTGCGCTCGTGCTGGGTCAGCATTTCCACGCCTTTGGGCGTGCCGTTGTCGAGCTTGTCGTAATCGCCGCAGAGCATGGCGTACAGACCGCGAATGGTCTGGTGGGTGTGCAGCACGTAATCCGGGGTGTTCATGCCGCGCTCGGCCCAGCGGCTGAGGTTGGGCATCAGGTCTTCCTGATAATGGCTGCCGATGGCCCGGCGATTGGCGCCGATGTAGGCGCCGGGAATGCCTTCGAGGGCAACGATCAGCACATTGCGCGCCTGGCCCTTGGCGGCCAGCAACGGGTGACCGTTCAGATCGACATCGGTGAGCCCGGCCATCGGAGGGGGAGCGACTTGAGTGTCGCCGTCCAGCCATTCTTCAGCCTGCATCTGCACGTCGGCGACCTGCGCGGCCAACAGTTGGTGCGGCAGGTTGTACAGACGCCACGGGTCGGCATCGCTCGGGTTCAGGTGCTGCGCGCCCCAGTATGCGGAGAACAGCAGAATCGGCGTCGCCCAGGCTGCGCGGGGCAGAGCCGGGGCGGTTGTCGCGCGTCGAGCCCAATGACTCAGCAACCACAAGGCCAGAGCCACCAGCAGCGCAACCGCCACGCCGGGGTGGGCGAAACCGCCGCCGGTGGAGTTTTCGACGAACTGCGGGTCGATCAGGTAATGCAGGTCTGCCACGGTCGGCAGGCGGCCGACCGCGCTGACCAGTTCAGCGGTCGCCACCGCCAGCAGTCCCCAGAACAGCAGCACCGGCAGCGCCAGCCACCAGGGGCGACGATGCAACAGCACCACCAGCAGACTGCCGATGGCCAGATCCGACAGATAACCGAACAGGCTCGACCAGCCAAGTGCCGCCCGCAGGCACACCGGCACGATCAGTACCAGGAAAACCAGAGAAAGAAGACGGGCATCCAGGCGCCGCAACAGTTGAAAAAGAGCGCTCACAAAAAGACCTTCCAGCCATCAAATCGTCATAAAAGTGTGGGCGATGATACCAAGGGTGGGCTGTCTGATCGCCTTTTTAAACGGCTGGGTGATCGGGTCCCGGAGGGCGCTGTTAGCCTCCCGGATGAGCTGGGGCCTTGATCGGCGACCGTCCTAGCGGTTTTCCGCCCCGAGCGCGGCGGCGGTTTTATTGTTTCAGGCTGTTTAACCGGCCTTTGATCCGTTCGTGCTGCATTTGCGAACCAGTGCGATTTACAATGCGCGACCTCTGATGGAGATCAAGCTCCGTGGATGTCCTCACGCAACTCTTTGCGCAGCTCAGCCGCTGGGTGATCGATCCGGTCATCGAGCAGTTCCTTGGCCTGTTCGATTTGAACGGTCGCCTTGGTGTGGTGTTTCTGCTCACGTCCTATGGCGTGGCTTACGGCCTTTATCGCCACCGAAAATCCCGACATCTGACGCAGGCCCGATCCTTCTGGCAATTTGTCGGCGGCGGGCGTGTCCACGGGCATCGTTCGGCCTGGCTGGATTACCGTTATTACTTCATCAAGGCGATTCTTCGGGTGACGCTGGTGTTGCCCGTGGTCGGCCTCGTCGATCCGCATATTCTGCGTTCGGGCGACTACGCACAGTTTTTCACTCAGCTCTGGGGCGCGCGCGAGCAAGTGCCGGATCACCCGATGATCGCGCTGTTCTACGGACTGGGTGTGTTCCTGTTCAGGGATTTTCTGCATTACTGGATTCACCGCGCCTTCCACTCCCGCTATCTGTGGGAATTTCACAAGGTTCACCATTCGGCGCCGGTGCTGGTGCCGGCCACCGCCAGCCGGATTCACATTGTCGAATCGATCGTTGAACGAATCGTCATCACCGCCGGCCTCGGCGCGTTTGCCGGAGTGGTCTGGTACGCCTGCGGCGGCGAGGTCAGCCGCTATACGCTGTTCGGCGTGACGTGGCTGGTGCTGATCATCAACAGCCTGGGTTCCAATCTGCGGCACAGCCATGTCTGGCTGTCGTTCGGGCCGGCGGTCGAACATGTACTCAACAGCCCGGCCCAGCACCAGATCCACCACAGCGACGCCCCGCGACATTTCAACAAGAACTTCGCGATCAATCTGTCACTGTGGGACTGGCTGTTCGGCACGCTGTACGTCACCACTTCAAAGCCCGAAGTCCTGCGCTTCGGCACGGGCGAGCAAGACCGCACACGTTATCTGACGCTGTACAGCCTGATCGTCACGCCGTTCGTGGACACCGCGAAGCGCTTGTCGTCGAACGCTGACGGGCTCAGAACCCGGTTCAACCAGCGTACGCCATGAGGACTTCGCCGAAGGCCTGCGGGGTCGGGCTCTGCGGCCAGCTTGGCAACTCCTCGGGCAGCGTCATCCAAGGCTGTTTGTGACTGACCCAGATGTGCGCCATCGGTTGCAGTGAGCGACTTTCATCGAGCGTGCCGGCGCGCAGCACTTTCATCCCCGGCGCGGCCGTTGTGGTGTTGCACAGACGCGTGTGGCAGACGCTGCACACCTGATGTTCGGCGTGCTGGCCATTGAGGTCATAGGCGTAAGTGGTCAGCGGTCCGCTCAGCGTCAGGGCGTCGGCGGGCAGCAGGGCGTGCAGGGCAAAGGCGCTGCCGCTCCAGGTCTGGCAATCCGTGCAATGGCAGGCGTAGATCGCCGGCGGCACGTCGGTGTTCAACTGATAGCGGACGGCACTGCAGCGACATTGGCCGGTGAGTGTCATGGGCAAGGCTCCTTCAACTGCGGGTTCGATGCCGGGCGCAAGGCCCGTGCGGTATGCTCGCGCAGCATGCCGCAGACCCCGGTGAATGAACATCGGCCAAAACTGCCCAACCGCTCACAGGAAATGTATGAACGCTCCACAACTTCAATGGGAAACCCAGCGCGCCTTTCTCGCGGTACTGCGCACCGGCAGTCTGTCGGGCGCCGCGCGCTTGCTGGGAATCGCCCAGGCCACGGCGCGACGGCGGATCGAGGCGCTGGAGCAGAGCGTCGGTGTCAGTCTGTTCATTCGCTCGCCGTCGGGACTGTTGCCGACCGAGACCGCCAGGGAGTTGATCGGCCACGTGGAAGCCATGGCCCTGGCCGCCAACGCCTTCAACCGCGCTGCTTCCGCCGACGTGGCGCAAACCGGCGGCACCGTGCGCCTGACGGCCGGCAAGCTGTTGGGCGTCGAGATCCTCCCGCCGATGTTGCGCCGCCTGCGTCAGCAGCACCCGCAATTGGCGCTGGAACTGAACGTGTCGAATCGTCTGCAAACCCTCTCACAGCAAGAGGCCGACGTCGCCGTGCGCATCCGCCGCCCGAGCGAAGCTTCGGTGGTGGCGCGCAAGGTCGGCGATCTGCACGTCGGCCTGTACGCCACACCCGAATTGCTGGCGGAGCAGGGCGTGCCCGAAACGCCGGAGGACTTGCGCCGTTTTTCGCTGATCGGCCCGGATCGCCATGCAGGCGAGATCGAGTTTCTGCGCGAACGTGGCTTCGATTGTTCAGCCGAGCACACGGCGATCCGCACCGATGATCATCTGGCGCAATGGGCGGCGTTGCGCGCGGGGCTGGGGATTGGCGTGAGTTCCCGGCAACTGGCCCAGCGTCAGGGCTTGGTCCGAGTCCTGCCCGAGTTCGTGGATTTTACGGTGGATGTGTGGATCGCCATGCATCAGGACATGCGCCGGGTGCAGCGGGTTTCTGCGGTGTTCGATGGCTTGGGCGCGGACTTGCAGGTGTATCTGGAAGGCTGACATTCAGGTGATATCAATATGCGATAACGGTATTTAAATTTCGTTTTTTATAGCGATAGAGTCCGGCCTCACAGATTTCCCTGTAAATCCCTGCGAGGTTGTCATGGCCCTACCGTTCAAACGTTCTGCACTGACGCTGCTGGCGGCTTCGCTGGCTGGTTCGCTGCTCGGCAATACCGCTCAAGCCGAAGGCAAGATCAGCATCGCCCAGCAATTCGGTATCGGTTATCTGATTCTGGATGTGGTGCGCGATCAGCACTTGATCGAGAAGCACGGTAAAGCCCAAGGGCTCGACATCAAGGTCGACTGGAACAGCATTTCCGGCGCCACCGCCATGAACGAAGCGCTGCTCACCGGATCGCTGGACGTGGTCTCGGCCGGCGTGCCGCCGATGCTCACCGTGTGGGATCGCACCAAGGGCAAGCAGAACGTCAAGGCCATCGCTTCGCTGGGCTCGATGCCCAACTACCTGCTGACCAATAACCCGAACGTGAAAACCCTCAAGGACTTCAGCGACAGGGATCGCATCGCCGTTCCGGCGGCGGGCGTGGGCTTCCAGTCACGCACGCTGCAGATCGAAACGGCCAAAGAATTCGGCAATGACCAGTACAAGAAATTCGACGACATCTCCGTCAGCCTGCCGCACCCCGATGCCACGGCCGCGTTGATCGCCGGCGGCTCGGAAATCAACGCGCATTTCTCCAGCCCGCCGTTCCAGTACCAGGCGTTGCAGAATCCCAACGTGCATAAAGTGCTCAGTTCCTACGACGTGCTCGGCGGCCAGGCCACGTTCAACGTGCTCTACACCACTGAAAAATTCCACGACGAAAACCCGAAAACCTACAAGGCGTTCTACGACGCATTGGCCGAGGCCGAGAAGATCATCAAGGCCGACAAGCCTGCGGCAGCCCAGGCCTATATCCGTGTCGAGCAGTCGAAACTGCCGCTGGCGCTGGTTGAGAAAATCGTCACCGACCCGGAAATCGATTTCACCGTGGTGCCGCAGCGCACCTTTATCTATGCAGAGAAATTGCAGGAGTTGGGCGTGCTGAAAAACAAGGCGGACAGCTGGAAGGATTATTTCTTTGAAGAGGCGCATGGCGGGGCGGGGAGTTGAACAGTCGTCATTTGTGAACAGTCCGCCCGGCAGCCTGTGCTGACGGGCGGACTTTTCGTATCAACTCACCGAGTCATCAAAGATGCTCTCAATCGGCATCTCGAACGCCCGGGCAATCTGGAACGCCAGAGGCAGGCTCGGGTCGTAGCGTTCGTTTTCAATCGCATTGATGGTCTGGCGCGAAACGTTCAGGCGTTCGGCCAGATCCACTTGCGACCATTGGCGTTCGGCGCGCAGTTCCTTGAGGCGGTTCTTCATTGGTAGCGGCGCCGCGCGATGCGCAGGCCGATCATCCACATCGCGCCCATCACCGGCCAGACCCAGAACCACGGGATATGGGGGGCGCCGACGTTCTCCAGAAAACCGTAGCTGAAGGTCAGCAAGGCCGAGGCAGCGAAGGCGAAGCCGAGGGCTTCGAACTGGATACGCAGATACATTTCGTCCAGACGCCTCATGTCGCGTACCACGCTCCAGCACACCAGTGCGGCCGGAATCATCGGCGTCAGAACAATGAGCGTGCGCAGGTAAATGTTGGTGTCCCCCAACGACTGCAGCGCAACCGTCGAGGCAATCAGCACGACGGCATACAGCACCAGCGCGCCGCCCATTTCGAGATGGAATCGATTCATGCTTCACTTCCTGTGTAAAAGACCCTTTACATAGTCACTGAAGCCACTACTAATGTAAAGCACACTTTCCATCAGGACTCGATTACCCCTCGCCATTCATCGACCGGATCAGGTTGTTGCGCAACGTGACGATCGATTTCTGCATCTGGGTGAATTCCTCCGTTGTCAGCCCCGTCGCCTCGAACAGGCTCGTGCCCGAGGACACGTTGCGCAGGTCTCGGCCGCTCTGGGTCAGGCTGATGCGCACCTGACGTTCGTCGGCCGGGTCACGCTGGCGCTGCACGTAGCCCATGGCCTGAAGTTTTTTCAGGATCGGGGTGAGGGTGTTGGACTCCAGGAACAGTTTCTCGCCGAGGCCGCCGACGGTCTGGTTGTCCTGCTCCCAGAGGGAAACGATGGTGATGTATTGGGTGTACGTGAGGCCGAGCCGTTCGAGGATCGGTTTGTAGGCCTTGCCGAATGCCAGGTTGGTGGAGTAGACGGCAAAGCACAGGAAATCGCTGAGTTTCAGATCCGTTGGTGCGGTGTTCGCGGTCGAATTCATGTTCATCCTCGTGGGTCAGTGACCGGTGAAACGTATGGGGCGAACTATACGTCGGATGCGATTCTATCGGGAGGGTTGATCATGTTGCCTGAGGTAACCGATTCGCCATTCGCAAGCGCGAACCGGTCACTTGTTTCTTATGCGCCTACATCGTATGCGATGTATTTGGTACGGAAAAATTACTCAGTGATGACGTTCAGTGCCACCTCGATGTTGCCGCGAGTCGCCTTGGAGTACGGGCAGATCTGGTCAGCGGTGTGAGCCAGGTTTTTCGCGATGTCCTCGGCGATACCCGGGACGCGCAGGGTCAGGCGGGCTTGCAGGAAGTAGGCAGGACCGGTCTGGCCCAGGTCCACTTCGATGTCCACCGACATGTCGGCCGGCAGCACCACGCCCAGGTCATTGGCCACCAGGCCGACGGCGGCGGTGTAGCAGGACGACCAGGCACCGGCGAACAGTTGCTCGGCGGTCGGGTGGGGCAAGACGTTGGCAAACACGTGCGCCGGTTTGGCACTGCCGGGCGTCGAGAGCTGAATGTCGAGATTGCCATTGTGACCACGGGAGGTGAGGCCGGCGCTGCTGGCGGTGGTGTGGGTCTTGCCGGTGGCCAGGACTTTTTCGATTTTGCTCATGGGGGAAATCCTCAAGGTGTTGTAATGGCTTGTTGTCGTATACGGTTAGATCGTATGCGATGTAATAATAATCCTCTCGCACTCTGGTTCTGTCAACCCGCTCGGTGTTGCTCATACGACGGGCGGTTGCCCGCACGTCCGCCCGCCGGGTGAGCGACAAACCCGCGTCTATAGTGAGAAAGCTGTGTGAAACGGGTGGCGCACCTCAAGGCTGAGACGGGAGGCGCCGAGTGAACAATCTGCTGTTTTTCATTCAGGAGATCGCCATGAGTCAGATCGAAAAAGTCCTCTACACCGCGAAAACCCACACCACCGGCGGACGTGACGGCGCATCGCGCAGTTCCGACGGGATCCTCGATGTAAAACTGTCGTCGCCCGGTTCCAGTGGCGGCGGGACCAATCCGGAGCAACTGTTCGCCGCAGGCTGGTCGGCGTGTTTCATCGGCGCGATGAAAGCGGTGGCGGGGCAGCAGAAAATCAGCCTGCCGGCAGACCTGGCGGTGGATGCCGAAGTGGACCTGGGTACTAATTCGGGAGGGTATCTGTTGCAGGCGCGACTGAATGTAAGCCTGCCGGGCATGGAGCGTGGCGCGGCGCAGCAGCTGGTGGATGCGGCGCATCAGGTGTGCCCGTACTCCAAGGCCACGCGCAACAATATCGAGGTCGAATTGAAACTGGTCTGATATCCAGATGCAAAAGGGGCGGCATGATCATCGATCATGCCGCCCCTGTTGTTTTTTGAAGCCGTAAATCTGTCAGTCAGCGATCAATGCATCTTGCTGTGATCGTGGCCTTCCATGGTCAGCGCCTTGACCGGTGCTTTGACTTCAACGGTTTCCTTTTCGCCCTTGGCGTTTTCCACGGTCAGGGTCAGCGGCACGCTGTCGCCTTCCTTCAACTGAGCGGTCAGGCCCATCAGCATCACGTGGTAGCCATTCGGGTCGAAGTTGACGGCTTTGCCGGCGGGCAGGTCGACCGACTTCACCGGGCCCATGCTCATCACGTCGTTCTTCATGGTCATCTCATGAATCTGCACGTCCTTGGCGGCTGGCGAGGCAACGCTGAGCAGCTTGCTGTCGCTGTCGGCGGTGACGGTCATGAACGCGCCGCTGGCCGACTGGTTCGGCACGGTCGCACGCACCCAGGCGTCATCGACCCTGGTCTGCGCCGATACCTGGAAAGCCAGGCCCAGCAGGGACAGGCCCAGTGCGGCACGTTTGATGTTGTTCAGAAAAGGGTTCATCAGCAGACCTCCATGACGGTAAGCAGATCTTCCGTGCACTCTTGTGCAGAAAGCGATTGAGACAGGCCCACACGCAGCGTGCCCCGGGTGTCGTAGACATAGCTGGTGGCGGTGTGGGAAAGGGTATAGGTGTCGCCGGCCGGGACTTTTTCGTAGAACACGTCGAATTCCTTGGCGGTGGCCTTGGTTTCTTCGAGGGTGCCGTACAGCGCGACGAAGCTTGGATCGAAGGTCTTGACGTAGGCGTCGAGGATTTCCGGGGTGTCGCGTTCCGGGTCGAGGGTGATGAACACCACTTGCAGAATGTCGCCGTCCTTGCCCATCAGCTTCTTGATTTTCGCGGCGCGGGCCAGCGTCGTCGGGCAGATCGCCGGGCACTGGGTGAAGCCGAAGAAGATCATCGGCATCAGGCCGCGAAAGCTCGACAGCGACACGGTGTTGCCTTCGGTGTCCTTGAGCTTGAAGGTGCGTCCGAGGATCTTGTCGCTCAGATCCTTGCCGTACTTGTACGACAGTTCGCCGCGGGTGTCGCAGCCGGCGAGCAGGCCGAGACCGAGTACGCCCATTCCCGCAAGCACCTTGCGGCGAGTCAACAAAGCCGTCATTTCATACCGCCCTTTGGAGCCCGCCAGTCGGCAGGACAGGCGGGCGGGTTAACCGTAAAAGCGGCGCATGATACCAAAATGATCCGCTGCGCCGGTTTTGGATCGCCGGGCAATGTGGGATCTGGCGACAAAAGGTGTAAGAAAAAATGACTCAGGGTGATGGCGGAAGCGGCTCCACCGGGCTCCAGCCACCGCCCAGCGCGGTGTACAGGTTCACTTGCGCCACCAGTTGCGCCAACCGGTCGGTAATCAGTCCTTGTTGGGAACTGAACAGCGAACGCTGGGCATCGAGGAACGTCAGGCTGCTGTCGACGCCGCTCCGATAGCGGTGCTGCGCCATGTCGTAATAATCCTGGGTCGCCTGCACCAGATCGCGTTGGGCCTGGAGTTGCTGTTCGTAAGTCTGGCGCGCCGCGAGGCCGTCGGACACTTCCTGGAATGCCGTCTGAATGGTCTTTTCGTACTCGGCGACGGTGATGTCTTTTTGCAGCTTCGCGTAATCCAGGCTGGCGCGCAGACTGCCGGCATTGAAGATAGGCAGGTTGATCTGCGGCTGGAACGTCCAGGCCCCGGAGCCGCCCTTGAACAGCCCGGACAGATCGCGGCTGGACGTCCCGGCATTGGCCGTCAGGCTGACACTCGGAAAAAACGCCGCCCGCGCCGCGCCGATGTTGGCATTGGCGGCGCGCAGTTTGTACTCGGCCTGGAGAATGTCCGGCCGACGTTGCAGCAGATCCGACGGCAACCCGGCCGGCACGGTGGCCACCAGATCACTGTCCAGCGGACGCGCCGGCAGGTTTTCCGACACTGGCGCGCCCACCAGCAGCGTCAGGCTGTTCAAGTCCTGGGCGACCTGACGCTGATAACGGGCCAGGCTCGCGCGGGTGCTGTCGACACTGGTCTGCGCCTGAATCTGATCCAGCGCCGAAGACTTGCCGGCCTCGCGGTTGCGGGTGGTCAGGTGCAGGCTTCGCTCGTCGGCGGCCAGCGTCTCCCGGGCCAGCGCCAGCAACTCCTGATCGGCGCGCCAGGTCAGGTAGGCATTGGCGACATTTGCCACCAGACTCAATTGCGCACTGCGCCGGGCCTCTTCGGTGGACAACCAGGTCAACAACGCCTGCTCGCTGAGGCTGCGCACCCGGCCAAAAAAGTCCAGTTCATAGGCGCTGATGCCCAGGTTCACCGAATAGGTCGAGGTGATCGCCGCCTTGGTGCGGGTCACGCTGGACGGCACCCGCTGACGCAGTTCGTTGGCGTTGGCCGACACCGCCGGCAGCAGATCGGCGCGCTGAATGCGGTATTGCGCCTGAAACGCCTCGACGTTCAGCGCCGCCACCCGCAGATCACGGTTGTTGACCAGCGCGCTTTCGATCAATTGCTGCAACGCCGGGTCATTGAACAGCGCGCGCCAATCTTCAACGCTGGGTGTGGCCGGTGATTGTGCGGCATACGCCGGACCTTGCGGATACTGCGCCGCGCTCGGCGATGCCGGTCGCTGGTAATCGGGAATCAACGAGCAACCGCCCAGCAGCAGCGCGGCGGACAGCAGGGAAATCGGCAACCTGGACATCAAACAGCCTCGTTCACGAATGAGAGCGGACGCCGGGCGCCCGAGATGAGAAAAACGCCGGATCAGGCCCCGGCCATCCATTTCGCCAGACCGTGACGGCCGCTGACCCCAAGCTTGGCGGCCGCGCGCTTGAGGTAGGTCTCGATCGAGCTGTTCTTGACCCGCAGCTTTTCTGCCATTTGCGGCACGGTGCCGCCGGTCAGCAGACCCAGGCAGACCTCTTTTTCGCGCACCGACAGGGTGATGTCGCCCAACGCCAGGCGTTCGTCGAACACTTGTTGCAACGGCGTCTGGGGTTGATCGGCTTGTGGCGCGCGAGGTTGGCGGGCGATGGCTTGTCGACTGATGTGCGCGTGGCGCTCGATCAAGGGCAACAGGGTGTCGGACAGGCGCTTGAGGAACGACAGCTCCGGCAGGGAAAACACCCGATGCGTGTGGGGACGGTAGAACGAGATGACGCAACGGCGGTTGGACGTGCGAGACACCAGATTGCATTGGTGGACGCTGTGGTGCGGGTGTCGATGCTGGAGCGAGGCTTTCAATTGAATCAGTAACGAGTCGTTCATCTCGATCATCTGTTGCAGCAGCGGATGGTCGTCCGGGTGCTGCAGCGGATCCGGGGGCGGGAAGGTGTCCGGCAAACCGGCACTGCCCAACGCCTTGATCTCGACCACGCTGGATTCGCGTTCATCCAGGGTCCACTCACTGAGATGGACGCGATTGACCGGCACGAGGTTGTCCACCAGTTGGAACATGTTCGTGGCAAAACGCTCGTTGCCCGTGCTGGCGATCAACTCCCCCAGCTGCCAATAAAAGTGCGGATTTTCCATGTTGCGAAGACTGCCGGTCAGATTCATATCCTTGTCATCCTTGATTTAGAGCCATTGCCGAATCGTCTGCCGTGCATGCACCCGTGAAACGCCCACCCAGTCTTTTCTCCTTGAAATCGATCTGGAGCGGGATTTAAGCCTATGCATTTGTCCTACGTCTGTAGGGGAAAACAGGGACACAAAGTGCCACCATTTCCGAAAAAATGGCGTCACGTTTCTGTCAGATCAATGTGTAAGGTCGTGTAGTCCGTGACTGTACGGTCTAGTGCGAACCCCGGAATCCGGGGCTTGAGCCGCCATGTCCCACAATTGCGAGGCGCTAGTCGGTAGCAGCGAGTGGCGATTGTCCTACAGGATTTTCAGCAATTTCTTTCCGAACTTTTAGGGGGATCGCTGACCTGTCCGGCCCTGTTGGGTCGCAGGACGGTGCGAAGTGGGCAGGGTTGTCCGGGTTTCACGTGTCACGCGGGTTTCGGGGCCGATGCTTGAATACGCGCCAAATCACGTGAGATGGATCTTATGAACCAATTTGCTGCCGACGCGGCGGACGGTCTGTCCGCGATTTCCGAGGCCTTCCCGCTGACTGCCGCCCAGCGCGACATCTGGCTCGATCAACTGCGTCAGGGAAATTCGCCGATGTACAACATCGGTGGCTATGTCGAACTGACCGGGCCGCTGGATCCGGCGCTGATGCAGGCAGCTCTTGAAGGGCTCGTGGCCCGGCATGACGCCATGCGCACCAGCCTGCTGCCGGGGGCCGGCGAGCATGGGCTGCCGTTGCAGCGTTTCGCGCAATCCATGCCGGTGCCGATGCCGGTACACGACTTTCGCAGCCATCCCGACCCTTATTCCGCCGCGCGGCAACTGACTCAGGAATGCATCGAGCAGCGGTTCACACTGGACGGCGGGCCGTTGTTCCGGTTTCGCCTGATCTGGCTCGATGACGACTGCCATTGGCTGTCACTCCAGGCTCATCACCTGATCGTCGATGGCTGGGGTTTCGGCGAGATGCTCAAATCCCTCGACGAGATCTACAACGCGCTGGCGCTGGGGCAGCAGCCACCCGATTCGGCGCCGTCCTATGTCGATTTCATCCGTGACGATGCGCGGTATTTTCAGTCCGCCCGTTATGCCCGTGACCGTGCGTACTGGCTGGACAAATACCAGCACCGACCCGAACCGCTGTTGTTGCCGCGTTATCAGGAGCGCTTTGCCGGCTCGGCGGCACCGACGCGGATTTTCTCGCAGATGTTTCCGGCACGCCTGCATGAGCGCATGAAGCAGGTGGCCCGGGAGTACGGCGCGTCGGCGTTTCACGTGTTGCTGGCAGCGATCCATGTGTACTTCAGCCGCAGCGCCCAGCGTGACGAATGGGTGGTGGGCGTGCCGCTGCTCAACCGTTCCGGCGCCCGGTTCAAATCGACCCTGGGGCTGTTCACCCAGGTCAGTGCGGTGCGCATGGGGTTCGGCCGCGGGTTGTCGTTCCAGGCGCTGATCAAGGCGATTGGCGATGAGCTGAAACAGGATTTCCGCCATCAGCGTTTCCCCCTCAGCGAGATGAACCGCGCACTCGGTCTGCTGCGCGAGGATCGTTCGCAGCTGTTCGAGGTAACCGTGTCCTATGAGCGCGACGCGCATGAGTACCGCTACGGCGATGCGCAGGGGCGGGTGGTCAAAGTGTCGAACCACGAAGAGGGCACGCCGCTGTCCGTGCACCTGCTGAGCAGCCGGGGCGACGACGAGGACAGTCTGTACATGGTGTACAACGAGGCCTACTTCGACGCCGATGAAATCGCGGCGCTGAGCGGGCGCTTGCTGTGGGTGCTGGAACAGGGGCTTGAAGAACCCGCGCTGGCGGTGGGCGATTTCAGCCTGAGCCTGCCGGCCGAAACGGCGTTGCTGCAGCAGTGGAATGACACGCGCGTTGAATTCCCCAAAGACCTGACCATCCACCAGCGCATCGAAGCGCAAGCAGCGACGCGACCGGATGCGCTGGCGGCAGAGTTCCAGGGCTTGCGGCTGACCTATGCCGAGCTGAACCGACAGGCCAACGCCCTGGCCCATCATTTGATCGGGCTCGGCGTGCGACCCGATGACCGCGTGGCGCTCGTCGCTCGCCGAGGGCTGGACACACTGGTCGCGCTGCTGGCGATCCTCAAGTCCGGCGCCGGTTACGTGCCGGTCGATCCGGCCCATCCTGCGGAACGGTTGAGCTATTTATTGAGCGACAGCGCTCCGGTCGTGGTCCTGACCCAGCGCGATCTACGCGAACGCTTGCCGGTGCTGGACGTGCCGATGATCGACATCGACCCGCGCACCTGGCCGGTCAATGATCTCAACCCCGAAGTCTCGGGCCTGACCACCGCGCATCTGGCCTACGTGATCTACACCTCCGGCTCCACCGGCCAGCCCAAAGGCGTGATGGTCGAACATCACACGTTATCGAACCTGGTTGACTGGCATTGCACGGCCTTCGATCTGTGTGCCGGTCGTCACACCTCAAGCCTCGCCGGCTTCGGTTTCGACGCCATGGCCTGGGAAGTCTGGCCCGCGCTGTGTTCCGGCGCGACCCTGCACCTGGCGCCGTCTCGTGACGGCGGCGAAGACATCGACGCGCTGCTCGACTGGTGGCGTGCGCAACCGCTGGACGTGAGTTTCCTGCCGACCCCGATTGCCGAGTACGCCTTCAGCCGTCACCTCGAACACCCGACCCTGCGCACACTGCTGATCGGCGGTGATCGCCTGCGTCAGTTCAATCGCGAGCAGACGTTCGCGGTGATCAACAACTACGGCCCGACCGAAGCCACAGTCGTCGCCACCTCGGGCCGAATCGAGCCGGGCCGGACGCTGCACATCGGCAAACCCGTGAGCAATGCCACGGCCTATCTGCTGGATGACCGACAGCGTCCGGTGCCGATTGGCGTGGCCGGCGAGCTGTACGTCGGTGGCGCCGGTGTGGCGCGGGGTTACTTCAATCGCCCTGAGCTGACTGCGGAACGCTTTCTCGACGATCCATTCAGCCGCCAGCCCAACGCGCGGATGTACCGCACTGGCGACCTCGCGCGCTGGCGTCCGGACGGTACTATCGAATACCTGGGCCGCAACGACGATCAGGTGAAGATCCGTGGCGTGCGCATCGAGCCCGGCGAAATCGAAGCCGCGTTGAGCAGCCACGAATCGGTGCGCGATGCGGTGGTGCAGGTGCGCGACGGGCAGTTGCTGGCCTGGTTCACCGAACGCCAGCCGCTGGAGATCACTCAGCTGCATGCTCACCTCAAGACCCGTCTGCCCAGCGCGATGCTGCCATCGGCCTACGTGCGCCTGACGGCGCTACCGCTGACAGCCAACGGCAAACTGGATCGCCAGGCGTTGCCGGCGCCGGGGCCGGAAGCGTTGATCCGCCGCGAGTATGAAGCGCCGCAAGGCGACGTCGAAATCCTGCTGGCGCAGATCTGGGCCGAGGTGCTGCAAGTCGAAAAGGTCGGGCGTCACGATCACTTCTTCGAGCTGGGCGGGCATTCGTTGCTGGCGGTCAACCTGATCGAGCGTATGCGTCAGCTCGGCATGAGCAGCGATGTGCGCGTGCTGTTCGGCCAGCCGACATTGGCGGCGCTGGCCGCGTCGGTGGGCAGTGGCCGCGAGGTCGAAGTGCCGGCCAACCGCATTCCGCCAGGTTGCACGCAGATCACGCCGGACCTGTTGCCGTTGGTAGAACTGGATCAGGCCACCCTCGACCGGATCATCGCCACGGTGCCGGGCGGGGCGGCCAACGTGCAGGACATTTATCCTCTCGCGCCGTTGCAGGAAGGCATCCTTTATCACCACATCACCGCCGCGCAGGGCGATCCGTACCTGCTGCAATCGCAGCTGGCGTTCGACAGCGTCGAGCGGGTCGAGGCCTATGCGGCGGCGTTGCGTCAGGTCATGGCGCGCCACGACATCCTGCGCACTGCGGTGGTCTGGGAAGGCTTGACCACCCCGGTGCAGGTCGTCTGGCGCGAAGCCGAACTGCCGGTGCAGGAAATCACCCTCGATCCGGCCGAGGGCGATGTCCTTGCGCAACTGCACGCGCGCTTCGATGCTCGTCGCTATCGCATCGACGTCAGTCAGGCGCCGCTGATCCGGCTGATGTATGCCCGCGACCCGGCTCATGGGCGGATCGTGGCGATTCTGTTGTTCCATCACCTGGCGCTGGATCACATCGCGCTGGAAGTCCTGCGCCATGAAATGCGTGCCAATCTGCTGGGCCAGAGTGAGCCGCTGCCGCCAGCGGTGCCCTATCGCAATTACGTGGCCCAGACCCGACTCGGTGTCAGCGAACAGGAACATGAAGCGTTCTTCCGCGAAATGCTCGCCGACATCGACGAGCCGACCTTGCCGTTCGGTTTGCAGGACGTGCAGGGAGACGGTCGCGGCATCGACGAAGCCGTGCGTACGCTTGCGCCTGAACTGGACCGGCGTTTGCGTCTTCAGGCACGGCAGGCAGGCGTCAGCGTGGCCAGTCTGATTCACCTGGCCTGGGCGCAGGTACTGGCGGCGACCTCGGGGCAGGATCGCGTGGTGTTCGGCAGCGTTTTTATGGGCCGAATGCAAGGCGGCGAGGGCGCGGACCGGGCGCTGGGGGTGTTCATCAACACCTTGCCATTGCGGGTGGACATGGACCGTGGCGCGCGCGATGCGGTGCTGCTGACCCACGCCCGACTGACCGATCTGCTCGGGCACGAACATGCGTCACTGGCGCTGGCCCAGCGTTGCAGCGGGGTCGCGTCACCGGCTCCGCTGTTCAGTGCGTTGCTCAACTATCGGCACACCGACCTTGAGGCGCAGGAGTCGGCGTCAGATGAAGCCTGGCAAGGCATCCAGACCCTGGAAAATGAAGAACGCACCAACTACCCGCTGACCCTGAGCGTCGATGATCTGGGCAGCGCCTTGCAGATCACCACGCGGACCCTGATGAGCATCGGTGCGCAGCGCATCGGCGACTACGTGAAAACCGCGTTGCAGACGCTGGTGGATGCGTTGGAGCAAACCCCGCAACAGCCGTTGAATCGCTTGCCGATCCTGCCGGCGACGGAGCTTGAGCAATTGCTGGTCGAGTTCAATGCCAGCGAAGTCGATTGCCCGCTCGATCAGCCGCTTCAGGTGCTGTTCGAACAGCAAGCGCAACGCAGACCCGACGCCATCGCGTTGCAGGCTGGCGAGCAACAACTGACCTATCGCCAGCTGAACGAACAGGCCAACCGTCTGGCGCATCATCTACGCGAGCACGGTGTGCAGCCCGATTCGCGGGTGGCGATCTGCGTCGAACGCAGCCTGGACCTGGTGGTCGGCCTGCTCGGCATTCTCAAGGCCGGCGGCGCTTACGTGCCGCTGGATCCGGACTATCCGCTGGAACGCCTGCATTACATGCTGCAGGACAGCGCGCCGGTTGCGGTGCTGGTACACGAGGCCACCCGCAATCTGTTAGGCGAGCCGGGTGTGCCGGTCATCGATTTCGACCGTTGCACCTGGCAGCACGCGTCCGCGGACAATCTGCAAATACCGGGTTTGAGCGCATCAAACCTGGCCTACATGATCTACACCTCGGGCTCCACCGGCACGCCGAAGGGCGTGATGATCGAACATCGAAGCGCCTGCAACATGGTGCACTGGGGCTCGCAGATCAGCCCGCCGACCGAACATGGCGCGCTGTTGCAGAAGGCGCCGTTCAGCTTCGACAGTTCGGTGTGGGAGATTTTCTGGCCGCTGTGTTCCGGCCTGCGGCTGGTGCTGGCGCGTCCCGACGGCAACCGGGATTCGGCCTATGTGACCCAGGTGATTCGCGAACGGCAGATCACCGTGGTCAAGTTCGTGCCGGCGCTGCTGCAACAGTTCATCGAGCAGGACGATGTCAGCCAGTGCACCAGCCTGACCGACGTGCTCAACGGTGGCGGTGAACTGACTGCCGCACTGGCCCGTCGCGTCCGCGAGCGCCTGCCGTGGGTGCGTCTGCACAACGTTTACGGCCCGACCGAAACCACGGTCGACAGCACCGGTTGGACGCTGGAACCGGATCAACCGGTGCCGGAGGCCGTGGTGCCGATCGGCAAGGCCCTGAGCAACACTCGGCTCTATGTGCTGGACGCCCACGATCAACCGGTGCCGTTCGGTGTCAGCGGTCACCTGCACATCGGCGGGGTCGGGGTCGCACGGGGTTATCTGGGGTTGCCGGAGATGCAGGCCGAACGCTTCATCGACAGCCCGTTCGTGGCCGGTGATCGCCTGTACCGCACCGGCGATCTGGTGCGCTACCGGGCGGACGGCAACCTTGAATTCCTCGGGCGCAACGACTTCCAGATCAAGCTGCGCGGCCTGCGTCTGGAACCGGGGGAAATCGAAGCGCGGCTGATCGAGCACCCGGCGGTGCGTGAAGCGGTGGTGCTGGTGCGGGACGAGCGGCTGGTGGCGTATTTCACCGTGCGCGAAGGCTTCGACGCGCCTCCCATCGAAACCTTGCGTGCCCATGTGCTCGAGCGTTTGCCGGAGTACATGGCGCCGGGCGCTTACATGAAACTTGACGCGTTGCCCCTGACCCCCAACGACAAGGTCGACCGCAAAGCCTTGCCGGTACCGGGGGCGGAGGCGGTGCTCAGTCGCCGCTATGAGGCGCCCGAGGGCGAAGTCGAAATCCGGCTGGCGCGAATTTGGGCCGAAGTGCTGCAACTGGAGCAGGTCGGGCGCAACGATCACTTCTTTGAACTCGGCGGGCATTCGTTGCTGGCGGTCAGTCTGGTGGCGCGCATGCGTCAGGCCGGGCTGCACGTCGATGCGCGGACGCTGTTCAGCCAGCCGACCCTGGCCGCGCTGGCGGCGCAGACTTCGGACCAGGCCAAACAGGTCGAAGTCCCGCAAACCACCATACCGACGCTCAACCGCAAACGGCGGCTCTGAGGCGACATCGGCGTCGATTCGCGGTTCCCGCGGATCGACGCCATGACTGTCCGGTCACGGGGCTTGTCCCTGCTTCCCATGTCAGACACCCAAGCCCCGATGTTTTAGCTTTTCCAGGCTGCGCGCGGCCGCACGGACTCGCCGCTGCGCGCTCCTTTTTCCCGAATTTACAGCAGGTTACCCCCCATGCAATTTCGCGAGCTGATGGCTGTTATTTCCACCCATGCGATCCGCCTTCAACAGGACGATGAAGACCTGGTCATTCTGGGCAACGACGACGCGCTGGACGACGCGTTGTGGGACAGCCTCGCCAAGCACAAGGCGCAGTTGCTGGAGCTGGTGGCGAGCCACGGCGGCGACTGGTCGAGCCCGGCGCTGCGCATCACCCCGGACATGTTGCCGCTGGTGCAACTGGATCAGCCGGCCATCGACCGCATCGTCGCCACCGTGCCGGGCGGCGTGGCGAATGTGCAGGACATCTATCCGCTAGCGCCATTGCAGGAAGGCATGCTGTATCTGCACCTCGCGGCCGGCGAAGGCGATCTGTATGTGCAACAGGCGCAGTTCACCTTCGACAATCACCCGCGCCTCGATGCATTTGCCCAGGCGTTGCAATGGGTGATCGATCGTCACGACATTCTGCGTACCTCGTTTGTCTGGGAGCGTCTGGACGAGCCGGTGCAAGTGGTCTGGCGTCAGGCGCCGCTGGTCTGCGAAGAGGTGCAGCTCGACACGTCCACGGACGTGTTCAGTCAGTTGCAGGCGCGCTTTGATGCCCGTCATTTGCGCCTCGATCTGCAACAGGCACCGCTGCTGCGCCTGGTGTACGCGCGGGATCCGGCGCAGGGACGGATCGTTGCGTTGCTGCTGTTCCATCACATGATCATCGACCACGTTGCGCTGGACGTGGTGCGCCGGGAAATCCAGGCCTGGCTGCAAGGGCAGACCGAACAGGTCGCGGCGGCGGTGCCGTTTCGCAATCATCTGGCGCGGGCGCGCATGGCCCTCGATGAAGAGGCCCACGAAGCGTTCTTCCGCGAGATGCTCGGTGACATCGACGAGCCGACGTTGCCGTGGGGCTTGCAGGATGTTCACGGCGGTGGACAGGACTTCGAAGACGCGCAGTTGACGCTCAGCGACGCACTGAACCTGCGACTGCGCACCCAGGCGCGGCAACTCGGTGTGAGCGTGGCGAGCCTGATGCACCTGGCGCTGGCGCGGGTATTGGGCCAGTTGTCCGGGCGCACCTCGGTGGTGTTCGGCACGGTGTTGCTGGGGCGGATGGAGGCGGGCGACGGCGGCGAGCAGGCGTTGGGTATGTTCATCAACACCTTGCCGCTGCGGGTCGACGTCGGTGCGCAAAGCGTCCACGACGGCGTACTCGCCACGCACCGTCGACTGAGCGCCTTGCTCGCCCACGAACAGGCTTCGCTGGCACTGGCCCAGCGTTGCAGCGCCTTGAATGCGCAGACGCCGTTGTTCAGCGCCATGCTCAACTATCGCCATAGTGCTGTCGGTGACGTTGCCGAGGTGATCGAACTGGCCCCCGGCGTCCGGGTCTTGAGTGGCAAGGAACCGACCAACTATCCGCTGACCCTGAGCGTGGATGATCTGGGCAGTGGTTTCCGCCTATCCGCCATTGCCCCGAGCGGTATTGGCGCGGAACGCGTTTGCGGTTACGTACAAACCGCGCTCGGCGCCTTGCTCGATGCCCTGGAGCAATCGCCTGAGACGCGAATCAACCAGTTGCCGATTTTGCCAGCGCACGAGCGGCAACAATTGCTGGTGGGTTTCAATGACAGTCGCGTCGATCTCGATCTGGAGCAGACCGTTCACAGTCTGTTCGGGGCTCAAGTCGAGCGCACGCCGCAGGCCGTCGCGTTGCAGGCTGATGAACAAACACTGACGTACTTTGAGCTTAATGCGCGGGCCAATCGCCTGGCTCACCGATTGCGTGAGCTGGGTGTCGGGCCGGATACGCCGGTGGCGATCTGCGTCGAGCGCGGGCCTGAACTGGTGATCGGCCTGCTGGGCATTCTCAAGGCGGGTGGCGCTTATGTGCCGCTGGATCCGGCCTACCCGGCGGAACGCCTGAACTACATGCTCAAGGACAGTGCGCCGATGGCGCTGCTGGCCCACGGCGCGACCCGGGCGATGTTCGAGGCGGGCGGCGTGCCGTTGCTCGATTTCGATCAGGATCACTGGCAGAACTATCCCGAGCACAATCCTCAGGTGCCGGGCCTGAACGCTTCGAACCTGGCCTACGTGATCTACACCTCCGGCTCCACCGGCACGCCGAAAGGGGTGATGGTCGAGCACCGTGGCCTGGCCAACCTGCTTCATTGGAGCTCGCAGGTTTGCCCGCCCGTGGCGGACGGCGCCCTGTTGCAGAAAACCCCTTACAGTTTCGACGCCTCGGTCTGGGAGCTGTTCTGGCCGCTGACGGCCGGCCTGCGTCTGGTGCTGGCGCGCCCCGATGCGCACTTCGAACCGGCGTATCTGACGCAAGTGGTGCGCGAGCAACGCATCAGCGTGATCCAGTTCGTCCCGGCGTTGCTGCAACAGTTCCTCGACGTGGAAGACGTCAGCCGGTGCATCAGCCTCACGGATGTCTTCTGTGGCGGCGGCGAGCTGACGCCAGCGTTGGCCCGTCAGGTACGCGAGTGTCTGCCACAGGTGCGGTTGCACAACGTCTACGGCCCGACCGAAACCACGGTCGACAGCACGGTGTGGACACTGGAGCAATCGATGCCGGTGCCAGAGACGTTGTTGCCCATCGGCCGGCCAGTCAGCAACACCCGCTTGTACATTCTCGATGAACAGTTGCAGCCGCTGCCGCTGGGCGTGGCCGGTGAGTTGTATATCGGCGGCGTGCAAGTGGCGCGTGGATACCTGAATCTCGCGGCGCTCACTGCGGAGCGCTTCCTCGACGATCCGTTCAGCGATCAGCCGAACGCGCGGCTTTACCGCACGGGCGACCTTTGCCGCTACCGGGCCGACGGCAACCTTGAATACCTCGGTCGCAATGACGATCAGGTAAAGATTCGCGGCTTGCGCATCGAACTCGGGGAAATCCAGACGCGCCTGACTCAACTCGCCACCGTGCTCACGGCCGAAGTGCTGGTGCGCGAAGACGTGGCTGACGATCCTCGGCTGGTGGCGTACTACACCGGTGAGCCGCTGGAGATCGGCGAACTGCGCAGCCATCTGCTGGAGCAGTTGCCGGATTACATGGTGCCGACGGCGTTCGTCCATCTCGACGCCATGCCACTGAGCCCCAATGGCAAGCTCGACCGCAAGGCCTTGCCGGCACCGGATCAAAGCGGTCAGTTGTTGCGCGGTTATGAGGCGCCGGTCGGTGATGTGGAATGCCGCATCGCAGAGATCTGGCAAACCCTGCTGAACGTCGAGCAGGTCGGGCGCCATGACAATTTCTTCGAACTGGGCGGTCATTCCCTGCTGGCCGTGAAACTGGTCGAGCGCATGCGCCAGCAGGAATTGAGTTGCGACGTACGCGTCCTGTTCGGCCGTCCAACCGTGGCGGGACTGGCGGCAACCCTGGGCGCGTCGTCCAGCGTTCAAGTGCCGGTCAATCGCATCAGCCCTGACTGCCAACACATCACACCAGACATGCTGCCCCTGGCCTCGCTGGATCAGGCCGGCATCGACCGGGTGCTGGAAAGCGTCCCCGGTGGCGTCGCCAATGTGCAGGACATCTATGCGCTGGCGCCGTTGCAGGCGGGGATTCTGTATCACCACATGGCGGCAACTGCGGGCGATCCTTACGTGTTGCAGGCGCAGTTCGTGTTTGACGGGATCAAGTCGATCAAGGCGTTCGTGCGCGCCGTCAATGTGGTGATCGCGCGCCACGACATCCTGCGTTCCAGCGTGGTCTGGGAAGGCCTCGAAGAGCCGGTGCAAGTGGTCTGGCGGGCGGCGCCACTGGCGCTTGAGCGAGTTGATGCCGACCCGCAGGACGGCGACGTGCTGCAACAGATGCAGGCGCGTTTCGACCCGCGTCACTACCGTCTGAATCTCGGCCGCGCACCGATGATGCGCTTTGCCTACACCGAGGATCCGCAGCAACAACGCTGGGTCGGCATCCTGCTGATGCACCACCTGATGCTCGATCACACCGCGCTGGAAGTGCTGGTGAGCGAGATGAACAGCGTGCTGCACGGCCACGCCGGCGAACTGGCGATCCCGGTGCAGTATCGCAACTATGTCGCGCAGGCACGGCTCGGCGCGGATGCCGAAGTGCACGAAGAGTTTTTCCGCGACATGCTCGGTGACATCGACGAGCCGACGCTGGCGTTCGGCGTGCAGGACGTGCACGGCGACGGCAGCGCTGTGGTTGACAGCCAGCTCACGCTGGACACCGCACTGGCCTTGCGTCTGCGTGAGCAGGCGCGGCGGCTCGGCATCAGCGTGGCAAGTCTGGCGCACCAGGCCTGGGCGCAGGTGCTGGCGCAGATCAGCGGCCGCGACGAGGTGGTATTCGGCACGGTGCTGCTGGGGCGGATGCAGGGCGGCGAGGGCGCCGACCGCGCGTTGGGCCTGTTCATCAACACCTTGCCGCTGCGGGTCAGCGTGACCGCCACAGCGGTTCGCGACAGCGTGCTCGCCACCCATGAACGGCTGGCGCAATTGCTCGCGCATGAGCAAGCGTCACTGGCGCTGGCCCAGCGTTGCAGCGGGGTTTCCGGTTCGCTGCCGCTGTTCGGCACGTTGCTCAACTATCGCCACAGCGCACCGCAGGCTGCCGGCTTGACTCTGGACGGCATTGAATTGCTCAGCTCCCGCGAGCGCAGCAACTATCCGCTGGTGGTCAGCGTCGATGACCTTGGCGAAGGCTTGCGTCTGAGTGTGCAAGCGGTGCCGGGCATCGATGGTGCGCGGGTCTGCGAGTACATCAATATTGCCTTCGACAGTCTGGTGCAGGCGCTGGAGCAGACGCCGCAACTGGGCGTCGATCAGTTGTCGATTTTGCCGCCGGATGAGCGACGGGAGTTGCTGGTCGGGTTCAATGCTACCCAGCGGGATTATCCGTCGGGGTCGACGGTTCATGGCCTGTTCGAGCAGCAAGTGAAACTGCATCCGCAGGCCGTGGCGGCGGTGCATGGCAATGCAGCGTTGACCTTTGAAGAGCTGAATCAACGGGCCAACCGACTGGCCCATTATCTGATCGGGCAGGGCGTGCAACCGGGTGATCATGTGGCGATTCTGCTGCCGCGTTCGCTGGATCTGCTGGTCGCGCAACTGGCCATCGGCAAGTGTGCGGCGGCTTATGTGCCGCTGGATATCAACGCCCCGGCTGAGCGTCAGGCGTTCATGGTTGAGGACAGCTCGGCGAAAGCGCTGTTGACCTTGAGCACTGAAACGGTTGATTACGCGGTGCGCCGGATTGATCTGGAGACGCTTCATCTTGACGCGCAACCGGTCCACAACCCGGACTTGCCGCAGTCCTCCGAATCCGTGGCCTACATCATGTACACCTCCGGTTCCACTGGCACGCCGAAGGGTGTGATGGTGCCGCACCGGGCCATCGGCCGATTGGTGATCAACAGCGGCTATGCCGATTTCAACCCGCAGGATCGCGTGGCGTTTGCCTCCAACCCGGCGTTCGACGCCAGCACGATGGACGTCTGGGGGCCACTGCTCAACGGTGGGCGAGTGGTGGTGATCGATCACGACACCTTGCTTGATCCAAACGTGTTCGGGCAGGTCTTGGCGGCTTCGGGCGTCACGATCCTGTTCGTCACCACCGCACTGTTCAACCAGTACGTGCAGTTGATTCCCGAAGCCCTCAAAGGCCTGCGCATTGTGCTGTGCGGCGGTGAACGCGCTGACCCTGCCGCCTTCCGCCGCTTGCTGGCCGAAGCGCCAAACCTGCGCATCGTCCACTGCTACGGCCCGACCGAAACCACCACCTACGCCACAAGCTTCGAAGTGCGCGAGGTCGCGGACGATGCCGACAGCGTGCCAATCGGCGGCCCGATCTCCAACACCCAGGTCTACGTACTCGACATCCGCCAGCAACCCGTACCGATGGGTGTCACCGGCGAGCTGTACATCGGCGGCCAAGGCGTGGCGCTGGGCTATTTGAACCGCCCGGACCTGACCGCCGAGAAATTCCTGCAAGACCCGTTCAGCGAGCAACCGGGCGCATTGCTGTACCGCACCGGCGACCTCGCACGCTGGCTCGCACCGGGCCAACTGGAATGCATCGGCCGTAACGACGATCAGGTGAAAATCCGAGGCTTCCGCATCGAACTGGGGGAAATCGAAAACCGCCTGCTGAACTGCGAAGGGGTCAGAGAAGCCATCGTGCTGGCCCGTCAGGAAGGCCAGGAGCCGCTGCGTCTGGTGGCGTATTTCACGGCCGAAGAGGGCGTGGACAGCGCCAGCCTGCGCGAACAATTGCAAGCGCGCCTGCCGGAATACATGGTGCCCTCGGCCTGGGTGCAACTCGACGCCTTGCCGCTGAACAACAACGGCAAGGTCGACCGCAAAGCCTTGCCGCTGCCTGATCCGAGCGCCTGGCTCAGCCGCGAATACGAAGCCCCGCAAGGCCCGGTGGAAACTGCGCTGGCGCAGATCTGGGCCGATGTCCTGAAGCTGGAAAAAGTCGGTCGCCACGACAACTTCTTCGAACTGGGCGGCCATTCACTGCTGGCGGTGAGCCTGATCGAGCGCCTGCGCCGGATCGGCCTGAGCACCGACGTGCGCGTGCTGTTCAGCCAACCCACTCTGGCTGCACTGGCGGCAGCGGTGGGCAGCGGTAGCGAAATCGAAGTGCCGGCCAACCGCATTCCTGCTGACTGCACTCACATCACCCCGGACCTGCTGAGTCTGACCGAGCTGGATCAGGCCAGCATCGACCGGATCGTCGCCAGCGTGCCGGGCGGCGCCGCCAACGTGCAGGAAATCTATCCGCTGGCGCCGTTGCAGGAAGGCATCCTTTATCACCACTTGAGCGCGGAACAGGGCGACCCGTATCTGCTGCAATCGCGGCTGGCCTTCGACAGCGTCGAACGTCTGCGGACCTTCACCGACACATTGCAGCAGGTCATCGCACGCCACGACATCCTGCGCACCAGCGTTGTCCACGAAGGCCTGGCGAACCCTCATCAAGTGGTGTGGCGTCATGCCGAACTGGTGGTGCAGCACGTAACGCTGGACCCGGCGCAGGGCGACATCCTCGAGCAGTTGCACGAGCGTTTCGACGCCCGTCACTACCGCCTCGACATCAGCCAGGCACCGTTGCTGCGCATGGTGTATGCCGAAGATCCGAAGCAGCAGCGCGTGGTGGCGATCCTGCTGTCCCATCACCTGATCCTCGATCACACCGCGCTGGAAGTGATCGTCGAGGAAATGCGCGGTGTGATGTTCGGTGAGGTCGAAAACCTTTCGGTGCCGATCCCTTATCGAAACTACGTGGCCCAGGCACGCCTGGGGCTCGGCGAGCAGGAGCACGAAACGTTCTTCCGCGAAATGCTCGGCGACATCGACGAGCCGACCCTGCCACTCGGTCTGCGGGATGTGCAGGGCGACGGTCACGGCGTCGAGGAAGCGCTGCAACCGGTAGCGGACGAGCTCAACGGGCGCCTGCGTGAACAGGCACGGCAATTGGGCGTGAGCGCGGCCAGCCTGATGCACCTGGCTTGGGCCCAAGTGCTGGGCGTGCTGTCGAACCGCCGCGATGTGGTGTTCGGCACGGTGATGATGGGGCGGATGCAGGGTGGCGATGGCGCCGACCGGGCGCTGGGGGTGTTCATCAACACCTTGCCGCTGCGCATCGATGTCGGCGCCGGTGCGCGCGATGGGGTCAAGGCGACCCACGCACGGCTGACGGCATTGCTCGGGCATGAACATGCTTCGCTGGCACTGGCCCAGCGTTGCAGTGGTGTCGCCGCGTCGTCGCCATTGTTCAGTGCCTTGTTCAACTACCGTCACAGTGCGCCTGCGCAGTCGTCGCAGAACGGGCAGGGCATATGGGAGGGTGTGCAGAAACTCGGCGGTGAAGAACGCACCAACTATCCGCTGACCCTGAGCGTGGACGATCTGGGCGAAGGCTTCGCCTTGTCGGTATTGGCGGTCAGCCAGATCGGCGCGCAGCGGATTTGCAGTTACATGCACACGGCCCTGGAACAACTGGTGCAGGCGCTGGAGCAAACACCGCAAAAGCCGCTGAACCGTTTGCCGATCCTTTCGACTGCCGAACTGGAGCGTCTGGTCGAGGGCTTCAATCCGCCGGTCACGGCCTACCCCCGTGGCGCGACGATTCACGCACTGGTCCAGGCGCAGGCCGAGCGTAATCCGCATGCCCTCGCGGTGATTCAAGGTGCGCAACAGCTGACCTACGGGCAGCTCAATCAGCGCGCCAACCGACTGGCTCATCACCTGATCGGTCTCGGCGTGCAACCGGACGACCGCGTCGCGCTCTGCGTGCGTCGTGGCCCGCAGATGCTGGTCGGATTGCTGGCGATTCTCAAGGCCGGCGCCGGTTATGTGCCGGTGGATCCTGCGCATCCGGCGGAGCGCATCGCGTACCTGTTGCAGGACAGCGATCCGGTGGCCGTGCTCGCACAGGCTTCGACCCGGGATCTGCTGGGCATGATGCCGGTGATCGATCTGGACAGCGACGCCTGGCGTCACCTGCCCGACAGCAATCCACAACTGCCGTACCTGACTCCGGCGCACTTGGCGTACGTGATCTACACCTCGGGCTCCACCGGCCAGCCGAAAGGCGTGATGGTCGAACATGCGACTTTGGAAAACCTCGCGCACTGGCACGCCGAAGCTTTTGACCTGCACGCCGGCAGCCACACCGCCAGCGTTGCCGGGTTCGGTTTCGATGCGATGGCCTGGGAAGTCTGGCCGGCGTTGTGCGTCGGCGCGACCTTGCACCTGCCGCCGGAATCGGTGAGCAACGAGCACCTGGACGAACTGCTCGACTGGTGGCGAGCGCAGCCGTTGCAAGTCAGCTTCCTGCCGACGCCGGTGGCCGAATATGCGTTCAGCCGCGAGCTACAACATCCGACCCTGCGCACCTTGCTGATCGGTGGCGACAAGCTGCGTCAGTTCAACCGTGAGCAGACCTTCGCGGTGATCAACAACTACGGCCCGACTGAAGCCACGGTGGTCGCGACGTCCGGCCCGGTGGAGGTTGGTCAGCCGCTGCACATCGGCCGGCCGATGGCCAACGCCCGAATCTATCTGCTCGACGACCAACAACGCCCGGTGCCAGTAGGTGTGACGGGCGAGTTGTACGTCGCCGGAGCTGGCGTGGCGCGCGGTTATCTGAACCGTCCCGATCTGACCGCCGAACGCTTCCTTACTGACCCGTTCAGCGATCAGCCGCAGGCGCGGATGTACCGCACCGGCGACCTCGCACGCTGGCTGGCGGACGGCAACATCGAGTACCTGGGCCGCAACGACGATCAGGTGAAACTGCGCGGCGTGCGGGTCGAACTGGGGGAAATCGAAGCGGCGCTGGCCAGCCATCCGGCGGTGCAGGACGCGGTGGCGCTGGTGCGCGACGGGCAATTGCTGGTGTGGTTCACCGAGCGAGCGCCGACCGACATCGAAGCCCTGCGCAATCATCTGCAAACGCTTCTGCCGCAGGCCCTGATCCCGGCGGCTTACGTCCGACTGGACGCGTTGCCGCTGACCGCCAACGGCAAACTCGACCGCAAGGCCTTGCCGGAACCGGATCAGAACGCTTGGCTCAGCCGCGAATACGCAGCCCCGCAAGGCCCGGTGGAAACTGCGCTGGCGCAGATCTGGGCCGATGTCCTGAAACTGGAAAGAGTCGGACGCCACGACAATTTCTTCGAACTGGGCGGCCATTCGCTACTGGCGGTCAGCCTGATCGAACGCCTGCGCCAGATCGGCCTGAACACCGATGTGCGTGTGCTGTTCAGCCAGCCAACGCTGGCTGCACTGGCCGCAGCGGTGGGCAGTGGTCGCGAAATCGAAGTGCCGGCCAACCGCATTCCTGCTGATTGCGCTTATATCACCCCGGACCTGCTGAGCCTGGCCGAACTGGATCAGCCGAGCATCGACCGAATCGTCGCCACGGTGCCCGGTGGCGCCGCCAACGTGCAGGACATTTATCCGCTGGCGCCGTTGCAGGAAGGCATCCTTTATCACCACTTGAGCGCCGAACAGGGCGACCCGTACCTGCTGCAATCGCGGCTGGCCTTCGACAACATCGAGCGTGTGGAAGCGTTCGCGGCAGCGCTGCGTCAGGTCGTTGCCCGACACGACATCCTGCGCACGGCGGTGATCTGGCAGGAACTGGCCGAGCCGATGCAAGTGGTCTGGCGTCACGTCGAGCTGCCGGTGCAGGAGATCCTGCTCGACCCGGCGGATGGCGACGTCCTCGAGCAGTTGCACGGGCGTTTCGATGCCCGGCACTACCGCCTCGACATCAGTCAGGCACCGTTGCTGCGTCTGGTGTATGCCCGTGATCCGGCCCACGACCGGGTGGTTGCGATGTTGCTGTTCCACCATGTAGTGCTCGATCACACCGCGCTGGACGTGGTGCAGCACGAAATGCTCGCCTGCCTGCAAGGACGCGAAGCCTCGCTGGGCGCGGCCGTGCCTTACCGCAACTACGTGGCGCAGGCACGGCTGGGTGTCAGCGAGCAGGAGCACGAAGCGTTCTTCCGCGACATGCTCGGCAACATCGACGAGCCGACCCTGCCGTTCGGCTTGCAGGATGTGCAAGGTGACGGTCGCGACATCGAGGAAACGCAACTGGCCTTGTCCGCCGCCACCGGTCAGCGTCTGCGCAGTCTGGCCCGGCAACTGGGCATCAGCGTGGCCAGCCTGTTCCACCTCGCTTGGGCGCAGGTGTTGGCGGCGACGTCCGGGCACGAACAGGTGGTGTTCGGCACGGTGTTGATGGGCCGGATGCAGGGCGGCGAGGGTGCCGACCGGGCGTTGGGGATGTTCATCAACACCTTGCCGCTGCGGGTCGATCTGGGGGCAACCCCGGTGCGCGAAGGGGCTCGGGCGACGCATGCGCGGCTCAGCGCGCTGCTCGGTCATGAACACGCGTCGCTGGCGCTGGCCCAGCGTTGCAGCGGCGTGGCCGCGCCGTCGCCGCTGTTCAGTTCGATGCTCAACTACCGTCACAGCGCCGACGAGGCGCAACAGCAAAACCTGCGTCAGGCCTGGCAAGGCATCGAGACCCTGAGCAGCGAAGAACGCACCAACTATCCGCTGAGCCTGGGCATCGATGATCTGGGCAACGGGTTCGTGCTCACCGCCATGACCCCGGCGAGCGTTGGTTCGCAGCGGATCTGCGACTACATGCAGACCGCGCTGGAGGCACTGGCGGATGCTCTGGAGCAGGCACCGGATCAGCCGCTGAACCGCTTGCCGATCCTTGGAGGCGCTGAACGTCAGCAGGTGCTGTACGACCTCAACGTCACCGGCACCGCAGACAATCTGGAGCAAACCGTTCACGGGCTGTTCGAGGCGCAAGTGCAACGCACGCCGCAAGCCATCGCGTTGCAGGCCGGTGAACAGCGGCTGACCTACGCCGAACTCAACGCACAGGCCAACCGTCTGGCCCATCACCTGCGCGAACTGGGTGTGGGGCCGGATTCGAGAGTGGCGATCTGTGTCGAGCGCGGGCCGGAACTGATGGTCGGTCTGCTCGGCATCCTCAAGGCGGGCGGTGCCTATGTGCCGCTGGATCCGGCGTATCCGGCGGAACGTCTGGATTACATGCTCAAGGACAGCGCGCCGGTGGCGGTGCTGGTTCATGGGGCGACGCGTGAGTTGCTGGGCGAGAGCACTGCACTGGTGATCGATCTGGACCAGGATCACCGGACATTCAACCCGGAGGACAACCCGCAAGTACCCAACCTGAGCGCTTCGAACCTGGCCTACGTGATCTACACCTCCGGTTCGACCGGTGCGCCGAAAGGCGTGATGGTCGAGCATCGCGGCGTCGGCAATTTGTTGCACTGGAGTTCTCAGCTGTGTCCCGCCGTGACGGACGGCGCGCTTTTGCAGAAAACCCCGTTCAGTTTCGATGCCTCGGTCTGGGAGCTGTTCTGGCCATTGAGCGCCGGTTTGCGTCTGGTGCTGGCGCGCTCTGACGGACACCGCGAGCCGGCGTATCTGGCGCAGGTGATTCGCGAGCAGCGGATCAGCGTGATCCAGTTTGTGCCGGTGCTGTTGCAACAGTTCCTCGAGCAAGATGACGTCAGCCAGTGCAGCAGCCTCACCGATGTGTTCTGTGGCGGTGGCGACCTCACCCCGGCGCTGGCTCGTCTCGTGCGTGAGCGTTTGCCGCAAGTGCGCTTGCACAACGTCTATGGCCCGACCGAAGCCACGGTCGACAGCACGGTGTGGACGCTGGAACCGTCGATGGCGGTGCCAGACAGCGCGTTGCCGATCGGACGGCCGATCAACAACACCCGTCTGTACGTACTCGATGCCGCCGAACGGCCGGTGCCGATGGGCGTCATCGGTCAGTTGTTCATTGGCGGTGCCGGGGTCGCACGGGGCTATCTGGGCCTGCCGCAGTTGATGGCCGAACGGTTTATCCCGAGCCCGTTCGTGGAGGGTGACCGTTTGTACGCCACGGGCGATCTGGTGCGTTACCGCGCTGATGGCCAGCTCGAATTCATCGGGCGCAACGACTTCCAGGTCAAGTTGCGTGGCCTGCGCCTGGAGCCGGGCGAAATCGAAGCGCAATTGTTGAGTCATCCGGCGCTGCGCGAAGCCGTGGTGCTGGTGCGTGAGGAGCGTCTGGTGGCGTACTTCACCTGGCACGCCGAGGCCGGGCAGCCGGGGATCGAGGCGTTGCGCGAACACTTGCTCGCACGCCTGCCCGATTACATGGTGCCGTCAGCCTTTGTCGCGCTCGACAGCCTGCCACTGAGCCCCAACGGCAAGGTGGATCGCAAGGCGCTGCCGGCTCCCGGTGCCGAGTCGGTGCTGGTGCGCGAGTACGAGGCTCCGCTCGGCGAGACCGAAATCGCCCTGGCCCGACTGTGGGGCGAGGTGCTGAAGGTCGAACGGGTGGGGCGCCACGATCACTTCTTTGAACTGGGCGGGCACTCGCTGCTGGCGGTGAGCCTGATCGAACGCATGCGCCAGATCGGCCTGAGCACCGATGTGCGCGTGCTGTTCAGTCAACCGACCCTGGCCGCGCTGGCTGCAGCTGTGGGCAGCGGTCGTGAAATCGAAGTGCCGGCCAATCGCATCGCGGCCGGTTGCACCCGAATTACCCCGGAGATGCTGACGCTGGTGTCGCTGGATCAGGCCGCTATCGAGCGCGTAGTGTCCAGCGTGCCGGGCGGCGCCGCGAACGTGCAGGATATTTATCCGTTGGCGCCGTTGCAGGAAGGCATTCTTTACCACCACTTGAGTGCGGGCGAGGGCGATCCTTACCTGCTGCAATCGCGTATCGCGTTCGATAGCCTTGAACGTATGCAGCGATTCAGCGCGGCGTTGCAACACGTCATCGACCGCCATGACGTTCTGCGCACGGGCGTGGTGTGGGAAGGCTTGAGCGTGCCGGTGCAGGTCGTGTGGCGTCGGGCTGAACTGGTGGTGCAGGAGGTCATGCTCGAAGCTGCGGCCGGCGACATTCTTGAACAACTGCATGCCCGGTTCGATGCGCGGCATTACCGCCTCGACATCGCTCAGGCGCCATTGCTGCGGTTGGTGTACGCCCGCGATCCAGTCCATGACCGGGTGGTGGCGATGCTGCTGTTCCATCACATCGTGCTCGACCACACCGCGCTGGAAGTGGTGCGCCATGAAATGCAGGCGTACCTGCGCAGGGCTGACGAGCCGCTGCCGGCGGCGGTGCCGTATCGCAATTACGTGGCGCAGGCGCGGCTGGGTGTCACCGAGCAGGAGCATGAAGCGTTTTTCCGCGACATGCTCGGCGACATCGACGAGCCGACCCTGCCGTTCAGCCTGCGCGATGTGCGTGGTGATGGGCGCGGCATCGAGGAAGTGCAGCAGGCGCTCGACAACGGACTGAACCTGCGTCTGCGCAGTCAGGCACGGCAGCTGGGCATCAGTGTGGCCAGCCTGTTCCACCTCGCATGGGCCCAGGTATTGGCGGCGACGTCCGGGCAGGACAATGTGGTGTTCGGCACGGTGCTGATGGGCCGGATGCAGGGCGGTCAGGGCGCCGACCGTGCGCTCGGGATGTTCATCAACACCTTGCCGCTGCGGGTGGATCTGGGCGAAACCCCGGTGCGCGAAGCGGTCAAGGCGACGCATCAGCGTCTCACCGCGTTGCTGGGGCATGAGCATGCTTCGCTGGCATTGGCCCAGCGTTGCAGCGGGATCGCGGCACCGTCGCCGTTGTTCAGCGCGATGCTCAACTATCGACACAGCCACGGCGCCGAGCATGCGGACAGCGTGGTTCAGGCCTGGAAGGGCATCGAGACCCTGAGCAGTGAAGAGCGCACCAACTACCCGCTGAGCCTGAACGTCGATGACCTGGGCAACGGCTTCTCGCTGATTGCCATGGTGCCGGCGGACATTGGCGCGCAGCGGATTTGCGGTTACATGCAGACGGCGTTGTTGGCGTTGGTGGAGGCATTGGAGCAGGCACCGACGCAGGCCATGAATCGCTTGCCGATTCTTGAGGGGGCGGAGCGGCAGCGGTTGTTGTTCGACTTTAATGCTACGGACGTCGGCTACGACCTTGAGCAGAGCATTCATGGTTTGTTCGAGGCGCAGGTCGCGCGGTCGCCGCAGGCTGTGGCGGTACTTTCCGGTGAACAGCGACTGAGTTATGCCGAGCTGAATGCTCGGGCCAATCGACTGGCTCATCACTTGCGCAGCTTGGGCGTTGGCCCGGATGCGCGGGTGGCGATTTGCGTCGAGCGGGGGCTGGAGATGGTGGTCGGGTTGCTGGCGATTCTGAAGGCCGGCGGCGGTTATGTGCCGCTGGATCCGGCGTATCCGCTGGAACGTCTGGCCTACATGCTGGAGGACAGCGCACCGTCGGCGGTGTTGGTGCAGGGCTCGACTCGCGCCTTGCTGGGTGAGGTGGCGGTGCCGGTGGTCGATCTGGATCACCAAACCTGGCAAACGTTGTCGGCCGATAACCCTTCGGTCGATGGACTGACTCCGCAGCACACGGCCTACGTGATTTATACCTCGGGCTCCACCGGTCAGCCGAAAGGCGTGATCAACGAGCATTCCGGGGTGGTCAACCGCTTGCTGTGGATGCAGGACGCTTATTGCCTGACGGCTGAAGATTCAGTGCTTCAGAAAACACCGTTCAGCTTCGACGTCTCGGTCTGGGAGTTCTTCTGGCCATTGATGACTGGCGCCCGATTGGTCATGGCTCGTCCGGGCGGGCATAAGGATCCGCTGTACCTGAGCGAAGTCATCGAACGCGAGCAGATCACTACGCTGCACTTCGTACCGTCGATGCTCGACGTGTTCCTCGCCCATGGCGACACCGCACGTTGCAACGGCTTGCGTCAGGTGATGTGCAGCGGTGAAGCGTTGCCGGGCAGTCTGGTACGGCGCTTCAAGCAGCAATTGTCGGGCTCTGGATTGCACAACCTCTACGGCCCGACCGAAGCGGCGGTGGACGTTACCGCGTGGGATTGCGCCGGGCCAATCGACACCACACCGGACAACACGCCCATCGGCAAACCAATCGCCAACACCCGTATGTACATCCTCGATGCCCAGCAACAACCGGTACCGCAAGGCGTGGTGGGCGAGCTGTACATCGGCGGCGTGCAAGTGGCGCGCGGTTACCTGAATCGCCCTGAACTCAGCGCCGAGCGTTTCCTTCAGGATCCATTCCAGCCCAAGGGCCGGATGTACCGCACCGGCGACGTCGCCCGCTATCTGGCCGACGGCAACATCGAATACCTGGGCCGCAACGACGACCAAGTAAAGATCCGTGGCCTGCGCATCGAACTCGGTGAAATCCAGTCCCGCCTGACCGACATCGGCGGCGTGCAGGAAGCGGCGGTGCTGGCCCGCGAGGACGTACCGGGAGACAAGCGCCTGGTCGCTTACTACACCGGCGCCCGGCTGGAAATCGATGTGCTGCGTGGTCACCTGCTCGAGCACCTGCCGGATTACATGGTGCCCGCAGTGTTCGTGCATCTGGACGCACTGCCACTGAGCCCGAACGGCAAGCTCGACCGCAAGGCCCTGCCAGCACCGGATCAGGCCTCAGTCATCACCCGCGAATACGAAGCCCCGGTCGGCGAAGTGGAAATTCTCCTCGCAGGCCTCTGGGCCGAACTGCTCAACGTGGAGCGAGTAGGGCGCCACGACAACTTTTTTGAACTGGGCGGGCACTCATTGCTGGCGGTCAGTCTGATCGGCCGGTTACGTCAGGAAGGCATGGAAGCCGAGGTCAGGGCGTTGTTCGAACAACCGACCCTGGCCGGTTACGCCGCAATTACGGAAAGAATGGAGATCGTCCTGTGAACGTGATCGAACTGTTGGCAACACTCAAGGCTAAAGACATCCAGTTGGCGGTCACCGACGACCAGTTGCGCGTACAGGGCAACAAACAGGCGCTGAGCGATCCGGCGGTGCTGGCGCTGTTGCGCGAGCACAAACCGGCGCTGATCGAACTGATCAAGGCCGGGCAATATTCAGCAACCAAGAGCGGCCAGGTCGAGGTGCCGGCCAATGGCATTGCACCCGGCACCACGCGCATTACCCCGGCAATGCTGACCCTGGCCGAACTCGATCAAACAACCATCGACCGTCTGGTCGCCGACGTGCCGGGTGGCGCCGCCAATGTGCAGGACATCTACCCGCTGGCGCCGTTGCAGGAAGGCATTCTTTACCACCATGTCAGCGCCACGCAGGGTGATCCCTACGTGATGCAGGCGCATTTCGCTTTTGCCGATCGCGGGCGCTTGGACGCGTTCGTTGAGGCTTTGCAGGCCGTGATCGATCGCCACGACATTCTGCGTACGGCGGTGGTGTGGGATGGACTGGATACACCGCAGCAAGTGGTCTGGCGTCAGGCCGAATTGCCGGTGGAAGAGATCGATGCCGAAGGCGATGCACTGGCGTACTTGCACGAGTGTTTCGACGCCCGGGAGTTCCGCATGGATGTGGGCCGGGCGCCGATGATGCGCCTGGCCCATGCCTGGGACGAAACCGGACAACGAGTCGTTGCGACGCTGCTGTTCCACCACATGGCGCTGGATCACTCGGCACTCGATGTGGTGCGGCATGAGATGCGCGCGTTCCTCACGGGGCAGGGCGATCTGCTGGGGCGGCCGGTCGCGTTCCGTGACTACGTGGCGCAGGCGCGGCTGGGTGTCAGCGAAACCGAGCACGAGGCGTTCTTCCGCGACATGCTCGGTGATATCGACGAACCAACCTTGCCGTTCGGCCTGCAGGATGTGCAAGGCGACGGGCACGGCATCACCGAGTTGAGCGTGCCGGTGGAGTCAGCATTGGGCCAACGCCTGCGGGGGCAGGCGCGGCAGCTTGGGGTGAGCGCGGCCAGTCTGTTCCACCTGGCCTGGGCGCAGGTGCTGGCCACGCTTGCCGGCAAGCAATGCGTGGTGTTCGGCACAGTGTTGATGGGCCGTCTGCAAGGCGCCGAAGCCACCGACCGTGCGCTGGGCATCTTCATCAACACCTTGCCGGTGCGGGTCGATGTCGACACCCAGAGCGTGCGCAACGCCGTGCAGGCGACCCACGCGCGCCTGACCACCTTGATGCGCCATGAACACGCGCCGCTGGCGCTGGCCCAGCGTTGCAGCAGCGTGGCCGCACCGACGCCGCTGTTCAGCGCTTTGCTCAATTACCGTCACAGCCATGGCGTCGGATCGGCCAGCGCACAAACCCTGTCCGCGTGGGAGGGCATCACCACCCTGCATTCGGAAGAACGCACCAATTATCCGCTGACCCTGAGTATCGATGACCTGGGCGACGCCTTCAGCCTGACCTTGCTCGCCACCACTGAGGTCGATCCGCAACGGGTGTGCGATTACATGCTCGGTGCCCTGAACGGTCTGGTGTCAGCGCTGGAACAGGCTCCGGATTCGCCGATCAGCCAGGTGCCGATCCTGCCGGACGCGGAGCGCGAGCAGATCCTGCGCGGCTTCAATGCGACCCAGGCCGACTATCCGCAAGGGCTGACGATTCACCAACGTTTCGAGGCGCAAGTCATCGAACGACCGGAAGTGGTGGCGGCGGTGTTCTTGGGTGAGCAAGTCACCTACGCCGAACTGAACCTGCACGCCAACGCCCTGGCCCATCATCTGATCAGCCTGGGCGTTCGCCCCGATGATCGTGTGGCCATCGTTGCCCGCCGAGGGCTGGATACGCTGGCGGGGTTGCTGGCGATTCTCAAGGCCGGCGCCGGTTACGTGCCGGTCGACCCGGCGCATCCGGCCGAGCGCCTGAGCTACCTGCTCAGCGACAGCGCTCCGGTGGTGGTGCTGACCCAGAGCGATCTGCGTGATCGGTTGCCGACGCTGGACGTCCCGGTGATCGACCTCGACCGCCGCACCTGGCCGCTGAGCCCGGCCCTCGACCCGCAGCTGCCGGGGCTGACCAACGAGCATCTGGCTTACGTGATCTACACCTCGGGCTCGACCGGTCTGCCCAAGGGCGTGATGGTCGAACACCGCACCCTGTCCAACCTCGTCGACTGGCACTGTGGCGCGTTCGATCTGTGCGCCGGCCGCCACACTTCAAGCCTTGCCGGCTTCGGCTTCGACGCCATGGCCTGGGAAGTCTGGCCGGCCCTGTGTGCTGGTGCGACCCTGCACCTGGCGCCGACCCGCGACGGCAACGAAGACATCGACGCCTTGCTCGGCTGGTGGTGCGCGCAGCCGCTGGACGTGAGCTTCCTGCCCACGCCGGTGGCCGAATACGCCTTCAGTCAAAACCTCGAACACCCGACCTTGCGCACACTGCTGATCGGCGGCGATCGCCTGCGGCAGTTCAGCCGTCACCAGCATTTCGATGTGATCAACAACTACGGCCCGACCGAAGCCACGGTGGTGGCGACCTCGGGCAAGGTCGACGCCGGGCAGGCGCTGCACATCGGTCGGCCGGTGAGCAATGCCACGGTCTATCTGCTGGATGAGCAGCAACGCCCGGTGCCCATCGGCGTGGCGGGGGAGTTGTATGTCGGTGGCGCCGGGGTTGCCCGGGGCTATCTGAATCGTCCGGAACTGACGGCTGAACGCTTTCTGGACGATCCGTTCAACAGCGGGCGCATGTACCGCACCGGTGACCTCGCACGTTGGCAAAGCGACGGCACTCTCGAATACCTGGGACGCAACGACGACCAGGTGAAAATTCGCGGCGTGCGCATCGAGCTGGGCGAGATTGAAACCCGGCTCAACCAGCTCCCCGGTATTCAGGAAGCGGTATTGCTGGCCCGTGAAGACGAACCCGGCCAGCCACGCCTTGTCGCCTATTACACCGAACAGGCTCAGGTCGAACCGCAACCGGTGGCTGAGCTGCGCGCCTGCTTGCTGGCGCAGTTGCCCGAGTACATGGTGCCGACGGCGTTCGTGCGACTGGACGCGTTGCCGCTGACCGCCAACGGCAAGGTTGACCGCAAGGCCTTGCCGGCGCCGGATCGCGCGGCGCTGTTCACTCGCGAGTACGAAGCACCGCAAGGCGAACTGGAAACCGCGCTGGCGCGGATCTGGGGCGAAGTGTTGCAGGTCGAGCGGGTCGGGCGCCGGGATCACTTCTTCGAACTGGGGGGGCATTCGCTGCTGGCGATGCGCATGGTGTCCCAGATTCGCCAACGCCTGGGCGTTGAACTGGCCCTGAGCGAGTTGTTCGCCAATGCCGAACTGGCGGCGGTCGCCGAGGTGCTGGCCCAGGCCGGGCGCAGCTCGCAACCGGCGATGGTTCCAGTGCCTCGCGACGGTTCACTGCCGCTGTCCTTTGCCCAGCAACGGCTGTGGTTTCTGGCGCGGATGGAAGGGGTCAACACGGCCTACAACATTCCGTTGGGCCTGCGCCTGCGCGGCCATCTCGACGAGGCGGCGCTGCAACGGGCACTGGTGCGGATCGTCGAGCGTCATGAAACCCTGCGCAGCCGTTTTGTCCCGCACCACGATGACGTGCAAGTGACGATCGCGGCGCTCGACAGCGCAGTGCTGCTGCGGGTCGAGGATCTGCGTCAGCATCCACACGCCGACGAAGCCTTGCAGGCGTTGATCCGTGAACAGGCTTCGACCCCGTTCGATCTGCAGCACGATCCTTTGATTCGCGGGCGACTGGTGCGGTTGGCAGACGATCACCATGTGTTGCTGCTGACCCTGCATCACATCATCTCCGATGGCTGGTCGATGGGCGTGCTGACCCGTGAACTGATGGCGCTGTATCAGGCGTTCAGCCATGGCGAAGCCGATCCGCTGCCGCCACTGGCGCTGCAATATGCCGACTACGCGATCTGGCAACGCCGCTGGTTGAGCGGTGAAGTGCTGCAACGGCAGAGCGATTACTGGCAGCAGAATCTGGCCGGGGTCCCGACCTTGCTGGTGCTGCCGACCGATCGTCCGCGTCCGGCGCAACAGGATTACACCGGCAGCAGTGTCGAGTTCCGGCTCGACGAGCCACTGAGCGCCGGGCTCAAGGCGCTGAGTCAGCGGCACGGCGTGACGATGTACATGACGATGGTAAGCGCCTGGGCGGTGTTGCTCGGTCGCTTGTCCGGGCAGTCGGACGTTGTGATCGGCTCGCCGATTGCCAATCGTGGCCGGGCGGAAATCGAAGGGCTGATCGGGTTGTTCATCAATACCCTGGCCCTGCGCATCGACACCTCCGGCGGGCTCAGCGTCGAGGCACTGCTGGCGCGGGTCAAGGCGTGCACGCTTGAGGCGCAGGCTCATCAGGATCTGCCATTCGAGCAGGTGGTGGAAGTCACCCGGCCGGCGCGCAGTCTGTCCCACAGCCCGTTGTTCCAGAACACCTTGAGCTGGGAAAACAGCGTCGGACCTGCGCTGGAGTTGGGTGAGCTGGCGCTGGAAAGCGTGGCCGGCCCGACCCGTTTCGCCAAGTTCGACCTGTCGCTGACCCTGGGCGAAACCCGCGAGGGCATTCGCGGCGTGCTGGAATACGCCACGGCGTTGTTCGATGAGTCGACCATCCAGCGTTACGCCGGCTACTTCGAGCAGTTGCTGCGCGGGATGGTTGCCAACGATCAGGTGGCGCTGGAACAGCTCGACATGGTTCAGGCTCACGAGCGCGAGCAGTTGCTGGTTGCGTTCAACGACACGCACGCTGAGTTTGTGTCGGGGTTGACCATTGCGCAGCGGTTCGAAGCGCAAGTGATCGAGCGACCCGAAGCGGTTGCGGCGGTCAGCCAGGGGCAGGCGTTGACCTTTGCCGAACTGAACCGACAGGCCAACACGTTGGCCCATCACCTGATCGGGATGGGTGTTCGCCCCGATGATCGGGTGGCCATCGTTGCCCGGCGCGGGCTCGACACGTTGGTCGGGCTGGTGGCTGTTCTCAAGGCCGGGGCCGGTTATGTGCCAGCGGACCCGGCACACCCGGCGGAGCGCTTGAACTATCTGTTGAGCGACAGTGCGCCAGTGGCCGTGTTGTGCCTGAGTAATTTGCGTGAACGCCTGCCGGAGCTGGACGTGCCAGTGATCGACCTCGATCTGCAGGTCTGGCCGGACTCCGAGACCGGCAATCCGCAAGTGCCTGACATGACCAGCGAACACCTGGCCTACGTCATCTACACCTCGGGCTCCACCGGTCTGCCCAAGGGCGTGATGGTCGAACACCACACCTTGAGCAACCTCGTCGACTGGCACTGCAAGGCGTTCGACCTGTGCGCCGGGCGCCACACTTCAAGCCTTGCCGGTTTCGGCTTCGACGCCATGGCATGGGAAGTCTGGCCGGCCCTGTGTGCCGGCGCGACCCTGCATCTGGCGCCGGCCCGTGACGGCAGCGAAGACGTGGACGCGTTGCTTGACTGGTGGTGCGCGCAACCGCTGGATGTGAGTTTCCTGCCGACACCGGTGGCCGAATACGCCTTCAGCCAGAACCTGGAACACCCGACCCTGCGCACGCTGCTGATCGGCGGCGACCGTCTGCGTCAGTTCAACCGTCAGCAGTCGTTCGATGTGGTCAACAACTACGGTCCGACCGAGGCCACGGTGGTTGCCACCTCGGGCATTGTCGAAGCGGGGCAGGCGCTGCACATCGGCAAGCCGATCGCCAACGCGACGGTGTACCTGCTCGATGAACAGCAGCGCCCGGTGCCGGTTGGCGTGGCGGGGGAACTGTATGTGGGTGGCGCTGGTGTGGCCCGGGGTTATCTGAATCGTCCGGATCTGACCGAAGAACGATTCCTGCGCGACCCGTTCAACCACGGCCGGATGTATCGCACCGGCGACCTGGCGCGCTGGCGCGCCGACGGTTCCATCGAGTACCTGGGGCGCAACGACGATCAGGTGAAAATCCGCGGTGTGCGTGTCGAACTCGGCGAAATCGAAACCCGCCTCAATCAGTTGTCCGGTATTCAGGAAGCGGTGCTGGTAGCCCGCGAAGACGAACCGGGTCAGGTGCGACTAGTGGCGTATTTCACCGAACAGACGCAGGTCGAACCGCTGGCCGTGGCTGACCTGCGGGCGCACCTGCTGAGTCAATTGCCGGAATACATGGTGCCGGCGGCGTTCGTAAGACTCGATGCATTGCCGCTGACCGCCAACGGCAAGGTCGACCGCAAGGCACTGCCGGCGCCGGATCGCAGCGCCTTGTTCACCCGCGACTATCAGGCGCCGCAAGGTGAGCTTGAAATCACCTTGGCGCAGATCTGGGCCGAGGTGCTGCAGGTCGAGCAGGTCGGACGTCAGGATCACTTTTTCGAGCTGGGCGGCCACTCGTTACTGGCGATGCGCATGCTGTCTCAGGTGCGCCAGCGACTGGGGGTGGAACTGACCCTCGCCGAGCTGTTCGCCAACGCCGAACTCGCCGCTGTGGCCGAAGTGCTGGCCGAGGCCGGACGCTGCACGCAACCGGTAATCAGGCCGGCGCCACGCGAGGGCGCGCTGCCGTTGTCGTTCGCCCAGCAACGCCTGTGGTTCATGTCCCAGCTGGAAGGCGCCAACACCGCTTACAACATTCCGCTCGGCCTGCGCCTGCGTGGTCGCCTCGATGAAGCGGCCCTGCAACAGGCACTGGTGCGAATCGTCGAGCGTCACGAAACCCTGCGCAGCCGTTTTGCCCAGTTCAACGAGGAAGCCCAGGTGCTGATCGCGCCGCTCGACAGCGGTGTGCTGCTGCGGGTCGAAGACTTGCGCCAGCACCCGCAGGCCGACGAAGCCTTGCAGGCGCTGATTCAGGGCGAAGCGTCGGGGCCGTTCGATTTGCAGGACGATCCGCTGATTCGCGGGCGTCTGGTGCGACTCGCCGATGATCATCATGTGCTGTTGCTGACCCTGCACCACATCGTCTCCGATGGCTGGTCGATGGGTGTGCTGACCCGCGAACTGATGGCGCTGTATCAGGCGTTCAGCCATGGCGAGGCCGATCCGCTGCCGCCGCTGGCGTTGCAGTACACCGATTACGCCGTGTGGCAGCGCCGCTGGCTGAGCGGCGAAGTGTTGCAGCGTCAGAGCGATTACTGGCAGCAGACCCTGGCCGGTGCGCCGGCACTGTTGATGTTGCCGACCGATCGTCCACGTCCGGCCCAGCAGGATTATGCGGGCAGCAGTGTCGACATCCGGCTGGATGAACATTTGAGCGCGGGCCTGAAGGCGCTGTGCCAACGCCACGGCGTGACGCCGTACATGGCGGTGATGAGCGCGTGGGCGATGTTGCTCGGTCGCTTGTCCGGGCAGTCGGATGTGGTGATCGGCTCGCCGGTCGCGAACCGTAACCGGGCGGAAATCGAAGGGCTGATCGGGTTGTTCGTCAACACGCTCGCCGTGCGCATCGACACCTCGGGCGCGCTGAGCGTCGAGGCGCTGCTGGCGCGGGTCAAGGCGTGCACGCTTGCGGCGCAGGCCCATCAGGATCTGCCGTTCGAGCAGGTGGTGGAAATCACCCGGCCAGTGCGCAGCCTGTCCCACAGCCCGTTATTCCAGACGCTGCTGAGCTGGGACAGCGGCAGCGGTGCAACGCTGGCCCTCGGTGACCTGACGCTGGAAGGCGTGGCCGAGCCGAGCCACTTTGCCAAGTTTGATCTGTCGCTGACGTTGGGCGAGGCGCAAGGCGTGATCCGGGGTTCGCTGGAATACGCCACGGCGCTGTTCGACGAATCGACGGTTCAGCGTTATGCCGGTTATTTGCAGCGGCTGTTGCAGGCCATGGTCGGCAACGATCAGGCGCTGCTGGAGCAGGTGGGTGTGCTGGCGGAGGATGAGCGTCGGCATTTGTTGTATGGCTTCAATGCCACTGACGTTGATTACGACCTTCAGCAGAGCATTCATGGTTTGTTCGAGGCGCAGGTCGCGCGGTCGCCGCAGGCTGTGGCGGTGCTTTCCGGCGAACAGCGAATGAGTTATGCCGAGCTGAATGCTCGGGCCAATCGTTTGGCGCATCACTTGCGCGGACTGGGCGTTGGCCCGGATGCGCGGGTGGCGATCTGTGTCGAGCGGGGGCTGGAGATGGTGGTCGGGTTGCTGGCCATTTTGAAGGCCGGCGGTGGTTATGTGCCGCTGGATCCGGCGTATCCGCTGGAGCGTCTGGCGTACATGCTGGAGGACAGTGCGCCGTCGGCGGTGTTGGTGCAGGGTTCGACTCGGGCCTTGCTGGGGGAAGTTTCGGTGCCGGTGGTCGATCTGGAACACGACACTTGGCAATCGTTGTCGGCCGATAATCTTTCGGTCGATGGACTGACGTCGCAGCACACGGCTTACGTGATCTACACCTCGGGCTCCACCGGTCAGCCGAAAGGCGTGATCAACGAGCACAGTGGGGTTGTCAATCGCTTGCTGTGGATGCAGGACGCTTATTGCCTGACGGCTGAAGATTCAGTGCTGCAAAAGACGCCGTTCAGCTTCGACGTGTCGGTGTGGGAGTTCTTCTGGCCACTGATGACTGGCGCCCGATTGGTCATGGCGCGTCCTGGCGGCCACAAGGATCCGCTGTACCTGAGTGAAGTGATCGAGCGCGAGCAGATCACTACGCTGCACTTCGTGCCGTCGATGCTCGATGTGTTCCTTGCCCATGGCGACACCGCGCGTTGCAACGGTTTGCGTCAGGTGATGTGCAGCGGCGAAGCGTTGCCGGGCAGTCTGGTGCGGCGCTTCAAGCAGCAATTGTTGGGTAGCGGCTTGCATAACCTGTACGGCCCGACCGAAGCGGCAGTGGACGTTACGGCTTGGGATTGCGCCGGACCAATTGACACCACACCGGACAACACCCCGATCGGCAAACCGATCGCCAACACCCGCATGTACATCCTCGATGCCCAGCAGCAACCAGTACCGCAAGGCGTGGTCGGCGAGCTGTACATCGGTGGCGTGCAAGTGGCGCGCGGTTACCTGAATCGCCCAGAGCTGAGCGCCGAGCGTTTCCTCAACGATCCGTTCCAGCCCAACGGCCGCATGTACCGCACCGGCGACGTCGCCCGTTATCTGGCCGACGGCAACATCGAATACCTGGGCCGCAATGACGATCAAGTGAAGATCCGTGGCCTGCGCATCGAACTCGGTGAAATCCAGTCCCGCCTCACCGACATCGGAGGCGTGCAGGAAGCGGCCGTGCTGGCTCGCGAAGATGTGCCGGGAGACAAACGTCTGGTCGCCTATTACACCGGCGCCCGACTGGAAATCGACGTACTGCGCAGCCATCTGCTGGAACACCTGCCGGATTACATGGTGCCCGCAGTGTTCGTGCATCTGGAGACGCTGCCGCTGAGCCCCAACGGCAAGCTCGACCGCAAGGCCTTGCCGGCACCAGATCAGAGTGCAGTCATCACCCGCGAATACGAAGCCCCGGTCGGCGAGGTGGAAATCCTCCTCGCCGGACTCTGGGCCGAACTGCTCAAGGTGGAGCGAGTAGGGCGCCACGACAACTTCTTCGAGTTGGGCGGGCATTCGCTGATGGCCGTCAACCTGGTGGCGCGGATGCGCCATGTCGGTCTGGCCGCCGACGTGCGCGTGCTGTTCAATCAGCCGACGCTCGCTGCACTGGCTGCCGCGGTCGGCGATGAAACGGAGAGCGAAATCCCGGCCAACCGTATTGCACCGGACTGCAAACACATCACCCCGGACATGCTGCCGCTGGTTGCACTGGACCAGCCCGCCATCGACCGCATCGTCGCCAGCATCCCCGGCGGCGCGGCCAATGTGCAGGACATTTACCCGCTGGCGCCGTTGCAGGCCGGCATTTTGTTCCATCACTTGTCGGCGCCACAGGGCGATCCGTATGTGCTGCAGGCGCAGTTCGCCTTTGCCGACGAGTCACGTCTGCGGGTATTCGCCGAAGCCCTGCAGGCCGTGATCGAACGCCATGACATCCTGCGTACGTCGCTGTTCTGGGACGGTCTGCAAGAGCCGGTGCAAGTGGTCTGGCGCCAGGCATCGCTGGTGTGTGAAACGGTCGAACTGGACGTTGGTGAAGTCGATGCGCTGAGCCAGTTGCGCAGCCGCTTCGATGCCCGGCAGTACCGCATGGCCGTCACGCAGGCGCCGCTGATGCGCGTGGTGCACGGCTGGGATGCGGTAAACCGGCGCGTGGTGGCGCTGTTGCTGTTCCATCACCTGGTCATGGATCACATTGCACTGGAAGTGCTGCGCCACGAGATGCAGGCGGTTCTGTCAGGTCAGGTTCGGCATCTGGCCGAACCGGTGCCGTATCGCACTTACGTCGCCCGCACGCGCTCGGGGCTGAGCGAGGAGGAGCATGAAACGTTCTTCCGCGACATGCTCGGCGATATCGACGAACCGACCCTGCCGTATGGCCAGGGCTCTGTCGCGGACAACGGCAACGGGCATGCGCAGCGGTTGCTGGACACCGCGTTGAGCCAGCGGGTCAGGGCCAAGGCCAGACGTCTGGGCGTCAGCGCCGCGAGCCTGATGCACCTGGCCTGGGCCAACGTGCTGGGGCAACTGTCGGGGCGTGAAAACGTGGTGTTCGGCACGGTGTTGCTCGGCCGCTTGCACGGCGGTGAAGGGGCCGAGCGGGCGCTGGGGGTGTTCATCAATACCTTGCCGCTGCGCATCGATCTGGGCGGGCAATCGGTAAGAGAGGCCGTGCTGGCGACCCATCAGCGCTTGAACCGCTTGCTGCATCACGAACACGCGCCGCTGGCGCTGGTGCAGCGTTGCAGCGCCATGGCGCCGGGGGCGTCGCTGTTCAATGCGTTGTTCAATTACCGCCACAGTGGTGGCGGAGGCACGCCGTCCGCTGAGGTCCTGGCGGCATGGCAAGGCATGCAGTTGCTCGATGCCGAAGAACGCAGCAACTACCGCCTGAGCCTGAGCGTCGATGATCTGGGCGAAGACTTCAGCCTGACCGCGTTGACCACGGCCGGGATTGATGCCGGGCGAATCTGTGACTACATGCACCTTGCGGTTGGCAGCCTGTTGCAGGCTTTGGAGCAGACGCCGCAACTGGGCGTCGATCAGTTGTCGATTTTGCCGCCGGATGAACGTCGGGAGTTGCTGGTCGGGTTCAATGCCACCCAGCGGGAATACCCGTCGGGGTCGACGGTTCATGGACTGTTTGAGCAGCAAGTGAAACTGCATCCGCGAGCGGTGGCGGCGGTGCATGGCCGCGCGGCGTTGACCTATGAAGAGCTGAATCAACGGGCCAACCGACTGGCCCATTATCTGATCGGGCAGGGCGTGCAACCGGGTGATCATGTGGCGATTCTGCTGCCGCGTTCGCTGGATCTGGTGGTCGCGCAACTGGCCATCGGCAAGTGCGCGGCGGCTTATGTGCCGCTGGACATCAACGCACCGGCCGAGCGTCAGGCGTTCATGGTTGAGGATTGCGGGGCGAAAGCACTGCTGACCTTGAGCGCTGAGGCGGTTGATTACGCGGTGCACCGGATTGATCTGGATTTGCTGTCGTTGGACGCACAACCGGTCCACAACCCGGATCTGCCGCAGTCTTCCGAATCTCTGGCTTACATCATGTACACCTCCGGTTCCACCGGCACGCCGAAAGGGGTGATGGTGCCGCACCGGGCGATCGGCCGGCTGGTGATCAACAACGGTTATGCGGATTTCAACCCGCAGGACCGTGTGGCGTTTGCCTCCAATCCGGCGTTTGACGCCAGCACCATGGACGTCTGGGGGCCGCTGCTCAACGGCGGGCGAGTGGTAGTGATCGACCATGCGACCTTGCTTGATCCGCAGGCCTTCGGACGTGAACTGGCCAACACCGGCGCCACAATCCTGTTCGTCACCACGGCGCTGTTCAACCAGTACGTACAACTGATCCCCGAGGCACTGAGGGGCCTGCGCATTGTGCTCTGCGGCGGCGAACGCGCTGATCCGGCAGCTTTCCGCCGCTTGCTGGCCGAGGCGCCAAACCTGCGCATCGTCCACTGCTACGGCCCGACTGAAACCACCACCTACGCCACAACCTTCGAAGTGCGCGAAGTGGCGGACGATGCCGAAAGCGTGCCAATTGGCAGCCCGATCTCCAACACCCAGGTCTACGTACTCGACGCCCGCCAGCAACCGGTGCCAATGGGCGTGACCGGCGAGCTGTACATCGGCGGCCAGGGCGTGGCGTTGGGGTATCTGAACCGCCCGGATCTGACCGCCGAGAAATTCCTGCAAGATCCTTTCAGTGACCAACCGGGTGCGCTGCTGTACCGCACCGGCGACTTGGCCCGCTGGCTCGCACCGGGCCAACTGGAGTGCATCGGCCGTAACGACGATCAGGTGAAAATCCGCGGCTTCCGCATCGAACTCGGCGAAATCGAAAACCGTCTGCTGAATTGCAAAGGGGTCAAGGAAGCTATCGTGCTGGCCCGTCAGGACGGCCAGGAACCGCTGCGCCTCGTGGCGTATTTCACGGCCGAAGAGGGCGTCGACAGCGCCAGTTTGCGGGGGCAACTGCAAGCACGTCTGCCGGAGTACATGGTGCCCTCGGCCTGGGTTCAACTCGACGTCTTGCCGCTGAACAACAACGGCAAAGTCGACCGCAAGGCTTTGCCGATCCCAGCACAGGACGCACTGCTCAGCCGCGTTTACGAAGCCCCGGCCAACCCGCTGGAGGAAAAACTGGCGCAGATGTGGGCCGAGGTGTTGCAGGTCGAACAGGTCGGTCGTCACGACAACTTCTTCGAACTCGGCGGGCACTCGTTGCTGGCGATTCGTCTGGTCAACCTGATGCAACAGAACGGCCTGGAGGTGACGCTGGCCGAGCTGTTCCAGCACGCCAGCATCGAGTCGCTCGGCACCTTGCTCAGCCAGCGTACGGGCATCGAGCAGCAGGACGACGGGTTGGTCGTGGTGCGTGCCGGTGGCACCGGTGTGCCGTTGTTCCTGGTCCATGAATTCAGCGGGCTGGACGCCTACTTCCCGGCGCTGGGGTTGCACATCGACGGCGATTTCCCGATCTACGGCCTGCCAGGCATTCCGTTCGGCAAGGCACCGCTGCGCACCATGGAATGCCTCGCCGCACGCATGGTGGAAATCATCCGTTCGGTGCAGCCGCAAGGGCCTTATCGCCTGGCCGGCTGGTCGTTCGGCGGGGTGCTGGCCTATGAAGTGGCGATGCAGTTGCTGGGCATGGATGAGGCAGTGGCGTTCGTTGGTCTGATCGACAGCTTCGTGCCGCGCCTGACCGATCAGGGCAAGGCGCGCTGGAGCGACGAGCATGCGCACAAGCGCCAGTTGCTGCAGCATTGCACGATGTACTGGGCCACGCGCGGCGAGGCGGGACAAACCGCGCTGGCGCATCTGGCGCTGTTGCAGACCGAGCTGGAACAGATCGACTTCCAGCCGCTGTTGAGCCGTTGCCGGGAAGAACAACTGCTGCACCCGGACATGGCCGCCGCCGCGCCTCAAGACCTCTGGCACTACCTCGACCGCGAGGTCGCCCACGGGCATGCGCTGGCGCATTACCGGATCAATCCGTTGGGCTTGCCGCTGCATTTGTTCCGGGCGCAGGAGCATCCGACGGAGTTGTCTCGTCGTCACCCGACTCTGGGCTGGTCGGACGAGATTGCATCCACGCTGTTGCGCTGCATCGATGTGCCGGGCGATCACCAGAGCATGATGCAGGCGCCGCATGTGCACGTGCTCGGTCAGGCACTCAGTCAGGCATTGCAGGCTTCGACAGCCATCGAATCCCGAACCTATCAGCCGCTGCTGACGATCCAGACCGGTCACGCCGGGCATGCGCCGATTTTTTGTGTGCCGGGGGCTGGCGACAGTGTTACCGGGTTCATCCATCTGACCGAAGCGCTGGGGCCGGAGTGGCCGATTTACGGGCTGCAACCCCGAGGTCTCGACGGCGCGACGGTGCCGCACAGCCGGGTCGAAAGCGCCGCCACCTTCTACTTGCGGGCACTTGAGCAGTTGTACCCGCAAGGGCCGGTGCATCTGATCGGGCATTCGTTCGGTGGCTGGGTGGCTTACGCGATGGCAGCGCAGTTGCAGGCGGCGGGGCGCGAGGTGGCGTCCCTGACCTTGATCGACAGCGAATCACCGGGCGGCAACAGCGTCGTGGGCAAGCCTTACACCACGACAGCGGCGTTGTTGCGGCTGATCGAGTCGCTTCAGTTGTCCAGTGGCAAGTCTCTGTGCATCGATGCGCTGGCCTTCGCCGAAGCCGACGACGCCACGCAAATGCGCCTGCTGCATGACGGGATGGTGCACGCGGGTGTGCTGTCCGAACGCGCGTCATTCGACGCGATGCAGGGCCCGGTGCGCACCTTCGCCACCGCGTTGCGCACGGTCTATCGGCCGGCGCTGGCCTACACCGGGCCGGTGCGTCTGGCGCTGGTGGACGACCCGACGCTGGACGCATCAGGCAACCAGCGCGAACAGGCGGCGATGCTCGAAGGCTGGCAGCGCGAGGCCAGGGATCTGGCGGTGTGGTACGGCCCCGGCAACCACTTCACGATTCTCAAGGCGCCCAACGTCTTCAGTCTCGCGGCGTGGTGGCATGACGGGCTGACGGTGGCGGCGGGTCAAGTGTTGTCCTGATTGAAGTTTTTATCCTGGAACCCGGCCGCTGGCCGGGCTCAACCCTGAACGGAATTGTGGTCATTTATGGAACAGTCGAAGTTGCGCAAAGTCGGTCTGGGTATCGCGTTGACGCTGGTGGCCGGGTTGGTGTTCTACACGGTGCAGGCGCCGGCCGAGGCGCCGCAATACCTGACCGCCACGGTCGAACGTGGTGACATTGAAAACGCAGTGCTGGCCACCGGTTTGCTGGAGGGCATCAAGCAGGTGGACGTCGGTGCCCAGGTTTCGGGGCAGTTGAAGTCGCTCAAGGTCAAGGTCGGCGACAAGGTCAAGAAGGGCCAGTGGCTGGCGGAAATCGACCCGCTGGTGCTGCAGAACACGCTGCGTCAGGCACAGGTCGATGAGGAGAATCTGCAAGCCCAGCGCCGGGCGACTCAGGCTCAGCTGCGCCAGACCAAGGCGATCTACGAGCGCTATCAGAATCTGCAGGAGGACGCCTCGATTTCGCGGCAGGATTTCGAAACCGCGCAATCGAACTACGAAGTGCAGCAGGCCAATCTGTTGTCGCTGGACGCGCAGATCAAGAGTGCACATATCCAGATCGACACGGCCAAGGTCAACCTGGCCTACACGCGAATCGTCGCGCCCATCGACGGCGATGTGGTGGGCATCGTGACCCAGGAAGGCCAGACCGTGATCGCCAACCAGCTGGCGCCGATCCTGCTCAAACTGGCGGACCTGGACACCATGACCGTCAAGGCCCAAGTGTCGGAGGCCGACGTCATTCACATCGCGCCGGGGCAGGAGGTGTACTTCACCATTCTCGGCGAGGACAAGCGTTATTACGGCAAGCTGCGCGGCACTGAGCCTGCGCCGCAGAACTTCCTGGAAACCCCGCCCGCCGGCACGCCGAAGCAGAACACGGCGGTGTTCTACAACGCGCTGTTCGAGGTGCCCAACCCCGATCACCGTTTGCGCATTTCCATGACGGCTCAGGTGCGGGTGGTGCTCGATACCGCCAAATCGGTGCTGACGATTCCGGTGGCGGCGCTGGGTCCGCGCAACAACGACGGCAGTTTCCCGGTGCGGGTGCTGGACGCCAAGGGCCAGGCGCAGTCGCGCAATGTGCAGACCGGGATCAACAACAACGTCAAGGTGCAGGTCAACGACGGTCTGGCCGAAGGTGACCGGGTGGTGATCGGTGATCCGGTGACGAAAGTGGCAGGGGCATGAGCATGAGCGAACCTCTGCTGCAACTGACCGAAATCAGCCGCAGTTTCACTGCGGGCGACCGTGAATTTCTGGCGCTGAAGAACATCAACCTGACGATCCATGCCGGGGAAATGGTGGCGATCATCGGCGCCTCGGGCTCCGGCAAATCGACATTGATGAACATCCTCGGCTGCCTCGATTACGCCACGGCCGGCAGCTACAAGATCAATGGCCGGGAGACACGGGATCTGGACAATCAGGCGCTGGCCGAACTGCGTCGTGACTATTTCGGTTTCATCTTCCAGCGCTACCACTTGCTGCCGCATCTGAGCGCGATGCACAACGTCGAGATGCCGGCGATCTACGCCGGCACGCCGGAGCCACAACGGCATGCTCGAGCCCGTGAGTTGTTGGCGCGCCTTGGGCTGGAAGGGCACCTGACCCATCGCCCGAGCCAGCTATCGGGCGGTCAGCAGCAGCGGGTGAGTATCGCCCGTGCGCTGATGAATGGCGGCGAAGTGATCCTCGCGGACGAGCCGACCGGCGCCCTCGACACCACCAGCGGCAAGGAGGTGATGCGGATTCTGCTGGAGCTGCACGCGGCCGGGCACACGGTGATTCTGGTGACCCACGACCCCAAGGTCGCGGCCAACGCCGAGCGCATCATCGAAGTCAGCGACGGCGAAATCCTCAGCGACCGCCGTAACGAGCGCGACACCACGGCACTGACCAATGAGGACGCGGTCCCCAAATCCACGGCAGCGCGGCGTCTGGTGGCCAGCCTCGGGTTGTTCAAGGAAGCCTTCAACATGGCCTGGGTCGCGCTGATCTCCCATCGCATGCGCACCTTGCTGACGATGCTCGGGATCGTCATCGGCATCACCTCGGTGGTGTCGATCTCGGCCATCGGCGAAGGGGCCAAGCGCTATGTGCTCAAAGATATTCAAGCCATCGGCAGCAACACCATCGATATCTATTCCGGCACCAGTTTCGGCGATAGCCGTTCGGCGGCCATCGAAACCCTGGTGCCGGCGGACGTGACGGCGCTTAATCAGCTGTATTACGTCGACAGCGCCACGCCGGTGGTCGGGCGCAATCTGTTGCTGCGCTATCGCAACATCGACCTCGATGCCCAGGTCAACGGCGTCAGCGATCTGTACTTTCAGGTGCGCGGGATCAAGATGGAGTCGGGCATTGCGTTCAGCGAAAGCGATGCCCGGCGCCAGGCGCAGGTGGTGGTGATCGATCACAACACCCGCCATCGATTGTTCGGCGAAGGAGTCGATCCGCTGGGGCAGGTGATTCTGATCGGCAATTTGCCGTGCACCGTGATCGGCGTGGCGGCGGAGAACAAGAACATTTTTTCGTCGAGCAAATCGCTCAACGTCTGGGTGCCCTATGAAACCGCAGCCGGGCGGCTGTTGGGCCAGCGTTATCTGGACAGCATCAGTGTGCGGATCAAGGACGGCCAGCCGAGCAAAGTGGTGGAAGACAACGTCAATAAACTGATGCTGCAGCGCCACGGCACCAAGGACTTCTTCACCAACAACCTCGACAGCGTCATGCAGACTGTGCAGAAAACCAGTCGCTCGCTGGCGTTGTTGCTGTCGCTGATTGCGGTGATTTCGCTGGTGGTCGGGGGCATCGGGGTGATGAACATCATGCTGGTGTCGGTTACTGAGCGTACCCGTGAAATCGGCATTCGCATGGCGGTGGGGGCGCGGCAGTCGGACATCCGGCAGCAGTTTCTGGTGGAGGCGGTGATGGTCTGTCTGCTGGGCGGCGCTATCGGTATCTCCCTGAGTTATGCGATCGGCCACCTGTTTTCGCTGTTCATCAAGGAGTGGGAAATGGTGTTCTCGCTGACCTCGGTGCTCACGGCGGTGATCTGCTCGACGCTGATCGGCATCGTGTTCGGCTTCGTGCCGGCGCGCAATGCGTCGCGGCTCGACCCTATCGAGGCGTTGGCGCGGGACTGACCGGCGGGTATGAAAAAAAAACCGCCGTCCCTGGCAAGGCGGCGGTTTTTTTACAGGCGTGCGAACGATCAGGCCGCGTTGGACGGGTCGCAGGCGGCCGGGCAGTCTTCAGGTGAATACATCCAGCGCATCAGTGAATGGCGGCCGCTGATTCCCAATTTGATGGCGGCGCGCTTGAGGTAGCTCTCGACGGTATTGACCTTCAGTTGCAACTGTTCGGCCAGTTCTGGCGCGGTGCGGCCAGCGAGGAGGCCGACGCACACTTCCATTTCCCGATTGGACAGGCTCAGGCCCAGTTGCTGCACGCGCTCGCAAAAACGCAATCGCAGGGTTTCCAGGCCTTGCAGCGAGGCTTCGGTCGCTGCGGCTTGCGCCTCGGGATCCGCATTCGCCGGTTGCAGCGCGTGGATGTGCTTTTCCACCATCGGCAGCAATACCGGGGAGATGTCCTGCAACAGACTGCGCTCCCGGGCGGAAAACCGCTTCGACGGGCCGCAGCGGTACACGGAAATCACATAACGGTAACCGTCCTTGCGCCGGGTCAGGTGCAACTGCGAAGCATCGGTGACCGTGGAGGGTTCGGGGGAGGGCACGTCGCTGCTGCCGGGATCGGTGCTCAGTTCGGAATATACCGTCTCGGCCGCCAGTGTCGCCTCTTTGGGGCATTCAGGGTCGGTGCGCGGTTGCGCACGTCCGACCGGCTCCACGCGCATCTGCCGGATATGCGTGGCATCCACGGCCAGTTGGGTGAGGATCAGGTCATGCAGCATCCGGGGAAAATGCCGGCTGCCGGTGCTGGCGATAACCTTGCCGATGTGAGGGAACAGATGTGAGTTCATGTGTTTCATCCATGAGTAGCAATGGGGGAATTGCGCTTTCCCGACTCTCCGGCTGATGTCCTTGGCCGGCGACCACAAATCGGGAAATTGGATCCTATCCTAGTACAACGTTTGAGCGACGGTTTAATGAAGGGGCTATTAGCTCATAACCAGGGTGAGTGACGTGACACGTGGGTCGATGCCCGTGCTACGGCAACAAGTTTGAAGGTGTTCGAAGTGATTGGTGAAATGTCCTGCAGGGACTTTCAGAGAAATCCTACTTATGACAGCTATTAACGCGCATAAAAAAGCCCGTTTCAGCCGAAAACTGAAACGGGCTTCTTCCCGCATCAACGACCGGTTATTTCAGGTCGTTGAAATGGTCTCGCAGGAATTCGTAAAAGCGGAACGCTTGAAACGATCTCCATACGAGGCTCAGCGTACGCAGCAATAGCTTCATACGTTTTGGCCTCCAGGTCGGGGGCCAAACCTCCAGCGCACTTACCGGATCATGTGTGCCTTCGGACAAGCACGTCAGTGTTATCCATGAGGCGGCCGGTTGTGATCCCTCCGAGCCATCATTCCGGCACGGGTGCAAAACCGTGTCGAAGGGCATGAAACCGTTATGGTTCCAGCCAAACCTCACGGATGCACTGGCGAGTGAGCGCGGGCATATTAACCCGTCTCATGGCGTGATTTTGAGGTTCCTGGAAAAAGACTCTGTGTGTTTTGTAATTCGTTATTTCTGTCAGCATGATCTGGTGTGTTAAAGGCCCGGCAGGTCTGCCCTTGTATGAGCAGATCGTCGTTAAATACACGCAAAATAACGTTGCAAGGAAAACCAAAGATTAATAGTATTCCCGCACGTCAGTGTTGTCCGTGAGCCATCAAGCCTCAGCCGCAAACTGAGGCTTGTCGAAAAAACCGCCCCGCAAAGGCGGTTTTTTTTCGCCCATCGTTTGGCCCTCGCCAGCGATCCTACGCCTCGGTCATCGACGGCAACGCGGCATCTACCAGCGCGATCCAGTGCCGGACCGGCGTGCGCCCCGCACCGTCGAGGTGGGCCTGACAGCCGATATTGGCGGTGACGATGATGTCCGGATGGCCGCTTTCCAGGGCGTTGAGTTTTTGCTCGCGCAACTGCCGGGCCAGTGTTGGCTGAGTCAGCGAGTAGGTGCCCGCCGAGCCACAGCACAGATGTGCGTCCGGCACAGCCGTGAGGGTGAAGCCCAGTCGAGTCAGCACCGACTCCACCGCACCGCCCAGTTTCTGCGCGTGCTGCAACGTACAGGGACAGTGAAAGGCCAAGCGTTGATCGGCGTGGATGTCGAGGGATTCAAGCGGTTCGTCTCTTAGCACTTCCACCAGATCCCGGGCCAGCGTGCTGACACGTCTTGCCTTCTCGGCGTAGACCGGATCGGCGCCGAGCAAATGCCCGTAATCCTTGATGAACGCACCGCAACCGCTGGCGGTCTGCACGATCGCCTCGGCACCCTGTTCGATGGCCGGCCACCACGCATCAATATTGTGGCGGGCGCGGTCAAGGCCGGTGGCTTGAGCGTCGAGGTGATAATCTACCGCACCGCAACAGCCAGCTTCGCGGGCCGGGATCACGCTGATGCCCAGACGATCCAGCACCCGTGCCGTTGCCGCATTGGTATTGGGTGACAAAACCGGCTGCACGCAACCCTCCAGCATCAGCACTTGCCGTGCATGGGAGATGGCGGGACGTGATGCAGGCATCACCGCGCTGCGTGGCAATTTGTCTTGCAGGGCATCGGGCAGTAGCGCCCGGAATATCTGACCGCCATTGACCAACCCTTTGAACAACCGTGGATTGGGCACGATGTTTCGCAACCCTTCACGCAACAGGCGTTGCCCGAGCGGCCGCGGGACGGCGGCGTCGACCACTGCCCGACCGATGTCGAGCAGGTTGTGATAATCCACGCCGGAAGGGCAGGTGGTTTCACAGCTTCGGCAGGACAGGCAGCGATCCAGGTGTTGCTGGGTTTTGGCCGTAACTTCGTTGCCTTCGAGCACTTGCTTGATCAAATAGATGCGCCCGCGCGGGCCGTCCAGTTCATCGCCGAGCAATTGATAAGTCGGGCAGGTTGCGTTGCAGAATCCGCAATGAACGCACGTGCGCAGGATGCTTTCGGCCTCTTCGGCGCGGGGCAGTTGTCGGGCTTGCGGGCTGAGGGTGGTCTGCATGGCTCAAAGCTCCGCGTACTGACGCCCGGGATTGAAAATGCCCCGGGGGTCGAGTTGTCGTTTGAGTTGGCGGTGATAGTGCAGCAGGGCGGGCGCCAGAGGATGGAACGGTTCATCGATCAGGCCGTGGCTGTAGCAGGTCGCATGCCCGCCGACATCGCCGACGACTTTGCGAATGATCGCCGCTTCGGCCGTGGATTTGAGCCAGCGTTGCGCGCCGCCCCAGTCGAGCCACTGTTCGCCGGGCAGGTTCAGCGGCGGCGTGTTGAGCGGCACGGACAGGCGCCAGAGCGGTTGGTCTTCATCGAAGAAGCCCAGGCGTTGCTCGTTGAGGTCGGCCCAGAACGAACTGTCGATCAATTCGCCGCCAAGGCGATCATGGGCGGCCGCCACTGAACCTTCGCCACCCTCCAGACGCAAGCGCAATTGCCGGCCATCGTGACACGCGGCGCTGATCGGCAACGGTTGCTGGCCCCATTCGGCCAGACGCTGCAAAGCTTGTTCACCGGTCATTTCCAGGCCGAGGCTCAGGCACGCTCGCGGTTTGGGCAGCACCTTGAGCGAGACTTCCGTGATGACTCCCAACGAGCCGTAACTGCCGGTCATCAGGCGCGACAGGTCGTAGCCGGCGACGTTTTTCATGACTTCGCCGCCGAAGCGCAGATGTTTGCCATGTCCGGTGATGATCCGCGTGCCCAGCACGAAATCGCGCACCGATCCCGACCACGGTCGGCGCGGCCCGGACAGGCCCGTGGCAATTGTGCCGCCGACCGTGGCGTCGTCGGCGAAGGCGGGTGGTTCACACGCCAGCATCTGTTGCGAGGCGTCCAGCACGGCCAGCAATTCTGCCAGCGGAGTGCCGCAGCGCGCGGTGATCGCCAGTTCGGTCGGATCGTAGCTGACGATGCCGCGATGGGCACGGGTATCAAGAATCTCGCCACCGACGATGCGTCCGAGAAACGCCTTGCTGTTCGCCCCCTGGATGCGCAGCGGCGTAGCGTTTTCCAGTGCCCGGTTGACCTGTTCGAGCAGCGCGGCGCTGTCATCGAAATCCTTGGTGTCACCCATCAGAACCGCTCCAGTTCAGGGAAGGGCAATTGCCCGTGGTGCACGTGCAGGGCACCGAATTCTGCGCAGCGATGCAGCGTCGGAATGTTTTTGCCGGGATTGAGCAGGCCACCGGGGTCGAAGGCTGCCTTTACGGCGTGGAACAGGGTCAGCTCATCACGGTTGAACTGCGCGCACATCTGGTTGATTTTTTCCCGGCCCACGCCGTGTTCGCCGGTGATGCTGCCGCCAACCTTCACGCACAATTCGAGGATGTTGCCGCCCAGCGCCTCGGCACGTTCCAGTTCGCCGGGCTGATTGGCATCGAACAGAATCAGTGGATGCATGTTGCCGTCGCCGGCGTGGAATACGTTGGCGACCCGCAAGCCATATTCGGCTGAAAGCTGCGCAATCGCTTGCAGTACGCCGGGTAGCTCGCGGCGTGGAATGGTGCCGTCCATGCAGTAATAGTCCGGAGATAACCGTCCTACGGCGGGGAAGGCATTCTTGCGTCCGGCCCAGAATCGCACGCGCTCGGCTTCGTCCCGGGCCTGACGCAGTTCGGTGGCACCGGCGTGTTCGAGCACCTGTCGGACCCGCGCGCAATCATCGTGGACATCCGCTTCAACGCCATCGAGTTCGCAGAGCAGAATGGCCTCGGCATCCACCGGATAACCCGCGTGGATAAAATCTTCGGCGGCGCGGATCGCCAGGTTGTCCATCATCTCCAGACCACCGGGAATAATGCCGGCTGCGATGATGTCAGCCACGGCGCGCCCCGCCTTTTCCACGGAGTCGAATGCCGCCAGCAGCACTTTGGCAGTCTGCGGTTTGGGCAAGAGTTTGACCGTGACTTCGGTGATGACGCCGAGCAGTCCTTCGGAGCCGGTGAACAGTGCCAACAGGTCGAAACCGGGGGAATCCAGCGCGTTCGATCCCAGCGTCAGGTGTTCGCCATCGACGGTAAGGATCTCGACCTTGAGTAGATTGTGCACGGTCAGACCGTACTTGAGGCAGTGCACGCCGCCGGCGTTTTCCGCCACGTTGCCGCCGATGGAGCAGGCGATTTGCGAAGACGGATCGGGCGCGTAATACAGCCCGAACGGCGCAGCAGCCTGGGAAATCGCCAGGTTGCGCACCCCGGGTTGAACCCGTGCGGTGCGGGCTTCGGGGTCGATCTGCAGGATATTGTTGAAGCGCGCCATCACCAGCAGCACACCTTTTTCCAGCGGCAGGGCACCGCCGGACAAACCGGTTCCGGCGCCCCGGGCCACCACCGGTACCCGCCGTTCGTGGCAAATCCGCAACACACCTTGAACTTCATCGATGTGCCGTGGCAGTACCACCAGCAGCGGCGTGGTGCGATAGGCGGAGAGGCCATCGCATTCATACGGCTTGAGTTCTTCAAGCTGATGCAGGATTTCCAGATCCGGCCACTGGCGCTGCAGGGCCTGCAACAGTGCGGCTTTGTCGACGTCGGGCAAAACGCCGTCGACCTGTTCGTCGTAGAGAATGTTCATGATCGGTGGACGACCCTCCGTTGTCGTTATTCGAGGTCGGTGCCGTTTTCCATCATTGGGCCGCTGACCCCGAGAAGTAAAGCGTAGCGGCCGGTGGCCCGTTGTCCCGCGTGCTCCTGTAATATGCGGCCACCTCACCTCAACGAGCATGGAAAATGGATTCTCACTCGATTCTGGCCTTTACCCTGGTTGCCGCGATTGCCATCGCAAGCCCGGGGCCTGCGACCCTGATGGCGATCAACAATAGCCTGGCCCATGGTCAGCGCAGCGCGATCTGGTCATCCCTCGGTAATGCCAGCGGTCTGTTCTGTCTGTCGGCGGCGGCGATGCTGGGACTTGGGGCGTTGCTGGCCAGTTCCGAAATGTTGTTCAACGCGGTGAAAATCATCGGTGCCGGTTATCTGTTCTACCTCGGGATCCGGCAGTTGTTCAAAAAGGGTTCGATGCTCCCCGAGAGCGTTGAAGATGACTCGAAAAAGGTCCGGCCTACTCGCAGCAAACTGTACAAGTCAGCGTTCCTGACGGCCGTAACCAATCCCAAGGCGACAATGTTCTTCACCGCACTGTTCCCGCAGTTCATCGATCAGGGCGCGGCATTGCTGCCGCAGTTTCTGATCCTTACCTCGATTTTCATGGGGTTGTCGGTGATGTCGCTGACGCTTTATGCAGCGCTCGCCTCGCGGGCCAAGGGCGTGCTGACCCGGCCTGCGCTGTCCCGCTGGGTCAGTCGCGTAGTGGGGACTACGTTTATCGGTTTCGGGGCTGCGATTCTGACGATGCGTCGGCAGGCGGCCTGAGTGGCGAGGATGCCACCAGTAAGGAGGTGACGAACACAACGCCCGAGCTGCGCAGGCGTTGTGTGGTATCAGCCGAACTTCAGTCCAGATCGTCTGTTTGATGGCGTTCCGGAACCTGGCTGGCTTCATCGCCCCACGTCCGGTTGACACGCTGGCCACGAATTACCGCAGGCCGTTCGGCAATCTCTTGCGCCCAGCGCTGCACGTGGGTGTACTCGTGAGCGGAAAGAAACTCGGCGGCGGAGTACACGTTGTTGCGCACCAGTTGTCCGTACCACGGCCAGACCGCGATGTCGGCGATGGTGTAGTCATTGCCGGCAAGGTAGGGGCTTTCACTCAGACGGCGATCGAGCACATCCAGCTGCCGCTTGGTTTCCATGGTGAACCGGTTGATCGGGTATTCGAGCTTTTCTGGCGCATACGCATAGAAATGCCCGAAACCGCCGCCCAGGTAAGGGGCCGAGCCCATCTGCCAGAACAGCCAGTTCAGGGTTTCGGTGCGTCCCGCCAGATCGGTGGGCAGGAAGGCGCCGAATTTTTCCGCCAGATAGAGCAGGATCGAGCCGGATTCGAAGACGCGAATGGCCGGTTCTACGCTGCGATCCAGCAACGCCGGAATTTTCGAGTTGGGGGTGATCTCGACAAAGCCGCTGGAGAACTGGTCGCCCTCGTTGATGCGGATCAGCCAGGCATCGTACTCGGCGTCGGTGCGTCCGAGCGCCAGCAACTCCTCAAGCAGGATGGTCACTTTCACGCCGTTGGGCGTGGCCAGTGAATACAGCTGCAACGGATGTTTGCCAATTGGCAGCGTCTTGTCGTGCGTCGGCCCGGCAATCGGGCGATTGATGCTGGCGAACTGGCCGCCGGACGGAGCGATGTGTTTCCAGACCTTGGGTGGAACGTAGGGCGCCTTGCTCATGAAACGGACCTCATCGGTTGCGAGGAATATCATGTGGCCACATCGTCGCCGGCCACTCCCTCTATATAGAAGAATACTGTTCGTCAGCGGCAGAGCGTGGGCGCGAACCCGTGCGCAATTGCGCCGGACTCACGCCGAGGCGCTGTTTGAAGGCTGTGGTCATATGCGCCTGTGAGTTGAAGCCGCAAGCGAGGGCGATCTGCGAGAGGCTGGCCGTTGTATCGCACATTGATGCTCGGGCTTTGGCCAGTCGTCTGTCGATCAGGTAACTGTGAGGGCTTTTGCCTGTCGCCTGCTTGAAGGCGCGCATGAAGTAGCCCTCGGACAACTCCAGTAGCTGCGCCATCGCCGGGACACTGATCGGGCCGTCGAGGCGGGCGTGGATGAATTCATCCAGCAGCCGCATTCGGTTGTCGGTGATCGAGCCTTGAGGCACCACAGCCTCATGACCTTCTATCCGTGTCGCCAGCTCGAACGCCCAGCTTTCCCAGTCATCCTCCGGAGAGGCCAGCAACAGCGCACTGCGCATTCGTGATGCTAGATGAATGGCTTGCGGGTCGATGCGATTGTTGAACGCGCGGTCACCGGCCAGTGCTGTGCCATCGGTACGTATCACCCGCAGATACTCGCCACCCATGGGCGACTCGGACATCACGTCACATCCAGCCGGAACAAACGCCAGGCCATTGGGCATCGCATCGAAAGGGCGTATTCGGTCAGTACCAATCGCGTGTACGCCGCGCTGGCTGTCGAAGGCAAAGCCGATCGCTGACTGGGTCGCCACGTACCGCGCCGAGTAGGCTGCGCCCGGCAGCAGCTCGATCGCCCACGGGCCGGCTTCGACACGACGTATCGGTTCATCAACGGTTATGGGATGGCGACGGTTTCGATGGTTCATGAGCACCATAGTAGAGAAGAGGTCGGATAAAAGTCAGGTCAGTTTTTTGAAAGCCGACGTGGTGTGTCCGTGCCTAGACTGGGCCAAAGTCCAAGGAGCCACTTATATGCACGCATTCACTCGCGACGACATCGAAAACGCTGCCCGCCAGGTTTATCAGGTGATGCCGCCTACCGCCCAATACCGTTGGCCGTTGCTGGCTGAGCGGTTGGGTTGCACTGTCTGGGTCAAGCATGAAAATCACACGCCGACCGGCGCCTTCAAGGTGCGTGGCGGCATTACCTTTATGCACTGGCTGCGGCGTGAGCATCCGGCTGTCAAAGGCATCGTCTCTGCAACGCGCGGCAATCACGGTCAGAGTCTGGCGCTGGCAGCGCGGACCGCGGGCCTGAAAGCGTTGATCGTGGTGCCGCAGGGCAATTCGCTGGAAAAGAACAACGCCATGCGTGGCTTTGGTGGTGAAGTGGTCGAATACGGGCGCGATTTTGACGAGGCGCGTGAAGAGGCGGCGCGCCTGGCACTGGAGCATGACCTTTTTCTGGTGCCACCGTTTCACGTTGAACTGGTCAAGGGCGTGGCGACCTATGCGCTGGAGCTGTTCGGTGCGGCGCCGGATCTGGACACGGTTTACGTGCCCATTGGTTGCGGATCGGGGATCTGCGGGGTGATCGCTGCCCGCGACGCGCTAGGACTGAATGCTGAAGTGGTGGGGGTGGTGTCGACAGAGGCCGCGGCCGCCAAGCTGTCGTTCGAAGCGAACGCGATCTGCGAAACCGCGTTGGCGAATACGTTCGCGGATGGTCTGGCTGTCCGCAAGCCGATTGCGCAGGCGTTCGACATCTATAAGGAAGGGGCAGCGAGGATTCTCTCGGTCAGCGAAGGAGAGATTGCCGAAGCCATGCGCGTCTATTACACCGATACCCACAACCTTGCGGAGGGCGCGGGCGCGTCAGCGCTGGCGGCGTTGATGCAGGAGCGTGAGAGGATGCGAGGGGAAAAGGTTGGGGTGATTCTGTCCGGGGGGAATATTGACCGGTCGGTGTATGCGAAGGTGATTGGTTGATTGGTTGCTGATGTGCTGGCGGGCTCGGCATTCAGTGACTGCGATAGCCGGTGTGTCGCTGGGCAATATAGTGCGCACTCGCTGCGTTCGCGTCTATATGGAAGCGGCCTTTTCCCCCTCTTGATAGAAAACGCAAATTAAGGGTTGACGACAGATTCTGAGTCTCTATAATTCGCCCCACTTCCGGCGCGGTCGAAACGGAAAACTCCTTGGGATTCAATGAGTTAA